>JAZNQN010000058.1:0-57803 GCA_045590195.1 Clostridia bacterium | reverse complement strand
ACATGAACATCGTATCCAAGCAAATCTTGTATTCCTTTGGCACCTTTTTCAATTTCCATTGGGAAATCATTTATGCACACACCAAAAAAGTTTTTGGCTTCGCCTCCGTAAATATCAGTAAGGTAGTTACTTGTAACAGTTCCTCTTAAAATACTGATACCTCTGTAATATTTAAGGTAATTTACATTTTCCTGAACATCTAAAACAGCAGTTCCGTCTACGCCTGTTCTGTTCCATACAGCAATATCTGCACTCAGTGCTTTTTTGAAAAGTGCTGCAATACCTCCATAAGTTGCCACTGCATCGCCGGGTATGTTTACACCAGGCATAATCTGAAGGCGTGTAGCCTGTGCAAGGTAACCCGATGGGTATCCGCCAAGGTTTTGTGCCTGAAGGTCGTACCCTAAAAAGCTTACCACAGCTTTTACTGCCTGAGTAAATGTAACAGCGTCGTTTGGTGCAAAAACATCGTCGGAATATCCGCGCATTACGCCCATACCATAAACTGTTGCAGCAATGTGTTTTTTCTCCAGTGGAACATCAGGAAAATCTTTTTCGCCGTAGTATTCATTTGATTTATTATTATCAGGAAAAATAATATTATAAAAAATTTCTGCAAGCTCAATTCTGGTAATGGCAGTATCTGCATAAACCTCTTTATCTGCCGGAGTAAAACCGAAAGCTTTAATAAAGTTTAAATCGCCTTCAAATTCTTCTGCCGCACCTACAGGTACAAATGCCAAAGAAAGCATTAGTGTAAGCGCAAGTATAAAAGCTAATGTTTTTTTCATTAATTTGTACCTCCTTTTATAGCGTTATAAATAAGCTGTGCCGCCTGAGCGCGGGTAAGGGTTGCTTTTGGAGCAAATGTTCCGTCGCCCATTCCGTTTATAATGCCGGCACTAACCATTGAAGCTATTGCTTCCTTAGCATAATCAGAAACTGCATCTTTATCGGAAAAATTAACTTCTCCTTTATTTTCAAGCCCCAGTGCTCTGAAAATTATAACAGCAGCATCTTCTCTTGTTATTTCGCGGTTTCCATAAAATGCACCACCGTCACCTTTTACAATTCCTGCCGCCAGCGCACGGTTTGCAAATGGTGCAAACCATTCACTGCCAACCACATCAGAGAAAGTAATTTGGGTGGTTGTTTCTTCAATTTTCATAGCCTGACAAATCATTTTTACAAGCTCTGCACGTGTAACTGTTGCACTTGGCACAAACTCCGTTTCGCTTCTGCCATTTACAATTCCTTCTTTATAAAGGTATTCAACTGCCTCTCTTGCCCATGCAGCACTTTCCATATCCTTAAAAGGATGAGCCGCTACGGGAGATTCGGTAGGCTTTGGCGCTTCTGTTCCGCCGGTAAAGCCGCCTCCGCCGCCACCTGCAGGTGCACCCGCAGATGATGAAGGACCACCGGAAGATGAACCTCCGCCACCGCTGTTTCCACCAGTTGAGCCTCCTTCTACATATTCTGCCGCCATTATTGTATTAAAATCTGTAGCTAGCGTCTGTAAAGTTTCAGCAGAACTTTCAAGCAGATTATTAAGTTTTGTTGTTTTTTCTTTGTTGTTTGTAATATTTTCAATTAGCTCAAGCTTAAAGCCTGCGTTTTCGTATACAGTTTTATAATCAGTAAGAAGAAGTTTTTCAATATGCCCTGTTCCCATTGCGTTATTACTTTTTATAAGATGATAATATATGCTTTCTTCAAAGGTTTTAAATATATCTTCAAACTGTGCTCCACTATAGTCGGTGCTGAGCATGAAAGCGGCAACGGCACTTTTGCCATCGTCACTTAAATCATTTACAAATTTATCTGAATAGAGCGCGTCAACCGCATCGCCATTTTTAGCCCATACATCAGCATATTTGATTTCGCTATTTGCAAAAAGCTTACTGCTGCTACTGTCAAATGCTGAAAGCACAAGTGCTTTCAATAAAAATGCATCTACATCTGAAGGCTCTGCTATATTTATTCTGCTTTCCTGTGCACAAATTACTTCGGCAAGATCTTCTATCGAAGATTCGCCATAAAGCTCGTGACCTGAAAGTGAATATGTTTCAAATATTTTTTCAAGTTTGGAAACGCCGCCTTCTGTTTCAAGAAGCTGTGCTTTACTGTCGCTTTTAAGGCTTTCTACAAAATTGAGTTTTGTTTCATTTGAATAGAACAAAAAGTTATCGTTGTAGTAAACGCGTTTTCCATTTATGCTTACCACTATGGTAAATGCACCTTCATTTTTATTTGGTGCTACTCCTGTATCCATTTTGATACTGCGGGAAAACTTTCCGCCTTTACTGAACACAACATCTAAAAACTGAAAATCATCTGCATCAGTTGCATTTGAAATTGTGCTGCTTAGGGATACTCCCGGCTTTAAAATTTTAATGGATATCATTGTGTCCACCGGAGCACTTCCGCTTATTGTAATAATATCGTTTGTAACATCTGAAACCGTTACAGTAACATCGCTTTCTGCAAACACAGCGCACGAAAGCATTGTGGCAATGATACAAACAGCACAAAATAAGGCAATACATTTTATTGCACCTATTCCGGCTTTTTCTCTTGTTGTTTTTCGCATACAAAAACCTCCTGAAAAAATACTCTTTTCAAAATTTTATCATAAATTTAATGTTATTTAGTATAAAAAAACTGACAAAAAATATAACAAAACAAATATGATATAATTTAGTTGGAAACTTCTGATACTATTTTAACTCATAAATATATGTATTTTCAACTGATATTTTCTTCTATTTTTAAAAAAATTACAGTTTTTTTGTTCTCGCAATTTATGTTTTAAATTTAATTTTATATTGAATTTAGTATTAAAATATGATAAAATGACTTCGGTGATTATTTTGGAAGAAATTTTTGTTACCATTACAGGTACATTTTATAAATATGGTACGTCGCCCATAAAAGTTGGTCAGGTTGCAAAACTTTTAAAAGATACCGATAATATGTTTGACAGCAAGGCAATTTCTGTTTCTCTGCCGGGGCTTGGCATAGTTGGCTATGTTGCCAACAGCCCTCACACTGTTGCCGAGGGTACGAAAAGTGCTGATGAAATTTATAATATTATTGGCGACAATACATATTGCTGCATTATGTTTATTAAAGAAAACACTATAATTGGAAAAATTTTGTGAAAAGAGATGACATTTAATGAAAGGGTTTAAAAAAGGAACTTTTTCTACTATATTAACTATGGCAATTCCATCTATGCTGGAATCGTTTTTCGTTTGTTTTGCAGGCCTTGTTGACTCGTTTATGGTAAGCTCTATGGGTCCTGAAGCGGTTGCCGCCGTTGGCCTTACAACTCAGCCCAAATTTTTAGGGCTTTCCATATTTATGGCACTTAGCGTTGCGGTTTCTGCTCTTGTTGCAAGGCGCCTTGGACAAAACGACAAAAAATCAGCAAACGGAATTTTGCTTACCACCCTTTCCCTTGTTATTATTCTTGCCGCAGTATTAAGCGTTGTTTTCGTTTTATTTGCTCCACAAATTCTGATATGGTGTGGCGCAACACCCGACACACACTCCATGGCGGTTACATATTTCAGAATAATTATGGGCGGTATGATTTTCAACTGCATTCAGATTTGTATAAACTCTGCTCAGCGCGGCGCAGGCAATACAAAAATTACAATGCGTACAAACATTACTTCGAATACTGTTAATGTTATTTTCAACTACTTACTTATCGGCGGAAAATTCGGTTTTCCAAGGCTTGGAATTACAGGTGCGGCCCTTGCAACTGTTCTGGGTACGGTTGTTTCATCGGTAATGAGCATAATTTCAATTTCAAAGCCTTCCTGCTTTATAAATATTCCGTACATTATTAAGGAAAAAATAAAGCCTTCGTTTGAATATGTAAAAAGTATTTTCAACGTTGGTTACAGCGTTTTCTTTGAACAAATTCTCCTACGCGTTGGCTTTATGGCAACGGCTTTAATGGCGGCAGCTCAAGGCACTTATGCTATGGCGGCTCATCAGGTTGCAATGAACATTTTAAGCCTTTCATTTGCTTTTGGCGACGGTATGCAGGCGGCCGCAGTTGCTCTTGTTGGCAGAAGCCTTGGCCAGCAAGACCCCGAAACAGCCAAAGAATACGGCCGAGGTTGCCAGAGAGTTGGCCTTATAATAACAATTGCAATGGCAATTTTCTATGCTCTCAGTTCCGAATTTATAATGACGCTGTTTTTCGACGAGGTGGAAATTGTTGAAATTGGCAAAACTTTGGTTTATGCAATTATTATAACTGTTATTTTCCAGGTAAGGCAGATAACTTACATGGGGTGCCTTCGCGGCGCAGGCGACACGAAGTTTACCGCGGCAGTTGCATCAATCAGTACAACTTTGGTAAGGTCAGGCTTTTCATATCTTTTCGGATATATTTTTAATATGGGTATATTTGGTATATGGCTTGGCGTTGTTGCCGACCAGGCAACAAGATTTACCCTTGCATCGCTAAGATTTAAATCAGGAAAATGGGTAAATATTAAAATATAGCTTGAATATTTATTATAAAAGTGATAAAATAGTAAAATAATGTCAGAAACGAGGTAGTTTTATGAGCGAAAAAGAAAAATTTTATATAACCACCGCAATTGCTTATACTTCAAGAAAGCCACATATCGGAAACACTTACGAGGTTGTTTTAACAGATGCAATTGCAAGATTTAAAAAAATGATGGGATTTGATGTGTTCTTCCTTACAGGAACTGACGAACACGGCCAGAAAATTCAGGAAATTGCCGAAGCAGAAGGCATTACTCCACAAAAATATGTTGACGGCGTTGCAGGCGAAATAAAAAACATCTGGGACCTTATGGGCGCCGATTACAATCACTTTATAAGAACAACCGATGATTATCACGTTGAAGCTGTTAAGAAAATTTTCAAAAAGCTTTATGAACAAGGCGATATTTACAAAGGCGAATACGAAGGCCTTTACTGCGTTCCATGTGAAAGCTTTTTTACCGAAACACAGCTGGTTGACGGTTGCTGCCCTGACTGTGGTCGTCCTGTTAAAAAAACAAAAGAAGAAGCTTACTTTTTCAAAATGAGCAAATATCAGGACCGCCTGATGAAACATATTGAAGAAAACCCCGAATTTATTATGCCCGAAAGCCGCAAAAAAGAAATGGTTAACAACTTCTTAAAGCCCGGCCTTCAGGACCTTTGTGTTTCGAGAACATCGTTTAATTGGGGCGTTCCCGTTGATTTTGACGATAAACACGTAATTTATGTTTGGATTGACGCACTTTCAAACTACATTACCGCTCTTGGCTACTCCCCTGACGGCAGTGGCGAAAATTACAAAAAATACTGGCCATGTGATGTTCACATTATCGGTAAAGATATTCTCCGTTTCCATACAATTTACTGGCCAATTATGCTTATGGCACTTGGCGAGCCACTTCCGAAACAGGTTTTCGGTCATCCATGGCTTTTGTCGGGTATGGACAAAATGAGTAAATCACGCGGCAACGTTTTATATGCTGATGACCTTGCATCGCAGTTTGGCGTTGACGCAATAAGATATTATCTTTTAAGCGAAATGCCTTATGCACAGGACGGAACAATTTCCTACGAAAACATTATTGCAAGATACAATTCTGACCTTGCAAACAATTTGGGCAACCTTGTAAACAGAACTGTTGCAATGGTTAAAAAGTATTTTGGCGGCACAGTTCAGCCGGCAAACACACCTGATGCTTTAGATAGTGAGCTTTCAGGTTTTGCAATTAAAACATTTGAAGATTATAAGGCGAAAATGAACGAATACCGCCTTGCAGATGCAGCTGACACAGTTATTTCTCTTGCAAAGCGCTCAAACAAATATATCGATGAAACTGCTCCATGGGTTTTGGCTAAAAACGAAGCGGACAAGGCAAGACTTGGAACAGTACTTTATAACCTTATTGAAAGCATAAGATTTATTGCAGTTATGCTTAAGCCTTTAATGCCTGAAACTGCAAAAAGCATTCTTGCGCAGATAAATTCTTCCGATGATACTTTTGAAAGCCTTGCATCATTTGGCGCATACAAAGCAGAAACTGAGGTTGGCGAAGCTACACCGCTTTTCCAGAGAATTGACGAAGCTAAATTCTTTGAAGAGCTTAACAAAAAAGCTGAAGAGGCGAAAAAAGAAGAAGTTTCCGAAGAAAGCTACATTTCAATTGACGATTTTGCAAAGCTTGAAATTCGCGTTGGCGAAGTTTTGGAATGTGAAAAAGCAGAAGGAAGCGACAAGCTTTTAGTTTCAAAAATTGATATCGGCGACAAAGTAATTCAGGTTGTATCGGGAATTGCAAAGGTTTATTCCCCCGAAGAATTTAAGGGCAAAAAGGTTCCTGTAATTACAAACTTAAAGCCGGTTAAACTTCGTGGCATTTTGTCAGAAGGTATGGTACTTGCGGCATCATCTAAAAAAGATTTAGCAGTTTTAATCATCGATAAAGATATGCCAAACGGAACAAAAATTAGCTAAAGATGTGGCTGTAAAAATTATTTTTTACAGCCACTTATTTTAGGAAATAGGAAAAAATGTTTAGAACGGACAAACTGAACCCGTAAGGGATACCCGAAGCTGTATGTTATACAGCGAGAGGTGAAGTTTGTTCGTAGCAAAAAGGCTTAAATTATTTTAGAAAAATCAATTTTGATTTTTCAACATAAATCCCTCCACCGCTAGCGTGGTCCCCCTCCCTTTAGACAAGTGAGGCTTAATATGAACTTGCCTTTTTGCGGTCTGGACTTTTTTTACATTTCCAGCAAGAGGAGTATTATATGATAGATTCACATGCACATTATAATGATAAACAATTTAATGAAGACAGAGACGCGCTTTTATTATCTCTCCCATCAAAAGGAATTGAAAAGGTTGTAAATGTAAGCGACTGCATTGAAAGTATGTCAGATTGCATTTCCCTTGCAGAAAAATATGACCACGTTTATGCAACAGTCGGCGTTCATCCTTAT
The DNA here is from genome assembly GCA_045590195.1 of Clostridia bacterium. Lineage (GTDB taxonomy): Bacteria > Bacillota > Clostridia > UMGS1883 > UMGS1540 > JAZNQN01. Next base: position 50,801 of record JAZNQN010000058.1, on the reverse strand, counting down.
GATGCAGAATTTTTAAGCGATGATGACATTGGCAAAATAAAAGCGGCGGCTCTTTCCTGCAAAAAGGTTGTTGCAATCGGCGAAATTGGCCTTGATTATCATTATAACGATATTTCAAAAGAAGGACAACAAGCAGGATATATAAAACAAATCGCCCTGGCCCGTGAGCTTAATATGCCAATAGTAATTCACGAGCGTGACGCCTGCCGGGATAATCTCGAAATTTTAAAAAGCGAAAATGTACGAGATATGAAAGCAGTTATGCACTGTTTTTCAGGCAGCGTTGAAACTCTTAAAATTATACTTAATATGGGGCTTTATATTTCCCTTGGCGGCGTTGTAACATTTAAAAATGCGGCAAAAACTTTGGAGGTTGCAAAATATGTTCCCCTTGACCGCTTAATGCTTGAAACCGATGCCCCATATCTGGCTCCCACTCCTTACAGAGGCAAGAGAAACGATTCAACTTTAATGCACCTTACTGCCGAAAAAATTGCCGAGCTTCGGGGAATTTCTTTTGAGGAAGTTGCGATGGCAACAACAGAAAATGCCAGAAGATTTTTCGGCATTTAAAAAAATTGATATTTTTTTGACAAACCCCTTTACCTTTTAAAAAAATTGTATTATAATGAATAATGTATGAATTTAACAGAACAGGAGAAATATTATGAAAATTTCATCATTACAGAAAGCAAGATATGAATATTCACCAAAGCTTCCTCAGATGCTTCGTGGTGGTATTGCTGAAATCAGCGTGCTTGAAGGCGCTGAAACAAAAAGCGTTGCTGATTGCGAAAAAATTCAGGCGCTCTTCCCTAACACTTACGGCAAACGTGAAATCGTTTTCCAGAAAGGCGCTAACACATCTGAAGCTAAAAAACAGGTTGTTGGTGTTATTCTCTCCGGTGGACAGGCTCCCGGCGGACACAATGTAATTTGCGGCCTTTACGATGCACTTAAATCAACTAACCCTGAAAACGTTCTTTACGGTTTCAAAAACGGCCCTATCGGCTTAATTGAAGATAACTATATTATTTTTGATGACGAATATATTGATAAATACAGAAACACCGGCGGTTTTGACATTATCGGCAGCGGCAGAACAAAGCTTGAAACTACCGAGCAGTTTAAAATTGTTGCAGAAGTTTGCAAAAAACACGGAATTACTGCTATTGTTATTATCGGTGGTGACGATTCTAATACAAATGCTGCAGTTTTAGCTGAATATTTTGCAGCTAACAACACCGGCGTTCAGGTTATCGGTTGCCCAAAAACTATTGACGGCGACCTTAAAAACGAAGACATTGACTGCTCTTTCGGTTTTGACACAGCTACAAAAACTTACAGCGAAATTATTGGTAACATCTGCCGTGATGCAAACTCGGCTAAAAAATACTGGCACTTTGTAAAAGTTATGGGCAGAAGTGCTTCTCACGTTGCGCTTGAGTGTGCTCTTAAAACTCAGCCAAACGTTTGCCTTATTTCAGAAGAAGTTGCTGAAAAGAAAATGTCGCTTTCAGAAATTGCTGACTATATTGCAGATTCTGTTGCAAACAGAGCGGCAAACGGCATGAACTTTGGTGTTGCTGTTATTCCTGAAGGCGTTGTTGAATTTGTTCCTGAATTTGCAGTTTTAATTTCAGAAATCAACGAGCTTTTAGCTGGCAGCAAGGCTGACGAGTTTAACGCTCTTCCATCATGGAACGATAAATATGCATTTATCGAAAAAGGCCTTACAAAAGCTTCAATGGAAGTATTTGCTATTTTGCCACAGGGCATTCAGCAGCAGCTCTTTTTAGAGCGTGACCCACACGGTAACGTTCAGGTATCTCTCATTGAATCTGAAAAACTTTTCTCAGCAATTGTAGCTGACAAGCTTGCAGCTAGAAAGAAAAATGGCACATACTCCGGCAAATTCTCGCCACTTCACCACTTCCTCGGTTACGAAGGCAGATGTGCATTCCCATCAAACTTCGATGCTGACTACTGCTACAGCCTTGGCTATAACGCATTTATGCTTATTCAGTATGGTTATAATGGTTACCTTTCAAAAATTTCTAACCTTTCAAAACCTGCTACTGAATGGATTGCAGGCGGTATGCCAATAACAAAAATGATGAACATTGAAAGAAGACACGGCGAAGACAAGCCTGTTATTAAAAAAGCACTTGTTGAGCTTGATGGCAAGCCTTTCAAATTCTTCGAAGCTAACAGAGATAAATGGGCAGTTGAAACCGATTATGTTTACCCCGGTGCTATTCAGTACTATGGCCCTGCAGAAGTTTGCGATATTACAACTGTAACTTTGGCACTTGAAAAAGAATAATTACCATAGCGAAAAAGAGATGAACAAAAGTTCATCTCTTTTTTTGTTACTTGCAGCTAAAGCTGAATACTATTTTATCGCCGTTTTTTACTATGTATTGCGAACAACCGTATGTGGGCTTTTCTCCGTTTACGCTATAAAGCCAGCCTGAATAATCGCCACAGTCAAACTCGTATAAATTTCCTATTCCTTCAATATATACTGAGTTATACATTGGCGTATCAACATATTCAAGATGTATGCCATTTTTCTTCATTTCACGAAGAAGAACGTCAAAAACACTCTCCCCTTCAGAAAACTCAACTTCTTGTTCTTTGAAAATAATTCCATCAGGAGGAACAATACCTTTTTTGTTTTCTTTAAGATTATCTATGTTTTCAAGAACTTCACTGCAAACTACGGATAACGTACATCTGGTAACTTCATTGCAAGGTATATCCTCAGGCACTTCTGCTGTTTCTATGGGTTTTTCAACAGATTGCACCTGTGGTGTTATTTCCGGAATTACTTCCTTTGTTTCGGCCTCGGGAAATTGCACCACAGCTGCCTGTGGCTCTTCTTTTGTTTCAACCAATATATTTTCGGGGATATTATTCCTATTTACGTTTTTATCACATAAAAGTACACCGAAAATTGCTATAATCGCCACAAGTAAAAATATTACCGCTTTATTCTTCATTTTGTGTATCTCCGATTTCTGCAAAGCGCATAATCATAGTGGCAACCTCTGCCCTTGTTGCCCCTTCCAGTGGCGCAATCACATTGTTTCCTTTTCCATTCATTATTCCTTTTGAAATAGCGTATTTTATTGCATTTGTAGCAAAGGCTGATATTTCATCTCTGTCGCTGAAATTATCGAGATTTATATTTTTTACTTCTGTATCATATCCCATAAAATTTGCATACCTGTAAATAATTACTGCCAGCTGTTCTCTTGTAATATTACTGTTTGGTGCAAATGATGTATTTGTAATTCCTGTTATAATCCCATTACTGCTTGCCCATTTTACGCCCTCTGAATACCATGTATCGTTTTCTATATCTTCAAATAGTGTTTCGCTTGCAGCCTCAGATGGCGCTGCAAGGCGGTGTAAAACTGTTACAAGCATAGCGCGTGACATTGGAACATTTGGTTCAAAGCCTTTATCTGTACCTGCAAACAAATTATTCTCGTACGCATATTTTACTGATGAATAATACCAGTCGTTTTCAGAAACATCAGCAAATGTTTCGCCTGTTAAAACTTTTGTTTCTTCGCTTTCTGTTTCAGTATTTTCTTTTTCTTCTGAAGTATCTTCTTCTTTAACTGTTTCTTCATCTTTTTCAGGAGCAGCCGGTTTTGATATTCCTCCGCCTCCGCCGCCACCTGAATATACTATTCTTTCAAGGGAAATTTCAATTATTTTTGCAGCTTTGTTTTCTGCATCTTCACTCTTTATTTCAAACTCGCCCTCGCTATCGCTATAGCCTCTGGCTGAAGCTATGTATGAATAACTTCCCTCATCAAGATCAAAACAATTAGTTGAAAATTCATCAAATCCGCTGATTGTAACAACAGCGCTTGACGGATTAACCTTAAAAATAACAGGCGCATAATTTATGCCCGGTATATTAGCCTCGTTCATAGGATAATCTTTAAAGTTATAAATTTTGCCTTCATTTTGGAGTAACAGCTGATAAGCCAAAACTGCACGAAAGCCCTGCTCGGTTGCAAATGCATTTGGAAATGCATTAAGGTTTTCGTTTACAGTTGACATAAGGCCATCCACAAGGTTTTCTCCGCCGTTTTCAACTTCTTTTGCATCTATTCCAATTGAAGAAAGTGCACAAATAGCCAGAGCGGTAGATGCAGGCTCGTACCCTTCAGGGCCGTCAATAAGGCCGTCCTCACGCTGCTCTGCTTTTAATATTTCAACCGTTTCGTCAACAATACTTTTAATTTCTTCATCAGTATTATAATAAGGCGCAAGGGCTAAAATCATTGGCGTTAATGCATCAGTACCATCTTCGGTGCTTTGCCACAAATCTTTGCTTTCTACGGCCGCATTTAAAAGATAATTCATTTGTTCTTCTGATGCATACCCTTCGCCGGAATTCAAAGCAATAATTACGTAAGGCAAGGTATAGATGTTTGTAACCTTGCTGTCGCCATTGTCAATCATATCAGTAAGGCGCGAAACTATATCAACCTTTTCAAAGCTTTTGGTATATATATTTCTCGCATCAAAACCCAGTGCCCTTAAAGCCAGAATTGATTTTGCTATATCGCCCGGTTTTTCTGTTTCAGTTGCAAATTCAGCAATAACAGAAAGCGCTTCACTTTTCTTTTCGTCAGTTAAAATATTTTCGCTTTCAGGAAAAAGGCTTTCATATACTGCCATATCAGCTATTATCCAAGGCAGATTACCTTTATCGGCACTTAAATCACTATTATTATATTCTTTTGCAATGCCGTGGGTAATTTCTGTTATCTTTGGCTCTTTAACAGTTAAAACGCAAACAGGCGCTGTAATTGCTGCAACCTCTCTCTCTCCTGCCAGTTTACTTTTTGCCGCTGAAATTACATAGCTTCCCGTATTTTCTACGTTTATAACGGCTTTTCCGTTTTCATCGGTTAAAATATCTGTTTCTTCGCCGTTTATAAGAATAGTTGCACCTTCACAAGGCGAAAATACACTGTTCCAGTTTTCATCGTAGCCCGAAACATAGGAAAGTGTAAGTTCAATTTCTTCATCAATCCTAAACGTTTCAGACTGTTTGTCAAACTTTGCATAGCCTTCTGTATCGGGATACAGGTTTTCATATATACAAACGTCAATAAAATCGCCGTTTTCAACCATAAAATCAAGGCCTGAAACAGATTCTGCGCCGCCATTTACCTGATAGCCGAAGTTTCCGCTTTCATCGCCCCAAAGCTTTTCGATGTAAAGCCCCCAGTCGCCGTTTGCCGATGAATAGCCTTCTGCACCATCTGAAAAGTATTCTTCGTGGGTTGCCAGAAATACATCGTCAAGATTATAAGCAGATTCCCCGTTTAAAGTTACGGGTAAATATGCCATAGCAGTATTATCTTTGCTATTTACTATTTCGCCGTATTTACTTACCGAAACATAAACGGTAGTATCGCCCTCTCCTGCCCATACAGGTATAGTGCTTAAAACCATAATGAGCGTTAACAAAGTTGCAAGTAGTTTTTTCTTCATGTTTTTTCCTTCTTTCTTATTTTTTATATTAAAAAAGCTGTGGCAATTTATAAAAAAATTGCCACAGCTGAGTTTTCCTGCGGTAAATCACAATTTATGCACACCAAAACAGAACTCCAATTGAAAACGGAGCCAAATTTATGTACACAAAAAAATTATTCCCATACGGAATAATATCAAAGCAGGTCTTCCGACTCATATCATATAAAGCAAAAGCTTTGCATTTTTACATTCTGCCTTCTCAGTTTCCCAATGACCGGCTTTCACCGACGAATGTAAAAACATTTGATATATACGGCGACAGTTATCGTCACGGATTCTAACCGTGTTCCCTTTTCACCTGCGGCACCCATAGCAGTACCGCCGACACTCTGTGTGAAATATTAAATTGTTCAAGCTAAATTATAGCACAGTAAAATTTAAAAATCAAGTGTTTTTATGCTTCCCTGTTAATTATTTTAAGTGCAACTTCAATTCCGTCAACCGCAGAAGAAGTTATTCCGCCTGCATATCCGCTACCCTCGCCTATGGGGTAAATTCCTTTAATATTACTTTCCATATTTTCATCGCGAATAATTTTAACCGGCGACGAAGAACGGGTTTCGGGGGCGGTTAAAAGGGCATCATAGCGGTCAAACCCTTTTTATATATTTGGAAAAAACATCATATCACCCTTTTTCATTATTTTTCTCTGTTTTTTCCAATCTTTTTTTGTATAGAATATATGCTTTTGTACTCCATCTTTGAATGTTTCGATTACATAATATGTATTATTATGTGTAAGCTTTTCCATAGGAAATTTTTTTATATCAATGTACCTTATTTCTTTGTAGTCTCTATTTTCATCAGCATCATAAATTCGAACTTCAAACAAGGCTGTGCCACTATTTGTACTGATAATATCCTCCAAATTCTGTTTAGACATCTCTTTTGACAATTCACGTTGTTCAATAATTTTCGAATGTTTTTCTACAGCCAATTCAATGATATCTATTTTATCACCTTCAGTTATTGATATTCTATATCCTAGAATATAATTGTTTACATCGGTCTTGTGGGATATATATCTAAAACCATCATCAAAATAAACCTCAGTTCGCCATCTTCTTTTTTGTTTGTTACCAACTACATTACAAGTAAGATTAATCACTTGTGCATCTTCTCTCAAAGTTTCAACATCATCATACGAACAATGATCTTTAGAATTATACCAATCCTGATACTTAAAAAATATTAAACCCGCAAACAAAATTATTATAATTACCATATTTCTAATCTCCTATCTAAATTTATTATTTGTAACTCAATTTAAAAACTCTCTATAATATTAAACATTGTCTCCAAACTATAGAACTCACTCTATTCTAAACAACTATATTTTCTCAAATTTCAATCAAGATTTTTATAGTTTAGGCAAAACACTTACCAAAATTATGTTCCTTTTGTTTCAATTATCTTAAGTGCTGCTTCAATTCCGTCAACCGCAGAAGAAGTTATTCCGCCTGCATAGCCGCTACCTTCGCCTATGGGGTAAATGCCTTTTATATTACTCTCCATATTCTCATCGCGAATAATTTTAACCGGCGATGATGAACGGGTTTCGGGCGCGGTTAAAAGGGCATCATATCTGTCAAACCCTTTTATTTTATTGGCAAAATTCTTAATTCCTTCCCTCATTGCCGCACAAATAAAATCCGGCAGGCAGCAGGATAAATCTGTAAGAAAAACGCCTTTATCGTAAGTTGGGGCAATATCGCCAAGTGTAGTTGAGGGTTTTCCCTTTAAAAAGTCGCCAACCATCTGGCACGGGGCCTTATATGAGCAGCTTGCATCATATGCGCTTTTTTCTATTCCCTTTTGAAAAGCAATTCCTGCAAGCGGATTCATACCAAACATTTCGGGAGAAACCGCAACAAGCACTGCGCTGTTTGCGTTTTCGCCATCACGGGCACGAAGGCTGTAACCGTTTGTCACAATTTCGCCCTTTTGGGATGAGGAGTTTACAACATATCCCCCCGGGCACATACAAAATGTATAAACCGAGGCCGATTGAAGATGTGTTGAAAGCTTATAATCTGCCGCAGGAAGATTTATATAGTCCTCCCCATACTGGGAAAGAGAAATGTCTTTTTGTTTATGCTCAATTCTTGCACCAACAGAAAAAGGTTTTGCCGCCATAAAAGCGCCAAGCGAATAGAGATATTCATAGGTTTCTCTTGCGCTATGGCCAATTGCCAGAATAAGATGCTCTGTTTCATATTCGCCTTTATCCGTTATAGCGCTTACTATTTTGCCGCTTTGTATTTTAACAGAAAGAAACTTTTCGCCAAATTTAACCTCTCCGCCAAGGGAAATAATTTCTTTTCTTATGCTTTTAACTACTTTCGGAAGAACATCGCTTCCAACGTGAGGCCTGGAAGCATACAAAATATCCTCGGGCGCACCATGGGAAACAAAGGTTTTCAAAACCTCTTTAACAAATTTACTGCCGATACCTGTTGTAAGCTTACCGTCGGAAAAAGTTCCGGCGCCGCCTTCGCCAAAGCATATATTACTGTTTTCATTTAAATCTTCGCCACCGCGAAAACGCTTTATATCATCCGCTCTTTTATCGGCATCGAAACCTCTTTCAATAACTATAGGGCAAGCCCCTGCTCTTGCAAGCATCAAAGCCGAAAACATTCCTGCAGGGCCAAAGCCTATTACTAAGGGGCGTTTTTCGAAAGCAGATTTTTTTATTACAAGAGGAGCACTTTCTACATATTCCTCTGCTTTTATGCCTTTTTTATCAAAAACCTCTGCCGAAACGCTGTAAACATAGCAGGGCTTTTTACGGGCATCGATTGATTTTTTAATTATTTTTATATTTTTAATATTTTTCTCATTGCAGCCAAGCTTTTTGGCAGCTTTTTCAGAAAGCTTTGCTTCGCTTTCAGAAAGAGAAAGTTTAATATCTTTTATAAGGAACATATTTTCTACCTCTCTGCCGCACTTTTGCCTGCAATAGCGCCGCTGCTCCACGCAAACTGAAGGTTAAAGCCGCCACAATCGCCATCTACATCTAAAATTTCGCCTGCAAAATAAAGCCCGGGAACTTTTTTCGACATTAAAGTATCAGAATATACTTCGCTGCACAAAACGCCGCCTGCGGTAACCTGAGCATTTTTAAAGCCCATTGTTCCCACAACTTTATACCTGTAATTTTTAAGAAGCGATGCCATTTCTTTTATATTTGAGCTTTTCTTTACAATTTCAAAGCCAATTCTTTTATTTATAATCGAGTTTAAAAAGTTTTCGCCGTTAAGATGCGGTAAATTCTTTTTGCGCCTTTCAAGCATAGTGCAAATTTCGCCAAAGCTTTCGGGGAGCAGTTCAAGTGAAATTTCGGTATTTTTGTTTTCCGAAACTGCCACCGAGGCCTCTCGTGACAAATTGAAAATCGGCGGTCCTGAAAGGCCGTATTCGGTAAACAAAACCTCGCCATAGCGGCTATTTTGTTTTTTGCCGTCAACATAAAGTGTTGCTGTGCAAAAATGTTTAACGCCTTTTAAAGCCTTTGGAGCATTTTCGCATTTGAGCTGAACAAGCGCAGGATAAGTTTTGCTTACTGTATGTGAAAGGCTTTTTGCAAGGCGGGCGCCGTTTCCGTCAGTTCCAAATTCGGGTGCCGCAAAGCCGCCCGGGCATAAAATTACTTTGTGGGCAAAAACTTCGCTCTCGCCCGATGAAATTTTAAATTGGTTTTTCTCTTTTACAATGCTTTTAACGTGAAAATCAGTTTCAATTTCCACAGATAGCCTTTCCATTTCGGCACGCAAAAGGTCAAGCACAGATGTTGCCTGAAGGCTCCCGGGATACATTTTACCCTCTTCTCCCTCACAGCATACTAAGCCCATACTTTCAAAAAAATCAATTGTTTCGCCAAATGAAAAGCGGCCTAAAACATCGGCGGCAAAAGCACTGTCGCCGTGATAATTATCATAGGCAATATATGCATTTGTAATGTTGCAACGTCCGTTTCCGGTTGCAAGTATTTTTTTGCCAACTCTGCCGCTTCGCTCAAGCAGCAAAACGCCGGCGCCGGCTCTTTTTGCAGAAATTGCGGCTACAATGCCTGCCGCACCGCCGCCAATTACGCATACATCTGCTCGTTTACTCATTTTTTATCTCCAATTAAATAGTTGTTATAACATTTCCTTTGCCTAAAATGGCTTCAAGCTCGCTTATAAGTCGGCTTGAAATTGCCACTTTAAGAAAACTTTCCATAGTTTCATCGCCTATATTAATATAAAGGCTGTCGCCACCCTGATTTGCCTTTATAATTGGGTGAATTTTATCAAGCAAGTTATCTTTTTCTATTTTTAAAGTAATGGTGCGGTCGCTTAAATTAAGAAGAGAAATGTCCCTTGCAATAAGCTTTGGTATTTCGCTTTCAGAAGCATCAATTCTGCCGCTTATTACAACCGGAGCATCGCTTTTTAAAATATTATCGCAAGAGAGCAAAACTTTTGGAAAAACGATAACTTCCATAGTACCAGTTAAATCCTCAAATGTTAAAAAACACATTTTTGAATTTGTTTTTGTTATTTTATCTTTTCTTCCGCTTACAATACCCGAAAGCACTACATCGCGCCTGTCAACTGATTCGTAGTTTTCTTCTGCCGCCCTTTTAATATCTAAAATTTCAGCGTTTGCCGCCTTTGACAAATATTTTTTATATTCATCAAGAGGATGACCTGAAACATATACTCCAAGGGCGTTTTTCTCATTTTCAAGCAAAACCTTGTGAGGAAATTCTTTGATATTTGGATAATCTTCATCATTACTTGTATCCTCCGCTGCTTCAAAAAACGAAATCTGACCCAGTGCATTATTCTTTTTATCATAAGCACAGCTTGACATAAACACTTCGTATTTTGCATACATCTGCGCACGAGTCGGGCCAAGGCCGTCCATCGCGCCACACAAAATAAGCTCGCCAACTGCTCTTTTATTTATGTCGCGGTTTGTCATTTTCTGAATAAAATCGTAAAGAGATTTAAACTCTCCTTCATCTTCCCTAACTTTTTTACATTCTGCCGCAAAGCTTCTGCCAACATTTCTTATGGCCCCAAGGCCAAAACGAATTTTATCGCCCTCAGGCACAAAACGGGCGCTACTGTAATTTACGTGTGGCGGCAAAATTTTAATACCAAGGCGTTCACACTCGTAGCAATAATCGGCAACTTTATCGGCATTATCCATAACACTGTTTAAAAGTGCCGCAAAGAAAAATGTTTTGTAATAACATTTAAGATATGCCGTTTGATACGCCAAAACAGCATAAGCCGCCGCATGAGATTTATTAAAAGCGTATTTTGCAAAATCTATCATATCGTCATAAATTTCGTTTGCAATATTTTGAGGCACGCCTTTTTCCGCCGCTCCTGCGCAAAAAACGGCTCTTTCCTTTTCCATAACGTCAAGCTTTTTCTTGCTCATAGCTTTTCTTACAGAATCGGCCCTTGCCAGAGAATAACCGCCAAGGGAGCGAACAATTTCCATAACCTGCTCCTGATATACAATACAGCCATAGGTTACGTTTAATATATCCTCAAGCAACGGATGTTTATATTTAATTTTTTGAGGATTTTGTTTATTTTCAATATATTTTGGAATCTGGTCCATGGGGCCGGGACGGTAAAGGGAAATACCCGCAATAACATCTTCAAGCCCTGATGGCTGAAGCCTTTTCATAAACGACTTCATTCCTGCGCTTTCAAGCTGGAAAACACCTTCTGTTTCGCCGCGGCTTATCATTGCATAAACTTCCGGCCTGTCAAAATCAAGCTTTTCCATATTTATTTCAATTCCCTGAAGTGCGGCAAGCTCCACAGTATCTTTAATAACAGTAAGGTTGCGAAGGCCCAGAAAGTCCATTTTAAGCAGGCCCAGTCGCTCCAGTGTACCCATTGGGAACTGAGTAGTAATAACATCGTCGTTTTTCTGAAGGGGAACATATTCATCAACGCTTTTGCCCGAAATTACAACACCTGCCGCGTGAGTTGAGGCATGGCGCGGAAGGCCTTCAAGAGCAATGGCCGTATCAATAAGCTTTTTAGTTTCTTCGCTGTTATCGTAAAGAGTTTTCAAATCGGCAATTTTCTGGAGTGCACTCTGAATATCAATATGAAGCTCTGCCGGTATCATTTTTGCAACAACATCAACATCGCCATAAGGCATACCAAGCGCTCTGCCAACATCGCGGATTACCGCCCTTGCTGACATTGTTCCAAAGGTTATAATCTGAGCAACGTGGTCTTCCCCGTATTTTCTGTTAACGTAGTCGATAACTTCCTGCCTTCTCTCGTAGCAGAAATCGATATCGATATCGGGCATACTTACACGTTCGGGATTTAAAAATCTTTCAAAAATAAGGCCGTATTTTATAGGGTCAATATCAGTAATTTCGAGGGTGTATGCCACTATGCTTCCTGCTGCCGAGCCTCTGCCGGGGCCTACTACAATGCCGTTGCTTTTGGCAAAATTAACATAGTCCCACACTATTAAAAAGTAATCAACAAAGCCCATATTCGAAATTACAGAAAGCTCTTTCTGGAGTCTTTCACGAATTTCGGGGGTTTCTTTTTCATATCTTTTCTTAAGTCCCTTTTCACAAAGTGAGCAAAGGTATTCAAAGCTTTCACACGGGGCATCATATTTTGGCAGTTTTAAATTTCCAAATTCAAATGTAACATTACATCTTTCGGCGATTTTAGCGGTGTTTTCCAGCGCTTCGGGAGCATACTGAAAAAGCGCACTCATCTCCTCTTCGCTTTTAAGATAAAACTCTTCGCCGAAAAACTTCATTCTGTCTTCTTCGTCAACAGTTCTTGCTGTTTGAATACAAAGAAGAACATCCTGATAAACCGCATCTTCTTTTTTAAGATAGTGAACATCGTTTGTAGCAACAAGCGGTATTCCTGTTTCTTTTGAAAGCTTCAAAATAAGCGGATTTAATTTTTTCTGCTCGGCAATTCCGTGGTCCTGAATTTCGAGATAAAAATTGCCTTCGCCAAATATTTCAAGGTATTCAAGAGCTTTTTTCTTTGCGCCTTCATAATCGCCATCAAGTAAAAGCTTTGGAATTTCACCCGCAAGGCACGCAGAAAGGGCAATTATTCCTTCGCTGTGTTTTTTAATAATTGCAGTATCAACCCTTGGTTTATAATAAAACCCGTCAACAAAGCCTGAGGAAACTATTTTTATAAGATTATCATAGCCTTTTTGATTTTCACAAAGCAAAACAAGGTGTGAAATATTATTATCCACACCTGCTTCCTTATCAAATCTTGTTCTTGGGGCAGTATAAACCTCGCACCCGATTATGGGCTTAACTCCTGCTTTTTGCGCCGCCTCAAAAAAGTCAACTGCGGCGTACATTACGCCGTGGTCAGTTAATGCAATTGCACTTTGCCCGAGCTCTGCCGCACGATGTGCAAGCTGATTTATTCTGCAAGCGCCATCAAGAAGGCTATATTCACTGTGAACATGCAAATGTACAAAATTTCCCATTTTTTCTCCTCAGTTTATTTTTTCAGCTATTTCCAGCAACTTATTAAGCCTGTGACTTGTTCCCGATTTTGAAATTTTAATTATTTCTGCCAATTCTGAAAGGGTTGCCTCGGGATTTTCTTCACGGGCTACAATAACATCTTTAAGTGTATCTGGTAAATTATCAAAGCTTTTATTATCTCGTATTTTTTTTATTGCCTCTAACTGGCGAAATGCCGCATTAAGTGCTTTATCCATATTTGCGGTTTCGCAGTTTACTTTTCTGTTTACATTGTTTCTTGTATCTTTTACAATTCGTATGTTTGTATATTCCATCATACAGTTAAAAGCGCCCATAAAGCTTAAAAAGTCGCATATTTCTTCCCCGCCTTTAAAATATGTAACGTGGCTTGATTTTCTTTCAACGCTTTTAGGGCTGAAACCATATTTTTTGAGAGCTTTAGAAAAATCAGACGACAGGTTATGATAGTGAGTTGCAATTTCAAGATGATAGCCTTTTTCAGGGTTTGTAGTAGAGCCACCGCCAAGAAAAGCCCCTCTTACAAAAGCACGCATACAATGTTCGTTTTCAACAATTTTTTTGTTTATACGAAAAGCAACGTGATTTTCAAATTCTTCATCAATTAAATATACACTTTTTAAAATGTTGTAGGCAAAATCGCTATCATCAATAGTAAGCGAATAGGCGTGTCCACCTCTGCCTGCGCGGCTTTTCTTAATATCAAGTTCAGTTTTAATATCAAAAAGTTTTTTTATAAGCGAAAAGCAGCGCCTTGCCGCGCTGGCGCTTTCTGTTGAAATTTTAAGTACGTATTGTCCACCTGAAAAGCTTATATTTCCGCCAAAGCAAATAAAAGCGCAAAGCTCAGCCTGCATACAGCATCGCTCGTCCATACCGGCTCTTACAAGCTCTTTTTTTATATCAGAAGAAAACGACATTTTATTCCCCACTATACTCTTTCCAGAATTTTTTAATCAGTTTTGTAAGTTTAGTACTGCTGTGTCTTACAGTTTCATTGGTAATTTCATAAATATCATCGCAAATAAGTTTTATCCCCTGTTCATTTATTCTCTCTTCAAGGGCCAGTACAGGGGCTGAGTTGTCAAGGGCATATTTTTCTATCATTCTGCCATCAATTGCGCCGCTATTTACTATGCAGTAATCAATTATATTTCCGCCGGCGTGTTTTGAAATTGCGTTTATATGGTCAATTGCCATATATTCTTCGGTTTCGCCGGGCTGAGTCATAATATTGCAAATATAAAGTACCGGCGCACTGCTTTTCTTTATAGCATCTGCAACACCTTTTACAAGAAGATTTGGAATAATACTTGTATAAAGGCTTCCCGGGCCTAAAATTATAATATCGGCATCCATAATGCTTTCAATTACGCCATCTGTCGGTTTAACGTTTTCCGGCACAAGCGAAACACTGGTTATTTTGCTATTACAAAGCTTTTTGGCTCTGGCAATTTTACTTTCTCCAAAAACTTCGCTTCCATCTTCAAAATGGGCGCAAAGATGAATATCTGCACAGGTTACGGGAATAACATTGCCGTGAACCGCCAATACTTCGCTGGCTTTTTTAACTGCCTCTTCAAAATTTTCGCTTATTCCTACCATTGCGGCAATAAAAAGGTTACCAAAGCTCTGGCCTCTTAAAGTGCCCTCGCTGAAGCGGTAATTAAAAAGCTCGCGCATAGTAGGCTCTATTTCAGCAAGGGACAAAAGGCAGTTTCGTATATCCCCCGGCGGAAGCATACCAAGGTCGTGCCTCAGCACGCCCGAGCCGCCGCCATCATCTGCCATAGTAACTATTGCAGTAATATTCTCTGTATATTTTTTAAGCCCTCGCAGCATAACAGACAAACCTGTTCCTCCGCCAAGGGCAACAATTTTGGGATGTGTAGGCATATTATCACCTCAGCTTAAATTGATATCTCTGTGATTTATAACACAACTGTATCCATTTTCAGAAATTACATTTCTGATTTTTTCCGAAACTACAACACTTCTGTGTTTTCCACCTGTACAGCCTATTCCTATAACCAAATTGCCCTTACCCTCTTCAATATAGTGAGGTATAAGGTATAAAAGCATATCAGAAAGTTTTTCTATAAACTCAACCGACTGTTCATGAGATAAAACATAATCGCGTATTTCTTTAGTAAGGCCTGTAAGAGCTCTTATTTCTTCAACATAGAAGGGATTTGGCAAAAATCTTACATCGAAAACCAGGTCGCAGTCAAGCGGAAGGCCATATTTAAAACCAAACGACACTACGTTTATTACCATTTGTCCGCCCTGGCTTTCATCGGCAAAAAGTGCCTTAATGTTTTTATTAAGATGTTCTCTTTGCATAACGGACGTATCGATTACATAATCGGCAATTTTTTTAACGTCACTTAGTAGCTCACGTTCAGTTTCAATACCGCTTTCGATACTGCCGTTACCTGATGACGGATGCGCTCTTCTGGTTTGTTTATATCTTGTTATAATTGATTTGTTTGAAGCCTCAAGGAACAAAATTTCGTGTTCAATGCCCTCATCATCAAGCTTTCTAAGCTCGCCAACAAGTTCGCTGAACATATCTTTGCCTCTTGCGTCAACCACAAGCGCAAGTTTTTGCAGCTTGCCCTGTGAGTTATAACACATCTGCGCAAAACTGCTAACCAAAACAGCAGGCATATTGTCAACACAATAAAAGCCCATATCTTCAAGGCATCTTATAGCTACTGTCTTTCCCGCTCCCGACATTCCTGTTACAATTACAAGTCTCATTAGTCTTCTCCAATAAATTTAATTTCAGGCTGAAGCAAAACGCCTGTTTTATCAAAAACAATTTCTTTAACATTTTCCATAAGCTTTTTAATATCGCTACTCATGGCGCCACCTATGTTTACCACAAAGCCGGTATGCTTTTCGCTTACCTGAGCTCCGCCAATGCTGTAGCCACGGAGGCCACAGTCATCAATAAGCTTTGCCGCAAAGTGCCCCTCAGGCCTTTTAAAGGCACTGCCGGCACTTGGCATGTCTGTTGGTTGTTTTGAAATTCTTGCCTCTGAAAGGCGTGCAATTTCTGCATAAATTTCTTCACTGCTGCCCTTTTTAAGCGCAAGCTTTACACCAACAATAACCGCATCCATTTCCTGATAAATGCTATGACGATATGAAAAATTATGTTCCTTTAAAACTTTTATGTTAAAATCTTTATCAATATATCGGCTTTCAACAACAATATCGCGCATTTCGCCACCATAGGCTCCGGCATTCATAAAAACACCGCCGCCAATACAGCCGGGTATTCCGGAGGCAAATTCCATTCCCGTAAGCGAATTTTTTGCCGCAATCGAAGATACTTTTGATAAAAGAGCGCCACTTTGCGCTGTGATACAGTTATTATCAACGTCAATTTTAGAAAAATTTTTAAATATTTTTATAACTATTCCTCTTATACCTTTATCCGACACCAAAAGGTTTGAGCCGTTGCCGATTACATAATAAGGAATTCCCTCTTCTTTTGCAAATTTAAGGCAATTTATTATTTCTTCTTCGCTTTCAGGCAAAGCTATAGCATCTGCCGCTCCGCCTGTTTTAAAGGTTGTATGTTTTGCCATTGGCTCATTAAACAGAATATTTTTTTCTGGCAAAATTCCCGTAAGTTTTTTTATTTTATCTAAAATAATCAAACATCTCCTCTGCCTAAAAATGCGCTTCCTATAAGCCCCGCATCGTTTCCAAGGCTTGCTACAACAATTCTTGTGCAGTCTTTAACCTGTGAATAGGTATTACTTTTCTGATATTCTTTAATAGGGCCTATAAGATATTCGCCCTCTTTGCTTATGGCGCCGCCAATCATTAAAATTTCGGGCTGAAGCATATTTATTATGCTGATAATACCGGTACTGACATATCTTATCCACTTGTCAACAACACTTTTTGCGCCCTCATCGCCTCTTTTTGCAAGTTCAAATGCTGTTCTGCCGCTTATACCATATTCTGAAGCTTTTGCAAGTTCGCTTTCAGGATGTTTTGCACAATATTCGCTTGTCTGATTTATAAGGGCGGTTACAGAGGCATATTTTTCCCAGCAGCCACGTGTTCCGCAGCCACATTCCTCGCCATCAACATCTATAATCATATGCCCAACTTCTGCCGCAGTTCCGTTTTTGCCAACATAAAGCTGTTTATTAATTATAATTCCGCCGCCAACACCTGTACCAAGTGTTATGAAAACCATATTATCAATATCTTCAGTTAAAACGCTGTATTCGCCAAGGGCAGCACAGTTGGCATCATTTTCAACAAAAATGGGAGTAGAAGGAAAATATTTTTTAAGTTCTTCTCTCATATTTACATTATAAAAACCAATATTTGATGCACAAATTACGATACCTGCCTTTGCATCGCAGGTTCCCGGTGTTCCTATACCTATGCTTTTAACATCGGAAATATTAACGTTTTTACTGTTAAGCATTTTATTTATAAGACCGGCAATATCTTTTATAATTTCAGAGGGCGCTCTGCCTGCCCCTGTTGGAATCATTTCTTTATGGATTATTTCGCCGCTGCCTGAAACTATTCCGCCTTTGATGTTTGTTCCGCCTAAATCAATTCCTATATACATTTTTTGTTTGCTCCTTATTTATCTCCAAATTCATTCATAAGCCTGTCGTTAAGTTCTTTTACCGCATTGTAACCCATTTTTTTCTGCCTGTGGTTCATAGCGGCAACCTCAACTATAACTGCCAGGTTTCTGCCCGGTTTTACCGGAACAGTAATTGAAGGAATTTTAATTCCCAAAATTTCAGTATATTCATCGTCAAGCCCGAGTCTTTCATATTCTTTGCCATCCTGCCAGGCTTCAAGATTTAGTATAAGGTCAATTTTCTCTGTATCTTTTACAGCACCCATACCAAATATTTTTTGTATATCTACAATTCCTATACCGCGTATTTCAACAAAGTGTTTAATAACTGATGGAGATGAGCCTACCAAAGTTTTCGACGATACTCTTTTAATAATAACTGCATCATCTGCCACAAGACGGTGTCCCCTTTTTACAAGCTCAATAGCCGTTTCGCTTTTACCAACTCCGCTTTCGCCAAGTATTAAAATACCTTCGCCGTATGCCTCAACCAAAACGCCGTGACGCGTAATTTCAGGGGCAAGTTTTACGTTAAGTGCCGCTATTATAGTGGCTGTAAAGTTCGATGTATTCTCATCAGTTCCCAAAAGCGGAATATTGGCTTTTGCCGCACATATAAGCATTTCCGGAAGGGGCTCAATTCCTCTTGTTAAAATTAAAACCGGTGGCTTATAAGAAAAAAGTGCTTCACAGGCTTTAAGCCTTTCTTCAGAAGAAACGCTTTCAAGATAAGCGTGTTCCATTCTGCCGTAAAGGAGTATACGATTACTGTCAAAATATTCATAAAACCCCGATGCCAGCTGAAAACCCGGTCTCAGCACATCGGTAGTTGTAATTTCTACATTTTCAAATCCATCTGTTTTCTGAACTATGCGAAGATTAAATTCTTCTATTATCGTTTTAAGAGGAACAAATTTTTTTTCGTTTTCCATAATTCTCTCCAGTCTTTATTTGTGATAACTTTCTCCCGAATTTATTTTAAATGCACGATAAATCTGCTCTGTTAAAATAACTTTTGCAATTCCATGGGGAAAGGTCATATCAGAAAAAGAAAGCTTAAAATCAGCTCTTTCTTTAACTTTTTCAGAAAGCCCCAATGAACCGCCTATCACAAATGTAATTTTTTTGCCTTCGTTTTTAAGGGTTTCAATTTTTTCTGCAAAGCTCTCGCTTGTAAGCTTTTTCCCTTCAATACACAAGGCTATAACATATTCATTTTTTATTTTCGATAAAATATCTTCGCCTTCTTTTTCCATTACTTCAAGGCAAAGCTTGTGGTTTGAAAGGTCGGGGTTTTTTCTGTCAGCAATTTCTACTGTTTCCAAATTTGCAAACCTTCCAATGCGTTTTTCATATTCTTTGCAGGCATCCTGTAAAAACTTTTCTTTCAGTTTGCCAACTGATATAATCTTTATATTCATATTTTAATAAGCTCCTGCTCCCCGTACCCCGCAACCGTTATATACACATCCTCGGGAATTTTAACACCACATTTTAATATACTGCATCGCGCACTGTCAAGGGCAATTTCCGGCGTATTATTTTCTTCACTTAAATGGCCCAGCAAAATTTTACTAACACCTGATGACACCAATCGCGAACAGGTAATTGCCGCCTCTTCATTTGATAAATGGCCAAATTTGCCGCGAATTCTCTGTTTAAGATTATATGGGTAACTTCCGTTTAAAAGCATATTTACATCGTGATTTGACTCGAGCAGTACTCCGCCGCAGCCGGAAAGTGCAAGAAATATACTGTCGTTCATTTCGCCTATATCGGTTGCAACTGCAAAATTGCTATTGCCGCACTTTATTTTATAGCCAACAGGGTCGGCGGCATCGTGAGGAATTTTAAATGCTGAAACGGTTATATCATCAATATCTATACCCTCGTCGTATTCAACGGGTTTTATAAAATCTTTTTCTATTTTGCCAATGCTTTTATACATAGCACGCCATGTGTTTTTTGTTGCATAAACGGGAATTGAAAGCTTTCTCGCAATTGAACCAACGCTTAAAATATGATCAATATGTTCGTGGGTTACGAATATAGCCTTAATAAACTGTGGCTTTCTTGAAATACGTGAAAGCTTTTCAAATATTTTTTTCATCGACACGCCTGCATCTATCAATATAGCACCGCTTTCACTTTCTATGTAAGTACAGTTTCCGCTGCTGCCGCTGAAAAAAGAACAAACTTTTAACATTAATCTTCTATCCTTTTAATCCTAGCGCCGAGAGCCTGAAGTTTGCCCTCTAAATTTTCATATCCTCTGTCAATATGACGAAGCTCGTGAATATATGTTGTGCCATCTGCTATAATGCCTGCAATTGCAAGACAAGCACCTGCCCTGAGGTCGGTAGCTTTAACATTAGCGCCTTTTAACTTTTCAACGCCATGTATAATTGCTCTGTCGCCTGCAACTATAATATCGGCCCCCATTCTTCGAAGTTCCTCTATATACTGAAATCTCGATTCCCAAACACTTTCAGTTACAGTGCTTGTACCACCTGCAACCGACAAAAGGGTTACAATCTGTGGCTGAAGGTCGGTTGGAAAACCGGGGTATGGCATAGTTTTAACATTTACGCCCTTTAGTTTTCCATTGCTTACAACACGAATACTGTCGTCGCTTTCAATAATATCTGCACCGGCTTCCATAAGCTTGGCAGAAAGTGAATCCATATGCTTTGGAATTACATTTTCTACTAAAACATCGCCACCTGCAACTGCCGCGGCAATCATAAATGTTCCTGCCTCAATCTGGTCAGGAATAATACTGTAAGTGCCGCCTTTGAGGTGCTCTACTCCCTGAATTCTTATAACATCGGTACCTGCACCCTTAATTTTTGCGCCCATAGTATTTAAAAAGTTGGCAACATCAACCACGTGTGGCTCTTTTGCCGCATTTTCAATAATGGTAACACCTTCTGCAAGGCAGGCCGCAAGCATAACGTTGATAGTTGCGCCAACACTTGCAAAATCAAGATAAACCGATGCTCCCTGAAGTCTTTCTCCTTTTTCGGCTTCAACAACATCGTAATTTATATTAACCTCAACCCCTAAAGCTTCAAAGCCTTTTATATGAAGGTCGATAGGGCGCTCGCCAAAGTTACATCCGCCCGGAAGCCTCACATGAGCTTTATTAAATCTTCCGAGAAGTGCACCAAGCAGGTAATATGATGCTCGCATTGAACGCACCTTTTCGCAGTCGGCCATATAGCTTTTTACGGTAGATGCATCAATTTGGAGAACATCTTTTTCGACCCATGTTATTTTTGCCCCGAGATATTCAAGTATTTCTATAATGGCCGCAACATCATCAATATCTGGAACATTTTCTATTCTGCAAACTCCATCTACCATTAAAACGGCCGGAATTATTGCCACAACGGCGTTTTTAGCGCCACTGATATGAACTTTACCATTTAGCGGATATCCGCCTTCTATCATAAGTTTTTCCAAAATTCACACCTCTAAATTCTTAATAATAAGTTTAGTAAGCTCGTCAATATCAAACGGTGAAACCATTTCACACGTCTGCCCTATATAACGCACCGGCAAAGCAAAAGAAACTGCCTCTGCACCTTCGTAAGCCGTATGAAGTGGTGCAGCGCATGAATACTCATCAGATACCTTGCGTTTTATTTTTACACTTTTAGAAAATGACATTGCCTTGTCAACCAGTTTTTTCGATGCAATCATCGACTTGTCCATAATTTTTAAAACAGCGCCATCGCCAAGTGAGGCAAGAGTATTATCTTCCCCCGGAGTATCGTTAGCGCTTGTTTTGTCAATACTGTAAATTGCGCCAATCTTTTCGCCGATTTGTTTTAAAAACGCAGGCGAAGTTTTTCTTCCAACAGTTTTTGCAAGAAAAACAACATAAATGTTAACATCTTCAAGGGCATTTGCCGCATCAATTACACTTCGCATACAGGCAAAATTGCCAACCGCAAACCCTGAAAGTGTGTTACCAACTTTGATAGGCGGTGCGTAAATCATTGCGGGGTCTGCCTCCATAATGTCTTCGGAAAACCCGGTATCAATATACATATCTGTTATTTCGGCATCATCCTTTTTTGCAAAAACAACACCTTTTGCGCCATCAGAAAACCTTACTTTCATGCTGCGGAGCAAAGCCTTGTCAATTCCGTTTGAACAAAATCTTACAAATCCGTTTTTTTCAATGTGTGTAACGAAAAGCGAAGGAATATCCATAGCCACTGCCAAAAGCCTTGCCTCGCCTTTGCCCTTTTTGTGGGCAATCAGGCTGCCGTGAGCATCGGTAAAGGTTTCAAACCCCTCAAGATGCGATTTTATATAGCTTCTTATTTCTTCTTCACAGCCGCTTGCAGCTGTTTTCTTTGATATTTCATTAAAAAATTTCATTATCCGATATCCTTTATCCACATATCTATAAGTTTAACTGCATTGTTATAATCTTCAACACTTATTACAGTTGCAGGAGAATGAAGGTTTCTGCACGGAAGAGCAACAATTGCAGTTGGAATTCCTTCAACTGCTTTCGAAAGTGCTCCTGCATCGGTTCCGCCCATATTCGTCTTTTTAAACTGCCAGGGTATTTTGTGCATATCTGCAACTTCGCAAATAGAATCCATAACCGCTCTGTCTACAACTGCGCTGCCGTCCATAAAAGTTATAACAGGACCTTTGCCTATTTTTGTTGGTGTTTCGTGAGGTTTTGCAGGGTATGCATCATTGCAGATTGTAGTTTCTACTACAATTGCAATATCAGGCCTGAAAAACTCAGCCGCCGCTCTTGCGCCACGAGTGCCAACTTCTTCCTGAGCAGTAAACGCAAGGCACAAATTCTTGTTGCCGTTTCTTTTGAGCATTTCTAAAAGTATTGCACAGCCGGCTCTGTCGTCAAGTGCTTTTGCTGCCAAAAGTCCATCTCCAAACTGAGTAAACACAGGCTCGAAAGTAATATAATCGCCAAGGGAAATTATTTTTTCAACCTCTTCCCTGTCATCAGCACCAATATCAATATAAAGTTCTTCTGCCTTTGGTGCTTCTTCATCCTTTTTCTGAAGATGTATTGCCTTAATTCCAATTATTCCCGGAATTTTCTTTTTACCAACAAAAACTTTTTTGCCGATTAAAACTCCGGTATCTATACCGCCAACAGTTTTAAATCTTAAAAAACCGTTGTCTTCAATAGCTGAAACAATAAGCCCAACCTCGTCCATATGAGCAGCAAGAAGAATTTTTTTACCCTTGCCTTTAGAGGAAACCAAAACGTTTCCCATAACGTCAACTGTTGGCTCGTAGTATTTACAAGTTTCAACTATAAGCTCTCTTACTTCTCCCTCGCCTCCGGAAACGCCGGAAGCCGCGCATAGCTTCTCAAGCATATTTATCCTCCTTAAAAGCTTTTGGCAATCTCTGCCAAAAGGGTGGCGGTATACTCAATATCTTTAAGCGATGCCACCTCGTACATTGTGTGCATATATCTTGTAGGTATCGACAAAAGTGCTGTTGGTATTCCGCGGTCGGTAATCTGAACGTTCCACGCGTTTGTACCGGTGTCGCCACTGTCAACATCTATACCGTACGGAATTTCTTTTTCTTTTGCAACTTCTATAAGCTTATCTGACATAAAGGGCTGCACATTAGGGCCTACAGTAATTACTGTGCCGCCACCACATTTGAAAACATTTTTTGATGCATCGGGAGTTTCGCCGTGGCACACATCAATGCAGATATAGTAATCCGGTTTTATGCCATAGGCGGCAACCTTTGCCCCTCGGCAGCCAACCTCTTCCTGGGTTGATGCAACTAAAACTACGTTTATGCCCTCATCCCCTAATTTTTCAAGCGCTAAAAGTATTGCCGCAAGGCCCGCCCTGTCATCAAGGGCTGTTGCCGCAACTTTCCCGCATTCAAGAAATGTAGTATTTGTATTAAATTCAATTAAATCGCCAATTTCAATGAGTTCTTTTGCTCTTTCGCCGGAAAGACCAACATCAACACAAAGGTCGCTCATTTCAAACGATTGCTTTTTGCGAAGATGTGGCGGAACACTTCCTATAACGCCCTGAAGCTTTTCTTTTCCGTGAACAGTTACGTGTGTTGCAGGCAAAAGCTTTTTATCAAAGCCGCCAATCTGTGAAAAAAGCAGAAAACCTTCATCGGTTATATGCGACACCATAAGCCCTATTTTATCGGCATGAGCTTCAATCATCAAAGTTTTATCGCCTTTTCCGCGGCGAAGAAACCATCTGCTTCCTAAATTATCAGTGCCACTTTCGTGAATGTAAGGCTTTATAAGTTTTTCAAATCTGTCAAGATATTCGCCTTCGTACCCGGAAAAGCCTCCCTCGGTACAAAGCTGCGTAATAATTTTTTCTGTATCCATCATATTTCCTTTTTAAAGCTTGCGAACAAGCTCCTTGAATTTTTTGCCGCGTTCTTCAAAGTTTTTAAAGCTGTCAAAACTTGCACATGCAGGCGACAGTAAAACAACATCTCCTGCCTGAGCGCTCATATAAGCTTCTTTAACAACGCTGTCAAGTGTTTGATACTGCGTAATAATAGGAATAAGCCTTTGTCCGTCACAGGCTTTCAAAACTGCCTCTTTAATTTTGGGTGCAGTATCGCCTATAAGATAAAGTCTTTTAACCCTTTCTTTTATATCATACCCAAAATCATCGAAAGGTATTTTTTTATCATAACCGCCGGCAATTAAAATAACTTTTTTATCAAAGGCATAAAGCCCTGCTCTTGCCCTTGTGGGGCTTGATGCGATAGAATCGTTATAAAATCTAACGCCGTCGATTTCTTTAACAAATTCAATTCTGTGTTCAACGCCGCCAAAGTTTTTGGCTACATCGTAAATACTGTCTTTGTCGGCAATAGCATAAACTGCGCCAATCGCTGCCATATAGTTTTCAACATTGTGCTTGCCTGGAATTAAAATATCGTTAATATCAAGCACAGGGTCTTCTTTAAAATATATAAAGTTGCCGCGAAGGGAAACGGTGCTGTCTTCTCCGCCGAAAAATACAACTTCTCCCTTTGCCTCGCTGTCAAGCTTTGAGGTTATATCGTTTTTAGCATTTAAAACAAGAAGATCGCCTTTATTTTGGAATTTAAACACATTCTTTTTAGCCTCGATATATTCTTCCATTCCCTTGTGAACATCAAGGTGGTTTGGAGCAATGTTTGTAATTACCGCAATATCGGGGCTTTTTGTCATAGTCATAAGCTGAAAGCTTGAAAGCTCAACAACTGCAAAATCATCTTCAGAAATATATTCAATTTCGGGCAAAAGTGGTTTTCCGATATTGCCGCCAAGATGACATTTTTTTCCGCTTTTTGAAAGAATATTATGTATAAGTGTTGTGGTTGTAGTTTTACCGTCGCTTCCTGTAACTGCAACTATTTTGCATGGGCAAAGATGAAAGAAAACATCCATTTCGCTTGTGATTACCGTTCCTCTTTCCGCCGCCTCCACAAGCTGTGGAATATCGGCGCGAATGCCGGGGGTTTTAAAAATAATGTCGGCATCAAGATTACCAAGATAGCCCTCGCCAAACTGAAAACTTGCGCCCATTTTCATTTCGTCTAAAAATTCTTCAGCAATAGCCTGGTTTTTATCACAAACAGTAACTTTAGCCCCGTAAGACAAAAGCATTTTTATAAGGGGCTTATTGCTAACTCCTGCCCCGAGCAAAAGCGCATGTTTGCCGTTTATATATTTTTTAAATTGCTCAAGTTTTGTACTCATATTTCCATCCCTTCGAAATTGTATTCAAAAGTTTTATTTAATTTCGTTGCCAAGCTGTTGGCATCTTATATCTTTTCCTACAAATTTGTAAATATTAAAGTTACCCATTATACGGGAAAAAATTCTTTCGCTGTAGGTTTTTTTAATGTTTACCAAAGTTAAATTTGTACTTATTATCATACTTTTCTTGTTCATAATGCGAGAGTTTAATATTCTGAAAAATTCAGTATCAGCATTCTGATTAAAAAACTCTGTTCCGAGATCATCTATTATAAGCAAGTCGCTCTCATAAATCTGCGAAACCATTTTTTTAGTATTTTCATCGGCTCTGCCAAACTTCACATCGTCAAGTGCGGCAAAAATATCGGCCGATGTCTGATAAAAAACAGTGTTTCCTTTTTTTATAACCTCGTTTGCAATAGCCGACGACATAAATGTTTTACCAAGGCCTGCGCCGCCATAAAACAAAAGGTTTTTCTGGTTTTCAGGAAAATCGGCAGCAAACTTTTTACAGCTTGACAAAATTTCTGTCATTTGTTCCCTGGGCGAAGCCTCGCCACTGCTTTTTCTGCCCGAGTAAAGCATTATATCAAAATTTGAAAAAGTTTGTTCTTTAAGCTGAGCGCTCATATTTGAGTATTTAAGCAAATGCTTTGTTACAAGCTTTTTATAACAATCACATTGTTTATCTTTATAAACGCCTGTGTCGCTACATTTTTTACAGTTGTACACCTCGTTTAAATAATCGGGTTTAAATCCGTTTTGCAAGAGCAGCTCATTTTTTCTTTCCTTCATCTGGCGAAGCTTTTCAGAAAAGCTTTCAACAACGCTGTCGGTATCCTCTCCCGATGCGGCCTTTTTAAACATTTCAAATACAAGGGTTGAAACGCTTTCGTCAAGCCTCATTATTTCGGGAACTTTTTCGTAAACTTTGTTAACCCTTTCAAGATATTCATTTTTCTTTTTTTCTTTTAAAGCATTAAATTCTTTGTTAACTTCTTCGTATATATTACCGTTCATTTAAAAACTCCTAATTTTCAAGGCTTTTTTTAAGTGCCGCTTTTTCAAGAGAGTCAATATCATAATCGTGCCAGTCGGTTTCGGCAATTCTTTTTTCACGTTTTGTCTGATATGATGGTTTCGTTTCTCTTGGCACAGGTTTTTCTTCCTGGGTTTCTTCAATTTTGGTAATTCCCTTTTTGTACCACGATTGAAGTATACCATTCATATACGGAAACGATACTCCCCCTGTTACAAGTATAGTTTTCTCGTAAGCGGCTTTTATAAGCTGCTGGCTCATTTCCATACTCTCTGTCCACTGAATTATGTGAGCATATTCAGTATCGGAAAGGTCGCGGTTTACAATTCCAAAAAGGCGTTTGTATTTTCTGTTTATTTTCGAGCGTTTTTCGGAATTTACAAGAAATTCCTTTGCCTTGTCAATTGTATCTATTCCCTCGTCAGCCCAAGATATTGCAACCTTTTCGGCATAGCGCATACTTGTTTTTGAAAGCGATGCGCAGTGCTCAAGCAGCATTAAAATTACTTCAAGCGGCAAACGCAGCCAGTCGTAAAAGCTAAGTAGCGTTGCAGTATCGCTTTGGGAAAGTGTTTTCCCGAAAATACATTCCGCGTGAAGAATAAGCTGTTTTATTTCATTATTATGGTCAATAATATCAGAAATTTCATCCGGTTTATATGTAGGCTTTTCGCTTTTTTCCGTGGCGGCTTCGCTGCTTAAATCAACAAATTCAACTCCGTCGCCCGAAAGCTTTACAATTCCCTTTTTCTCCCAGTATTTAAAGGCTCTGTAAACATCGGTTTCAAGCATATCAAGTGCCTCTGCAATTTTCTTGTTATCGCTTTCCATTCCTGCTCCGTAGCAAAGCCTTAATCCGTACAGATAAACCTGAACATATAAAGGATTGGCGCCGGGCATATATTTATCTACAAAAACGGTGGAAAGCGGAAAAGTAACAGGCCCGGATGTTTTAATAATCTTGTATTTTGCCATTTTTATCTCCTTTATAAATTTAGTGATTTTATCTTTTTTGTACACCTATTTTTTCCGCAGAGTATAGCATCCCATTTAACAATACATACTCACTTTAAAATTTTATCACAGTGCACAAAATATGTCAACCATAAATAGCTTTATTATGTTATTTTTTTAACAGATAAAACTATATTTTTCATTTCTTTGACGATTTATATTCTCCCGGTGAAACACCAACAATATTTTTAAAAACCGCCGAAAAATACTGTGGATTTGAAAAGCCACACAGCGACGCAATATTTTTAACCGAATCAATTCCGTGTTCAATTAAAACTATTGCATAATTTATTCTGAAAACCCTTAAATACTCCGTATAACCTACTCCCATTTTTTGCTTGAACAAATGCGAAAGATATTTTGAGTTATAGCAAAGTATTTTTGAAACCTCTGAAATAGAAAGCTGTGGGTCGGCAAAATTTTCTTCCGTTATGTCAATTATCTGCTGAATAATGCTTCCGTTTTCCTTTTCATCACATTTAAGGCGTGACAGAGTGTAAAGTAGCACGCTTTCTGACAAAAGGTCTATATTTTCGTTTGAAGCACGAAGCAAACTGTCGTGCCAGAAGGGAATAAGCCCGTCGTACCCTTTAAAGGCTCTTACTCCCACATTTATGCCAAAGCGCCTATAAAGGGCATCGCACCTGCTGCCGCTGAAATCTATGTAAAAATACTCTGCCCCTTTTTCAGCCTCCGGGCAAAAGCTTTCGCCGCCGAAAACAAAAACAATGCTTCCTGCTTCGGCACTTATTTTGTAACTGTCAATATTAAATATCACACTTCCGCTTTTTACAAGAATAATTCTGTTATATTTTAATTTCAGCTTCGTATTCATTACCAAAACATCTGTTTCGTAAATAAACTGATGTGTATCAAGCTTGTCAGCAGAGCTGACAGGTATTGACTTGCAAATATTTTTACTTTTCATTTTCCACCTCTTAAGTATTTTTTTATATTATAATATTAAAACTTTAAAAAAACAAGAAAAATCAAACTATTTTATACAAATACATAGAATTTGGTTATTGCAAGCTGCAAAAATCGATTGTATAATTAAACCATACCAAGGAGGATTTATATGTATTATTTACTTATTATTGTGTCAGTTTTACTTTTTGGCGGAAACTTCTGGTGCAGCGATGCCTACCGCAAAGCCCAAAACGACAGCTCACTAAGAGCCAATATGCGTTTTTCGCTTATCAGCGGCGCTTGCGGGCTTACAATAATGCTTATAATAAACGGTTTTCGTTTTAACATTACGCCTTTTTCGCTGATTATGGCACTTATCTCAATTATAAACGGATATACTTTAACATTTTGCTTGTTCAAGGCACTCAAAACCATAAATTTATCGCTTTATTCTCTTTTTTCGCAAATTGGCGGAATGGCGCTCCCGTTTTTGCAGGGAATTATTTTCTACGGTGAAAGTTTAACCACCGCAAAAATTTTGTGTTTCACATTTATTACTATATCGCTTTTATTAACCATACAGAAAGGCGCAAAGAAAAGCGACATTATTTATTACGCAGGAATATTTGTGCTTAACGGAATGAGCGGAGTTTTGTCGAAAATATTTGTATCTGCCCCATTTGAAAAAGTAACTTCGGCAGAATACTCCATACTTTCGGCGCTTCTTTCAGTTATAGTTTCGTCGTTGTTTTTAATATTCACAAGAAAAAAGAAGATTTCAAAACTAAACTCAAAAAGCATTTTAATGAGTTCTCTTTCCGGCTCTCTGAACAGATTAGGAAATTTTATTTTACTTATTGCCCTTTCCCATGTTGACAGTTCAGTGCAGTACCCAATGGTTACGGGCGGTATAATAATTGTTTCAACCATAATAAGTTACTTTGGCGACAAAAAGCCAAATAAGAAAGAGCTTTTATCGGTTACAGCTGCATTTTTGGGATTATTATTTTTATTTATATTACCATAATTAAGGAGAAAAACTATGAGAAATTTTAAAATTGGTGTTTTTGGTGCAGGTCGCGGATACGACATTGCAAAAAACTTTAAGTTTTTAAACTGCGAAATTGTTGCCCTTTGCGACAACCGCAAAGACAGAATGGATGCGACATTAAAAAAACTCAACGACAAAAGCATTAAAACTTACGAGAATTTTGATGAATTTCTGGAATGCGGTATGGATGCCGTAGTTTTGGCAAACTTTTTCCACGAGCATGCACCTTATGCCATAAAGTGCCTGGAGCGCGGCATTCACGTTTACAGCGAATGTATAAGTAACGGCACAATGGCAGACGGCATAAAACTTTTGCGTGCCGCCGAAAAAAGCAAAGCAATTTATATGCTTGCAGAAAACTATCCGCAAATGATTTTTAACCAGGAAATGCAGCAAATCTGCAAAAGCGGCAATCTTGGAAAAATTCTTTATGCCGAAGGCGAATATAATCACCCGGGCAAAGCCGGCGACGTTACTTTTGCCAAACAGTATAATTACTTTAGTAATCATTGGCGAAATTTTGTTCCCAGAACATATTATATTACCCACTCTTTAGCCCCCATTATGGCGGCAACAGGTGCTAACCCTAAAAGAGTTGTGGCTTTTGCTTCCTATGCACCAACATCCTCCGATATTCCCACAATGAGCAGAGTTGGCGACAAGGCGGCAAATATTATGACACAAAATGACGATGGCTCCGTTTTCCGCTTTACGGGCTGTGTAGGCTATGGCGGGCATCATAATTCGTACAGAATATGCGGCACCGAAGGGCAGATTGAAAACCTGCGCGGTACCGATAAAGTAATGCTGCGTTTTAACAGTTGGTCAATTCCCGAAGGCTTTGAAGAAATAAATATGTATGTACCACAGCGAGAAGATAAAGACGAAGTATTTCTTAAACAAAGTGGTCACGGCGGAAGCGATTTTATAACAGCAAGAATGTTTTTAGAGTGCCTGAGAGAAAACAAACAGCCACCCCACCCGCTGGATGTTACTTCGGCAGTTAATATGTCGTCGGTTGCAATTTTGGCTCACCGCAGTTTGCTTGAAGGCGGCACCCCTTACGATATTCCCGACCTTACCAAAGAGGAATGCATTTCGCAATATGAAAACGATACTCTTTCTCCGTTTTTCAGCCAAAATGGCGATGCTCCTACAATTCCATGCTGTTCAAACCCCGAATTCGCTCCAACCCAAGAGCAAATAAACAGTTTTCTTGAAAAACTTAAATAAAAATAAATATCCCCCCGTATAACGGGGGGTATTTCATTGTATAACGAAACTGACTCCAAATGATTTGAAGTCAGTTTTTTGTTATCTTAAAATTTTTGAAAGCTCACTTAAATATTTTCCGAATTCAAAAGTATTTATTTCGGGTTTTTTACCGCTTGCAAGTTCGGTTTCAATATGATTTTTAAGGTCAAGCATAAATTGCCTGTTAACCGACATATCGCGAAGAGCTGTATACTGATTTGCCTTAATTCTTACAGTTTCACAAAGGGCCATAGCCTCTTCCCTTTGAAGTATAAGACGATTAAGTTCAGAAAGAAAATCGTAAGCTGTTATTGTGCCTTCGCTATATTTTTCGTTGCAGGTATAAATTGTTAAAAACTCATCAGCAAGCGAGGCATAGGAAAGAGCAATTGTTTTCCAAATTTCGCGTTGTTTCGAAGGAGCACATTTGCTGAAAAACTCATAGGCTCTCACAGCTTTCAGGCGGGTGTTTCTGAAATAAGGAATAAACTTGTTATCCTTTTCAATATCATCGCGAATGGTTTTCATTCTGTTTGCAGGAAAATCCTGGAATTTGTCGACCTTTATTGCCGCTCCCATATTTGTTGTCATATCGGCTGTTCTGTAGGAGCTGATATAGTATTCAAAAATCTGTGTACAGAAATTTGTTCCCGAATAACGGTCAGCTGAAAATTCAAGGGCGTTTTTAAGCTCCTGTATAGAATTTGGGAAAGCGTCGCCAAAGGTTCTGTATGCGTATCTTTCAATCATTTCTTCGTAAGGTGTGGCGTTGTTGCCTCTCCAAGCACACTCGGAAACCACAAGATAATTAAAATCGTAGCAGGTTTCATAAGTTCCGTAAGCCGAAATACCTTCAAAATTATTCTTTTCGGCAGTATTTGTAAGGTCGTAAATATTTTCGTTAAGCTGAGTTGGCATACTCCAGTGAAAATAACCTGTAAACGGTTTGGCAACACTTCTGAAAATGCCGTTAACCTCGTCTTCTCGGCTATGGAAACATCCGTTTACAATATCAATATGTTTTCCAAAGTTTGTTCCGGGCAGGCCGTAGCTCCACCAGTCGATAATAAGCATATCGTAAACGCCTTCATCTTTAAAGCGCTGTGCCATTTCTTCGGTAACAATATCGTAGTTAAACCACATATCATGATATACATAAACATTTTTAAGGCCACGTTTTTTAAGGTGTTTTAAAATATTTATTATGTATTCAACATAAAGCTCGCTGTTTTCTGTATCACGGCATTTTTCGCATTTACAGAAATTGCCTGCAGGAACTTCATCAAGGCCTATGTGAAGTGAATCAATTCCGTTTGGTTTTAAATATTTGTCAATTATTTCATCATAAATATCAAACATTATTTCAAGAGTTTTTGCGTTTCTTGTACAAAAACCAACGCCTCTGTCTGCCCCGTTTTCGTCTTTTGCCGAGGTTTCGGGGAATGCGGCAGGAATTACAGTGTTATGTCCAAGGCTATTGAAAAGCGGAACAATTTCTATTCCTTTCTTTTTACCATAAGCTATAACTTCTCCGAAAAAGTCGTTTTCATACATCGTGGGAAGAACGTCTTTTTTATATACCTGGCATCTATTGTTTACCGAATAATATTTAATATCACGTGGTGTTTTAAGCTGGGGGTATTTATCAATAGGAATATTTAAAAACGCCGCATTAACACTGTCATACTGTGGGCCCCAGCAACCATAAACGCCAATAATTATCTGATTTATTTTACTTGGAGCAAGATAATCGATAGCTTCTTTCCAGTCGTCAAGCGTTAAAAAGTCGCTGCCATATCTGCTTTCAAAATAGTGGCCCCTTTTGGGGAAACGGGGAAAGTCAACAATTTTACACTGAGGAAGCAAAATATCGTTGCCTTCAATATGCAAAAGCTGAGCAAAAGTATATGCAGCATAAAGAGCGCCAACTTCGTCAACACCGCTTAAAACTGCTTTTTTACTGTCAATTTCAATGGTATAAGCTTCGCTTTTTCCCTTTATTTCTTTATTATCAGCATCAATTTTTAAACAGAGTTCAAATTTGCCTTCAGGCGATACCGTAAACATTTTTTCTTCAAATATTTTATATAAATATTTAACCGCTTCATCAAATATGGTGCCGCCGCCATGAAGCTTAAGCGAAAAATCCGCATTTGCCACTTCGCCGATTTTAACCTTTTTTTCGTTATCGATAACGGTTACAGGCGAAGGAATTATTGATTTTTTTAAATTGAACATTGTATTCCCTCCAAGCAAAGTTTTATTGCTTTCAATTATACAATATCAATTTTTAAAATTCAATATTTTAAAACATTCATGTTTTAAAGTGTATTCTTATTTTAATTTTATATATTTTTGCATAAAAAACAAGGCAACAAGTGCCTTGTTTTTTTATTAAAGTTCAACTTCTTTATGCTCTGCAGCAGAAGTATAAATTGCTTCCATCATTTTGCTTGTAATAATGTGTGTTTCAATATTTGATGATGTAATTTCTCTTGTTTTAATATCGTTTAAGAAAGAATTAATTTCGTTCTCGTACATATTTGTTGTAGAGAATTTATACTCTGTTTTTGTAAGCGAGCCGTTTTCTGTACCGTATTTAACAAAGTCTTTACCATACTGAAGGCGGATACCTGCTTTAGTTCCCATAAAGTCGATAAACATTTCATTCTCGCCAATGTTCTGCGCCCATGCGCCGTTTATGTTAATTGTAGGGCCATCGGTACGGATAATGCCGACAACAGAATCATCAACATCGAAAGTTCCGTTTTCAATGGGAGGGCCTGCCCACATATCAACATATGTATAGTCTTTAATGTTTTTACCAAGATGACCAAAGCATTCAGCCGAAACTGTTTTAGCTTTAGGGTCGCCGCAGCAGTACATTACTATATCAAGAAAATGAACGCCCCAGTCAATTAAAACGCCGCCGCCGGCAATTTCTTTAGTAGTAAAAGCGCCGCCAAGACCTGGGATGCTTCTGTGGCTTCTGAAACTTACATAAACGCTGTAAATATCGCCAAGTGCGCCACTATCAATAATTTCTTTAATTTTATTTACGCCGTCGTTATAACGGTTACATACACCAATATTTAAAATTCTGCCTGTTTCTTTCTGGGCAATTCTCATTTCTTCTGCTTCTTTAAAAGTACGTGCAGCAGGTTTTTCACACAAAACATCTTTGCCTGCACGAAGGGCATCAACAGTTATAATTGAGTGCATTTTGTTGGGAGTACAAATAGAAACTGCCGCAACCTCGGGGTCTGCAAGAATTTCCTTATAGTCAACAACTGCTTTGCCTACGCCATAATCTTTAACGGCTTTTTCAGCTCTTTCAGGAATAATATCACAAAAATATTTAATTTCGGCCTCTTCATTTTTCATATAAGCCGGAATGTGTGCGCTGTTGGCAATTGAACCACAGCCAATTATACCAATTTTAAATTTACCCATATTAAACTCCTCCTCTATGTTATTTATGTTCATTTTAGCACCGCACCCTAAATATTACAATGAACATTTTTTACTTTTGACCTGTATATTTTTTACCTGTTGTTCAAAAATGTATTGACTTTTTAAAACAATAATTATAAACTTTAAATAAAGGGGGTGCCTTAATTTGGATTACGAATATTGCAACGGCTTACTTTTTAATTCCAGCAAGGGCTTTTTTTCAATGCCTATTGAGCTTGGTAGCTTGCGCCTTTATCAGATTGGCGAAAATATTTTAGAGCAAAACGGCGAAATGTTTGAACATTTTCAGCATTGCAACGAAATAAGCTATATTGTTTCAGGCCAGGCAGATTTTTATGTAAATGGCAAAAAACAAACCTTAAAACAGGGCGACATTCATATTGTTTCAAAAGGCACAAAACATAAAATTACCGTTTCTCCCCAAGGCCGTCTTCGTTATATTTATCTCGGGTTTGATATTATTCCCGACGATGTTGACGGCAATATGGTAAACTATTATAACACCATTATTTCCGATGTTTTGCAAGATAGCGGGATTATGTTTACAACCTTTAATCAGTTTATAAGCGAAATCCGTAACGAGCGCGAATACAGCTTTGATTTGTACGGCGCTTATATGTGGCTTATTCTTATATATATTTATCGCCTTCACACCGAAACCAACGCCCGCCAGACAAGAATAAACTCAACAGAAAATATCGACCTTGTTGGCGGAACAGTTTTCAACATTGTAAAATATATTGATTCAAATATTGTTTTTATTACAAAGGTTTCCGATGTTGCAGATAGCTTAAACTACTCCCACTCCTATATTTCCCGCATATTCAAAAGCAAAATGAATATGACCATTAAAGACTATATAAATAAAAAGAAAATTGAAACTGCAACCGAGCTTATAAAATCAGGCAAGCTTAAAATGAGCGAAATATCAGATTATCTGCATTTTGACTCCTACCGCTCCTTTAATAAAGTTTTCAACCGCGTGTTGGGAGTTTCGCCAAGTGAATACTTAAAAAATATAAAAGCTGAGAGTTAACTCTCAGCTTTTTAGATTATCTGTCTATTGTCTGGTTAATTCTCTGGTCAAAGAGTACCAAATCAAAATATGGCTGAATTTCATCCTCTACCTTTGAAAGGTAATCAATCATATTTTCTTTAACCTCTTTTGCGCCATCAACATCGCCTTTTGCAAGTGTTATATAAACATCGGCAAGGCGGCGGCAGTACTCTGCGTGATAGTAAAGAATTTTCCACGATTCTTTGTGACATGGGTTCTGGAGAGCCATATATTTTTCAATTGTTGGCATAAAGGCATCAACAATTGGTGCAACCTTTTTAAGCCTCTCCTCTGTTTCGGGGTTATTTTTAATTGAGTTTTTAACTT
This sequence comes from Clostridia bacterium, assembly GCA_045590195.1. Classification (GTDB taxonomy): domain Bacteria; phylum Bacillota; class Clostridia; order UMGS1883; family UMGS1540; genus JAZNQN01. Next base: position 15,191 of record JAZNQN010000058.1, on the reverse strand, counting down.
TTTCTCCCCCTGAATTTGTATCCTGAAGTACAACGCTTTCAGTTGAGCGCAGTTTTTCAGGCGCAAAGGTAGCGGAAATGTTTTCAAGGTATTCCCTTGCCTCTTTTGCTCCTTCGCCAAATGCAGCATCAAAGTATTTTGAAACATAATCTTCATACTGAAGCTCTTCATCAAAAAGCCCTTCGCCCATTATAGCATTAGGCAAGCCTGTTGGGAAATATGAACGCTGTGTCTGGTCACTCATAAGCCCGTCAAACTCAACATTTTTAATGTTTTTTGTGTCAATAAGAATTTTTTCTGAAATACTCATATAACCGGGGTCAAAATAATGGTCGGTGTACATATGGTATTCAAAAAGAAATTTAGGACCATTAAAGGTTGGTTTCCAGGAATCTAGGAATTTAAGTGTCATGGGGAAACCGCCGGTTACATTAAAATTCTTAATATCGTGCTTAGGTATTGGCATTTCGCTGCGCTCAGGGCTATATGTATTGCTGTAATTTCTGCCGTTTGGTGCAGTTGTTAAAATAAAGCGGTCAGGGTTATTAAATTTTTCTTTTTCAGGTGCCCAGAATGTATCTGTGTACATAATAAATATAATTTTTGTATCAATACCGCGTTTTGTAAACTCAGCATCAACTTCGTTAAGCATTTTTATGTACCAGTCGGTTACGCTCATTTTAGCGCAGTTTTCACATTGGCAATGGTTGCCAACAGCATCTGAAAGCCAAATATGAAGAAAATCAATATAAGGCTTTTTCTCCATATATTCAACAAGAAATTTTACAAGACCAAGCCTTGCTTTATCTTTTGACATACAAAGCTGAGTAAAGTTTGGCGAACCATGGAAAAGCTCTCTCTTGCCATCAACAAGTGCCACATCTTCCCTTCCTTCATCGGAAAGGTGGTATTCATCAGCCCATGTTTTATAGTGAATACCGTATGGCTCTAAAAGGTAGCCGTGGCCGAGAGCGTGAAGCTGAAGGCCGCATTTTCTTATAAACTTTTCAATTTCTACAACGTATTCGCCAATTTCTTCAAATGTAGTACCTTCATCTTCCTTTACTGTACTTACCGCGTGTTTATACCAGCGGCTCATATAGTTATAAGGAATAATCTGTTCCATCATAAAAAGGTTCATATTTATTTTAGGAAGCCACTCAACAGTTTCCAAAAGGTTTTCACGGCTGATTCCACCTTCAATACATTCGCCACGGAATGGGTGATCAGCTTTTTTTCTGTATGTAAACTCGTGTTTTGACATATCTGCTTTTGGAATAAATTCGCCGTTTTTACCGGGGCGGGGCCACATACAGCCTGCCGATTTAAGGTAGTTATAAACGCCCATTAAAATACTTCTCTCGTTACTGCCGGCAATGTATCCGCAAAGGCCATTTATTTTAGCATCGATAACATCGTCGTACATAGCGTCAGCAACGTCACTTTGGTCAAGTGAAAGGTCTTTTAAAAAGGCAAGAGTGATTCCGTCATCCCCTGCTTCTTCGGTGATTTCACATTCAATACTGTCCATCATTTCAAGATACTTTTTAAGCTCGTCGGCCGCGTATCTTATGGTTTCGGTGTTTTTTAAAATTCTGATTTTCATAGTGGTGGCTCCTTTTATTTAAAACTCGCCACTAATATACCACATATGCCCTTTAAATGCAATAGTTTATTCAAAAAAATTTCGTGGAATTTTATTTATAATAATTCCAACAACAACAGTTGTAATTATAAGCTCGGGAAGCATATATGAGCCGTTATAAATAAGCGAATATAAAAATGGCGACTGACCTTCCGGAGCATACACGCTCCAGATAGCAATTCCCGAAACCAAGTGGCACAAAAATCTTAAAAAAACTACTGCAGCTGCCGAAAGAGAAGCCGAAAATTTTCCGCTGAATAATTTTCCAAAAAACGATGCAAATCCCAAAGAGCCGAAAGCAAAAACATAGTCAAAAAGTATTACTATTAAAAACGACACAAAGTTTTGAACAGGTGGCGGATAAAAGCCCACAACGCCCTGTAAAACCGAATATACAAGGGCAGAAAAAACGCCCCATTTTGTACCGTACATAAGCGACAGTATTATTATTGGCGCCATACTTGCCGCCGTTACCGCGCCGCCGCTTGGCAGGCGGTAAATCACGCAAAACGACAACACAGTGGAAAGCGCCAGCATTAAAGCGCTAACCGTTAATTTTTTTGTTTTCACTAAACCACTTCCTAAACAAAAAGAGTACCCCAAAAAGGGTACTCCCGAAAAACAAAATTTTCCCTACGTTGGAATTACCCAAATCAGGTTAAAGGGTCGAGGCAAAAGCCTCCTCTCAGCCATAAATCGGCTCCCCATTAAGTTAAAGTAAGTTTACCATATTTAAAATAAATTGTCAACACATATTGACATATTTCATCATATATATTATAATGTTAAATGATTTCAGGGCGGGGTGAAATTCCCCACCGGCGGTGAAGCAGATGCGTCAGTATCTGTTTAAGCCCGCGAGCCTTTTGGTTGATTTGGTGAAATTCCAAAGCCGACGGTAGAGTCCGGATGAAAGAAATCGATTTTTTGGTGCGCCCTTGAAATTTATTTTAAGGGGGTATTTTTTTATGAAAAGTAAACAAATTAACACACTTGTAAAAATTGCAATGCTTTCAGCGGTTGCTACGGTTTTAATGCTGTTTGAATTTCCGCTTCCGTTTGTAGCGCCCACGTTTTACGAACTGGATTTCAGCGAAGTTCCTGTTTTAGTAGGTGCTTTTGCCTTAGGGCCTATAGCAGGCGTTATAATTGAAGGCATGAAAATTTTATTAAACTTTTTATTAAACGGAACAATCACAGCCGGTGTTGGCGAGATGGCAAACTTTGTAATGGGCGTAGTTTTCGTATTTCCTGCGGCTTTGATTTATAAAAAAAGCAAAACAAGAAAAAGCGCAATTATCGGCCTTTTGGTTGGAACAATGCTTTTACTTATTGTAGGCAGCCTTATAAATATCTACGTTATGATTCCTGCCTACGGCGCGGCATTCGGAATGCCGAAGGAAGCGTTTATCAGCATGGCGGCAGCTATTTGGCCCGCAATTGACTCTATGGCAGAATTTGCTCTTTACTGCGTTATGCCTTTTAACCTTATAAAATGTATTCTGGTTTCGGGCGTTACAATTTTAATATACAAAAAACTTTCACCAATTCTTCACAAGTAACAAAAAAGGCTGTGTATTCACAGCCTTAATTTTTTTAAATATTCTTTTTGCTCTGTGGTTATGCGATAACTCTCAATGGCTTTTTGAATTGTTTTGTTATGAACCCACTTTGAAAGCCTGTTTTCTTCAATGAATTTTACCACGCTTTCCCACTGCTTCGCCAGCGCAGTAGCGAAAAACCAGGCAATCATCATATTTACATAATATTCGTCTGATTTTACTTTTGCGGCAAGGAAAAGGTATTCTTCCTTAAAATTTTCATCCAGAAAATGTGTCATAAGCATTTCAAGCCCAAAGCGAATGGTATATGTTTTATCAGATTTTATCCACTCTTTTATTTTTAAAATAAGCTTATCAGGATGCTTTTTAAATGTTTTTGGTTTTATAAGGTCGCAGGTTGCCCAATTATTTATATGAGGCAAAAATTCATCAATTTTTTTAATACACTCATCAAAATCGCTTATTTTTTCCAAAAGCATTCCATGCACATTGTTTTCTTCGTAATATTTATGGGGCAGTGAATTTAAAAACTCCTCCGCCTCACTCGTTTTGTAAATTTCTTTTGCAATTTTTCTAAGGTGTGGAACTCTTACGCCAATTACCTTAGCTTTTTGCACAGTTGGCATAAGTGAGCTATGAAATTTTTTATATTCTGAATCTTCAAACTCTTTTATTCTGTCTAAAATTTTCATATTCGATTCACTGCCTCTTTTTTTGAAAAAATACAGCCACAGTAATTTTGCCTGTAAAGGTTATATTCCTTTGAAAGAATTATGCTTTTTTTATAGCCTTCCTTCTTTTTAAAATCAGAAAAAAGATATTTTACGCCAAACTTTCCCCCGGCCTCTTCCCCTATTTTATTAAGAAGCGGTGCATTTTTAAGGGGGCTTATTGAAAGGGTTGTAGTAAAGTAATCAAACCCTTTTTCGGCGGCAACCTTTGCCGCTTCAAAAAGGCGAAGTCTGAAACAAATTTCGCATCTCGCACCGCCTTCTCTGTCGCCTTCGTGTCCTTTTACAGCATCAAAAAACTCATCGGGGTTATACCTGCCCTCAATAAAAGACACTTTGTTTCCCATTTCATTTATAAGCCGCTTTTGTTCCTCGCTTCGGTACAAAAACTCGCTTTCGGGAAAAATATTAGGGTTAAAATAATAAACTGTTATATCAAAAATTTCGCAAAGCAAAGAAAGCACATAACTGCTGCAGGGAGCGCAGCAGCTATGTACTAAAAGTTTTGGTCTTTCGCCGTTTTCCACTATTCTTTTAATTTCTTTTTCCATTAAAAGCTGATAGTTTTCCAATTTATTCTCCTTAGAAAAGGCCCGAAATCACGCCGTTTTCGTCAACATCTATTCTTTCTGCCGCAGGCACTTTAGGAAGCCCCGGCATTGTCATAATATCGCCGGTTAAAACAACTATAAAGCCTGCCCCTGCAGATACTTTTACATTTTTAATTGTAACAGTAAAGCCTTCAGGTGCGCCAAGAAGTTTAGGATTATCAGAAAAGCTGTACTGTGTTTTTGCGATACAAACAGGCAATTTTCCAAATCCTGCTTCCTCTAAAAGAGCAATTTGTTTTTTAGCGGCAGTTGTAATTTCAATATTGTCTGCTCTGTAAATTTTCTGCGCAACAGAGCGAATTTTGCTTTCGATGCTTTCGTCATCAGTGTAGCTGAATTTAAAGTTATTTTCTTTTTCACAAAGAGCAATAACTTCTTCTGCAAGCTCTACACCGCCTGCTCCGCCTTCTGCCCAAACGTTTGAAAGTTTTACGTTTATGCCGATTTCTTTACATTTGTCAATAAGAAGCTGAACCTCGGCATCGGTATCGGTTGGGAATTTGTTAACTGCAACAACTGCCGGAAGACCGTAAACATCGGTAATGTTTGACAAGTGGCGTAAAAGGTTTGGAATACCGCGCTGGAGCGCTTCAAGGTTTTCTTCGCCCAAGTTTTCTTTTAAAACGCCGCCATGCATTTTAAGAGCACGAATTGTTGCAACAAGCACAACTGCATCTGGCTTAAGCCCTGCCACGCGACATTTGATATCAAGAAACTTCTGCGCTCCCAAATCGGCACCAAAGCCTGCTTCGGTAACAGTATAGTCTGACATTTTCATTGAAATTTTTGTAGCTATAACGCTGTTACAGCCGTGAGCAATATTTGCAAAAGGACCGCCGTGAACAAAGGCAGGTGTGCCCTCTAAGGTTTGAACAAGGTTAGGCTTTAATGCATCTTTCAAAAGCGCACACATAGCCCCTTCGGCTTTAAGCTGACCGGCTCTTACAATTTCGCCCGAGAAAGTGTAACCAATTACAATGTTTGCAAGCCTTTCCTTAAGGTCAGTTATTGAAGATGAAAGGCATAAAACCGCCATAATTTCAGATGCAACTGTAATATCGTAGCCATCTTCTCTGGGCATACCGTTTACTTTGCCGCCAAGACCGTCTGTTATAAAGCGAAGCTGCCTGTCATTCATATCAACGCATCTTTTCCAGGTAATTCTGCGGGGGTCGATACCAAGCGCATTACCCTGATAAATGTGGTTATCAATCATTGCCGCAAGCAAGTTGTTTGCCGCACCAATTGCGTGAAAATCGCCTGTAAAATGAAGGTTTATGTCCTCCATTGGAACAACCTGCGCATATCCGCCGCCTGCCGCACCGCCTTTAACGCCGAACACAGGGCCAAGTGAAGGCTCGCGAAGAGCAACCGATACTTTTTTGCCAAGCTTTTTCATTCCATCGGCAAGGCCTATGGTTGTTGTTGTTTTACCCTCGCCCGCAGGGGTTGGAGTAATAGCGGTAACCAAAATAAGCTTACCATCTTTTTTATCGCTTTTTAAAATTGACAAATCGAGCTTTGCTTTATATTTTCCGTAGCATTCAACAAGGCTTTCGTCAATTCCTGCATCTTTTGCAATATCAAGAATATTGCGCATTTTTGCGCTTTGAGCTATTTCAATGTCGCTTTTATACATAATTTACCTCCAAAAAGGCTTGGCAGGAGTAATCTCCTGCCGCCGAAAAATTATAATGAATAGTATTTCACCGCCGACTTGAAAAGTCCCATATCATAGTTACCGGGAACGTTTTTATAAAGGCCTTCGCCAACACGTTCAGAGTGGCCCATTTTACCGAGAACTCTGCCATCTGCTGAGATAATGCCCTCAATTGCGTGAGCTGAGCCGTTGGGGTTAAATCTTATATCGTTTGTAGGTGTGCCGCTAAGGTCAACATACTGTGTAATAATCTGGCCGTTTGCCTCAAGAGAAGCAATTGTTTCTTCGCTTGCCAAAAATCTTCCTTCGCCGTGTGAAATAGGAACAGTAATAACGTCGCCCACGCCAACTTCCATAAGCCATGGAGAGTTATTTGAAACAACCTTTGTTCTTACAAGGCGTGACTGATGGCGTGAAATTTTGTTAAATGTAAGAGTTGGGCAAGTATCGTCGGTATCAATAATTTTACCAAATGGTACAAGGCCAAGTTTAATAAGGGCCTGGAAACCGTTACAAATACCTGCCATTAAGCCATCGCGGTTTTCAAGAAGATTTGAAACCTTGTCGCGGATTTCAGCATTTCTGAAAAATGCAGTAATAAATTTACCGCTGCCGTCAGGCTCGTCGCCGCCGGAGAAACCGCCGGGGATGAAAATAATCTGTGAAGAATCAATTTTCTTTGCAAATTCCTCAACACTATCTGCAATAGCTTTTGAAGTTAAGTTTCTTATTACGAAAATTTCAGGCTCTGCACCGGCTGCGCGAATTGCTTTTGCAGTATCGTATTCGCAGTTTGTACCCGGGAATACAGGAATTAAAACACGTGGTTTTGCAAAGCTTTCTTTAGCAGCAAAAACTTTGTTTGTTTTGTATTCAAAGTTTTTAATAACTTCGTTTTTGTCAGAAGGAATGTTGCAGCTGTAAACCTTTTCAAGTTTGTTTTCGTAATCATCAAGAAGTGCACAAAGTGAAACTTTTTCACTTCCTCTTGAAATTTCAGCTTTGTCAGTTGTTTTACCGATTAATACTCCGTCACACTCGCCGTCAACCTCAAGCACAAATGCACCGTAGTTGTAGCCGAAAATTTCATCGTTTGATACACTTTCTTCAAACTGGAAACCTACGCCGTTACCAATTGCCATTTTAAATACAGCCTCTGCAACGCCGCCAAGGGTTGGAGTCCATGCAGATTTAACTTTGCCGCTTCTCATAAGTGCAGTAACCTTTTCAAACACTTTAAGAAGTGACTCAGCTTTTGGAAGTCCGTTTTCATATTCAGGTTTTATAAGGTAAACATTATTTCCAGCGGCTTTAAAGTCGGTTGAAATAATATTTTTAATGTTATCTGTTGTAACTGCGAAAGACACCAGTGTTGGAGGTACATCAATATTTTCAAATGTACCGCTCATAGAGTCTTTACCGCCGATTGCGGCAATAGAAAGGTCTTTCTGTGCCATAAATGCACCAAGTAAAGCTGATAAAGGTTTGCCCCAGCGTTTGCCTTCCTGTTTTGGTTTTTCAAAGTATTCCTGGAATGAAAGATAAACTTCTTCAAATGATGCACCTGCTGCAATAAGCTTTGAAACCGATTCAACAACTGCCATATAAGCGCCGTGGTATGGGCTTTTTTCGGAAATGAACGGGTTAAAGCCCCAAGCCATAAGTGAACAGGTTTCGCTATCTCCCTTTTCAACAGAAATTTTATTTACCATTGCCTGGTTAGGTGTAAGCTGGTTTTTGCCGCCAAAAGGCATAAGTACTGTTGTAGCACCGATTGTAGAGTCAAATCTTTCAGAAAGACCACGTTTTGAACATGTATTCAAATCGTTTGCGATTTTTTCAAAGTTTTCAGAAAATGTGCCTGCAACTTCTTTTTTGAAACACTGAGGTTTAGCGGCAACAATATCAATATGTTTTTCTGCGCCGTTTGAATTTAAGAATTCTCTGGAAATATCAACTATTTTGTTGCCTTTCCAGTACATTTTAAGGCGTGGCTCTTCTGTAACTTTTGCAACAATAGTAGCTTCAAGGTTTTCTTTGTCAGCAAGCTCTTTAAAGCGGTCGGCATCTTTAGCTTCAACAACAACAGCCATTCTTTCCTGGCTTTCGCTTATTGCAAGCTCGGTACCGTCAAGCCCGTCGTATTTTTTAGGAACTGCGTCAAGCAAAACTTCGAGGCCATCAGCAAGCTCGCCAATAGCAACTGAAACGCCGCCTGCGCCAAAATCGTTACAACGTTTAATAAGGCGTGAAGCTTCGCCATTACGGAAGAGGCGCTGAAGCTTTCTCTCTTCAGGAGCATTACCCTTCTGAACTTCTGCACCGCAGTTTTCAATTGATTTTAAATCGTGTGATTTTGATGAGCCTGTTGCACCGCCACAACCATCTCTTCCTGTTCTGCCGCCGAGAAGAATAATAACATCGCCATCTTCAGGGCGTTCTCTGCGAACATTTTCCTGTGGAGCCGCACCGATAACTGCACCAATTTCCATTCTTTTTGCAACATAACCATCGTGATAAATTTCGTCAACCTGACCTGTTGCAAGACCAATCTGGTTACCGTATGAGCTGTAACCTGCCGCAGCACCGCAAACGAGCTTTCTCTGAGGAAGTTTACCCTCAATTGTTTCTGATACAGGTTTTGTAGGATCTGCCGCACCTGTTACGCGCATAGCAGTATAAACATAGCTTCTGCCCGATAACGGATCTCGGATAGCGCCACCAATACAGGTTGCCGCACCACCAAATGGCTCGATTTCTGTTGGGTGGTTATGAGTTTCGTTTTTGAAAAGGAGAAGCCATTTTTCTACTTTTCCGTCAATTACAGCATCAATTTTAACTGTACAAGCATTAATTTCTTCCGATTCATCAAGTTTTGGAAGCTTGCCCTCTTTTTTAAGGAATTTAGTTGCCAATGTAGCAATATCCATAAGATTTATGGGCTTGTTTCTGCCAAGGTATTCTCTTGTATTTATGTATTCCTGATAAGCCTTCTCTAAAAGCTCATCCTCAAACTTAACTGAATCGATAGTTGTTGAAAATGTTGTGTGTCTGCAGTGGTCTGACCAGTAGGTGTCAATCATTTTAATTTCGGTTATGGTAGGATCGCGTTTTTCTGAAAGGAAATACTGCTGACAAAAAGCAATATCGTCCTCATCCATAGCAAGGCCGTTTTCTGCAATAAAAGCTTTAAGGCCCGCTTTATCAAGCTTTGTAAACCCTTCAAGAGTTTTAACGGTTTCAGGCAAATCGTATTTTGTTTCAAGGGTTTCAGGTTTCTCTAGTGCCGCCTCACGGCTTTCAACAGGGTTAATTACATATTTTTTAATTTTAGCAATGTCTTCTGCTGAAAGATTTCCATAAAGGGCATAAAGCTTAGCAGTTTTAATAATCGGGCGGTCGCCTTTTGAAATTATCTGAATACACTGCGCCGCACTATCAGCCCTCTGGTCAAACTGACCGGGCAAAAATTCAACTGCAAAAATGGCACTTGCACCATTTGTATCAACAGTTTCGCTAGCAATATCAAGCTGTGGTTCTGAAAAAACCTTGTCAATACAAAGGTCGAAAAGGTCTTTTTCAATTTTTTCAGCATCGTAAATATTTATAACTCTTACATCTTCTAAAGAGCTTATCTGAAGAAACTCCCTTGCATCAGATAAAAGCGACGCTGCTTCTGATGCAAGTTCTTTTTTCTTTTCAACGTAAATTCTGTAAACCATCAGTTTTCCTCCTTCATAGTTGCCAAAAGAGCTTTTTTACCGATATCTTTTCTGCAATATGCGTTTTCAAATTTAATTCTATCTGCAAGGGCATAGGCTTTCTTGATAGCCTTTTCAAGGGTTTCGCCTTTGCCAACAGCACCAAGTACTCTGCCGCCTGCAGTTAAAAGGGCGTCGCCATCTTTTTTTGCACCTGCAACAAAAATATCGCCATCAGGATTTTCAGGAAGTGTAATAGGAAATCCTGTTTCGTATTTTTGCGGATATCCGTTTGAAGCTAAAACTACGCAACAAGCATAATCTTTGGCAAATTTTACTTCGCAATCTGAAAGCTCTTCTTTTGAAACTGCCTGCATAATGGTTAATAAATCGCTTTCAAGAAGCGGCAGTACAACCTGAGTTTCAGGGTCGCCAAAGCGGCAGTTATATTCAATAACTTTAGGGCCATCTTTTGTAAGCATAAGGCCAAAGTAAAGGCAACCTTTAAAAGGTCTTCCCTCCTGATTCATTGCCTCAATTGTAGGAATAAATATTTTTTCCATACATTCTGCGGCTACTTCATCTGTATAATACGGGTTTGGAGCAACTGTTCCCATGCCGCCTGTATTAAGGCCTTCATCGTTGTCTTTCGCTCTTTTGTGGTCCATAGAAGAAACCATTGGTTTAAGAGTTTTCGAATCGGTAAATGCCAAAACCGAAACCTCGGGGCCTTCTAAAAATTCTTCTATAACTATCTGGTTTCCGCTTGCGCCAAAAACCTTGTCTTCCATAATATCGTGAACAGCGGAAATCGCGGTTTCTCTGTCCATTGCGATAATTACGCCTTTTCCAAGTGCAAGCCCATCAGCTTTAATAACAGTTGGAATTGGGGCATCCTTAAGGTATTCAATTGCCTTTTTGGGGTCGTCAAACACCTCGTAGGCCGCAGTTGGAATATTATATTTTTTCATAAGATTTTTTGAAAAAACCTTACTGCCTTCTATAATTGCCGCATTGGCCCTTGGGCCAAAGCAGGGAATACCATTGTCCTCCAAAACGTCAACAACGCCAAGCACCAACGGGTCGTCAGGTGCTACAACTGCGAAATCAATTTTATTATCAAGCGCAAATTTTAAAATTGCATCTTTATCGGTTGCCTTAATGTTTACCTGCTCGGCTTCTTTTGCCATTCCGCCGTTTCCGGGCAGAACATATATCTTTTCAACCGATTTGTTAAGCTTAATTTTTGACACGATAGCGTGTTCTCTTCCGCCACCGCCTACTACCATAACTTTCATTTAAAAAGCTCCTTTATATATTAGTGATGGAAAAGTCTTATCTTAGTAAATGCCATTGCCATACCGTATTTATTACAGGTTTCAATAACATTATCATCGCGTATCGAGCCACCTGGCTGTGCAATACAGCAAACGCCGCTTTTCTTTGCTCTTTCAATATTATCGCCAAATGGGAAAAATGCATCAGAGCCAAGGGCTACGCCGCTGTTTTTAGAAAGCCAGTCAGCTTTTTCTTCTCTTGTAAACACCGGAGGTTTAACTTTGAAAATGTTCTGCCAAGCGCCTTCTGCCAAAACATCCATATATTCGTCAGAAATATAAACATCAATAGCGTTATCACGGTCAGCTCTCTTAATTCCGTCTACAAACTGAAGCGAGAGCACCTGTGGCGACTGACGAAGCCACCAGTTATCTGCTTTGTTTCCTGCAAGGCGTGTGCAGTGAATACGTGACTGCTGGCCGGCACCAATACCGATTGCCTGACCATCTTTAACAAAGCATACGCTGTTTGACTGTGTGTATTTAAGAGTAATAAGCGCAATCATAAGGTCACGTTTCTGCTCAGCGGTTAAAGTTTTATTCTCTGTAACAACCTCGTCAAAAAGGCTTTCGTTTATATCAAGTTCATTTCTGCCCTGTTCAAATTTAATTCCGAATACCTGTTTTGTTTCAATAGGCTCAGGAACATAATTTGGGTCAATTTTAATAACGTTATATTTTCCGCCTCTTTTGCCCTTTAAAATTTCAAGAGCTTTGTCGGAATATGATGGCGCAATAACACCATCGGAAACTTCTTTTGCAATAAGGCGTGCAGTAGCCTCGTCACATTCATCAGAAAGGGAAATAAAATCGCCGAAAGAGCTCATACGGTCAGCGCCTCTTGCTCTTGCATAAGCTGAGGCCATAGGAGTAAGCTCAACATCATCGGTAAAATAAATCTTTTTAAGGGTATCATCAAGCGGAAGGCCTACTGCCGCACCTGCAGGAGATACGTGTTTAAAGCTTGTAGCCGCAGGAAGACCTGTTGCTTTTTTAAGTTCTGAAACCAGTTGCCAGCCGTTAAAAGCATCGAGTAGGTTTATGTAGCCGGGGTTTCCACAAAGAACTTCAATTGGCAAATCGCCGTTATCCAGATATATTCTTGACGGCTTCTGATTAGGGTTACAGCCGTATTTAAGTTGCATTTCTTTCATTTTTATCGCCCTTTCTCGTTAATTACTTATTTTTGTTTATAATTCTTGTTTCAACTTTTTCAGTTTCCAAATCGATATAACGAACAAAAAGTGAAACTTTGTTTTCTTCGTTAAGGCTTTCCCAGAGGTTGTCTGCAAAAGTATCAATACAGTTTGGAATTGCTACCTTTTTAGGCTCGCCTTTAAATGATGGAAGTGGAGAGCCGTCGCCCTGATATGTATGAATAAAGTGGCCCTCGCCTTTTTTGGCATTTGTATAAGTAAATGTATGGCGCTGACATGAAGATGGGTCGCCATCAGCACTTTTAAGTATTGAAAGCGCATAATTAAAATCGCCGTCAAATACTTTTACTATACCCGAAATTCTTGGTGTGTAGTTTGGAGCATCATCTTCAAATTCGCGTGTGCGAAGAGCCTGTTCAAATGTCATCTGCTGATTCATAAGGTTATAAATTGTATCGGTCTGGTCGCCGTTTGTTACAATTGTTTTGTTGCCCAAAACACGAACAGGGGCATAAATAATAAGATGTGGGTCTTCAAGTTTTGAAGGGTCAAACGCCTGTGTGCGGATACCGCATCCATCTTCAACGAAAACGCGGTTGCGGCTGTTTGTGCTTCTGCCCATAATAAAGTAAGCCATTACAGCGCTTTTTCCGTCTTCGCTTTTTCCAAGAACAATACCTCTGCCTGGGTAGCTGTTTTGTTTTAATTCGTCATAAATATTAATCATAATTATTCCTCACTATTTTTTAATAATTTCTCTTGAAACCTTTTCAACGGCTTTAGGAAGAATTATCCATTCAGCCCTTTCCATAACGCGCCGCTGCAGCAGCTCAGGCGTGTCGCCCTTTTTAACGGGAACAGCCTTTTGCATAATAATCCGGCCGCCATCAGGAATTTCGTTTACAAAGTGAACTGTAGCACCTGTTACCTTAACGCCGTAAGAAAGCGCCGCCTCGTGAACCCGCAGGCCATAAAACCCTTTTCCGCAAAACGACGGAATAAGCGACGGATGAACATTTATAATTCTTTCAGGGTATCTTGAAGTGAAGTTTTCACTTAAAATACACATAAAGCCCGCTAAAACTATAATGTCAATTTTGTTTTCACTTAAAAGGCTTATAATTTCGTTTTCAAAAGATTCCTGCATTCCTGCCTGTTTTGTTACAACAGCAGTTTTTATATTTGCCTTTGCCGCTCTTTGCAGAGCAAAAGCATCTTTGTTATTTGATATTACAAGCTTAATTTCGCCGTTTTTTATTATGCCGCTCTTTTCTGCATCAATCAGTGCCTGAAGGTTTGTTCCCCCGCCCGACACCAATACGGCGATTTTTGCCTTTAGCATATTTCTACACCTTCGCCTTTCACAACTTCGCCTAAAATGTAAGCATCTTCACCATTTTCTTTCAAAATGCTTAAAGCTTTGTCAGCGTCGTTTTTATCAACAACCGCAATCATGCCAACGCCCATGTTGAATGTATTGAACATATCGCGTTCTGAAATTCCGCCTTTTTCCTGAATAAGCTTGAAAATAGGCAAAATTTTAACATCGTCTTTTTTAATTTTAGCGCCAAGGCCTTCGGGGAAGCTACGTGGAATATTTTCGTAAAATCCGCCGCCTGTAATGTGGCTAACGGCTGAAACGGTAACTTCTTCAAAAAGCTTAAGCATTGGTTTAACATAAATTTTTGTTGGTGTTAAAAGTGTTTCCAAAATGCTTTTGCCGCCAAGCTGTGCAACAGGAGATTTAATATCGCTGTTTTCAACATCGAAAACTTTTCTTACAAGGGAGAAACCGTTTGAATGAACGCCGCTTGAAAGAAGCGCTAAAATCACGTCGCCCTCTTTCATTTTCTTGTTGTCAAGAATTTTCTCTCTGTCAACAACGCCAACTGAAAAACCTGCAAGGTCATATTCGTCTTCAGGATAAAAACCTGGCATTTCAGCAGTTTCGCCGCCAACAAGGCTTGCGCCTGACTGAACACAACCCTCTGCAATACCTTCAACTATTGATGCAACCCTTTCAGGAACGTTTTTGCCAACTGCAACATAGTCAAGGAAAATAAGCGGTTTTGCGCCGCAGCAGATAATATCGTTTACACACATTGCAACGCAGTCGATTCCAACGGTGTTATGCTTGTCTGCCAGAAATGCAAGTTTAAGCTTTGTTCCAACGCCGTCTGTTCCGCTAACTAAAACGGGGTTCTGAATACCCTGTAAATCAAGGGCAAAAAGACCACCAAAGCCACCGATATCAGAAAGAGAATTTTCTGTAAGTGTTTTTGCAATATGTTTTTTCATAAGCTTTACAGCTTCATATCCTGCCGTAATATCAACGCCGGCAGCTTTATAACTTTCACTAAAACTTTTCATAATGTAATCTATCCTTTCTTATTCTTTTCCTGTCCAGCAATATGTGCAGACTTTGCTTTTGTCCAAACCTATTGATTCCAGAACGCCCTCAACAGTCTGATAGTCCAGAGAGTCAAAGCCGAACATTTCACAGATTCGTTTAAGCATACATTTTCTGCGTTCACTGTTTGCCTCTGCATATTCCTGCAGATGGTTGTCGCCCTCTTCGCCTTCCAGTTCATCGATAACTCTTCTTACCAGAAGTTCTTTATCCGAGTTGCTTCTTGAGAAATTCAGATATTTGCAGGCATACATTATAGGCGGACAGGCTGAACGCATATGTACTTCTTTTGCCCCGGCATTGTAAAGAAAATCAACTGTTTCTCCCAACTGAGTTCCCCTTACGATAGAGTCGTCAACCAACAGAAGTTTTTTGCC
>JAZNQN010000057.1:0-46701 GCA_045590195.1 Clostridia bacterium | reverse complement strand
AACTGTTACAAGTAACTACCTTACTGATATTTACGGAGGCGAAGCCAAAAACTTTTTTGGTGTGTGCATAAATGATTTCCCAATGGAAATTGAAAAAGGTGCCAAAGGAATACAAGATTTGCTTGGATACGATGTTCATGTATATTACACTTCAGATGGCACAAATTTAACAGCCGTTTACTATGAAGAGGGCTTAAACAATGTTTTGGAAATTGATGCAGGGGATATAGCATCTGTTTCAACCGGAAAAATAAATTACTACCTGCCAGGCGAAGATTCTGCATATCAGGCAACATTTTCGTCAAAAACACCTCTTATTTACAACGGAACATATGAGTCATCGTATACAGTAAATGATTTAAATCCGTTTAAAAACGGAAAATATGACGGCTCTTTAAAACTTATTGATACAAATAATGACGCTATTTTTGACAGCATTGTTGTAACTGCTTTTCAGACTATAATTGTAAGTGATAACAGAAACGGTAAAATTTACGGAATGTACGATGCTCCATCACTTCCTAAGGTTATTGACCTTGCATACTATAAGGAAAGAAACATAAATGTAAGAGATATTTCAGGGGATTTGGTTGTGCCTGAAATGATTAAAAAAGGCCATGTTATCAATGTTTGTCACGATAAAAACGGCGTTGTAAAAGAAATTATAGCATCTGATGATTCGATGACAGGCGTTATTGAAGAAATCAGTTATAGTGGAGGAAAAATTTCAGCAGTAAAAGTAAGCGGCGTAACATTTGATGCTGCAAACGGTATTATTGTTGTAGATTCAGCGGGCAAACTTGCTCCGGGCTGTACTGCCGATATATTCTTTAACTGTGAAACAGAAATTGCTGTTTTAGACCTTGAGAATAATTATGCAGCGGGATATTTAACAGGATATCTTGTTGATGCAGCAGAAGACGGAACTCTTGAAAAGAAAGTTGATTGCCTTGTATTTGGAAGCGACGGGGTTATGTATACATACAAACTGGCAGACAGACTCGTGCTTGGCGGTGTGCCGACAGATGCGGCAGATGTTTTGCAAAGCTTTGGAAAAACCGGTAAACGCGCACGCAGGCAGGTTGTTTTATATAAAACAGACCCCGATGGCGAAATAATTACTGCAATGCAAATTGCGCCACAAATAACTGACGACACTCAGGCTTTTGACGGATTTTATCAGTATCCCGGTACATCTTACTCTTATGATGGTGGCCAGAAATGCTTTAACGGGCTTTATCTTGCAACAGGGAATACATTAGTGTTCGGCGTTCCTGAAGAGAAAAACAGAGATGAATATGAAAAATATACTATGTCAGCGCTTCCTGCAGCAGGAAGTAAGGCTATAACCCTTGATATGCAGCTTTACGGAACAAAGGATACAGCAATTGTAGTTGATGTTGCCGTTCGTTTTGGTGGTTCAACCGGCTCGGGCGACACTTCAAGAAAACCTTTCTTCATAGTTACAAAGGTTTCAACTGCTATTGATGATAATGGTGAGGAAGGCCTTAAAATATCAGGTACTTATATTGAAGGTGTGAATGTTGTAGAAGGCGGCTTCTTTATAGATCCTCAGCTTTTCATAAACGGACATGACCTTGGTAACTCAAACGATGCAAATAACGGGAAAAGACCATTTGTTGACCAAAACGAAACCCTTCCTGAAATTGGCGATGTTTTCAGAATCCCGCCATTTGCTACAACAGGCCGAATTGACATTATGGATATAACACAGTTTTATCAGCTTTACGATTACGGCGATAATGCATTTATAGATAACACCGGTGTATATCTTGATGAGGGCTCTGAAGCCCGTGTTCATCTTTTCGGAACTGTATCCGTAAAAGAAGGCGATAGCTCTATAAAACTTACACTGCCTGACGGCTCAAAACGAAGCATTGAGCTTTCATCAGGATATCAGTTTATAGAGATTACAAAAAACAAACAAACAGGCGATCTCAGCTTTAAAAAATCAAATGTTGGAGCTGTTTTGGCAGAAAATACCCATCCGGGCGAAGCATCAAGAATTGTGCTTCACTACAGAACAAGCGGTATAGGTTGTTTCATATTTAATGACAGATAAGGAGGAGAGAATTTATGAAAAAGATTATTGTATCAGTTTTGGTATTCACGATGCTCATATGCTCTCTCAGCTCGTTTGCAAAATATGAGATTGAATATGGCGGAATAACACAAAATCAGCAGCTTAAAAGCATTATAAAAGAAGCTGCAAGAGCAGATAGCTCGCTTTTGTACCCACCAAATGAACACCCTTATGTTTTTGTAAATCCGGAGTTTATTGCACATCTTAAAGAAAATAAAGATTCTGATGAATATAAACTTGCTTATAAAAACATACTTACTGCGGCTAAAAAAGATATGCCCACTCAGCCTGAAGGCGGAATAATAAGCGATGCTATTTCTACCCAGATGACAAACCGTGCATTTATGTATCTTATGGGCGAATTTGATAAAGCTCATGCACAGGAAACGGTAAAATATACTATTGAATATGTTAAAAACGCAAAGTCTAATGTTACAAACTCAATTGCACGTTATAAAGACTTTGGTAACAATGCAATTCAGGTTGGCGCTCTTGTTTACGACTGGTGCTACGATGCTATGACACCTGCCCAGAGAAATGAG
Organism: Clostridia bacterium; assembly: GCA_045590195.1. Taxonomy (GTDB): domain Bacteria; phylum Bacillota; class Clostridia; order UMGS1883; family UMGS1540; genus JAZNQN01. The sequence goes on along the minus strand of JAZNQN010000057.1, from coordinate 44,055 downwards.
CTTGCAACCGCTGTAAGAGACCATATGTATTCAAGCGAACAGCCTTGCCGTCCTGATAACACTGCCGGCGCCGACTGGGGCGATATAAATGGTAAAGCAGTAGGTCAGCCGATTATTTATAACTCAATAGGTGCAACCGCTATTTACGATTTGTACCCTGAAGTATACGAAGCAATAATGGGTAAGGTACAGGGCACAATGGCACAAATTTCAAAGCTTTACGGCGAAGCAGGCGCACTTACTGATGGTTCTACTGCATACTCACGTGAATATTACACATATTATGTTGAGCTTTTGCTTATGCGCATGGGCCACGATATAAGCGATATTTACGGCATTCAGTTGCCTGTTGGTTTCAAGGTTTTGTATGGCCGTCTTCCATACGGCACTCACCTTAAAACAGGTGACTCGGGTACACATTTAAGATATAAAATAGGAACTTACGACAACAGCGTTGATGTTAATTCAACTATGGGATTTTTGCAGGTAATGTTTGAAGAGCCTTATCTTAAACATTATTATATGAGAGAAAATTCAACTGCAGGCGGCGTTTTGAATATGATTCTCAAAACAAGTACACACGAGGCTGAAACACCTGACGATTTGCCACTTGCATTTGAAGCCTTTGACCCAAGAAGTGAAATTATTCATAAAACTTCCTGGCAGGAAGGTATGGATTCTCCTCAGGTTACAGCTTACCTTAATATGAATAACCGCCGAAGCGGTGACCACGACCATGCAAACTTTGGCTCATTCCAGCTTCACTATAAAGGTCCTCTTTCAATAGAACAGGGCGTTTACTACGGCGGCGACTGGGGCGATGTTCACTGGAGAAACTACGCATCACGTTCTGTTGCAAGTAACACAATGCTTGTATATAACCCAGACGAAGTTTATGTTTACGGCTCCAATGTTGCCGAAGCTAACGATGGCGGTCAGATGATGGTAAGCAATAAGTCGGGCGGATATGTAAGAAGTGAAATTAAAGAACACCTTGCCGAGAATAACCATCGTGCAACTACCGAGGGGACTTATATAGGTCCTAACGAAATGACACCTGCATTTTCTTATATTAAAGGTGACATTACAGAAGCTTATTCCCCGAATAAAATGGCAAGCTACAAACGCGGTATGGTATTTATGGATACCTTTAACGAAACTTACCCGGGTGTACTCGTAGTTTTCGACCGCGTTGTTTCCACAAAGGCAAGCTATCCTAAAACATGGCTTCTTCAGGCTGTTTCGGAGCCTGAAATTTCGGGCAATAAAATTACAATCAAAAACACAACGGAAAAAGATTGTAACGGTAAACTTGTAAATACCGTGCTTTATCCTGAAAACATAAAAACCGAAGTTGTTGGCGGCATTAACAAATTTATAAGCGAAGGCGAAGAATGGATGTACACGTCAGCATCAGAAGGCCTTTGTTCCGATGCTTATAAAAGCGGATGGCGTGCAGAGGTTAAACCTCAGACAAATCAGGCAGAGGACATATTCCTCAATGCTATGTTTGTAGCAGATGCCGACACTACTGCTCCTGACCTTGAAATGATTAAGGTTGAAGATAATCTCTTTATGGGCGTTGCAACTTTAGACAGACAGGTAATGTTCTCCAAAAACGGTGAGCTTATTGATAAACAGTTTACCGTAGAGGTAAAAGATAATAACGCAGGCGGCAATATGCTTACTCTTCTTACCGATATTCAGCCGGGTAAATGGAGCATTTCAGGAAACGGAACAGAAAAAATTGTAGAAGTTAAAGAATATGACAACGCTTTTGTGTTTGAAGGAAAAGCAGGCACTTACAAAGTAACACCTGTATCCGAAGATGCTGAAGTAACGGAGGTAATCTGGCCTGAGGCTGAAAAAGAAAAAATAGGCGACTTTTCAATTAAAGTTGGTACTGTTTATCAGTATATGAGAGAGCCTAACAAAATTGTTGATGGTATTCCTTATATCGGTCAGAGCTTTATAAATCACAGCACACTTTGCAGTGCAGTTAAAGAAGGCAACAACCTTGTAATTACAGCTCCTGATGAAAGCGTTATTACGCTTACTGCAGGGCAAAAAGAATATACAATAACCAAAAGCGGCAAAACACCGGTAACCAAAAAAGCAGAAAATGCACCATTTATAGACGAGCAAGGTGTGTTCTACTTTAACCATGCAGGCGGCGTTGGCGCGGCAATTGGCCTTAGTGTAAATTACATCGCTTCTGCTGCATCAATGGCAATTACCCTTAAACCTTTCGTAACCTCTGGCTCGAGCAGCGGCGTTACACAGGGCAGCGGCTCGCTTCCGGGCGTTGATGAGAGTAAGGTTATATGGCCTGTATCCGTATTCGTATCAAGCGATGACGGTAACATTGCTTCAAACCTTACCGACCGCGACCTTAGTACACGTTGGTCATCAATTCAGGGCGATGAGGAATGAGTATGCTTTAACCTTGGCGAAGAAGCCCTTGAAATTGGCGCAGTACAAATTGCGTGGTACAATGGCGATAAACGTAACTGGAAGTTTGATATTGAAATATCTGACGATGGCGAAAACTTTACCCCTGTACTTAAAGGAATGAAAAGCGCAGGTACTTCCCTTGATGTGGAAACCTTTAAACTTCCCGAAGGCACAAAAGCGAAATATATTCGCTACCTTGGCCACGGCGAAGAGGTTACAGCTTCATTCTATAACTCTGTTACAGAATTTATAATTATTAAATAAGGGAGGGGAAAAAATGAAAAAATTACTTTTATTATTACTTTGTATTGCTTTAATTGTGCCATCGGTTCCTGCCTTTGCGGCTGACAGAACAACGGTAACAGTTTCAAATTACAATAATATAGAGGACAATCTCCTGGTAAGCATTACCACAACCGATGCAAACTTTTCAGGTGCAGAAATTTCTCTCGGAGAAGAATTTTCTCATTCTCTTTCCGCTTCCGGAAAAGGAATTCACACCGCCACAATCAGCCTTGCATCGCTTCAGAATGCGGGTCAGTTTCCTCTTACAGTTGTAGCAAATTATGCCTCGGGCGACAGCGATGTTGTTGAAAAAACTGTAAATATAACAAAAATGGTGTCTGCAAAAACTGAGTATACTTATTCAAATCTTAATGTTACTCAGAACTTAAATTCCGGAGCAAATACCTATACAAAAATTGATGAAGAGGGTAAAGAGGTTAAAATATCCTACTCAGCGGCAAGCACAGCCGACGTTCGTATTGGTCGTTCTGAAAGCTCTTCTGCAGTAAACCCGGGTGGCGGTAATTTTATAATTGATTTTGAAGTTTTCTTTAAAAACGGCGATGCAACCGAAAAGGAAATGCCAAATATTTATTCCACAGCGGTTATAAGACAGGGCACACCAAACACCTACGATACTGTTTATCCTTATAACAGTGCAAACGGTCAAACGGCTTCAGAAGGCTCAAGCTTGAAACTTTTTCATAACAATGGTAAACTTTGTGAAACAGGGCCGTATTATTACACCAATACATGGTATAAATGCCGCTATGTTTTCGATGCCGTTACAAAAGTAAACGATAAATATGTTGGTGGCCTCAGCCTTTATATTGCAGAGGATGAAGGCGACGGTTACGGAGAATATATGCTTCTCAGAACATATCCGGGATACACAATTGAAAATTTAACACAGTTCAGATTTGAGCCAAGAAGTAAAGCGCCAGATGCAAGTGTTACATTTAAAAACATTTCTCTTACAAGAGAAGTGCCTGTAGATAGCTGGAACTTTTTGGGATGGGGCTGTGAAAGCGGATTAATTGATCTTGAATTTTCAGAAGATATGGGCGAGATAACAAAAGACGATATTAAGGTTGTAAACAAGCTTAATAAAGACGAAAATGGCGAAGTAATTCCCGAAGAAATCGAAATTTCAGCCTTTGAAAACAAAGGAAACGGTAAGTATTCTCTTGCTATGAAAAATTCTCTTCTTTACGGCCGCCAGTACGACATTTTGATAAAAAATGATACTACTTCCGCCTCAGGTGCAGTAGGTTTTAAACAGCCTTCAGAAGATGAAAACGGCGATGGCTTCTGGCACCTTACATCGGTAACTGCTCCAAAATATCCTTTGTATATTATGGATGTTACAGATATGGGTGACAGCGTGGATCTTTCCTTTGATAACACAGATATTTCCGGCAAATTTGCCGCTGTATGCTGGTTTGATTCATCTGATAATATGGTTGACTGCGCCGTTTCCCTTGTAACCGCATTACCGGGCGATGTACAAAAATTTGAACGTAGCAACAGTAAAACATCATCTTATATTAAAGTAATTTTATTTGGTGTTGATACTGACAGTGAAAGCGCAAATTTTGGCGCAGACACAATTTATGAGGTACAATAATCCCCATACAAAATGTATTTTCTTCATAACGAAAGAAGGCAGATTTTTTAAATCTGCCTTCTTTCGTTTAATAAATACGCATAATTTTGTGTAAAAACTCTTGACTTTTGGGCATAATATGGTAAAATAATATGTAAATGTTAATAAATTAACAAGCAAAGAAAAAGGAGAGATTTAAATGCCATTAGTAACATCTACTGAAATGTTCAAAAAAGCATACGAGGGAGGATACGCTATCGGCGCTTTCAATGTTAACAACATGGAAATCGTTCAGGGTATTACCGAAGCTGCTAAAGAGGAAAATGCGCCTCTTATTCTTCAGGTTTCCTCCGGTGCTCGTAAATATGCTAATCACACATATCTTATGAAGCTTGTAGAAGCTGCAATTATCGAAACAGATCTTCCAATCTGTCTCCACCTTGACCACGGCGATACTTTCGAACTTTGTAAATCATGTATCGACGGTGGCTTTACTTCCGTTATGATCGACGGTTCACACCACAGCTTTGAAGATAACGTAGCTCTTACAAAACAGGTTGTTGACTATGCTCACGCACACGGCGTTGTTGTTGAAGGCGAGCTCGGCAGACTTGAAGGCGTTGAAGATGACGTTAAAGTTGCTGCAGGTGAAGGTTCTTACACAGATCCTGATCAGGTACAGGAATTCGTTGAAAGAACAGGTGTTGATTCACTTGCTATTTCAATCGGTACAAGCCACGGTGCTTACAAATTCAAACCGGGCCAGAAACCACAGCTCCGTTTTGATATTCTTGAAGAAGTATCAAAAAGACTTCCTGGTTTCCCAATCGTTCTTCACGGTGCATCATCAGTTATTCCTGAATTTGTTGAAATGATTAACTCAAACGGCGGTAAAATGCCTGATGCTATTGGTATTCCTGAAGATATGCTTCGTCAGGCAGCTAAAATGGCTGTATGTAAAATCAATATCGATTCTGACCTTCGTCTTGCTATGACAGGTTCAATCAGACAGTACTTCAATGAACATCCTGAACACTTCGACCCACGTCAGTATCTCAAACCTGCAAGAGAGAACATTAAAGGCCTCGTTAAGAGAAAACTCGTTAACGTTCTCGGTTGCAACGGTAAAGCATTATAATATAAAGCTTATTAAAAAGTCCGCTTTGGCGGACTTTTTTTGTGCCTGATAGTCTGGTAAGAATTGCACAAAACTGCAAAAATGACGGAAATATACAATAATCACGGGTTTTTGTACATTGTTTTTTGTGAACTTTTATGCTACAATGAATGTATAATTATAGAATGTTCATCTGGCTTTTGTGCTGCTGCGGCAATCTTTTCCTTTCTATTGGTGCGGCAGCATATAAGGCAACTTTGGCTTTACTGAGGCTTTGTCTCGTTAAGTAATATATCTTATGGAAGGTGATTTTTAATGAAAAAAGTTATTTCTGTTTTAGTGGCTGCGCTTATGCTGGTAGCTTCTGTTCCGGCTTTTGCGGCATCAACAGGCGTAGATGCGGAGTATATTTTTTATTCCGATATGAACCTTGGAAACGGAAAAACACTTGACAAGCTTGACACAGAGAGTCAGCAGCTGACAGATGCAATTGTTTATGCGCCAAATAACACCGCTGAAACTACCACAACCTATGGTGTTATTGAAAACGAGGCACTTGTAACCGGACTTTATAATAATGAAGTAGGTTCGCTTCTTTATTTTACAAGTGGTGCTATGTCTTCTTTCAAAGGCTACAATAACCTCTCATGGGGGTTTGACTTCAAGCTCGACGGCGTAACAGAAGATATTCCTGAAAATCAGAGTATTATGGACGTAACCGCAAGAGCTGCAACACCTTTTGCTGAAGCCGGCGGAACTTCGGGCGCTTCAGCAGGAACATGCTGGTATACAGGTATGAGCTTTGGCGTTAGTGCCACCGAGGAAAGAACAGCTGAAAATCTTCCTGTTTTAAAATCGGGCGATGTTGTAATTACCCCGGGCGTGGTTTATACTTTTATCAGCTTTATGGATTTTGTAAATCATTCATTTGAAACAGGTATTATTGATGGTGACGGCGTTTATACTACTGTAAAAACAGGCAGCCTTAACGCTGTTTTAAAAGATTTCGGCGGCTTTCAGTATGCCCATTCGGCAGGCGCTACTACTGCTGTGAAATCAACAATTGATAATGTTTTTGTTAAGGAAACATCATCGCTTGGCTTTGTATCCGGAGACACACTTTCTGTTTCAGACGACGGAAAGGTTTCCTTTACTGCATTTATTCCCGAATATGCTACCGATGCAAAGCTTTATGTTAACAACACTTTTGTTGAAGATATTGAAACAGAAGCTGGAAAAGACAAATATGAAATTACTGCAACTCTTCCCGAAGGTACTGCATTTGGCGAAAATGTTTTCGAGCTTCGTGCAAAACACGCGGGAGCAGATATTTCGGGAACAAAAACAATAAGCCTTATTAAAGAAGGAAAAATTCTTCTTAAAACTTTGGAAGCCGGCGAAATTGCTATGGCAGAGAAAAAATATTCTGCAAACTACACAGGTGGTTTGTATGAAGTTACCTTAGATTTTAAGGTGGGTAAAGATGCTTCGCTCAATTTCCGCTTTCTTCAGGATGCATTAAACGGAAGCAGCGGAACAAATTTTTCAGGCTCATCTACTCCAAACATCGGATGGAACCCATGGAGATTAAACGAAGATAGATTTGCTGCCGCAAATATTGACACAACCGCACAAAATTGGAACACGGCTTCTTTGTTAATTGATTATAGAGGTAATGCTATATTAAACAGCTGCCCATATGTTCTTACAATTAATGGAGTAGTTGTTGACAAGGGTACACATAAAGTAAAATCACTTGCAAACTCAATTAACGGCTTTGTTCAGGTTGGTGTGAGCGGTAGTGCAGGAACAGTTGGAGAAGCAGCTGCTGAAGCAAAATTTAAAAATATTCAGCTTTTTGAGCACAAAGATATTTCTGTAAATGCTTTAGAAATTAATACCACAAATAAAGAGGGAAAAACAACTGCATATAACGATGAGGCTGTTGTAAGCTACGGCCTTGACAAAATTGAAGTTAAGTACAACAAAACTATAACCATAGCAGATGGCGGTATTAAATTTGTAAATTCCAAAGGCGATGTGGCAGAAGGCGCTACAGTTTCGCTTTCGGGCGACACAGCTACTGTAAAACTTGATGAAGATACAATATTACCATCTGATATCTATTACATTGTTGTTTCAAAAAATGCAAAAGTTGATGGCGTAACACTTGGTGCAGATATAAAAACTGAAATTGCTGTGGCTAACAGAAGCGCCGTGTTATCGCCTGCCAAAAACGAGGTAATAAGCGGCGAAAAAGTTAATCTTTCTGCCTATGTTCCAAATGCAGATAAAGTGCTTTTTTATATAAACGATGCTTTGGTGCATGAGTTTGAAACTGTAAGTGAAACCGGTATTTATACCTATGCTGCTGAACTTGGCGAAACAGGCGTAAAATACTTTGATGTATATGCTTACAGCGGAAACGATGTATCTCTCAGAAGCTCTGTATTCACATATAAAAACTATGCAAAATATAACGAATGGAGTTCTTCAACAACAGGCACAGTTCCTGTGGGCGGTCAGAAAGATGTTGGTAACTCGGGCGTTCGTTATGCAGGCAGAATGGCTTTTGAAGCTGTAATGACAATTCCAAAAACAGGCGACAATATTAAAGTAGAAATTGGCGGTGCAAGCACATTCGGCTATACATGGGGTAATGCAAGCACAGGCTGGTTTTCAAATATTCACGATATTAGCCCTCTTTTCTGTGCCGACGGAAAGGTTGCAGGAACAAACTACTCTTATCCTGTGAACGAAGAATTCACTCTTAAATATGTATGTGACCCTGAAAATGATACTTTTGAAATGTATATAAACGGCAATCATGTGTTTACAAAGAAAAGCACAGGCAACCTTGCAAAAGCAATTATTACAGGAAGCAAAATAAGATTTATTCATACTGATGCCGATGCAAGCGGCGACGGTAATCCTACAATAAGCTCCCTTAAATCTTATCAGGAATACACAGCAGCTTCTGTTTCGGGTGTTACATTTGACGGAAAGGATGCTTCAACCGAGGCAGGCTTTGTAGTGGCTGAAGGATCAGAAAGTATTTCGCTTATATTTGACAAGGCATACACCAGTTTTGACCCGCAGCTTTTGGTTGTAAAATTAAACGGCAGCGAAGTGTCGCAGGATTTATACAACGCTTCGTATGTTGCGGATACAAAAACACTTACAATTACGGGGCTTACTCTTAAAGCCGGTTCAAAAATTGAGGTGGAAATACCTGCAAGTACACAGATGGACCTTTCTGTAGTAGCTGTTGACAACTCTGAAACAACTGCTAAAGTTCCAGCAGGCTCAAAAATGTGCCAGACTATTTTTGTGGGTGACAAAGATAAGGTTTGTGTACTTCCGTTAAAACTTAAAACAAACGACGGATATGATATTTTAGCGTATTCAAAATATATAAACGGCAGTAATGGAAATGTTGAAACATATTTGATTATTGCAGAATATACAAACGAGAATAGAATTGCAGTTCGCAAAACCAGTTTTACAACCGTAAGTATGGAGGCAGGCGAAGCAGGATGTGTAAGCGGATATTTAGATGGTGTTTTATCCGCAAGTGGCTGCAGTGTGATGCTTTGGAATACAAGTTACGCTCCACTTGTGTCGGCTGAAACTTTGCCGGCAGAGTAAAATTAAAAGGGAAAATGAATTGATATAAAGCCCCCTGTTCTAAACAGGGGGCTTTCATTTATCAGATTTTACAAAAATTACATAATTTCACTTTATTTTATATCCCATATTCCCTTGACACTATTTTTTAAAAAGTATATAATAAAATATGTATGTGTTTAAGGAGAAGAGTATGTTTGAGCTAAAGTCGGAATATAAGCCTGCAGGCGACCAAATAAAAGCGATAGATGCCTTAAGCCGCGGCCTTTTAAATGGCGATAAAGAGCAAACACTACTTGGTGTTACAGGCTCGGGAAAAACTTTTACAATAGCAAATACAATTGCAAAAGTAAATAAGCCAACTTTGGTGCTTGCCCACAACAAAACCCTTGCGGCGCAGCTTTGCAGCGAGTTTAAAGAGTTTTTTCCAAACAACGCAGTTGAATATTTTGTTTCCTATTACGATTATTATCAGCCCGAGGCATACATTCCTCAAACTGATACCTATATTGAAAAAGATGCCCAGATAAACGACGAAATTGACAAGCTTCGTCATAGCGCTACTTCGGCGCTTTTTGAGCGCCGCGATGTTATAGTGGTTTCAAGCGTTTCGTGTATATACAGCCTTGGTGACCCGAAGGACTATGCAAAGCTTATAGTTTCCCTTCGTGAAGGAATGGAAATTGACCGTGACGAGGTTATAAGAAAGCTTGTTGACATTCAGTATGAGCGAAACGACATAAATTTTATCCGTGGCAAATTCAGAGTGCGTGGAGATGTGCTTGAAATTTTTCCGTCATCTCAGGATAAAAAGGCAATAAGAGTTGAATTTTTTGGCGACGAAATTGAAAGAATAACAGAAATTGATACCTTAACGGGCGAAATACTTCGTGCTGTAAAGCATGTTGCAATTTACCCTGCGTCGCACTATGTAACAACGGCGGAAAAAATGAAAAACGCCATAACACAAATAAGGGCAGAGCTTGATGAGAGAGCGGCGTGGTTTGAAGAGAATAACAAGCTGCTTGAAATGCAGAGAATTATAAGCCGAACAAATTATGACCTTGAAATGCTTTCAGAGGTTGGTTTTTGTACGGGTATAGAAAACTACTCCCGCTATGTAAACGAAAGGCCGCCAGGCAGCGCACCTTATACTCTTATGGACTATTTTCCCGACGATTACCTTCTTGTAATTGACGAAAGCCACGTTACAGTACCACAGGTAAGAGCAATGTATGCGGGGGACAGGGCAAGAAAAAATTCCCTTGTTGATTTTGGCTTCCGACTGCCTTCGGCTTACGATAACCGCCCCTTGAATTTTGAAGAATTTCAGGAAAGAGTAAATCAGGTAATTTATGTAAGCGCAACCCCTGCTGACTACGAAAAAGAGAGAAGCAGCCAAATTGTTGAGCAGGTTATAAGGCCAACAGGCCTTGTTGACCCTGAAATTATTGTTCGCCCCACAAAAGGGCAGATTGATGATTTGCTCTCGGAAATATATAAAAGAGCCGACAAAAAGGAAAGGGTTTTGGTTACTACCCTTACCAAAAAAATGGCAGAAGATTTAACTGAATATCTGCGCGAAATGGGCGTTATGGTAAAATATATGCATCACGATGTTGATACCATGGAGCGAATGGAAATTATAAGGGATTTGCGCCTTGGTGTTTTTGATGTTTTGGTTGGAATTAACCTCCTTCGTGAAGGGCTAGATTTGCCTGAGGTTTCTCTTGTCGCTATACTTGATGCCGATAAAGAGGGCTTTCTCAGAAGCGAAACCTCGCTTATTCAGACAATTGGCCGTGCGGCAAGAAACTCAGATGGCGTTGTTATTATGTATGCCGATACAATTACCGGCTCTATGGACAGGGCTATAAAAGAAACCGAGCGAAGAAGAAAACTGCAGAAAGAATATAACGAAAAACACGGAATTGTTCCAAAAACAATTAAAAAAGCAGTACACGATGTTATTGAAAACGTTTCCTACGAGGTTGAGGAAGATAAGAAGGAAGAAATTGATATCGATGCGCTTATCGGCCGCCTTGAGGAAGAAATGCTTAAAGCTTCCAGTGAGCTTCGTTTTGAAGATGCGGCAAAGCTTCGTGATAAAATTAAAAGACTTAAAGAGGAAAATAAATGAAAAATAAAATTGTTGTAAAAGGTGCAAAAGAGAATAACTTAAAAGGAATAAACGTTGAAATTCCAAGGGACAAGCTTGTTGTATTTACCGGTCTTTCTGGAAGCGGAAAAAGCTCTCTTGCGTTTGATACTATTTATGCCGAGGGAAGAAGGCGCTATGTAGAAAGCCTTTCATCTTACGCAAGGCAGTTTTTAGGCCAGATGGAAAAACCAAATGTTGAATATATAGAGGGGCTTTCGCCTGCAATTTCTATCGACCAGAAAACCACAAGCCGTAACCCCCGTTCAACAGTTGGAACGGTTACGGAAATTTACGATTATTTAAGGCTTTTGTACGCCAGAGTTGGCGTTGCCCATTGCCATAAATGCGGCAAGGAAATTCAAAAACAGTCACTTGACCAGATTATTGAAAAAATTCTTAAAAACGGCGAGGGTACAAGGCTTCAGATTCTTGCCCCAATTGTAACTGCCAAAAAAGGCGAACACGTTAAAATATTTGAAAAAGCAAAAAAAGACGGCTTTGTAAGAGTTCGTGTTGATGGCGAAATGCGCCTTCTGGAAGAAGAAATAAAGCTTGAAAAAACAAAAAAACATACCATTGAGGTTATTGTTGACCGAATTAAAATAAAAGACGGAATATATCGAAGAATTGCCGATTCTGTTGAAATGGCGCTTCATCTTGGCGGCGGAATAATTCATATTATTGCCGATGAAAAAGAGGAAACCTTTTCAGAACACTATGCCTGCCACGATTGCGGCGTTAATTTAGAAGAACTTTCTCCAAGAAGTTTTTCGTTTAATGCGCCTTTTGGCTCGTGTCCTACTTGTGCAGGCCTTGGCTCGCTTCTTAAAATAAATCCTGAAAGGGTTTTGCGTTATCCCGAGCGCTCTATAAAAGAGGGTGCAATTCAGGCAAGCGGCTGGTATGTTGGCGAAAAGCTCGATTCAATTGCAATGGCACAGTACAGGGGCCTTGCCAAGCATTATGGCTTTAGCCTTGATACACCTGTTTGTGAGCTTCCGGAAAATATTGTAAACATTTTGCTTTACGGCTCCGGAATGGAAAAAATTGAGTTTAGCTACGACAGAGAGTCGGGCGGCAGAAACTATAAAAGCGTTTTCGAGGGCATTATTCCAAACCTTGAAAGAAGACATCTTGAAACCTCGTCAAACTGGGTAAGAGCTGAAATTGAAAGCTATATGTCAAGCGATTTGTGCCCCGATTGTAAGGGTAAAAGGCTTCGCCCTGAAATTTTGGCAGTAACTGTTGGCGGTATAAATATTGCCGAGATGTGCGATTTGTCAATTACAAAGCTCCAGGAATTTTTTGATAATCTCAAGCTTTCGGAAAAAGACAAAATGATTGCTGAAGAAATTTTAAAAGAGATTAAAGCAAGAGTAGCTTTTCTTAAAAATGTTGGCCTTGAATACTTAACTCTGTCGCGAGCGGCAGGAACTCTCTCCGGTGGCGAGGCTCAGCGAATAAGGCTTGCAACCCAGATAGGCAGCGGCCTTGTGGGCGTACTTTATATTCTTGATGAGCCAAGCATAGGCCTTCATCAGCGAGATAACGGAAAGCTTATAAAAACCCTTGAAAACCTTCGTGACCTTGGCAATACTCTTATAGTTGTTGAACACGATGAGGAAACAATTATGAGCGCCGACCATATTGTGGATATAGGCCCCGGTGCCGGAATTCACGGTGGCGAGGTTGTTGTAAACGGAACTGTAGACGACCTTATTGCCTGCAAAGAAAGTATTACGGGGCAGTACCTTTCGGGCGAGAAAAAAATTCCTATTCCCGAAAAAAGAAGAGAGGGTACAGGCGAGTTTCTCGAAATTCGCGGTGCTGCGCAAAATAACCTTAAAAATGTTAATGTAAAAATTCCTCTTGGCAAAATGGTTTGTGTTACCGGTGTTTCGGGAAGCGGAAAAAGCTCTCTTATAAACGAGGTGCTTTATAAAACTCTGGCAAGAGATTTAAACCGTGCAAAAACAATTCCCGGCGAATGTAAGGGAATAAAGGGGCTTGAGCATCTTGACAAAGTTATTGCAATAAACCAGAGCCCTATCGGCAGAACTCCCCGTTCAAACCCGGCAACATATACAGGCGTGTTTTCTGATATACGCGAGGTTTTTGCAACCTCCAACGAGGCAAAGGTCAGGGGATATACCGCAAGCCGCTTTAGTTTTAACACAAAAGGCGGCAGATGCGAGGCTTGTCAGGGTGACGGTATTATAAAAATTGAAATGCATTTTCTCTCTGATGTATATGTTCCATGTGAGGTTTGTAAAGGCAAAAGGTATAACAGGGAAACGCTTGAGGTAACATATAAAGGAAAGAATATTCACGATGTTTTGGAAATGACAATTTTAGAAGGGCTTGAGTTTTTTGAAAATATTCCAAAAATTAAAAGAAAACTTCAAACCCTTTGCGATGTTGGCCTTGGTTATGTAAAAATAGGTCATCCTTCAACGCTGCTTTCAGGCGGCGAAGCCCAGAGGGTTAAGCTTGCAACAGAGCTTTCAAAACGCAGTACGGGAAGAACAATTTATATTCTCGATGAGCCTACCACAGGCCTTCACACTGCCGATGTTCATAAACTTTGCGATGTTTTAAACCGCCTTATTGAAGGTGGAAACACAGTTATCGTAATTGAGCATAACCTTGATATGATAAAATCTGCTGATTATATTATCGACCTTGGGCCCGAAGGCGGAGATGGCGGCGGAGAAATTATTGCAGAGGGAACACCTGAGGAAGTAGCTAAAGTTAAAGGCTCATATACAGGCAAATATTTAAAAGAAATACTGAAAAAGAAATAAAATTGAAATTTTTTGTAAAAAAACATTGACTAATTGGCTTTTTTTTGATATGCTATTTGTTAAGAAATTCACAAGTGTGCGAAGGAGCGATATAATGATATCCAAAGACGTGACAGTTAAGAATCAAGTTGGGCTTCATGCAAGACCTGCTACGTTTTTCATTCAGAAAGCAAATGAATATAAATCATCTATCTGGATTGAAAAGGAAGAGCGAAAGGTTAATGCTAAAAGTTTGCTGGGCGTGTTGTCACTTGGTATCACCAAGGGAACAGAAATTAAAATTATCGCTGACGGCGACGATGCCGAAGAAGCTGTTGATGGTTTGGTAGAACTTATTACATCAGAGTTCGCTGAACATATGTAATTTATAAAAATATTGATTTTTACGGGCGTGCTTGTTTGCACGTCTGTTTTTATAGGAGTTAATATGACTATTGCCGAAAAACTTGCCGCCCTGCCCGATTTGCCGGGTGTTTACATTATGAAAAACTCGGGCGGTACCATTATATATGTAGGAAAAGCCAAAATATTAAAAAACAGAGTGCGCCAGTATTTTCATGAAAGCGCAAACCATACGCCCAAAGTGCGTGCAATGGTTTCGAATATTGCTGATTTTGATTATATTGTATGCGACAGTGAGTTTGAGGCCTTGTGCCTTGAAAGTAATCTTATTAAGGCAAATATGCCCAAATATAATATTTTGCTTAAAGACGATAAACACTACCCTTATATTAAAGTAGATACGAGGCGTGATTATCCTACCATAAAGCTTGTTCGCAAAATTGAAAACGACGGGGCAAAATATTTCGGCCCGTATCCCGGAAGGGGAACAGTTAAAAATACTATAAATACAGTTTCAAATATTTTTAAAATTGCAAGATGCAAAAAAACATTTCCTCGTGATATCGGGAAAGAGCGCCCCTGCCTTTATTATTCTATGGGCAAATGTCAGGCACCGTGTACAGGGGATATTTCTTCAAAAGATTACAAAAAAACCTTTGAGGAGGTTTGTAAATTTCTCGATGGTAACCATGCCGAGCTTTTAAAAAACTTAAACGATGAAATGATGGCCGCAGCAGATAAACTGCAGTTTGAAAAGGCAACTGTAATCCGCGATAAAATAGAGGCTGTTACAAAGCTTGATAATTCTCAGAAAGTAATAAGCGAAAAAATTCTCGATGCCGATATAATTGCCGCCGCAACCGATGATGAGGCAGGCGTTTTCAGAATATTTTATATCCGTGGCGGAAAAATGGTTGGCGACGATACTTTCCGAGAAACATCAGGCGCATATATTGATGAAGAAACTGCTCTTGAAGGCTTTGTAAGAGCTTATTATGACAGCGGAGCTTATATTCCGGGAGCGGTTTATTTCAGAGTAAATGATGAAAGTGCTGAAGGCTTTTCAATGTGGCTTTCAGAGAAAAAGGGCAAAAAGGTTATTGTTCGCTCGCCTAAAAGGGGAGAAATGCGCTCGCTTATTGAAATGGGCGAGAAAAATGCAAAAATATCTCTTGCACAGTATAAGGTTGACCTTCTTTCAAAAGGTGCTAAGGAAAAAGCTCCCCGTGAGCTTGCCGAGTGTATTGGTCTTTCCACACCGCCAAAAAGAATTGAAGCCTACGATATTTCAAACACAGGCGGCAGTGAAAATGTTGCATCTATGATTGTGTTTGAAAACGGAAAGCCTAAAAAAAGCGAGTATAAAAAGTTTAAAATAAAATATATTGTAGGGTCAAACGATTACGATTGTATGCGCGAAGTGCTATCCCGCAGATTTTTAAGGTATCACGATAAAAGCGAAGGGTTTGACTCTTTGCCCGATTTAGTTCTTATAGATGGCGGTCAGGGGCATGTTAATGCCGCATATGAGGCAATGCAAAATCTTGATATAAACGTTCCTGTTTTCGGTATGGCAAAGGATGACCACCATAAAACAAGGCAGCTTGTGTCAATAGATGGCGAATGTTCTCTGCCTGTTCAAAGTGCGGCTTTCCGCCTTGTGGCATTTATTCAGGATGAGGCACATCGCTTTGCAATTACCTATCATAAAAATCTCAGAAGCAAAAAAACCTTTTCAAGCGAGCTTGAGGGTATTGCAGGCGTGGGCGAAGTTAGAAGAAAAGCCCTGATGCGAGCATTTAAATCGGTTAAAAAAATTAAAGAGGCAACCATTTCTGAGCTTATGGCTGTACAGGGTATTGACGAAAAAACCGCCCTCAATATATTAAGTTTTTTTGAAAAAAAATAAAAAATACTTTACAAATCGAAAAATTTATAGTAACTTATATATGTTAACTAAAAATTCCTACATTATATATATAAAAATTTAACGGAGGTAAAAATGGCAAAAAAACTTGTAATAGTGGAGTCACCTTCAAAAGCTAAAACAATAAAAGGCTATCTCGGCAAAGGCTTTACAGTTATGGCATCAAACGGCCATGTTCGTGATTTGCCTAAAAGCCAGCTGGGTGTTGATACAGAAGATTTTGAACCTAAATATATAACAATCCGCGGCAAGGGCGACCTTATGGCAAAACTTAAGGCAGAGGCAAAAACTGCCGATAAAATCTATCTCGCAACTGACCCTGACCGTGAGGGAGAGGCTATTTCATGGCATCTTGCGCAGGTGCTTGATATGGATTTGAAAGACAAGGTAAGAATTACCTTTAACGAAATTACAAAATCAGCTGTAACTGCGGCTGTAAAAGCGCCAAGAGCTATTGATTTCGACCTTGTTGATGCTCAGCAGGCAAGAAGAGTTCTTGACAGAATAGTTGGTTATAAGCTTTCGCCGCTTCTCTGGCGAAAAGTTAAAAAAGGCCTTTCTGCAGGCCGAGTTCAGTCAACTGCAACAAAGCTTATTGTCGACAGGGAAAGAGAAATTGAAAAATTTAATCCCGAAGAATACTGGACTCTTGCTGCAAAGCTTTGCGATGAAAACGGAAAAGCTCCTTTCGAAGCTAAGTTTTACGGTAAAAACGGCAAAAAAACCACTCTTAAATCAAAAGAAGAGATGGATAAAATATTAAAGCTGCTTGAAGGCGCAAAATACGTTGTTGAAGATGTTAAATACGGCGAGAAAAAGAAAAACCCTCAGCCGCCTTTTATAACCAGTACAATGCAGCAGGAAGCTTCGAGAAAGCTCGGCTTTTCTCCAAGCAAAACAATGTCGGCTGCACAGGCTCTTTACGAAGGTGTATCTGTTCCGGGCTTTGGAACACTTGGTCTTATCACTTATATGCGTACCGATTCACTTCGTATTGCCAAAGATGCAATGGATGAAAGCGCAGCATTTATAGGGGAGAAATTCGGCAAAGAGTTTTTGCCAGAAAAACCAAGATATTTTAAAACTAAAAAATCGGCTCAGGACGCTCACGAGGCAATCCGCCCAACAACAGTTAAAATTGAGCCGGCTTCTCTTAAAAATATTTTGCCTGCCGACCAGTTTAAGCTTTATAAGCTTATATGGGAAAGATTTATGGCAAGCCAGATGGCTCAGTCGGTTTATGATACAGTTTCGGCTGATATAAATGCAAATGGATGCATTTTCAGAGCAAACGGTGCTAAAATTAAGTTCTCAGGTTTTGAAACTCTCTACGGGGCTGACGATGATGAAAAGGATTTCAAAAAAATTCCTATGCTCAGCGTTGGAAGCGAGCTTAAATGTAAAGAGCTTAACCCCGAGCAGCATTTTACCGAGCCTCCTTCAAGATACAGCGAGGCATCACTTATCCGTGTGCTTGAGGAAAAGGGTATAGGCCGCCCAAGTACTTATGCTCCTATTATTACAACTATTATTTCAAGGGGCTATATAGTAAGGGAGAAAAAGCTTTTAAAACCAACAGAACTTGGTTTTGTTACAACCGATCTTATCAGCGACTATTTTAAAGATATTGTAGATGTTGAATTTACTGCCTCAATGGAAGAAAAGCTTGATAGTGTTGAAGAAGGCAGCTTGGGCTGGAAAAGCGTTCTCCACGAGTTTTATCCGCCTTTTGAAAAGCTTCTGGATGCGGCTGATAAAGCAATTGGAAAAGTTGAGCTTACTTATGAAGAAAGCGATGTTCAGTGTGAAAAATGCGGCAGAATGATGGTTTATAAGCTTGGAAAATTTGGTAAGTTTCTTGCTTGCCCGGGTTTCCCTCAGTGCAGAAATACGAAAGCCATTATCGTTGAAACAGGTGTTAACTGCCCTCGTTGCGGCGGAAAAATTATTGAGCGCAAATCCCAGAGAGGTAAAAAATATTTTGCCTGCGAAAAAGGCGCTGAATGCGGCTTTGTTTTGTGGGATAAACCAACAAATAAAACCTGTGAAAAATGCGGTAGCATTATGGTTGAAAAGTATGGCAGAGGTGGCAAAAGGATAGTTTGCTCCAATGCTGAATGTAAATAACTAAAATCGGAAGGGTATACTCCCTTCCGAAATTTTTAAAGGAAGATATACATGCAAGAAGTAATTATAATTGGCGGCGGCCTTGCCGGCTGCGAAGCGGCGTGGGCGGCGGCTGAAAGGGGCAAAAAAGTTACCCTTTATGAAATGAAACCGCAAAAATTTTCTCCTGCACATAGTATGCAGGGGCTTTGTGAGCTTGTTTGCTCAAATTCTCTTAAAGCTTTAAGAGTTGAAAGTGCAGGCGGGCTTTTAAAAAAAGAAATGGAGCATTTCGGCTCTGTAACCGTTGAATCGGCTTATCAGGCTCAGGTGCCTGCAGGTGGTGCTCTGGCAGTTGACAGGGAAAAGTTTTCAAAAATTGTAACCGAAAAAATTATGTCTCACAAAAATATTGAGGTTGTAAGGGAAGAGGTTACAAAAATTCCTGAAGATAAAACTGTTGTTATTGCATGCGGACCATTGGTTGAAGGCGAGCTTTGTAAAGAAATTGAAAGAATAACAGGCGGATATTTAAGCTTTTTCGATGCGGCGGCGCCAATTGTTTCCCTTGACAGTATTGATATGGAAAGCGCGTTTTTTGGCGCAAGATACGGCCGTGGTGGCGATGACTATATAAACTGCCCATTAACTCGTGAAGAATATGAAACCTTTTATGCGGAGCTTATAGGAGCTGAAAGGGCGCCTCTTCACGAAGAGGTTGATAAACCAAAGGTTTTCGAAGGCTGTATGCCCGTTGAAATTATGGCAGGCAGAGGGGCTGATACCCTCCGCTTTGGCCCACTGAAACCCGTTGGAATACGCGACCCTCGTTATCCCGATGTAAGGCCATATGCCGTTGTACAGCTTCGTCAGGATAATGCAGAGGGAACTCTTTATAATATGGTAGGCTTTCAAACAAATCTTAAATTTGGCGAACAGAAAAGAGTTTTTTCTCTTATTCCTGCCCTTAAAAATGCAGAGTTTGTGCGTTATGGCGTTATGCACCGTAATCTTTTTATAAATTCGCCCGAGCTTTTAAATGCTGATTTTTCAATGAAAAATAATAAGAATATTTATTTTGCAGGGCAGATAAGCGGCGTTGAAGGCTATATGGAATCGGCCATGAGCGGAATTATTGCCGGTATGAGTGCAAGTGGTAATGCACCGCATCTTTCGCCCCTTACAATGATGGGAGCGATTTCAAATTATATTTCAGGGGGCAGTGTAGGAACTTTTCAGCCTATGAACGCAAATTTTGGAATTTTGCCGCCTCTTGAAGTTAGAATTAAAAACAAGCAGGAACGCTATGGAGAAATGGCTAAAAGAAGCCTTGAAACTCTTTATGCAGATAACGCGTAAATGAAAAAAATATCTTGACAAATTTATCCGGCTGTGCTATACTATTTTAGTAACTTAATTTTGCGCCATTAGCTCAGTTGGTAGAGCAACTGACTCTTAATCAGTGGGTCCTGGGTTCGAGTCCCCGATGGCGCACCAAAAATAGCAAGTACACTCTTGTGTGCTTGCTGTTTTTTATTTGTATTAAGGCGACTCGAACCCTGAAAACAACAAAAGCACCTGTAATTAACAAGTGCTTTTAATGTTTTATTTATTTTTCTTTCTGGCATATGGCTTTTTTTCATCGGTTAAATCCGCCAAATAGTCCATACTTGTATCAAGAGCAATGGCAAGTTTTCTACATTGCTCAAATGTAAAATATCTTTTTCCGTTTTCAAGTTTAGAATAATCGCTTTGGTCAATACCGGTCAACATTTGCATTTTAATTTGCGTGTAACCTTTTTCAATGCGAAGTTCTTTCAATTTGTTCATAATCATCACCAATTATTATTATGGCAAATTTCCCTATTGAAATTATGGTGAAATTGACCTATAATATTATTAGGGGTGATATTATGGCTGAGTATTGTTTGGATTGTTATAACGAAATGAACGGAACAAATTACACGGAGAAAAAATATTTTTTATCAAAGGATTTAGATTTTTGTGAGGGTTGCGGCAAGTTGAAAAGAGTAATTGTTGTAGAGCGTAAAGCATATTTTATGTATATATTTAAATACATAATCTTAGTGCTTTTGATTATTTTTTTAATCATATTTTTTATAATAAAAACGATTTATCATAAATAATTGTTTTTATGGGAATAATTACTTTATCTGAGAAAGGAGAGTAATTATTATGGTAGAAAAAGACACAATAAAGCTATTACGAGAATGTGATGCAGGGGTTAAAATGGGAATAAGCTCAATTGACGATGTGCTTGATAATGTATATAATCGTGAGTTTGAAGAGCTTTTATCAAAATGTAAAGAAGAGCACGAAAAGCTTGACAGCGAAATTGACACCCTTCTTGCAAAATATAAAGATGACGGAAAAGAGCCTGCGGTTATGGCGAAAGGAATGTCGTGGATAAAAACAAATGTTATGATGGCAATGAATGACAGCGATAAAACCATTGCCGACCTTATGACCGATGGATGCAATATGGGTGTTAAATCACTTAATAAGTATTTAAACGAATACGAAGCGGCCGACGAGGTTTCAAAAGATATTGCAAAAAGGCTTATAAATTTAGAAGAAGAGCTTGCAATTAACATTAGAAAATATTTGTAACAAACTGCCGCCGTTCGGCGGCAGTTTGATTTATGTTGACATTGCCACTTGATTGTGTTAAACTTATCCTGAATTTGTTATGGAAGGAAGAAAATCCTAATGTTTATAGATGAAAGCCTTAAAACAAAAGTTTCGGGGGAATACGAAGTTTGTGTTTGCGGTGGCGGATTTGCAGGTATTTCAGCAGCGCTTGCTGCGGCAAGAGAAGGCAAGAAAACAGTTTTGCTTGAAAAAATGTATATGCTGGGCGGCCTTGGAACAGCAGGTATAGTAACCATATTTTTGCCCCTTTGCGATGGGTTTGGCCATCAGGTGTCCTTTGGTATATGCGAAGAACTTTTCTACCTTTCTATGAAATATGGCGCGGAGGACCGATATCCCTATAACTGGCTTTCTGAAAATGGCAGGCGAGGGGCAGAAGATAACCGCCTTCAGGTTCAATATAACCCTCAGCTTTTTGCTATTTCCGCCGAAAAGCTTTTAAAAGATGCAGGTGTAGATATTCTTTACGGAACTTACGCAGTAGGCGTAAATATGAATGGCAACAAAATTGAGCATATAATTATAGAAAATAAATCAGGCAGAAGCGCTTTAAAGGTTAAATCAGTTGTTGATGCTACGGGAGACTGCGATATTGCCGCATTTTCAGGCGCACCAACAAAAAACTTTAATCAGGGCAATATCCTGGCGGCGTGGTACTATTCTCTTGGAAAAGAGGGCTATAAGCTTAATATGGTTGGCTGCTGTGATACTCCTGATGAAGAATTAACAGAGAAAAACCGTGTTAAACCTTTGCTTGACAGAAGGTTTTCAGGCCTTGACGGGGCAGAGCTTTCTGAAATGATGCGCCTTTCACATGAGCAGACATTTAATCATTTTCTTAAAAACAGAAAAGAGGATGAAAGCTTTATTCCCATAAGTATGGCAACAATGCCTCAAATTAGAATGACCAGGAAAATCGCAGGGGAATACGAGCTTTCGCATTTGGAAGAACATACATATTTTGAAGATTCTATTGGTTTGGTTTCAAACTGGAAAAAGCGCGGTCCTGTGTATGAAGTTCCTTTCAGAACTTTATACAGCTCAAAAGTTAAAAACTTGATTTGTGCAGGAAGATGTACATCTGTAAACGAAACTTTATGGGATGTAATGCGCGTTATTCCTTGCTGTGCGGTAACAGGTCAGGCGGCAGGTTTGGCAGCAGCTATGAGCGACGATTTTTCATCGCTTAATGTATCTGCACTCCAGGAAAAACTTCAGAAAAACGGAGTAGTTCTTCACGAGAAAGAAATTATTGACAAAACTTTGTAGTATGTAGTAAAATAAAGAAAACTTAATATAAATTGTGTAGGGGAGCTTGTGTATCAGGCTGAGAGGAAGTAATAGCTTCGACCCTTAAACCTGATGCGGATAATGCCGCCGTAGGAATTCATAGTTTGATTTTTAACGGATAATCTGTAAAGGTTATCCGTTTTTTATTTTCAGAAAGGGTGATTGAAATGAAAAATTACAAAACTCAAATGGAAGCCGCAAAAAAAGGAATTATAACTGAAGAAATGAAAATTGTGGCGCAAAAAGAATTCAGAACAGAAAAAGAAATAATGGAGCTTGTGGCAAAGGGGCAGGTTGTAATATGTGCAAATAAGCTGCATAAATGCATAAACCCAAGCGGTGTAGGCTCAATGCTTAAAACAAAGATTAATGTAAATCTCGGCGTTTCAAAAGATTGTAAAGATTATGATGTTGAAATGGAAAAAGTAAACGCCGCAATAGAAATGGGAGCAGATGCAATAATGGATTTGTCATCTCACGGTGACACTCAGCCTTTCAGAAGAAAACTTACAGGGGAGTGTACTGCTATGATAGGAACAGTACCCGTTTATGACAGCGTTATACATTATAAAAGAGACCTTGCAACTTTGTCGGCAAAAGACTTTATTGATGTAATAAGGCTTCACGCACAAGACGGGGTTGATTTTGTAACGGTGCACTGTGGTATTACAAGGAAAACCATTGAGCAAATTAAGAAGCATAAAAGAAAAATGAATATTGTATCCCGTGGCGGTTCACTTGTATTTGCCTGGATGTGTATGACGGGAGAAGAAAATCCTTTTTACGAATACTTTGATGAAATACTTGATATTTGCCGCGAATATGATGTAACAATATCCCTTGGCGATGCCTGCCGCCCGGGTTGCCTTGCAGATGGTAGCGATGTTTGCCAGATTGAGGAGCTTGTCAGGCTGGGAGAGCTTACAAAGCGGGCATGGGAAAAAGATGTTCAGGTAATGGTAGAAGGGCCGGGGCATATGCCTCTTGACCAGATTGAGGCAAATATGAAATTGCAGCAAACAATTTGTATGGGAGCACCTTTTTATGTGCTGGGTCCAATAGTAACAGACATAGCACCCGGGTATGACCATATAACCTCTGCAATTGGCGGAGCGGTTGCAGCAGCTTCGGGCGCGGCGTTTTTATGCTACGTTACACCTGCCGAGCATCTTGCCCTGCCAAATGTTGAAGATGTAAAACAGGGAATAATTGCCTCTAAAATAGCGGCACATGTTGCCGATATTGCAAAGCGTATACCCAATTCGAGAGAAATGGATGATAAAATGGCAGATGCCAGAAGAAATTTTAACTGGGATGAGCAATGGAATTTGGCAATTGACGGTGAAACAGCTAAAAAAATCCGCACAAGCAGAAAACCCGAGGAGGATGAAAGCTGTTCAATGTGCGGAAAATTTTGCGCAGTAAGAAGTATGAACAAAGCCCTTTCGGGAGAGTATATTGATATTTTGTAATAAAAAGTGTTGTTATTTGCCTGAATGTATGATATAATTTTTGTAATAGTATGCTTAAAACAAAATAACGAGGTGATACCAATGAGAAAATTTGGAGA
Source organism: Clostridia bacterium (assembly GCA_045590195.1). Classification (GTDB taxonomy): domain Bacteria; phylum Bacillota; class Clostridia; order UMGS1883; family UMGS1540; genus JAZNQN01. Next base: position 20,093 of record JAZNQN010000057.1, on the reverse strand, counting down.
CCGATACGATGCGTACAGAATACGCGATATTGATGGAATGCATCACTATATGGCATATTTAATGCCTAAAAGATGCGAGGCTGAGGTTTACATTAATGAAACCATCGATATCACCCAGCTTTTAAAGTACATTCAGGAAAAGAATGCTTCAGGCGAAAGAAAAGTAACTCTTTTCCACTGCGTTATTGCGGCAGTTGCAAGAACTATTCAGATGCGCCCGCTTTTAAACCGTTATGTTTCGGGCAAAAAATATTATATGCGCCACGAAATTTCTATGGGCTTTACAATTAAAAAGAAATTTACCGACCATAGCGAAGAAACGCTTATGATTTATAAGCCGAAAAAAGATGAAAATCTTTGTGCTATAACCGACCGCCTTACACCTAAGGTTCGTGAAGCAAAGCGCGAAGATAAAGGACAGAGTGTTGATGATATTTTAAATATTGTTAAAAAGCTTCCAAAGCCTATAATGTCGCTTTTTATGGCGTTTATAAATTTTGTTGATACACACGGCCTTATGCCAAAATCATTCAGTAGCGTTGATACAAACTACTGCACAGTTCTGCTTTCAAATTTAGGAAGTATAAAATGTGATGCAGTTTATCATCATCTTAACAATATGGGCAATAATTCAATTGTTATTACAATAGGCGAAATGCATAAACAGCTTGTTCCCGACGAAAACGGAGAAGTATCTGTTCGTGATGTTGTAAACCTTGGGGCTACAATTGACGAGCGAATTGCTGACGGATTTTATTTTGCCCGTTCGCTGAAACTTATTAAACATTTGTTTAAAAATCCGCATCTGCTTGATAAAACACTTGGGGAGGAAATTGATTTTGAGTTCTGAAGCTAAATGGTTTAAATTTTATGGAAATACACCACATTCACTTGATTATCCCGATATATCTATGTATTCTTTGCTCGAGAAGGCAAAAAACGAATACGGAAGCCTTATTGCATATGATTTTATGGGCAATGCCGTAAGCTATAACGATTTCTTTGAAGAAATTGATACCTGTGCCAAAGCTCTTAAAATGCAGGGCGTTAAAGAGGGCGATGCAGTAACAATATGCCTGCCAAATGTTCCGCAGGCGATTATTATGTTTTATGCAGTAAATAAAATCGGCGCAATTGCAAGTATGGTGCACCCACTTTCGGCAGAAAATGAAATTCTTTTCTACCTTAACGAATGTAAAAGCGAAATTGCCATAACTTTAAGCCAGTTTTATAATAAATTTGAGGCAATAAAAGGCAAATCACATCTTAAAAAGCTTATTGTTGCAAAAATTGGCGAGGCACTTCCGAAAGTTAAAGGTTTTCTTTATAAATTTGTCGGTAAAGAGCCTGCAGTGCCAAATGAACCATATGTAATTTCCTGGGGCGATTTTCTTAAAAAGGCGTCACTTTTCGAAGGCGAAATTACTTATACAGGAAAAGGGGAAGATAGCGCTGTTGTTCTCTTTAGTGGCGGAACAACTGGTACATCTAAAGGAATACTGCTTACAAACCTTAATTTTAATGCTTTGGCTATGCAAACTGCCGCATCGGGCGATTGCCTTTTCCCGGGTGGGGTTATGCTTTCGGTAATGCCTGTGTTTCACGGCTTTGGCCTTGGGGTTGGAATACATACTATTTTGTGCTATGGCGGAAAATGTGTTCTTGTTCCAAAACTTAATGTAAAAGAATTTCCCGCCCTTTTCAAAAAGCATAAACCTAATTTTATGGCAGGCGTTCCAACACTTTTTGAGGCTATGATGCGTAATGAAGAAATGCAGAAAACCGACCTTTCAAGCCTTAAAGGGCTTTTCAGCGGCGGCGATTCGCTTTCAATTGAGCTTAAAAAGAAAATAGATAAATTTATTAAAGAAAGAGGAGCCGAAATTCAGGTTAGAGAAGGCTATGGTACAACCGAGTGTGTAACAGCAAGCTGCCTTACCCCGGCAGATTATTACCGTGAGGGCAGTATAGGAATTCCTTTCCCTGATACATTTTATAAAATAGTTGTTCCCAATACAAACGAAGAAGCCGCTCCGCGCGAAATGGGCGAAATTTGTATTGCCGGCCCGACTCTTATGAAAGAGTACATAAATAATCCAAAAGAAACAAGCCAGACCCTTCGCCTTCACGACGATGGCAAAACTTATCTTCATACAGGCGATTTGGGTTATATGGATGAAGACGGTTTTATTTACTTTGTTCAAAGGCTTAAGAGAATGATTGTAACAAGCGGATATAACGTTTATCCTTCACAGATTGAAAATGTTATCGATTCTCACGAAGCAGTTGCATACAGCACAGTAATCGGCGTTAAGGACGATTATAAAATGCAGAGAGTAAAAGCATTTATAGTTTTAAAACCCGATTTTATTGCAACTGATGAAATAAAAGAATCAATTAAAGCGCATTGCGCAAAAAGCATTGCAAAATACGCTCTTCCAAGCGAGTATGAATTCCGCGAAGAATTGCCGAAAACCTTGGTTGGCAAAATAGCATATCGTGAGCTTGAAAAAGAGGAAGAGGAAAAAGTAACTGTATAATAAAAACCCCGGTATAATATACTGGGGCTCTTTTTTATTCTTCAATTGCCGCTTTTTTCTCCATTGCAGCTTTTAGGCGTGCCATAATTTTTTCGTCAAATTTTGGAGTGCGGTCATAGTAGTAAATTCCGTTTTTCTCTGTTTCAATATCATAAAGCTGTGTATAACAAAGGCCCATAATTTCGGGGTTTGAAATAAGAATATCGCAAAGAGCACAGTAAGTATCAGCATATTCTTCAGGTGTTTCGGGGCGTTTGCCGTATGCCCAGCAATTATCGTCACCGGGCGCCCAGGTAATGCCGCCGTATTCGCTTACATATACAGGCTCGCCGTTATATGGCTGAACATCGCCATGCTTTCTTGCCACCTGGTCGCGTATTATGCCTTTGTCAATATCGCAGAAAAAGCTTTTAAAAAGCTCGGGGTCGTGTTCATAATCGTGAACATCGTGAATTTCTTTTTTTGCAAGATGGAAATTACCGCTTGCGTCAATGCAGGGGCGTGTTTTGTCAAAAAGCTTTGTCATTTTGTAAACGCTTTCTATAAAACGGTAAGGCGTTTGAGTTTCAATATATCCCCAAGTTTCGTTAAATGGGCACCAGCCTATAAGGGAGGGGCTGTTAAAGTCACGCTCAATTATTTCCGCCCATTCGCACAAAAAATTGCCCTGTGCAACGGCGTTTTCGGGAGTGATTCCCCAGTTTGCGTGTTCGCCCCATATTAAAAAACCGGCTTTATCACATTCGTAAATATATCTTTTTTCAAAAACCTTCTGGTGAGGTCTTGCGCTGTTAAAGCCAAGCGCCTGAGCGCGTTTGATGTCCTCTGTATAAAGCGAAGTGTCAGGAGCAGTATAAACGCCCTGACGGTTATAGCCCTGGTCAAGCACTGTGCGAAGGAACAAAGTTTTTCCGTTTAACATAAACTTTTTACCTTTAAGGCAAACTTCTCGCATACCAAAATAGCTTTTTACGGTGTCTTCGCCAAATTTAAGCTCAAGGTCATATAGTCTGCCATTGCCAACTTCCCATAAATAAAGCTCGGAAAGAGCAATTTCGGCTGTAAAAAATCCGTGCTTTACTTTTTTCTCTATGTAGCCTGCATCTTTTCCTTCATATGTAGCTGAAAGAGAGAGCGTACCTTCACCGCAAACTTCGCCTTCAACAAACAGTTTTTTGTTTTCAATATCGGGAAAATATTTACAGCTTTTTATATAGGCTTTTGGCGTAAATTCAAGCCAAACAGTTTGCCATATACCTGTGGTTCTCATATATGCAAGGCCCCACTCAAAATATCTGCCGCGCTGTTTTCCTATGGGCTGGGTTTTGTCACGCTGATTGTCCTCAGCAATAACAAAAATTTCATTTTCGCCTTCTTTGGCAAAAGGTGTAATGTCAACTTTAAACGAGGAAAAACCGCCGCGGTGTTCGTCGGCTTTTTGTCCGTTTATGTAAATAAATGTGTGGTAGTCAACTGCACCAAAGTGAAGGAAAATATTACCTTCTAAATTCTCTTTTGTAAGGGTAACTACCTTGCGGTAGCAAACCGATGAAAGAAAATCTTCATATCCAATTCCTGAAAGCTGGCTTTCGGGGCAGAAGGGTATGTTTATTTTCTGTGTAAGGGTAAGCTTTCCTTTCGAAAACTTTTCTCTTGCACTTTTTCCGTGGTCAAAGTCAAATTCCCACTCGCCATTTAAATTAATCCAGTTTTCTCTTTTCCACTGTGGGTTTGGATGTTCTGGTCTTAAAACTTTCATAGTAGTCACTCCTTCAAAGTAATAGTACTATTATTTTTTAAAAAAAGCAATATATTTGCATAAAAAAGACTGCAAAATGCAATATTTCACAGTCTTTTACAATATGAAATTAGATTAGTTTAATTAGCATCTCAAGTATTCTTTTAGCACAAACTTCTATGTCGTTTCTTTTTAAAACTCCGCTTCTGCCATACATAAGCTCTTTAAGGCTTTCTTTATAGCCTTCGCCCATTTTAATATCGTTTCCTGCTTTAACTTCATAGCCGTGTCTGCCGGCACAGCCCCAGTCGGTTGTAACCATACCTTCAAAGCCCCACTCGCCGCGTAAAATTCCAGTTAAAAGCTCATAATGCTCAGATGCCTGATGGCCGTTTATCTTGTTGTAAGAAGTCATAATTGTGTAAGGGGCTGCCTCTTTAACACAAATTTCAAAGCCTTTTAAATAAATTTCGCGAAGAGCTCGCTCGGAAACAATGGAGTCAGCTAAAACACGGTTTGTTTCGTAGTTGTTGCAGGCAAAATGTTTTGCCGATGCCGCAACTTTTTCTCCCTGCATTCCGCGTACCTTTGCTGCTGCCATTTTTCCGGCAACATATGGGTCTTCGGAAAAATATTCAAAGTTTCTGCCGCAAAGAGGGGTGCGGTGAATGTTAAGTGCAGGTGTAAGCCAGATAAACAAGTTGTTTTCTTTCATTTCAAGTGCACCGGCTTTGCCTATTGCTTCAACAATTTCTTCGTTCCATGTGCAGGCAAGCTGTGTGGCACAGGGCCATGCAGTTGTTGGGGTTTCGCAGCGTGGATTAATTCTTACGCCTGCAGGTCCGTCGGCTGTCATAGCGCATGGAACACCGAATTTGTGCCAAACTCCGCCGCCCATACCGCCTGTGTTTGCAACGCCCACCGAGGGTTTTCCGCAAAGCAGGTCTAAAAGTTCATCGTCTGAAAACTGTCTTATAAACGAGTCAAGTGTAATCTCGCCCGAAATAACAGCATCAAGCTTTTTAAGCTCTTGTGGCATTACTGCTGTGTTTATCGGTGCCTCTGCATATGTAAAATCGGTATATTCGCCTGTTTCCATTTCTTCATAAGTGCCGTCGTTTTTAAGCCTTTTTTCAAGCTTTTTGGGAGCTACAAGCTGAGTGAGCTGTTCTACCAAAACAAATTCTTCATTTACTTCATAGGCAAAATCAGCACAAGTGTTATCTCTTATGCTTGTTCCAATGTAAAAGCTATATTTTCCGCCTTCGAGTATGTATGCACTTTTGGAATAAACGCCCAAATCATCGAAAGTTGCCATCTGCGAAATGGGGAAGGAGAGAAAAATATTTTCGCTTTCGCCCGGTGATAAAAGTTTTGTTTTCTTAAAGGCTCTTAGTTCTTTTGCCGGTCTGCCAAGTTTTCCCTCCGGTGCACTCGAATAAACCTGAATTACTTCTTTGCCTTCGCAGTTGCCTGTGTTTTTAACGGTAACGCTTATTAAAATTTCGCCGTCTTTTTCCTCTGCTTTAATGCCGGAAAGCTCAAAATTTGTGTATGAAAGACCAAATCCAAATGGATAGTTTACTTTTTCTGCGGCACCGGGAATAGTTTCAAAATAGCGGTAACCAACATAAATATCGTCGTAGTATTTTTTGTAGTCAAAGCTGTCGTTAAAATTTTCGGAAGAGGGATAATCGTCAAAACTTTTTGTAAATGTGTCAACCAGCTTACCTGAAGGGTTTACATCGCCACAAATAATGTCAGCAGCAGCACCGCCGCCTTCCATACCTGCATTCCAAATATAAAGTGCTGCAGAAATTTTGTCGTTTTCTTTAAACCACTCTGTGTCAATAATTCCGCCAACATTTATAAGTGCAACTACTTTATCAAAATGTTTGCAAACGAGAGAAATCATATTTTCTTCTTCGTCGCTTAAATAAAAATCGCCCTTAACGCTTTCTCTGTCGCGGCCTTCTGTTGAAAAGCGGCAAATGGTAACAATAGCCACATCAGCTTTTTCTTTTGCTTTTATTACCTGCTCTTCGGAAAGCGGAGCTTCCAAAACCTGGCCTCGTAAAATGCCTTCGCCATACTGTTTTTCAACATATTCTTTATAATAATCATAAATTCCGTCATAAAGCGAAAATTTACCTTCGCCGGCTTTAAGTAAAAGTCCTTCATAAATATTTCTTACATATTCGCAATAAACGTGTCCGCTGCCGCCGCCTGCAAAAACATAGTCATACTGTGCTTTGCCAAAAACTGCAACCGTGTTTTCTTTTTTTAATGGGAGAGTGCCATCGTTTTTCAAAAGCACGCTGCCTTCTGCCGCAGCACTTCTTGAAAGGGCAATATGTTCATCACAGCCTGTAATGCGCCTGCCGTCTTTTCCAAGTGGTCTGCAGGGAGTAAAATTCATTCTTGTCCAGTTGTTCATTTTATCACGCTCCTAAATATTTATACTTGAATTATATGACAATTTGTGTTATACTTCAAGACAATATATACCGAATTTAAGACAAAAAGTGCTAAAGGTGATAGTATGAGATTTTTTTACGAAAACCGTGAAAACGAATTTTTTATAACAAAAAAAGATGCTTTGGCTTTTGCAGCCCATTTTCACAGTTCAATTGAAATAGTTTATATTTTAAAAGGAAGCGCACATGCTTTTTCTGCCGGATGCGAATGCACTCTTCAAACGGGAGATTTTTTTATTACTTTTCCTAACTGTATTCATTACTATGACAATTGCAGTGATGATATAAGTGTTTTTATTGCAATTGTTCCGTACGCTGCTTTTCCCGAATACAGACGCGAATTTTCAGAAATGATGCCCAAATCCCCAAAAATTGAAAAAGTTTCTTCAAATGCAGTAGAGCTTTTTGAAAAAATTATAAGCGCCGAAGGGGAGTATAAGGAAAAGATTATAAAGGCGTACCTTTCGGCAATGATTGGAATCATATTAGAAAAAACAGAACTTGTAAAAGCATCAGAAACTGATAATACAGCAGTTCAGTCAATTATAAAATACTGCCGTGAAAACTATATGAACAACATAACTTTAAACGATGTAAGTAAAGCGCTTCATATAAGTAAATCGCGCATTTCGCATATATTCAGTGAGAAACTTCATATGAGCTTTCGTACCTTTATAAATGTTTTCAGGTTAAACGATGCCGAGAGGCTTTTAAAAAACCGCGAATTATCAGTAACAGAAATTGTACTGCAATCTGGCTTTGAAAGCGTAAGAACATTTAACAGAGCCTTTTTGAAACATTTTGGCCAAAATCCAAGCAAATATCGTGTCGAAATATGTAATTTCATAAATAAATCTTGACAAATGTTAACAAAATGTGTATAATTATAGCATATTTTTTTAATAACGGAGGTTAGTGCTATGTTTGAAACCATAGGTACTTTCTGGGCAATAGTTCCACCAATTATTGCTATTGCACTTGCTCTTATCACAAAAGAGGTTTATGTATCTCTTTTTGTTGGTGTTTTGTCAGGTGCACTTTTGTACACAAAGTTTAATATTTTAGCTTCGTTTGAGCTTATTATTGAACTGCTCGACTCAAAACTTGGCGATGCTTGGAATTTAAATATTCTTATATTCCTTGTAATGCTTGGTATTTTGGTTGCTCTTATGAGTAAATCTGGTGCTTCTGCAGCTTATGGTAAATGGGCAGCAAAAAACATTAAGGGTAAAACAGGTGCCCTTTTTGCAACAAGTGCTCTCGGCGTTTTAATTTTTGTTGACGATTATTTTAACTGCCTCACAGTTGGTACTGTTATGAGCCCTGTTACAGACAGATTTAAAATTTCAAGAGAAAAGCTTTCTTACATAATTGATGCAACTGCTGCACCTGTATGTATTATAGCTCCCATTTCAAGCTGGGCAGCTGCAGTAAGCAGTTCAATTCCTGCTGAAAGCGGCGTAGATGGTTTTTCACTCTTTATCAAAGCAATTCCGTTTAACTTTTATGCTATCGGAACACTTTTAATGCTTGTTATTTTGGCTGTATTTAAGTTCGACTTTGGTCCTATGAAAAAAGCTGAAGAAAGCGTTGTTGAAGTTAAAGAAACTGCAGAAGTTGAACAAACAGGTAAAGGTAAAGTTATCGACCTTATTTTGCCAATTATCATGCTTATTGCAATCTGCGTAACATGCATGATGTACACAGGCGGACTTTTCAGTGGCGAAGGCGTTTCAATTGCACAGTCTTTTGCTGATTGTGATGCTGCTTATGCTTTGGCACTTGGTTCATTCCTTACAATTATTCTTGTATTTATTCTTTATGTACCAAGAAAAGTTGTTACATTCAAAGGCTTTGCTGAAAGTATTCCTGATGGCTTTAAAGCAATGGTTCCTGCAATTTTAATTCTTACACTCGCATGGTGCCTTGGCGGTATCTGTCGTGAAGAATACTTGAATGCAGGCGGATATGTAAGTTGGCTTGTAACTGCAAATAATATTCCGCTTGGTATTTTACCTGCAATATTCTTTGCTATTGCGCTTGGTCTTGCTTTTGCAACAGGTACATCATGGGGAACATTTGCAATTTTGCTCCCAATTATCACAAGCGTATTCGCTGGTGCTGATGGCCTTGTTGTTGAGAGCGATATCTTCACAATGGCTGTATCATCTGTACTTGCCGGTGCTGTTTGCGGTGACCATATTTCACCTATTTCCGATACAACAATTATGGCATCAACCGGTGCACAGTGTGACCATATTAAACACGTTTCAACACAGATTCCTTACGCACTTTTGGTTGCAGCTTGCTGTTTCGTAGGTTACCTTGTTGGTGGTCTTGTAAACGTATGGCTCGGCCTTGCAGTTTGTATGGTTGTGCTCGTAGCAACACTCTTTACAATTAAGTGTAAAACAGCCAAATAAGGCTGATTTATAATGGGGGCGTCTGCTTGGTTCTTTAGCCAGGCAGGCGCTTTTGTTATACAAAAATATAATTTCACTTCTTGACTTGAATTTAAAAAAGGTATAAAATATATTGTCGGGAGGTGCGATATGCGAAAATTTATAGTTGGAGGTATGAGCTGCGCGGCTTGTAGCGCCAGAGTTGAAAAGGCGGTTTCAGCCGTTTCGGGCGTTAAGGCGTGTAACGTAAACCTTTTAACAGGCACTATGACAGTTGAAGGTAAGGCATTAGATGCCGATATTATAAATGCAGTAGTAACTGCCGGTTATACTGCAAAAACCGAAGGCTCGAAGGAAGAAAAAACGGTTTCTGTAAGCGAAACTAAAGCTTTAAAAAACAGGCTTATTTATTCGGTTGTTTTTCTCATAATACTTATGTATTTTTCAATGGGTTATGTTATGTGGGGTGCACCGCTGCCTGCTTTTTTCAGCGAAAACCCAATGGCGATAGCTTTGCTGCAGTTACTTCTTACAATTGCAGTAATGATTATAAATAAAAAGTTTTTCATAAACGGCTTTAAAGGCATTATAAATAAAGCGCCTAATATGGATACTCTTGTTGCTATGGGTAGCGGAGCATCGTTTGTTTATAGTGTTTACATTGTTTTTGCTATGAGTACTGCAATGGCAAATGGCGATATGCATAGCGCAAAACATTTATTGCACGAGCTTTATTTTGAATCGGCGGCGATGATTCTGGCGCTTATAACGGTTGGAAAAATGCTTGAAAGCTATTCAAAAGGCAAAACCACCAACGCTCTTAAAAGCCTTATGGATTTAGCCCCCAAAACAGCTACTATAATTAAAAACGGACAGGAAGTTGAAGTTGATATTTCCTCAGTTTTAAAGGGCGATGAATTTGTTGTAAGGCCGGGCGCTAAAATTCCTGTTGATGGCGTTATTTTAAGTGGAAACTGCGCCGTGGATGAATCGGCGCTAACGGGCGAAAGTATTCCTGTAGATAAAAAAGAAGGCGACAGCGTTTCAGCCGGTTGCGTTAACCTTTCAGGATTTATAAAATGCAGGGCAAGCAAAGTGGGAGAGGATACAACTCTTTCTCAGATAATTAAAATGGTAAGCGATGCCTCTGCAACAAAAGCCCCTGCTCAAAAGGCGGCAGATAAGGTTTCGGGAGTGTTCGTACCGATTGTAATTTTAATTGCGATAATAAGTATAGCTTTGTGGCTTTTGGCAGGGAAAAGTATTGGCTTTGCTCTTGCAAGGGGAATATCTGTTCTTGTAATAAGTTGCCCCTGTGCACTTGGGCTTGCAACACCGGTTGCGATTATGGTTGGAAGCGGAAAAGGCGCAAAAAACGGAATTTTATTTAAAACTGCACAGTCTCTTGAAGAGTGTGGTAAAATAGATGTAATTGCCTTTGATAAAACTGGAACAATTACAAAAGGCGAGCCTGAAGTAACCGATATTATTCCCTTTGGCGTAGCAGAAAATAAGCTGCTTTCAGCGGCATATTCTCTTGAAATAAAAAGTGAACATCCGCTTGCTAAAGCGATTGTTAAAAAAGGTAACGAAGAAAAATTAGCCGCCAGCGAAACAGAAAATTTTGAAATTATGCCGGGCAATGGCCTTAAAGCTGTTTGCGAAAATGCTGCGCTTTATGGCGGAAATATGTCATTCATAAAAGAATTTGTTGAAATTCCAAACGAGGCAGTATCTGCAGCGGAAAAGCTTTCAGAAAGCGGAAAAACACCAATGTTTTTCGCAAAAGATAACACTCTTTTGGGCATTATCGCAGTTGCCGACACAATAAAAGATGATAGCTCTCAGGCTATAAAAGAAATTGAAAAAATGGGCATAAAAACAGTTATGCTAACGGGCGACAACAAGAAAACTGCTGAAGCAATTGGCAAAAAGGTTGGAATAAGCCGCGTTTTTGCAGGGGTTTTACCCGGCGAAAAGGAAAGAGTAATTAAAGAGCTTAAAAAAGAGGGAAAGGTTTTAATGGTTGGCGATGGCATTAACGATGCCCCTGCGCTTACCACCGCCGATATCGGAATTGCAATAGGCGCAGGCGAAGATATTGCAATAGATGCGGCAGAGGTAGTTTTAATGAAAAGCCGCCTATCAGATGTTGCGGCTGCAATCAGACTTAGCCGCGCAACCCTTAAAAACATTTACGAAAACCTTTTCTGGGCGTTTATTTACAATACAATCGGAATTCCGCTTGCAGCAGGGCTTTTTATAAATCTTTTCGGCTGGGAGCTTAATCCAATGTTTGGTGCCGCCGCAATGAGCCTTTCAAGCTTTTGTGTTGTAAGTAATGCATTAAGGCTTAATTTTGCCGATATACGAGACCCTGAAAAATATAAACATAAACTTAAAAGAATTAAAAAGGAGATAAAAGAAATGAAAGTTACACTTAAAATTGAAGGTATGATGTGCCCCCATTGCGAAGGCAGAGTAAAAAGTACATTAGAGGCAATTGATGGCGTTACAGAAGCAATAGTAAGCCATGTAAGCGGCACAGCAGAAATTACACTTTCAAAAGAAATAGATAAAAGTATTCTTGTCAATGCAGTTGAAGGCCAGGGATACAAAGTAATAGAATAAATAAAAATTCCGGAATACATATTCCGGAATTTTTTTAAACAACTTATAATATAATTATAAAAAATATTATGGGAGAGAGTGTATGAAAAAAATAATTTCTTCTCTGGTAGCAGTAGTGCTTTTGTTTTCAAATTGCTTTGCCGCACCTGAAATCGACTGTAAAAGCGCAATTTTAATGGAGCAAAGCACAGGAAAAATCCTATTTGAGCACAACAGCCACGAAAAACTGCCGCCTGCATCGGTTACAAAGGTTATGACTATGCTGCTGACTATGGAGGCTATTGATGGCGGAAACTTAAAATACAACGATATTGTAATTGCCAGCGAAAGGGCAAAAAGTATGGGTGGCTCAACAATTTTTCTTGATGCAGGGGAACAGATGACCGTTTCCGACCTTTTAAAAGGAATTGCCGTTGCCAGCGGAAACGACGCCTGCGTTGCCATTGGCGAGCATATTGCAGGAAGCGAAAGTGGCTTTGTTGATTTAATGAATAACCGCGCAAGGGAGCTCGGTATGAATGATACCCATTTTGTAAATACCAACGGCCTTGATGCCGAGGGGCATTTAACAAGCGCTAATGATATTGCTTTAATGAGTCGTCAGCTTTTAATGCACCCCGATATTTTAAAATATACATCTATCTGGATGGATAGCCTTAGAAATGGGCAGTTTACCCTTGCAAATACAAATAAGCTTATAAGGTTTTACCAGGGGGCAAACGGCCTTAAAACAGGCTCAACTGACGATGCGCTGTTTTGTATAAGTGCAGCGGCAAAGCGTGACAATATGCAGCTTATTGCAGTTGTTATGGGTAGCGAAACCTCTGAAAAACGTTTTGAAAGCGCAAAATCGATGCTGGATTTCGGCTTTGCGAATTATTGCATTATAAAGCCTTCCGACGAAGTGAAACTTGAAAATGGTGTAAAAGTTTTAAAGGGAGAGCAAGAAAGCGTAAAAATAGAACTTGAAAAAGCCTTTGAAACACTTGTTCCCAAAAACAGAAAAAAAGATGTTGCAGGCGAAATAAAACTTATTGAAAGCGTAACAGCGCCCATAAAAAAAGGAGATAAAGTGGGCGAAGTAACATTTAAAATGGGCGATGAGATTTTAGGAAAATGCTCAGTTGTTGCCGCCCAGAATGTTGATAAAAAAGGCTTTGCCCGCCTTTATCTCGATATTATTTCTATGTGGCTAAGATAAAATTTCGAAAATACTCTGATAAACCTTTTCGGGGTTTTCTTTAAATTTAACACAGGTTTTCATTGCCGCCTCCTGGCTGCCGCAGTTAATCTGCAAATCAAAAAGCGGTGCGCCACCTTCGTTTATGGTAAGGTGGGCAATGTGCTCAAGGTCGTTATGTTTAACGTAAATAGCCGTTACAAGCTTTCCGTTTTCAATGGAGAGCTTGTATTTTTTTATACTTTCTAAAATTTTCTTTCGAACAGTTATAGGAATTGATGGGCAAAAGCCCGAAACTGCCTCTCTTCCAATATCGGTAATTGTGTATTTGTGGCTGTGATTATCCTCGTATTCTGCTAAAAGGCCGCTTTCTATAAGCTGGTCTAAATACTGCTGCATTGTAAAAAAGTCAACAAATTCGTGGCTCATAAAAATATCGGTAACAATGCCGTTGTCAATAGGGGCATTGTAGCTGTCAATTATAAACAAAATAATAGTTTTAATATCTTCCGGTTTTTCGAATATGTATCCTGACATAATAATCTCCTTTAATATTTATATATTAATTGTAACACACTAAAGTAAAAAAATAAAGTGTTTTATTACAATTTGTACTTGACAAAATTAAAAGTAATATTTATAATTAGTTTAAGTAAATATTTCCTGTGAGGGAGTAGCAAGCGCTTTGTGCGTAGCAAGTCAACATCATGGCAAAAGCCTGGCTTGCTTTAAATTGCCAGACTCATATATAAGTTATATATGAGTTTGAAATCTAAAGACTAAACTCAAGTATAACTTAAGGGTATACTTGAGTTTTATATTTTAAAGGAGGTTTTTTAATGCTATTTTACAGTAGCCCGAAAGAAGATGTTTTAAAAGAGCTTGAAAGCAATATGTCAGGTGGGCTTACAGCTCAAAAAGCTAATGAGCTTCTTTCAAAGTATGGAGAAAATAAGCTTAAGGAGAAGAAAAAGAAAACAAATTTTCAGCGCTTTATAGAGCAGTTTAAAGATGTTATGATTTTAATTTTGCTCCTTGCGGCGGCAGTTTCGTTTGTTGTTGCCTGTGTAGAGCAAAACCCGAAAGAATTTTTCGAGCCGCTTCTGATTTTGCTTATTGTTATATTAAATGCCGTAATGGGCGTTATGCAGGAGAGCAAGGCAGAAAAGGCGCTTGATGCCCTTAAAAGCTTGTCGGCTCCTCATGCAAGGGTTATCCGTGATGGTGTAGAAAAAGTTATTGATGCCGCCCTTTTGGTACCCGGTGACATTATTAAACTTGAAGCGGGCGACTTTATTCCCGCTGATGCAAGGCTTTTGCAGTCGGCAAGTTTAAAAAGTGAAGAATCGGCTTTAACAGGCGAAAGTGTTCCTGCCGAAAAAGATGCTGATGCAGAAATAGCCGAAAATGCACCCCTTGGCGACAGAAGTAATATGGTTTTTTCCGGCTGCAGCGTTACTTACGGAACTGCAACGGCAGTTGTATGTGCAACAGGAATGGATACTGAAATGGGAAAAATTGCTAATCTTCTGGAAGGGGAAGAAGAAGGGCAAACACCCCTTCAGCAAAAGCTTTCTCAGCTTGGTAAATATTTAGGATTTATTGCGCTTTTGGCGTGCGCAGTTATATTTGTTGTAGGCGTTACAAACGGAATACCTGTAATGGAAATATTTATGACGGCAGTATCTCTCGCCGTTTCGGCAATTCCCGAAGGATTGCCTGCAATAGTTACAATAGTGCTTTCAATAGGGGTTCAGCGAATGGTTAAAAGAAATGCTTTAATCCGCCGCCTGCCCGCTGTTGAAACCCTTGGTGGGGCTTCGGTTATCTGCTCCGATAAAACAGGTACACTAACTCAAAACCGTATGACTCTTTTAAAAGCTTACTGTGATGGTGGAGAGCTTGAAAATATTGATAACTGCAGCGAAAGTGTTAAACATCTTTTAATGTACGGCGCTCTTTGCTGCGATGGTGCTGTTACATTTGAAAATGGCGAAGAAAAACACATTGGCGATCCTACCGAAACTGCTATTGTGTTAGCGGCGCATAAAAATGGTATGCCAAAAGATGAGCTTTCAGAAAAATATCCACGCCTTGCGGAGATTCCCTTTGATTCTGACAGAAAGCTTATGACAACCGTAAACAGCATAGGCGGAAAAACAATTGTAATTGTAAAAGGTGCGTTCGATGTTATGGCAGAGCGATGCACCTCGGGTAACCTTGACGAGGCGGCAAAAATAAACGAAGAAATGAGCAAAAATGCCCTTCGTGTTCTGGCGGTTGCATACAAAGAGGTTGATACTGTTCCTGAAGAACTTGTAAGCGAAAAGGTTGAAGTAGATCTTACATTTATGGGCCTTGTCGGTATGATAGATCCTCCCCGCCCGGAGGCTAAAGAGGCAGTTGCTGTTTGCCGCAAGGCAGGAATTAAACCTGTTATGATTACTGGCGACCACGTTGTTACTGCTACTGCAATTGCAAAAGAACTTGGCATTTATCTTGAAGGCGATATGGCAATAACCGGCAGTCAGCTTGATAAAATGAGCGATCGCGAGCTTGATGAGCAGGTTGAAAAAATTTCAGTTTACGCAAGGGTTTCCCCTGAGAATAAAATAAGAATAGTTAAGGCTTGGCAGAGAAAGGGCCAGGTAGTTTCTATGACGGGCGACGGCGTAAACGATGCTCCTGCCCTTAAAGCGGCCGATATAGGCTGCGCTATGGGAATTACAGGAACAGATGTTGCAAAAGGTGCTGCTGATATGACTTTAACCGACGATAACTTTGCAACAATAGTTGAAGCTGTAAGAGAAGGCAGAGGAATTTATGCAAACATCAAAAAGGTTGTAGGCTTCCTCCTTGGAACAAATATAGGCGAGGTTATAACTGTTTTTGTAGCAATGCTACTGTGGCATAAAACGCCCCTTTTGTCAATGCAGCTTTTGTGGATTAACCTTGTAACCGATTCACTTCCTGCAATTGCTCTTGGTATGGAAGCGGTTGAAAAAGATATTATGGATAAAAAACCAAAGCCGAAAAACGAAGGTATTTTTGCAGGCGGCCTTGGAATCAGAGTATTCCTTCAGGGCCTTATGTTTGCCGCTCTTACACTGGTAGGCTTTAGGGTTGGCGAAAATGTTGGCGGCTCGCTTGAAAGCGGCCAAACACTTGCATTTATGGTTTTGGCTCTTTGTCAGGTTGTGCAAAGCTTTAATATGCGAAGTGAGCATTCTCTTTTCAAAATCGGTCCCTTTACAAATAAAACTTTAAACGGCGCAGCGCTTATTTCTACCCTTTTGGTAGCCGTTGTTTTGTTTACTCCTGTAAGGTTTGCATTCGGGCTTGTGCTTTTGCCCATAAAGCTTTATCTTCTTGGTTTAGTTTTGATTTTCGTTCCACTTTTTGTAATGGAAATATCAAAGCTTTTCAAAAAATAATATTATAAGAGAGGTGTTTTCGCCTCTCTTTTTTGTTGCAAAAGAAAAGTTTTTATGTTAAAATTACATAAGATAACTTTTTAAAGGAGATAAAAATGCTTAAAAAGATACTTGAAAGGGTTGAAAAACCCGTTAGATATGTTGGCGGCGAATATGGAAGTGTTGTAAAAAATCCCAAAGACGTTCAGATAAGATACGCCTTTTGCTTTCCTGATGTTTACGAGGTGGGTATGAGTCATTTGGGCCTTCGTATACTTTATCATCTTATGAATGAGAGAGAAGATACATATTGCGAAAGGGTTTTCACGCCCTGGGTTGATATGTGCCGCGAAATGGAAAAAGAAAATATTCCGCTTTTTACGGTTGAAACTGGCGACAGCGTAAAAGATTTCGATATACTTGGTATTACCCTTCAGTATGAAATGTGTTACACATCTATTTTGAAAACCCTTGATTTGGCGCAAATCCCCCGCCGCAGCTGCGATAGGGATGAGAGCCATCCTCTTGTTTGCGCAGGAGGACCTTGTGCTTATAACGGAGAACCGATTGCTGATTTTATCGACTTTTTCCTCCTTGGCGAAGGGGAAGAGCAAACTATGGAATACCTCGATGTTTATAAAGCGTGTAAAGAAAAAGGTATGTCCAGAGCGGAAACAATTTATGAAATCAGTAAAATCGAGGGTGTTTATGTTCCTGCCTATTACGATGTAGAGTATGAAGGCGAAAAAATAAAAAGCATTAAACCAAACCGTGAAGGCGTTCCTGAAAAAATTAAAAAAAGAATTATAAAAGATTTAGACAGCACATATTTCCCCGAAAAAATGATTGTTCCTTTTATGGATATTGTGCACGACAGAATTTCAATTGAGCTTTTCCGCGGCTGTATACGTGGTTGCCGCTTTTGTCAGGCAGGCAGTATTTACAGGCCTGTAAGAGAGCGTAGCCCCGAAAAGCTTTTAAAAATTGCCGAAAGCCTTATTAAAAATTCGGGGTACGACGAAATTTCCCTTTCGTCGCTCAGTACAAGCGATTATAAGAGCCTTCCCGAATTTACAGATAAACTTTTGGAGCTTACTGAAAAAAACAATATAAACCTTTCGCTTCCGTCACTTCGAATTGATAATTTTTCAATTGGACTTATGCAGAAGGTTCAGAAGGTAAGAAAAAGTGGCTTAACTTTTGCCCCTGAGGCAGGAAGTCAGCGAATGCGTGATGTTATAAACAAAGGCATAAACGAAGAAGATATTTTAAAAAGTGCTGATATCGCTTTTGATGGCGGCTACAAGAGTATTAAGCTTTACTTTATGATTGGCCTTCCGTTTGAAGAGGAAGAAGATATAAGGGGTATTGGCGAGCTTTGCCGCAAAATACTTGATGTTTATTTTTCAAAGCCGAGAGAAAAGGGAAAAGGCGTTAATTTAACAGCCAGTGTTTCCTCTTTCGTGCCAAAGCCGTTTACTCCATTTCAGTGGGCGGCACAGGATAGCCTTGAATCTCTTCGTGAAAAACAAAAGATTCTGGTTGAAAGCAGAAGCAAGAAAATAAATATAAATTACCACGAATCAAAACTAAGCGTTCTTGAAGGCGCATTTGCAAGGGGCGACAGAAGGCTTGCGGCAGTACTTGAGGCGGCAGTTGATAAAGGCTGTTTCCTCGATGGCTGGAGCGAGTGCTTTGATTTTGAAAAATGGCAGGAGGCTTTCTCTGATTGCGGCCTTACACTTGAGCAGTTTACAAGAGCACGTGATTACGATGAAATATTGCCCTGGGATATGGTTGATATTGGCGTTACAAAAGAGCATTTGAAACGTGAAAATGAAAAAGCAAAACGCGGCGAGCTTACAAAAAACTGCCGCGAAGGCTGTGCAGGCTGCGGAGCGGCTATATGGAAAGCGGGTGATTGCGTTGAGTAAATATACAGTTGTATATTCAAAAGAAAACGAGGGCATTTATATTTCTCATCTCGATTTTTTAAGAACAATTGGCCGAAGTCTTCGCCGCGCAGGATTGCCCGTAAAATATTCCGAAGGTTTTAATCCCCACGTTTGCCTTTCCTTTGCATCGCCACTTGGGGTTGGAATTTCAAGCGGTTGCGAAATGTTTTCGGTTGAGCTTTTAAATGAAGTAGATAAAGAAGAAATGCTTAAAAACTTAAACGATGCACTTCCCAAAAGCATAAGAGCTTTAAAAGTTTCAGATGGAGAGGCTGATTTTTCAAAAATTGCCTATGCGGATTACGAAATTATAACCGAAGGCGATTTTGATGCGGAAGCTTTTATGAGTATGTCCGAAATTTTAATGCCAAAGAAAACTAAAAAAGGAATTAAAGAAGTTAATATAAAAGAGGATATTTTTAGCATTGGTGGAAATAATAAGGTTTACAAAGCCACTTTAAAAACCGGTAATAACGGAAATTTAAAACCAATGCTTTTAACCGAAGCCATAAAAAAATATGTTTCGCCCGAAATTGGTTTTTGCAGTTATCGCCGAATTTGTTTTAAAGATGCAGAGCAAAACATTTTATAAGGCGAGAGGAAGATGTAATTGTTCGGAGAAACCATAGGAATAGATTTGGGTAGTTCATTTACCAGAATTTATTTAAAGGGGCAGGGGATAGTGCTTTCTGAGCCTACCGTTGCCGCTGTTGAATGTGAAAGTAAAAAAATTTTGTGTGTTGGCTGCGATGCCGAGGAAATGGTTGGCAGAACACCAAAGAACGTTTATGCAATCCGCCCTGTAAAACACGGCGTGATTTCAGATTTTCATACTACAGAAAAAATATTAAAATACTTTGTGAAAAAAGCCTGTGGAAACAGGCTTTTTAAACCCTCTGCAATAATTTCTGTTCCCGGGGAAATAAGCCAGGTTTCCGAAAGGGCAGTAATAGATGCTGCTATAAGTGCAGGCATAAAAAATGTTGAACTTACCGATGTACCCGTTGCTTCGGCAATGGGAGCAGGAATAGATATTTCTGTTCCAAGGGGCAGTCTGATAGTTGATATAGGTGCCGAAAGGTGCGATGTAGCGGTTATATCAACGGGAGGAATAGTTTTAAATAGCAGTATTAAAACAGGTGGTTCTTCTTTTGACAGGGCAATTTCTGACTATGTTAAGAAAGAAAAACGCATTATAATAGGCGAAAGAGTTTCTAAGGAAATTAAAACTAGCATTGCTACGTTAAATGGCGAAGAAAAAAGCGTTTCTGCCAGAGGGCGATGCCTTTTAACGGGGCTTCCGAAAACGTTTGAAATAACATCTGAAGAAATTATGCCGCAAATTACATCGGTTGCTATGGAAATAGTGTTTGCAATAGTTTCTCTTCTTGAAAATACGCCGCCTCAGCTTATATGCGATATAAGCGAAAGTGAAATAGTGATTTGCGGTGGCTCGGCAAATCTTGAAGGAATTGATAAGCTTTTGGAAAAATATACGGGAATCCGTTGCATCGTGGCCGAAAATAGTGCTGATTGCACTATAAAAGGAATAGGAAAATTTATTGAAGAGGAAGATATAATTTATAATAAAGCGCTGTAAAAAAGCGGCAAGCTCATTGGCCACAACCAGATAAGGAAGTATTGTCCTGAAAATTGTCTTTTTGACGAATTTCTGCGTTGAAAAATGCACATATCCGACAGGATTATGTGCATTTTTCGCCTTGAACTTCATTCAAAAATTTCAATTTTAGGATGCA
>JAZNQN010000056.1:0-1540 GCA_045590195.1 Clostridia bacterium | reverse complement strand
GCGTGAACAATCGAAACCGTACTTGATCTGTATTTTGCTTTGAACGATTCGGCATTTTCAAAAATCTCTCTGACCGCCAAAGTAAAAATTACTTCATGATTCGCGTTGCTCATAACTCACCTGCTCCTCGTATTTTTTGTCGAAAAAGATGCTATCCATATCATACCATACAAGAGCCCGTTTTTCAATGCTTAATTTCTCCTTCCTCAGAAGCAAACACAAAAAGGATCCCTTGCAATTTCCCCGAAACAATACGTTGAAAAGAGATTCATTTTGTTTTGCTTTTTTTCTTATTTTCCTTTTTTTAAGAAAAGGATCTGTGTTTTCATTTTTTTCTTGCAAGATTTTTTTAGAACCGTTTCAAAAAACACGGAAATCCTCGAGTCCCCCCCTCTCGCCTTGACGAAAAGAAAGAAATATGGTAAACTTTTGAGCTAAAAATATAAGATAATATTAATTTTAGGAACCAGCTGTCTGCAGAGGAAGTTGGTTTCATTTTGTTTTGTATAGAAAATTTAGGGTGTATGATGAATTTATGAAAAAACAACGGCCTCTGGTATCTACAACACATATTATATTGTTGAGTTTTTTGATAGCGATATTGATAGGCGCAGTATTGCTTTCGCTTCCTATAAGTTCAGCCGATGGAAAACCGACTTCTTTTTTAGATGCGCTTTTCACCGCAACGACCTCCACCTGTGTTACGGGCTTGGTTGTAACACCGACCTTTTCCTCCTGGAGTGTTTTTGGGCAGATTGTAATTTTGATACTGATTCAGATCGGCGGTCTTGGTGTTATTACCATTATGTCAGAACTTATGATACTTCTGCACAAGAAAATTGGTATCGGTGACAGACTGCTCTTGCAAGACGCATTTAATCTGAATTCGTTGTCGGGGCTTGTTCGGTTCGTAAAAAAGGTTGTAACCGGAACGCTCATTATAGAAGGTATCGGCGCTCTGCTTTATATGACGGTTTTTATACCTGAGTTCGGTGCAAAAGGAATATGGATATCGGTCTTTACTTCCGTTTCTGCCTTTTGCAATGCAGGTATTGATATTATTGCCGAAAACAGTCTTTGCGATTATGTACTTAATCCTGTCATCAATGTTGTTACGTGTGCCTTAATTATCTTGGGCGGTATCGGTTATATCGTTTGGTGGGATGTGCTGAGAGTGCTAAAAAAGGCGCGAACGAAGAAAGTGAGATTTTTCAGAGATCTTACCCTGCACAGTAAAATCGCTATCACAGCAACCTTGATTTTGATTTTTGTGGGTGCAGCATTTATTTTTGCATTTGAATATAACAATCCGCAAACAATGGGCAATTATACCTTGTTTCAAAAAATCGAAGTATCCTTGTTTCAGTCGGTCACAACGAGAACCGCAGGTTTTGCGACAGTGCCGCAAGAAAACCTCACGAACGCAAGCGCTATCGTGTGCTTGCTTCTGATGTTTATCGGCGGCTCCCCCGTTGGCACAGCCGGAGGTATCAAAACAGTGACATTTGCTGTTAACATTGTGGCAGCGATTGCCTCTATT
>JAZNQN010000055.1:0-2281 GCA_045590195.1 Clostridia bacterium | reverse complement strand
GAAAAACATAACGGGTGCCATCGGGGAAATGAGAAAAGAAGCAAAGAAGAGAGCCGTTGGAAACT
This sequence comes from Clostridia bacterium, assembly GCA_045590195.1. GTDB lineage: Bacteria > Bacillota > Clostridia > UMGS1883 > UMGS1540 > JAZNQN01. Next base: position 2,216 of record JAZNQN010000055.1, on the reverse strand, counting down.
GTGGGGTTTTAACAGACGAGGAAGGCTTTAAAATTGTTGATAGCTATTTTGGAATAAAAACTGAAGAAGATAAAGGAACAATAGTATCCTTAACGGATTTTATGTAGGAGGATGCTATGAAACTTGACAACAGAATAAAAGAAATGCCGTGGCAAAAGAGCAAAGTTTCAAACGACCGTATTTGCTATGAAGTGTTTGTAGAAAGGAAAAAGCTTACAGGACACATTGTACATATAATTTCGTTTATATTTAACGAGAAGTACAACACATGGCGCAACGAGAGGTACGGAGATTTCAGACTTATAATTTCAAAAGCGGAGAAGGATTTTGTATTTCTTAAAAAAGACGGAAGCAGGAAGCAAACCTCAGAAGGGCTTTTAATTTCCTCGCCAATGTATATGTATGTAAGAATTTCGGAAGAGAATGAAAGAAAGCTTGCGGAGCTTACTGGGGAGAAAAGTCAAAATCATCAGATGGATACATTATTTAAAATGTGCGACAGTTGGAGAAGGGAAAAGGAAGAAGAAAGAAAAAGAAACAGAGGCGAGTTTTTAAATGAAGATATTTCGCTTTGCCCTGAAGAACTGCCGGAAGGGCTTGAGGAATACATAAGACGAGAGGTGCTCCCCATGGATCGCACATTAGTATACAAAAAAGGAAATGTCAGAGGTACTTGTGCGATATGCGGTCGAAAGGTAAGAGCAAGAGCACAGAGATTTGTGCAGGGGACACAGGTAAGATGTCCTGACTGCGGAAGCGAGGTTATATGTGTACTGGAAAACAGTCAGGCGTGGAAAAGCGACTTTGTTGAAAATATAGCTTTTCTGCAGAAGGGGACAGACGGCGAAAGCTTATGGATCAGAGTGTTTCACATTAAGAGGAATTACGATGCAAATTATCCGGATATAAATAAAAATCTTATTGAGTGTGCGAGGTACGGACTCAAAGGATTTAAGGCGGCGATGTGGCTCAAAGAAGCAAAGGAATATTCCTTTTGCGGAAGATGCGATGTATATACACTTAAAAACTGGGAAAGAAGCAGTAGAATTTACATATATGACGGATATACTTACAGAGTATTTGCAGAAGGCGTTGAGGAAGCGGTAAAAGGTACAAGGCTTCAGTATATCGACATAAGGGGAGTTTTTGAAAGGTACAGGGATCCTCTTAAATTTATAATCGATTTTATAAGATTTCCTTGTATGGAGTTTCTTTACAAAAACGGTTACTACGGTTTACTTGAAGCGAAGGTACAAAACAGATTAAGTACTGATACAAGAAATATATGCAGATGGGAGAGGAAAAACCCAAAGGAGTTTTTCAAGTTCCCTATGAGACTTTTGAAACTTGCAAAGCCCGAAAAATGGAATGAGTGGAATGTAAAATATGTAAACGACATATGGCAGTTTGACGGAATAACCGATGAGGATATATACCAGTTGACTTTTAAAAACCCTTTGAGAATAGGGGCAGTAAAAATTGCGCAGGAGTACAGAAAAATCAGCAGTATTATCTCTTACCTTGAAAAGCAGGAAAAGAAATACAAGGAAAGAAACATAGGTGGCATTTACGAGGACTATTTGAAAGAGTGCAAAGAGCTTGAATTAAACCTTAAGGACAAAAATGTTTTATTTCCGGAAGACCTTAAGAGAAGGCACAATGAAACAAGTGCTGCGGTTATAGTAAACAGAAAGAAAATAAACGAAAACAAATTCAAAAAGGTAAGCGAGGAGCTTTCGGAAATGGCGTTTGAGGGAGAGAAATTTTTAATAATGCCTGCACCGAGCGTGGCATCGCTTGTAAAAGAAGGTTCGTCTTTGCACCATTGCGTTGGAACATATGCCGACAGAATGGCAAGAGGAGAAACGGCGATATTTTTCATAAGGAAGAAGGAAGAACCGAAAAAAAGTTACTATACTCTTGAATACAGAGGAGAAAAAATAATTCAGTGCAGAGGGAAAAACAACTGCTCATACACACAAAATCAGGAAGTTTACGACTTTGTAGACAAATGGATTAAATTTTTAAAAAGGAGTAAAAGAAAATGCAAGAAATCAGCTTAAACGAAATGGCGGTAATTGAAAGCGAAATTATAACACTTACGCAGCAGGCGCAAAAGATGGCGCTTCAGTACATATGTGAAATAGGAAGAAGGCTTACAAGGGCCAAAGAGTTAATAGGCCACGGCGGATGGGGAGCATGGCTTTCGGAAAAGG
>JAZNQN010000054.1:0-54646 GCA_045590195.1 Clostridia bacterium | reverse complement strand
ATGCAGCCTGTTACAACATTTTCCTCTATGCCAAGGCCGCCCTGGCTTCGGGGTACTATATGAACATTCGGCATTGCCTCGTGGCGCCCACAAAAAATACACCTCTCGCCATCCCTCTCCCATACTGCCTTCTTTACCTTCGCGCTTATGTCAAGCGCCTTTGTTCTTTTACTTCTCATCCTTTTCAACCTTCTTATACTTCTCTCTTGCAAGGTTCATCAAAAATCCAACCTTAAACTCTACGCCCTTTACCGCGTAAAGAGTGTAAATGTTCATAACTAAGTTAATAAGTCCTACTGCCAGTAATATAAATTCTTTCATAATAAATCTCCTTTCCATGGCTTGTCCGCCATTGGAACACCTTTCAGCGTTCCGTTTCTTTTTAAATTTCTTTAGTGTTGTCAACTACCTTAAACCTTGCCCCGGGATACTTCTTGTGCAGAATGTTTATGCGTATTCTCCTAATATCTTCTATAATTTGGTCAATTTCTTCCTGTGTTTGAACACAATGAGCTGTGTTTATCTTGGCACACTTGGTTATCTGATATACAGCCATATTGTAGCCTCCTTTCTTTAAAGTCTATGTTTTTTGCGTCTTGTCCTATTCACGGCCATAACAGGCGGCGGCAAGCCTTCTCCTCGAGGGGAAGGCTTTCTGACGGATGAGGTGTCCCTCATCTTTAAATTCATCTTTGGATAAGCTTTAATACAGGAAGGTTTTTCATTTTCATGGCAAAAAATGATTTTTTCTCGTAGGCCAAGTTTGTTTGACGTACTTTTCTTATTTTCTGCAGCCGCCTGTTATAGCCGTGAATATTTAATTCTTTTAAGATTCTTTACTACTCGTGCAAACAAATAATTAAAATTGTTACACAAATTATAAGTGTTATAATTACTCCGCTGCTCATCTTCTCACCACCTATATTGATTTGTTTTCATATTTGTGTTATACTGATTAAAAATTATTTAGGAGTTGGTTTTATGCAAGTTTTTGAAATTTTAACCGAGATAATAACATTAGTAGCTGTGCTTCTCACCTTTTTCCAAATTCGTACCGCTTACCAGGCATCATTGAACGAAAAATATATTGACCTTCGTTTTAAAACTTACAGCGAATTTCTTGAAGCCTTTTGTGAACTGCCTTCCACAATTAAAAAACCTCCCAGGGAACATTTCAAGCTTTTAATATATCACTATCATCGTGTTATTGTTGTTACCCCGGAACAATACATCGGTACAATTACCGAATATTACGATAAATATATCCAATATTACACCGCATCATTATCAGACACCCAAACTGACGAACAATTGCACGAATTAGCTTCTATAAGGAAACACCTTATCGTTATCCTAAATAACCTCATCCTGTCCTGCGACAAATCATATTGTAAGAAGAAAAAGCTAAAAAAATAAATATGCCAGTTCTTTAATTACCATAATGCACGCAACCGTTCCAAATATTGAAAGTATTTTTTGCCAAATGTTCTTGCTGTCAAAAAATATGTAAACAAATATTATGCATACCACTATATACAACGACCACATATAAAACTTCATATTTCCCCCCTGTTACTCTTGCAATTAGCTAAAAAACCACCCCACAAAAGTAAACCTATATCGATGCCTGTACTTATCAACGCTATCCAAAAGTTGTTATATCCTTCTTTAGGCTTCCCGTGAATGTATGCATTAAGCAGTAAACTAACAGCATACAGCACAATTAATATAATCTGCGGTATTCCCATATTTTTTACACCTCCTTCCGAATTTGCACTTTCGCTTCGCATTTACGCGACGCATAGCCCAAAAAAATTTGCTTTTGCTTTTTTTGTATGTTATAATCATTAAAAATGTTTAGGAGTTGATATGTATGTCTCAAGCGCAATTCAATACTCTTACGATTATTGGAAGCTGCTTTACTATAATTATTTCTATAATCTCACTTTTGGTTAAAATAAGGTTTGACAATAAACATATTCTGCAACAACAGCTTGAACTTGTATATTCGCCTTTGTTTAAACACATCGCACCTGCGTTATATAAAGAAACTGGTGCCGAGGAAATAAATATGTTCCGGTGTATGGCAAATACTATTATCGAAAACAATTACCATTTGTGCCATCCAACACTTATCGAGAATTGTTCCTTGCTGTCAAAGCATCTTCAATCTAATATACCCTATAAACATATTTACAAAGAAATCTGTAACCACATCGACTTGTATTATGATAAGCTTTGTCGAAAGCTTCACATTCCCGTTCGCAGTATGTTTTTCCGTTTTCGTAACTCTGTTTTTTTAAACTCGGTCGCTTTCGCATTTATGCGACTATGTTTGTAAAAAAAATATCAATTGCTTCTTTTTCACTAAGAGAAAGCGCCTTTACAATCTTGTCCGCTTCTCCAATTTCAAACGAATTCTTCTTTACTTTCCTGTAAAATGTTGACGGATTGATTCCAAGTTCTTGCGCTATTTCTGCTATTGTGAAGCCCTTCTCCACAAGTTTACCTTTTAGTTTATTTGCATTTAGCATATCATCCCTCTTTTCGTGTCGCATTTATGCGATTTATTGATTTAATAATAGCACGGTTCTTTTACATTGTCAATACTTTTTTTGTATTTTTGCGATTTTTTTATTTTTTTTGCCTTTTCGTATTGCGTTTTTGCAAATGTTGTGGTAATATGGGTATGTAGTTAAGGGAACGACGGCGGTTGTTTCCGACACCTCACGGAAGGAGGTGTTTGTATGGAAGAGATAATTTCTTTTACTTTGTTAGTGATGATAATTATTCTTTACATAAAGAAATAACCGCCTACTCTGCCAAGTAAGCGGTTTAATTAAGTAAACGGTCTATTTGCGGAAACAACTAAAGTCATTCCCTTTTCTACACTTATATTAACATATTAACTTAATAATGTCAAGAGGTGATTTTTTGAATATAGGTCAAAGAATAAAACTCCGAAGAACAGAACTTAATTTATCAGTCGATGATATCGCTGATGCTTTGCGTAAAGACCGTTCTACAGTATATAGATACGAAAGTAATGAAATTGAAAAACTACCCACTACCATATTAGAACCTTTAGCAAAAGTTCTACGCACTACTCCTGCACACCTTATGGGTTGGGAAGAATACTCCTCAAACATAGCAAATACATCTGAAAACTGTAATGAATCTCTCCTAACAGACACGGAAAAACACGTCCTATCCTCTTTCAGAAAACTAAACTCTGACGACCAAAAATATGTGGTAAAAACAATTGATATGGTAGCAGACAGATATAAGGATACCGACTACGACATTGCCGCATTCCAAAAACACAAACATATTAATATTGAAGATAACGAATGATTAAAAACGGCAGTCCTTAAAAAAGAAAGGATGATTTTTTTGAAACGGACTGTCAAAAAATTTTTAAAATCAGTCAAATATAATGTAACATTTAAAAACGCAGAAACTTATTTAACAACACTCGGCTACAGTATAGCATTCTTCGGTACTCCTTCGGGTGATTCCGAAATAGAAAAGCATGGCTTACAATACATGACAGATGAAAAGGCTTTTACCTATTGCGGTCAAAGCAAGCTCGTCTTTATTAGTGCATCACTTCACGCAAATGATAAACTACTGGTGCTCCTGCATGAAATAGGACACATTCTTTTCGGCCACTTTGGAAAGAATAAGCACCTTACCCGTGACGATGTAAAAGCTGAAATAGAGGCAGATGCATTTGCCTATAGTATTTTAAACCATAAAAAGCCTTTGCTAAAGCCACTGTTTATTGCGGCATGTGCTATTGTCATTTTAGGTTTAACACTCTTTTTAGCACATAACAAAACGGAAGTGCCTCAAAATAATCCTGCAGAAAACATAAACGAAACGGCAGAAACGTTTTTTCACGATGAAAGTATAGAAATGCCATCATCTGATGAAATCGTTTATATTACAAAAACAGGAAATAAATTTCACCGCTCCACCTGCTCATCACTTCATAGCAGCTCTATCCCTCTCCCAAGGGATGAAGCGGAAGCAAATTATACTCCTTGTAAAATCTGCAACCCATAATACTTTAAGATAAATTTAAGGGCTGCCGTTTTTATATAAACTACGGCAACCCACTTTTAAAGCTTTTAAATTTTATGATAGGAGCTACTAAATGAAACGCTTTTTTTCGTTATTGTTGATAATCCTTATTACCACTCTCCCCGTTTTAGCTCATCCTGGAAGACTTGATTCAAATGGCGGTCATTGGGATAGAAAAAATGGTACATATCATTATCACTCTGGTACTCATTCAAGTGGCAATAGTAATAGCATAACCCCATCTCCAACAAACACACCAATTGTTACTGTTAGGCCTAAATCTACAGCTACTCCCACCCCTACTAAGGCTCCACAAACTACAAAAAAACAGAGCATTGTTCCTCTGTTATTATTGGGTTATATCACTTTACTTGTCGTTTTCGACGATTGAAAAAGGTTTTTGATACTATAAAACTAAATAAATTTAAAACATTGCCAAGGCATTATAAATATAATTAAACAAGGAGGTGTTTCCATGACAGGTGCAATTTATTTAAGAAAATCTCGTGCAGATATTGAGCTTGAAAAAAACGGAGAAATGGAAACCCTCAAGCGGCACGAAAAAATCCTTTTAAGTGTTGCAAAAAGTTTAAATCTGAATATAAGCAAAATTTACAAAGAAATTGTGTCGGGCGAAACCATAGCCGCACGCCCCGAAATCCAAAAGTTACTTGCAGAAGTTGAAGAAGGAAAATGGGACTTTGTTCTCGTTATGGAAGTTGAACGACTTGCCAGAGGCGACACTATCGACCAGGGTGTTGTATCCCGTGCTTTCAAAGTTCATAACACTAAAATTGTCACCCCTGTAAAAACATATGATCCTTCCAACGAATTTGACGAAGAATACTTTGAGTTCGGACTTTTTATGTCCCGTAGAGAATATAAAACAATTAACCGCCGTATTCAGCGTGGCCGTATCCAAAGTGCAACCGAAGGAAGGTTTTTAGGCTCTGTCGGTCCTTACGGATATGATAAGGTTAAAATCCCAAATGATAAAGGTTACACATTAAAGCCTAATCACGAAGCTGATGCCGTACGCCTTATTTATAAACTATATATAAGCGGAAACGGATGCACTTCTATCGCGAGAGTTCTCGATGCCAAAGGCATTAAGCCCCGAATTGGCGATAAATGGTCCAAAGCAACCATTAAAGATATTATTAAAAATCCCACCTATATAGGTAAAATAAGTTGGTCAAAAGGGAATCAGAATATATTTGTTGACGGCCTTCACAACCCTGTAATTGATGAAAAAACATTTTATGCTGCACAAAATATAATGAAAAGCAATTACCATTCTCCCACCAAAACGGACTTCTCTCTTAAAAATCCGTTGGCAGGAATTGTGTATTGCAAAAAATGCGGAGCACTTATGACGCGCCTTGGTACAAATAGCCGCAATAGAATTGAAACTCTTAAGTGCTCAAATAAATACTGCAGTAATGTTTCAGCTCCATTATACCTTGTAGAAGAAGAAATCGTTACTGCACTTAAAAATTGGCTTGCAGTTTATAAGCTTGAACTTAACGAAGATTCTCTAAATCCTGCAGAAAATAAAATAGCAATAGAACAAAAACGCATTTCTGCATTAAAAAAGGAACTCGAAAAAATAGATGCTCAAATAGCAAAAACTCACGAGCTCCTTGAACAGGAGATTTATACAGTTGATGTTTTTCTGGAACGAAATCAGGCACTGAAACAAAAACAAGAAGAATTGCTCTCACAAATTTCTGCATCAAAGGCAGAAATCAAAGAACAACAACAAATTTCTTATGTGTCAATCGACAAAGCAGAAACGCTTTTAAATTCCTATTCGGAAAGCAGTTCCGCTGGAGATAGAAACCAAATATTAAAAACCCTTCTCTCAAGCGTAACTTATAATAAAGACTTTCCAAATCACCGGGGACAACTCGAAAATCGAAACTTCGATATTGAAATCTTCCCCAAACTTCCGACAAAAGATTAATTGGCATTATCCCGAATGCGGATATACCTACGGCCCGCCAATGGCTGTAGCGCCTATTGATGCGGTAAAAAGAGTTTTGGAATATGCCGTAACAGAAATTGACCGCAGCAAAATAATGCTTGGTATTCCAAACTACGGGTATGACTGGCGCCTGCCATACGAGCGAGGCGTTACAAGGGCGGAAAACATTGGAAACGAAGGGGCTATACTGCTTGCCGCAAGAGAAGGGGCCGAAATTCAGTTTGATGAAGTGGCTATGTCGCCCTATTTTGAATACACCGCCGCTGATGGAAGCGCACACATTGTCTGGTTTGAAGATGTAAGGAGCATAAGCGCAAAATTTGACCTTGTTCGAAACTATAATCTCCGCGGCGCAGGCTACTGGAATTTAATGCGCCTTTTTTCACAAAACTGGGCGTATGTAAGCCAGAATTTTGATATTAACAAAAATTAAAAGAGGGCAACGCCCTCTTTTATTTAGCAACAATTACTCTTATTCTCGGTGATTTTGAATTTACATTTTCAGTATAAGCTGTAACTGTTTTTTTACCCAAAAGATTTTTGAGTTCAGCTTCAGTAATTGCCTGATAATCAGTTCCAACATAGTTATATATTGCAACTTCATCAGAAGCAAGATATGTTTTTCCTCCTGCTGTAACAAAGCTGTTTTCAATGTTTGTTACGCTTCCGGCACTTTCAAGCTTTTTCATATTTTCAACGCCCATTATTGTATTTTTAATCTGAACAGGTTGCCCTGCATACACAGTAAAATATTTCCCCGATGTATTTAAAGAAAGTTTTTTACTTTTGTCAAAATATGTGTAGATTCCAGCGGCACTCATTGTACCTGAACTGTTCGAAGCTTTTGTTACAATTCCGTAGGAATACGCATCGCCCGTAAGATTATTCAGGAAAAGTGTTGTTACTTCGCCTGCGGCATTTTTTCCCGCATAAAGTATATCCTGGCTTGAAATTGTTATGCCGTCAAGCCTTTGAAGATATATTCTTTTATAAGCTGCGGCCGTACTTGTGCTGCCTTTTACAATATCAACTATTTTTATATTTTTATCTGCAACATCATTTCCTATTTTGTATCCAGATGATGACACTTTGCCCCATACACTTCCGTTTGAACTAAGCGGAGTGAGCGATGCTTTTCCATTTTTAAATGTAACCTTTACAACTGTGTCTTTACAGTAATTTGCATAGTTGATTGTACTTTCATATTCAACCGTTGTGCCGTCGGGCTGCAAAAGTGTTACATAGTATGAAGAATACGACTTTCCATCAGAATTTGTATATTCCTTACTGCCGCCCGAAAGCATATATGCATAAAGCTCTTCGCTGCTGTCATCAGGGCTTATTACATCGCATACCTTTCCGTCGCGGTCGAGCAAAAGCGTAACGCTGTCGCCCTGTTTGAAAATTCCACCCGACGAAAGTTTTATAAAAGCATCAACCGAATCAATATCATATACTGTGCCTGAGAGCTTAATCTGCGAAATCTGGTCAGCATTGGGAAATGCGTCTTCATATATTCCCGAAACCTTTTTGCCGCTTGCCCAAACTGTTTGAAGCTCGGCAGAATAATAAACAACATCGTAATTTTCAAGCGATGAAAGGCTTGTAGTCTGCCCGTTTTTCACAACAAAAGCATTATCTGTAAGACCTGTATTTTTATACCAGTCGGCATTTTTTATTACGATTGGGCCTTCAAGCGTATTTTCGCTGTAAGTTACATACTGAAGATTGCCCGCACTGTCACTGTGAAGTTCAATAATATCGCCCGGTGCAAATGATTGAAGCATTGCCGAAACAGTTGTTTTCATGCCGTCATAATAAAGTGTTTCGCTGCCTTTTAATTTATAATCCGACACGCTTCCGTTTTTAAACAAAATAAGGTTCTGCCCTGAAACAGAGTAAACATTATATACTTTTTTAAAAGTGCCATCGGGAATAAACGAAACAATCATTTTATTTTTTACAACTGCATCGCCTTTTGAGCCAACATGAGAATAATCAAAGCTGTCTGAAACCTGATACACTCCCGCAGTTGTTTTTACATAGCCTTTTTCAAGAGTATTCTCCTGCAGATGCGATGCGGTAATTACCACGTCTTTTAAAACAGAATGTTCAAGTGAAGCAGTATAATCTGTTCCCTGTTTTGTCTGAGAATTTAAAAGATTATAAAACATATGCGACACCTGGTTTCTTGTAAGCGTTTGCCCTGCAAAGCCCGAAACATCGTCGCAAAGGCCTATTCTCTCTGCCATACCAATTTGCCCTGTTGGCCAGGAATAGGCAAATTCGCTGTCCTGATAGCCTAAAAGGCGAAGAAGTATTGTTGCCGCCTCTTCGTAAAGAACATTTCCATTTGGTTTAAAAGTTCCGTCTTTATAGCCTTGCAAAATTCCGTTTGAAACGCCTACATAAACATAAGGTGCGTGCCACATCTGATATGTAACATCAGGAAATGGCGAAACCGAAAGCGAGCTTGCAACCGAGTTGCGATACTGCGATGCCGCAACCGCCATTTTTGTAAACTCGGCGCGGGTAACATATTTATCAAGATTTAAGTTGCCATTTCCGTCGCCTTCCATTATTCCAAAAGCCTTTAAAACGCCAAATCGGGTGTCGCTTTCGCCGGCATATGCCGTGCAGCCAGAAATCAGCACGGCTGCCAATAATATCGAAATAACTTTTTTCATAAATCCTCCTTAATCATACCTTAGCGCTTCAATGGGGTTAAGCTTTGCCGCCTTTTTAGCAGGCAAATAACCAAAAATTACACCAATCCCCGCAGAAACAGTAACAGAAATTACTATTGCCGAAACAGAAATTGCCGCCTTTATTCCAATCATATTTCCAAGAGAATTTGCCATGGCAATTCCTGCTATAATTCCTATAACTCCGCCAATTGCACTTGTTGTAAGCGCCTCAACAACAAACTGGCTCAGAATATCCCACGGGGTTGCACCAAGGGCTTTTCTTATACCTATTTCTCTTGTTCGCTCTGTTACCGATACAAGCATAATATTCATAATTCCAATGCCGCCTACAAGCAGCGAAATTGCAGCAATGCCTGCAAGTAGCATACTCATTTTTCCGAGCATTTCATTTAAAGTGTCGGTAATTTCGCTTAATGCAATTACTGTGTACAAATCATCATTTCCAAGTTTTTCAAAGAGAAATGCTTCAAGCTTTTCTTTGGCAATGGTAACATCATCTTTTGTTATGGCCGCCACAGTATATGTATTTGCCCTGGCATACGCAATTTTCTGTGCAGTTGTGTATGGAATAAGAATTTTATCGTCATCTGTGCCTTCTTCGCCGCCTGCACTTTCTTTCAAAACTCCCACAACATTAAAAGCATTGCCGTTAATTTTCAAGGTTTTGCCCACAGGGTTTTCTCCCGGAAACAAGGTTTTAGAAACATAAGTTCCTATAACGCAGTTTCGCTGAGCATATTCAACATCTATATAGGTTAAAAAGTTACCCGAAGTAACCTCTTTGGTGTTAATTTCGTCATAAGCATCACTTACTCCCGACACCGAGGTTGATGTCAGCGATTCGGCTCCCCTTTTAACAGTTCCCATAACGTTAACCGAGGGAGTCATCCCTGCATACATTTCAGGGTTTTCGTCAACAAATTCCTGTAAATCATCTGTAGAAACGCTTATATTTCCACCGCGGCCTACAACATTTACCGTAAGATTGGTAACGCCCATACTTTCAAACGAAGAAACAATTTCATTTGTCATTCCGTTCATAAGAGAAACAAGCGCTATAACCGCCGCAATACCTATAATTATACCAAGCATTGTTAAAAATGCACGCATTTTACTGGAGGCAAGGCTTTTGAGTGCAAGCTTGAATGACTGTATAATACTCATAAGCTACCTCCTTAAATCTTCTATAACCTTGCCATCGTGAATGCGAAGTATTCTGGGGCATTCGGCGGCAATTGAATTGTCGTGTGTAATTAAAACAATGGTAGTTCCGTCGCCATTAAGGCTTTTTATAAAATCAAGAACTTCTCTTCCCGTTTTAGAATCAAGTGCACCTGTAGGCTCATCGGCAAGTATTACAGGCGGCTTTCCTGCCAGAGCACGGGCAATTGAAACCCTTTGCTGCTGACCGCCTGAAAGCTGTGACGGAAATTTTTTAATTCTGTCGCTGAGGCCAACTCTCTCAAGAGCTTCCATAGCAAGCTCTCTTTGCTGACTTTGCGAAAGCCCTTTGTATAAAAGAGGAAGCTCAACATTTTCAAGTATTGTAAGCTTTGGAATGAGGTTGTATTGCTGAAATATAAATCCAAGCTCGCGATTTCTAACATGGGCAAGCTGTTTGGGGTTCATTGTGCTTACATCAGTTCCGTTTAAAAGATATGTTCCTCTTGTTGGGGTATCAAGGCAGCCGATAATGTTCATACATGTGCTCTTTCCGCTGCCCGATGCACCAACTATTCCAACAAATTCGCCCTTTTCAATAAAAAACGAAACTCCGTCAACAGCTCTTACTTCGCTTTCGCCTTCGCCCTCGCCATAAATTTTATATATATCACGAAATTCTATCATTATCTCATGCCTCCGCCGGGCATTCCTCCCCGGTTTCCACCCATTGCACCTGACGGCATGCCGCCACCGGGCATTCCTCCGCCCATCATATTACCCATCATACCGCCTTCTTCACTTTGCTGCTGCACAACAGTTTCAAAAGTTACTTCGTCGCCTTCAGAAAGTCCGCTTACAATTTCAACCATATTGCCGTTTGTAATGCCAATTTCAACTTTAACTTTTTTGCCGTCTTTCGTAACAGTGCCGCCGCGGTTTATTGCAGCTGCGGGTAAAAGAAGAATGTTTTCTTTTTCTTCAATTACAATCTTTGCATCAACATTCATTCCGGGAATAAGCTTTGTACCTTCCGGTGCAGGTATTACAATTTCAACGGGATATGTAGTAACACCGTTTGAAGATGTTCCTATTATACTTATGTTGTCAACTATGCCTTCAAAAACCTGTCCGTTAAGGGCATCAACAGTAACAGTTGCCTTCTGCCCTACTTCAAGAGATGAAACTTCAAGCTCATCAATATTTATTGTAAGTTTAAATTTTGAAAGGTCGGCCACAACAGCCATTACATTTGTGCTGCTTTGCGAGCCCAAGCCAAGCTTATCGCCTGCTTTTGAATTTTTCTGAATTATTTTGCCGGCAATAGGTGCCTTAATGGCATACTGTTCAAGGTCGTCATTTAAATCGCTTATGGAAATTTGTGCGTCATTTAAAGAAAGCCGTGCCTTTGTAGCCTGATTTTCAACACTTTCGTTTTCTATTTTTAAAATTGAATTATCTTTGTAAACTCTGTCGCCCGATTTAAAATTTATACGGGTAATTGTTCCCGAAGTTTCAGCATAAACCGTTTTGTTCTGGGCATATTCAAACTTGCCCGGTGCGCTGCAGGCCACTCCGCCTACAATTGCAGTTGCAGTATCATTTCCCGATATGCCGCCCGGGTTTGCAACACTTATTTCTACATATTTAATTGCAACTCCAAAGGAATTTGTTTGAGAGCCGCCCGACACAGAGATAACTGTACCTTGATATGTATTGCTGTCGCCAATAATTTCAACCCTTGCGCTCTGGCCAACATAAAGCGATGAAGCCTGAGAAGCAATAAAAGGAAGGGTAAGCGTCATAGTTTCATTATCAATAATTTCACAAATTTTTGTACCGTTTGAAATTTTATCGCCATTTTTTACATACATTTGTGTAATCGTTCCGCTGCAAGGCGCAGGACAGTTTAAGTTTTCAAGGTTTTTCATTGCCTCGTTATATGAAAGCTGTGCCTGAGTAAGCTGATTGTTCGACTTTTCAATATTTTTTTCAATGGAGGCGGAATCTATCTGATAGAGAACCTGGTCTTTTTCAACCATATCGCCGTTTGAAAAGTATTCGGCAATAATATCGCCCGAAACCAGAGAAGTAATATCATACTGCTCGTATGCCTCAAGTACACCACTGCCTTCTACAACATTTACAATGCTGCCGCGGGTAACGATTGCAGTTGAAGTTTCGCGGGTTGCATCTTCCTGCTTATTACTCTTAACAAATGCAGCTGCAACTGCCGCAGTAATAACGGCTACGCATACTGCTGCAATAATTATAATCTTTTTCGAAGGTTTTTTAAACTCAAACTTTTCCTTTACTTTTAAAATTCTTCTTTTCATTTTATACCTCCAGCATATCGATAACACAAGTTTACATTTCTATAAAATAAATGTCAACAAAAGAAAAAGCTAATTTACAAATCATTTACATAAAACACCCAATTTAGAAATATTGTTATATAGTAAACAAATGCAAATATGAATAAACTTTTAATATTGTGTATTTTCGGTTAAAAAGGCAAATGTTGAGAAAATTAAAGTAAATTAAAGTATTTTAAAGTAATGTTTAGAAAACAAGGTTTTTTATTCAAAAATCAAGTTTTGAATATGTGGTAAAATGTGGTATTATATTTTTTGTTAGCACTCTTGCGTGTCGAGTGCTAAAATGATAGGAGGTAAAAATTATGAATATTAAACCACTTGCAGACAGAGTAGTTATTAAAATGCTCGAAAGCGAAGAAACAACAAAAAGCGGTATCGTACTCCCCGGCGCAGCAAAAGAAAAACCACAGGTTGCTGAAGTTGTTGCAGTTGGCCCAGGCGGCGTTGTTGACGGAAAAGAAATTACAATGGAACTTAAAGTTGGCGACAAAGTTTTAATGAGCAAATATGCCGGCACAGAGATAAAACTCGACGGAGTTGAATATATCATTTTAAGACAAAGCGATATTCTTGCAGTTGTACTGTGATATTGCAGACTTATCAAAATAAAAAGGAGATAATTTAAAATGGCTAAACAGATTTTATTTGGCGAAGAAGCTCGCCGCAGCCTTGAAGCAGGTATAAATCAGCTTGCTAATACAGTTAAAGTTACACTTGGCCCTAAAGGCAGAAACGTTGTACTTGACAAAAAATTCGGTGCACCACTTATTACAAACGATGGTGTAACAATTGCTAAAGATATTGAACTTGAAGATGCATTCGAAAACATGGGTGCACAGCTTGTTAAAGAAGTTGCAACAAAAACAAACGATGTTGCAGGTGACGGTACAACAACCGCTACTCTTCTTGCTCAGGCTTTAATTCACGAAGGCCTTAAAAACGTTGCCGCAGGTGCTAATCCTATGATTATCAGAAAAGGTATTCAGAAAGCTGTTGACACAGTTGTTGAATACTTAACTTCTGCAAGCCAGAAGGTTAAAGGCCACGAAGATATTGCAAGAGTTGCAACAATTTCTGCTAACAACGAAGAAATTGGTACTCTTATTGCCGATGCTATGGAAAAAGTTAAGGGCGACGGCGTTATTACTATCGAAGAAAGCAAAACTGCTTTAACTTACAGCGAAGTTGTTGAAGGTATGCAGTTTGACCGCGGTTACATTACACCATACATGGTAACCGATACAGAAAAAATGGAAGCAGTTCTCGATGATGCTTTAATTCTTATTACAGATAAGAAAATTTCAAACGTTCAGGAAATTTTGCCTATTCTCGAACAGATTGTTCAGTCTGGTAAAAAACTTCTTATCATTGCTGAAGACCTTGAAGGCGAAGCGCTTTCAACTCTTATCGTTAACAAACTCCGTGGAACATTTACCTGCGTAGCAGTTAAAGCTCCCGGCTTTGGCGACAGAAGAAAAGCAATGCTCGAAGATATTGCTATTTTAACAGGCGGCCAGGTTATTTCCGAAGAGCTCGGCCTTGACCTTAAAGAAGCAACAGTTGATATGCTCGGTACAGCACGTCAGATTAAAGTTCAGAAAGAGAACACAATTATTGTTGACGGCGCAGGCGACAGCGAAGCTATTAAAGCAAGAGTTATGCAGATTAAAGCTCAGATGGAAGAATCAACTTCTGAATTTGACAAAGAAAAACTCCAGGAAAGACTTGCTAAACTTTCAGGCGGCGTTGGCGTAATTAAAGTTGGTGCTGCAACTGAAACAGAAATGAAAGAAATGAAACTCCGCGTTGAAGATGCTCTCGCTGCTACAAGAGCGGCTGTTGAAGAAGGCATTATCGCAGGCGGCGGTACTTCATACATCGACGCTATGGACAGTGTTGAAAAACTTGTTAACACTCTCGAAGGCGACGAAAAAACAGGTGCTATGATTGTTTACAAATCACTTTCAGAGCCTGTTAAACAGATTGCTGAAAACGCAGGTATTGAAGGCAGCGTTATTGCTGACAAAGTTAAATCTGCTGACAAAGGCATTGGTTACAACGCTCTTACAGGCGAATTTATGAACATGGTTGAAAACGGTATTGTAGACCCAACTAAAGTTACACGTAGCGCTCTTCAGAATGCTGCATCAGTAGCTTCAATGGTTCTTACAACCGAAAGCCTTGTTGCTGATAAACCGGAACCCGAAGCTCCTGCGGCAGCTCCTATGGGCGGCGGAATGGGCGGAATGTACTAAGCCGAATAATTTCACAAATAAAAAACCTCCCGATGGGAGGTTTTTTTTATTTCTCTAAATATCCTTTAAGGAAGTGTATTCCTTCTCTGTATCCTTCAAATCCTTTGCCGGCTATTGTTTTAACTGCTACAAGCGAAACGTAGGAATGTTTACGAAATTCTTCTCTTTGAGAAATATCTGAAAGATGAACTTCAACCGTAGGAATTGCAACTGCCTTAAGGGCATCGAGTATTGCAACCGATGTATGGGTATATGCGGCAGGGTTTATAAGTATTGCATCAATTTCCCCATATGCCGCCTGAATTTCGTCAACAATGTCGCCCTCGTGGTTTGACTGAAAGAGCGAAACCTCTATTCCCTCTTTTTCGCAAATTTCTTCTATAAAAGCCTCAAGGTCCGAAAAAGTTTGTTTTCCGTAAACATCGGGCTCACGTATTCCAAGCATATTAAGATTAGGGCCGTTAATTACAAGAAGTTTCATAAATTTAGCATCTCCTTTATTTTAAGAGCGGTTTCTTCAATTTTTTCTGATTTTACAGTTATGTCGGCAAATTTTCTGTAAAGCTTAATTCTGCTTTCATAAAGCTTTAAAACGCCGTTTTTCTGCGAAAGGGGCCTGCCGTTTGTTGCAAGCAGATTTACATCTCTGTCAAGAAAAACTACGGTGCTGTTTTGTTTTACAAGATTATAGTTTTCTTCTCTTGTAACAATTCCGCCGCCTGTGGCAATTATTTTGCCCGAAAGCTTTGTAGCCTCTGCCAAAACCTCGGTTTCAATTTTGCGAAAAGCCTCTTCGCCGCTTTCATTTATAATATCGGCAGGGGTTTTGCCCGCCTTTTCTTTTATAAGGGCATCGGTATCAAGCATTTCTCTGCCAAGCTTTTTTGAAAGCACCGCTCCAATTGTGCTTTTGCCGCACCCGGGCATACCTATAAGCACAATGTTTTTTGTTTGTTTTGAAATTTCTTCTGTTATTTTTTCAATTAAAGAATTTTCTATTTCGACAAAGCTAAAAACCTCGGCCGCTCTTTTAGCCTGTGCCACAAGCATTAAAAGCCCGTTTGCAGCAGGAATTCCTATTTTTTCGGCATCCAGTAAAAGCTTAGTTTTTGCAGGGTTATAAATTAAATCTAAAACACCCTCGCAGTGCGTAAAATTTTTAAGTTCAATTGCCGCAGCTCCGTTTTTTGGGTACATTCCAACAGGGGTACTATTTACAATCACTTCTGCATCATAGTGGCGGGAAATGTTTTCATAATTATTCTCGCCGCTGCGGGAAACTACGATTATTTCTTTTGCTCCCTTATCCTTTGCAACACACTGCACCATAAGCGATGATCCGCCGCTGCCAAGAATTAAAACCTTTTTATCCTTAAATGAAATTCCGTTTTTTTCAGCAAGGTATGAAAAACCAAAATAATCGGTGTTGTCGCCAAAAAGTGTTCCGTCTTCTCTTTTTAAAAGAGTGTTAACACTTCCAACCTTTTTAGCAGTTTCAGAAAGCTCACTGCAAAAAGGTATAACAGTTTTTTTGTAGGGAATGGTAACGTTTATTGCATCAAAATTGTCGCCTTTCAAAAAAGCTTCAACCTTTTCGCTTTCAACCTCAAAAAGAGTATAGGGATTATCGTAAAAATATTTATGTATTTGAGGAGAAAAGCTATGTGAAAGCTTTTCCCCCAAAAGGCCGTACCTTCTCAATTACATCACCTCAGAATAGCTGCCAAGGTAGAAGAATTCTTCACAAATTCCTTCAAGCTCGCAAATAAGCTGAACAAATTCTTTTGAATAAATTGAAGTTTCAATATCAAAATAGAACATAAACTCAAAGTCGCGGTCAGGAATAGGGCGGCTTTCAAGTTTTAAAAGGTTAATGCCAAGTGAATAAATACGGGCAAGCACCTTGTAAAGTGAGCCGGGGCGATGGGAAACTGTCATCATAAGGCTTGTTTTGCCGGCGCCGGGATAAATTTCAAGTTCTTTTGAAATACAGATAAATCTTGTATAGTTATTGCCATTATCCTGAACTGCCGCTTTAAGGCATTTAAGGTTATAAAGCTCGCCACAGGAATGTGATGCAAGGGCAGCAATATCGCTTCTGCCGCTTTCTGCAACCATTTGAGCCGCTTTTGCAGTATTGTCGCAATAAGTAATTTTAACATCGCCAAGCTGTTTTATAAAGCCGTCACACTGCATAATTGCCTGTTCATGAGAAACAATTTCTTTTATCTGACCAATGTTTTCTACGCCGCGGTTAACATAGAGGTTGTGGTCAACCTTAAGGCGAATACTTTTAACAATTTTAAAGTTATGTTTCTGCATAAGGTCGTAAACCTGTGTAACAGAGCCTGCACTGCTGTTTTCAAGCGGAAGCATACCGTAGCGGCAAAGCCCGCTTTCGATAGCAGCAAAAACATTGTCAAAGCTGTTCATATACATAATGCCCGGCGCTTTAAATAATTTTTCGCAGGCGATTTGTGAATATGCGCCCTCTGTTCCCTGACAAGCCACCATTGCCGTTTCGGGGAAAAGCGGATTTGTGTCTTTAATAGCTGCCGAAATTTTTTCGTTAAGCTGCGAAGGCTTATCAAGAATCCTTCCCTGATACGAGCGGCTGAGCTCGAACATAAGGGAATAAAGAACATGAACGTATGAACGAAAATCTTCAGGTGTTGCTTCAAGAAGTGAAGAAATTTTTTCTCTTTCCCTTTTGGGGTCTAACACAGGAAGATTATTTTCTCTTTTGTACTCAGCAATTTTTGCCGAAACTTCCATTCTTTCCTGAAAAAGCTTTAAAAAATCTTTATCAATTCTGTCAATTTCTTCTCTTAAATTTGATAAATCCATTATAATTCTCCTTTTTCGTACAAAATTATATCAAGTATTGCTATTGCGGCAGCCGCCTCAATTACAGGAACTGCGCGAGGTACAATACAAGGGTCGTGCCTGCCTGAAACTACAAGCTTTTCATTTTCCAAAGTTTTAATATTAACGCTTTCCTGCTCAATTCCAATAGAAGGCGTTGGCTTTACCGCAGCGCGGAAAATTATTGGCATTCCCGATGAAATTCCGCCAAGTATTCCGCCGGCATTGTTTGTTTTTGTTTTAATTTCGCCATTTACCGCTTCATAAGGGTCGTTATTTTCCGAGCCGAAAAGCCTTGTGCTTTCAAAGCCGGCACCAAATTCTATGCCCTTTATGGCAGGAACTGCAAAAATAATTTGCGCTATTTTGTTCTCAATCCCGTCAAACATTGGCTCGCCAAGCCCTGCCGGCACGCCTTCAATGGCACATTCTATAACGCCGCCAACGCTGTCGCCTCTGCCTCTCGCCTCTTCTATAACAGAAAGCATTTCCTTGCCCTTTTCTTTGCAAAGCACAGGAAATTTATCATCGGCAGGAGTTTTTATATTTTTAAAATCAAATGCCTCATCTTCAACATTTTTTATGCTTTTAATGTGGGCGGTTATTTTAATTCCCATTTTTTCAAGTATCTGCATTGCTATGCCGCCCGCAATACAAATGGGAGCCGTAAGCCTTCCTGAAAAATGTCCGCCACCGGTATAATCCTGAAAGCCTTTGTATTTAATCTCGGCTGTATAATCAGCGTGAGCGGGACGTGGGGTTACCTTTAAATTATCGTAATCTTGCGAGCGGGTATTTGTATTTTCTATAACCGCACAAAGTGGCGCTCCGCAGGTTTTTCCATCAAACAGACCCGACAAAAATTTTGGTGCATCTGCCTCTTTTCTTTTTGTAGCAAACGAGGCATTTCCAGGTGCTCTTCTTGCCATAAAAGCGGAAATGGCGTCCATATCAACTTCTACCCCCGGCGGAAGCCCGTCAATCACAACGCCAATTCCATCGGAATGTGACTGACCGAAAACAGATATTTTTAATTTTTTTCCGAACATACTGCTCATATTGTCACCTCAACTTCTCCGCCAAGCTTTTTAAAATCTTCAAAAAAGGCGGGGTAAGATTTATTTGCGGCCTCTGCTCCTATTATTTCAACGGCGCTTTCGCACTTTATCGATGCAATTGCCGCCATCATAACAATTCGGTGGTCGTTAAAAGAGTTAACCTTGCCGCCTGAAAGCTTATTTTTGCCGTTTATAGTCATTCCGTCGGCCGCAGCAGTTATATCTGCGCCAAGGGTTTTCAGTGTGTCGCAAATTGCAACAAGGCGGTTGCTTTCTTTTATAGCAAGCCGCTCTGCGCCAAAAATGGTTGTTGTGCCTTCTTTTAAAGCGGCAACGGCGCAAACAATTGGAATAAGGTCGGGGATATTTTTAGCATCAACTTTGCAGGGCAGATTTTTTAAAATATTTACTATTTCTTTGTCGCCCTGAGCCGAGGCAAAATCAACACCCGTACACAAAACCTCTTTTTCCGACAATTCGTTTGCCGAAAACCAGAACGCCGCATTTGACCAGTCGCCCTCAACAGTAAATTCGCCGGGGCTTATGTATTTCTGGTTTCCTTTTATATAAAAAGTATTATTTTCAAATTTTGATGTAACAGAAAATTTGCTTTGAACATCTCTTGTTATATCAACATAAGGGGCCGATTCTAGTACACCCGAAATTCTTATTTCGCTGTCGCCATCTAAAATGGGAAGAGCCAGCAAAAGCCCTGTTATAAACTGCGACGAAACGTTACCCGGCAGATTATAAATTCCGCTTTCAAGCTTTCCCGATGCCTTAAGGGGATTTTCGCCCTGAGGCGAAAGAGTGCACCCGTGGCTTTCAAGCTCCTCGTATAGTGGAGAAAGCGGTCTGTCTTTAAGTCTTCCTTTCATATCAAACTCAAATTCGCCGCCTAAAGCCAGCGCTACAGGAAGCATAAAACGAAGGGTTGAACCGCTTTCGTTACATGGAAGGATTGCCCTTTTTATTTTTTCTACGGGATAAACCGTATCATCTTCCATTTTTACTCCCAAAGCGGAAATGCATTCCTTTGTAGCAATTATATCGAGAGATGAAAAAAGATTATTTATTTTAGTTTCTTTTTGGGAAAGAGCGGCACATATAAGCGCCCTGTGAGCAACCGATTTTGAAGGTATTGCTTCTATTTTTCCCGACAAATTCCTTGGAGTTATAGTAACATTCATTTACTTTGTTCCTTTTATAAAGTTTAAAATATTTTCAGTTGGCACGGGCAAAATTTCACACTGGCCTATTTCTTTTGGCACAATCATATTTATACTGCTTCCCATAACTTTTTTATCTGAAAGCATAAGTGATGCCACAGTTTCGTCGCTTATGTCATAAGAAGTGGGTAGACCATATTTTTCTATAAGTGCTATGATTTTTTGGGCGGTTTCCTTTGAACATATTTCAAGTTTTTCTGCGCTTTTTGCCATCATACACATACCAATTGCAACTGCATAGCCGTGAATAAGTTTAAAATTTGAATAAGTTTCAATTGCGTGGCCGAAGGTATGTCCAAAGTTTAAAATCTGTCTTATTCCTGTATCAAATTCGTCAGCATTTACAATTTCGCTTTTAATTTTTGTGCATATGCTTATAATTTTTTCAATATCACAGTTTCCTGAAACAAGATAATCGTAAAGATTTTTGTCTTTAATAAATGCGTATTTTATAACCTCTGCCATACCGCTTTTATAGTTTTCTTCGTCAAGGGTATTAAGAGTATCACAATCGCAAAGAACAAGTGACGGCTGATAAAAAGCACCAACCAAGTTTTTGCCAACGCTTAAATCAATAGCTGTTTTTCCGCCAACAGAGGAATCAACTGCCGCAAGAAGCGTTGTTGGAATTTGTATAAAGGGAATCCCTCTTAAAAAGGTTGCCGCAGCAAAGCCTGCCATATCGCCTACAACTCCGCCGCCCAAGGCAATTAAAATATCTTTTCGGCAAATTTTGTTCTCCGCCATAAAGTTTAAAATTTGAATGTATGTATCGCTGTTTTTCGATTGTTCGCCGTTTGGAAAAGTGAAGGTTACACAGTTAATTCCTGCATCTTTGAGAGAGGCTTTAACCTTTTCGCCGTAAAGGGCAAAAACCTTATCATCGCTTATCAAAACTGCCATTTTGTTTTTTGCAAATGGAGCTATATATTCCCCTGCGTTTTCAAGCAACCCTCTGCCTATAACTATATCATATTTTTTTGAGGCTTCAACTTTTACTTTTATCAATTTTGTCAACCTCCTGTTTTAAATCGCTTCCTTCTTTTAAAAGCTTCTCAAGGGTATCATCATCGCCCATTTCAATTGCTTTTTTGTAAGCCGACAGTGAATTTATAATGCTGTCAAGTTCAAGCAAAACATTTTCGCGGTTTTCCATAAAAAGCTCGGTCCACATAGGGGCATTTAAGTATGCAACCCTTGTAAGGTCTTTATAGCTTCCTGCTGAAAGGCCTTTATGCTCTTTAGCCGTAGGGCTTTTCATATATGCGTTTGAAACAATGTGTGCAAGCTGTGATGTAAAGGCAATTATATGATCGTGCCCCTCTGCACTCCAAATGGTGTATCTGCCAAATTTTGCAGGCAAAAGTGCTTCTTTTGCTCTGCTTAAAAGCTCGATATCGTCAAATATAGGTGGAATAAGTGCCATAGTAGCACCCTTGAACATATCCGCTTTACTGTTTTTATAGCCCGAAAACTGCTTGCCTGCCATTGGGTGACCGCCAATAAATGTAAAGCCATTTTCTTTTGCAAGGCGAAAACCTTCTCTGCACACAACCTGTTTAGTACCGCAGCAGTCAATAACAAGCTGATTTGGGGCAAAATTTTCTTTGTTTTCGTTTAAATAATTTATTGCATTTTGTGGGGTTACGGCAATTAAAACTACATCGCACATCTTCAAAGTTTCTTTGTCAAGATATGCATCTACAACTCCTTCTATAATTGCAAAATCAAGTATACCCTCATCAATATCAAATGCGTAAACTGTGTGGCCGCCCTCTTTATAAGCCTTTGCCAGAGAGCCGCCTATAAGCCCTAGTCCTACAATTCCTACTTTCATAATACTACTCCATTATTGCTTTTCTAACTCTGTAAACAGCATCAGCTACATCTTTAAACTGCGCAGGAGTAAGCGACTGTGCCCCATCGCAAAGTGCTTTTGCAGGGTTATTATGAACTTCTATCATAAGGCCGTCGGCTCCGGCTGCAGCTGCAGCAAGTGCCATAGGTTTAACAAGGCGCGAAATACCTGTTGCGTGGCTTGGGTCGATTACGATTGGAAGGTGTGTAAGCTCGCGAAGCATTGGAACGGCTGAAAGGTCGAGAGTGTTTCTCGTATAAGTTTCAAAAGTTCTTATACCTCTTTCGCAAAGAATAACGTTTTCGTTACCGCCTGCCATAATGTATTCAGCACTCATCAAAAGCTCTTTAAGAGTATTTGCAAGGCCGCGTTTTAAAAGAATAGGTTTCTTTGTTCTTCCAAGCTCTTTTAAAAGCTCAAAGTTTTGCATATTACGTGCACCAACCTGAATTAAATCAACATTTTCAAAAAGTGGCAGATGGTTTGCGTTCATAATTTCTGTTACAATTGGCATACCTGTTTTTGCCTTTGCTTCTTCCAAAAGCTCAATTCCGTCAGCCTTAAGGCCCTGAAAATCGTAAGGCGAGGTTCTTGGTTTAAATGCGCCGCCACGAAGAAGTGCCGCACCTGCTGCTTTAACCTCGGTTGCAATTCCAAGTAACTGCTCTTCGCTTTCAACGGAGCACGGCCCTGCCATAAATGCAAAATTTCCGCCACCTATTTTAACGCCGCTTACATCTATTACGCTGTCTTCAGGATGAAATTTCCTGTTTGCACTTTTAAAAGGGTCTGAAATTCGTTTAACTGTTTCAACTATATCAAGGCCAGCTATAAGGTCGATATCAATTTTACTTGTATCGCCAATAAGGCCAAGTACTGTTTGAAAACTACCTTCGCTTATGTGAACGGTAAGGCCCTGATGCTCAAACCATTTACATAAATTTTCAATCTGGCTTTCGTTTACCCCGCTTTTGAGTACTGCAATCATTTTTATTCCACCTTTCAAACAAAAAAGCTTCACAGGAGCGACCCGTGAAGCTAAAATCAACTAATTTAAAAAACCGACTAAATTAATTATTTGCAACACAAATCGCTCTTACTTCCTTGCTAAAGTAAAAGTAAAAGAAATATGTAGCTGCAAACAAAGCATTACGCATTTTTTCGGCTTCCTTTCAATAATTTATAATAATTTTATCACTTTTAACTTATCGTGTCAACCCCTATTTTCAAAAAAATTCAGCCCGGCAAATCCGGGCTGAAAATTATTCAAACAAATTCCAATCTTCTACATTACATTGTCCATATTCATTATTACCCGTCGCAACAACACTACCATCAAATTTTAACCCTATTGTATGTTGACTAGATGCTGATATAGCAATAATATTGTCCCAATCTTCTACGTCACATTGTCCGTCAGTACCCTTTCCCTTAACAACAACCTTTCCATCTGATTTTATTCCAAATGTACAATTTTCAGCTGTAGAAATTGCTACTACATCTCTCCAATCCGAAACTTCACATTTGCCATCAGCATTGTTTCCTACAGCCACTACCGTTCCATCTGCCTTAAGTCCTACTGTATGGTCAACAGCAGCAGAAATCGCAATTATATCTTTCCATTCACCAACCTCACACTGACCATCTTCGTTTTCTCCAATCGCAATAACAGTTCCGTCTGTTTTGAGCCCTACTGTATGATACATACCGGCCGATATTGAATCTATATTTTTCCAAGTGGAAATTTCAGATTGACCCTTATAGCTATACATCGAACCTGTTTCTCTATCAAACAGTTTAGCACCACTATAACAAACAACAGAACCATCTTTTTTTAATCCATATAGATCACCTAAACCATACCCATATTCTATATCCACCAAATCTTCCCAATCACTTGCATGTTCATCGCCAATGGTTTTACCATATTTCCTTAGTCCTACCGTATTAAGCACACAGGAAGATACTGCGATTACATCTGTCCAATTACTGAGGTCAAACGTATCGCCAAGTAGTATTCCAAAATCATTTCCAGCAAAAATAGCCTTTCCGTTACTTTTTACTCCAATTGTATTAAAATCATTCGTTGCTATAAGTTTTTCGCATTTTTTATAACACAATCTACTTAAATCCTTAGAATCCTTATAATCTTTTATATTGTTAAACATCAATATTGCTTTGCCATAATTTCCTTCATCCATAAAATTTATGGCTTTATTATACTGAATTCTTGTAAAAATCGCGTTACCCAACACAACAATACCGATGCATAATACAAGTATTATCGATACAGCCCCAATAATTACTGGTTTACTTTTTCTGTTTTTCGGCATCTTTTCTGACTTTTTTTCATCTCGACTTACAGTTAAATTTTCCATAAAAACATCTCCTCTCGTAGTTATTTTAATTATACTCAATCTTTGAGTATTTGTCAATACTCACTTTCTGAGTGTGATATTATTTTAAAAAGGAGAGTTATTATGAACTACCAAATACGAATTAAAAACTTAAGAGAAGACCACGATTTAACCCAGGCCGAAGTCGGTAAACTTTTACAAAAATCTCAACAAGGCTATAACCATATTGAAGCCGGAAGATCAGAACTAAAAATAGAGGACCTAGTTATTCTTTGCCGATTATATAATGTTTCTGCTGATTATATAATTGGGTTATGTGACACGCCAAACCCTTATTCTAAATAGTATTCATTAACACTATGTGTATAAATTTGTGTTCGACAAACAAAAACCCGGAAGTAATTCCGGGCGTTTTTCTTATTCTTCGTTAAAATCTTCTTTTCCTACTCCGCAAAGTGGACATGTCCAATCTTCCGGAACATCTTCCCAAGCTGTGCCTGGAGCGATGCCGCTTTCTTCGTGGCCTTCAGCCTCGTCATAAACAAATCCACAAATTGCGCATACATATTTTTTCATAATCAGTGTCCTCCTTAAATGTATTAATAATTTTCTGCTTTTATCTGGAAATAAGCCTTAGGATGTTCGCAAACAGGGCAAACCTCGGGAGCTTTTTTACCCACAACAATGTGGCCGCAGTTTGCACACTGCCAAATAGTATCTCCCTCTCTTGAGAAAACAATACCGTCTTCAATATTTTTAAGAAGCTTTCTGTATCTTTCCTCGTGTTCTTTTTCAATTTTTGCAACTTCTTCAAAAAGAAAAGCAATGTGGTCAAAGCCTTCTTCTCTTGCATCTTTAGCCATATTAGCGTACATATCTGTCCACTCATAATTTTCGCCTTCGGCTGCATCAAGAAGGTTTGCCATTGTATCAGGCATACCATCATGAAGAAGTTTAAACCAGATTTTTGCGTGTTCCTTTTCGTTATTTGCTGTTTCTTCAAAAAGCTGAGCTATCTGAACATAGCCTTCTTTTTTAGCTTTTGAAGCGTAGTATGTATACTTATTTCTCGCCTGGCTTTCGCCTGCAAAGGCTGTCATCAAGTTAGCCTCTGTTTTAGTTCCTTTTAAGTTCATATTTTATTACCTCCTTTTTTCCTTTAAAATGATTTTACCATTTTATGTATAGTATGTCAACAAATTTTTATTTTATTCAATTACTTTTATCTGCATACCGTTGACTTTTGTAAAAAAATTTGTTATACTGATAGTACATTTTAAGAAAGGTATGATTTTATGAAAAAAATATTGTGTTTAATGCTTTGTGCTGCTTTAATTTTTTCTTTTGCAGCATGTGGTAAAAAGGTTGATAATCAGCCTGAAGTTAATGCAGAAACTTCTGCACTTGAAGGAAAATGGGTAATTGAAAAAGCTGATTACAAAGACAATGCCGACCCTATGGCTGACGCTATGGTTTCAATTCTCAAAGAGAGATTTGCAAAAGATATGGAAATTGAATTTAAAGAAGGCGGCAAAGCTACAATTGGCGAAGCTGAAGTTGAATATTCCATGGAAGGTGACCTTCTCACAATCACATGGGAAAACAACAAAAACTTTATTTTCAAAACCACCGAAAATGGCAACAAGCTTGATCTTGTAGTTGAAAATATTTTAGATGCAACAATTGCTGAGAAATAAAAAAATGCAATATAAAATCCCGTAACTTAGGTTACGGGATTTTTTGTTTGTTAAATTATGCTCTTACTTCTTTAACTTTTTCAATAAATTCTTTTGCAAGGGCTGTAATTGCTTTATAGTCGCCTGTTTTAGCGCCACCTGTAAGAGATGAACCTGCGCCAACTGCAACTGCACCTGCTTTAATCCAGTCAGCAACGTTATTTACATCAACGCCGCCTGTAGGCATCATTTTAGCCTGTGGGATAGGGCCTTTGATAGCTTTTAAAATTTTAGGACCAAATGCTTCGCCAGGGAATACTTTAACGATATCTGCGCCTGCTTCCATAGCTTCAACAACTTCTTTAATTGTCATAGCGCCGGGCATGCAGGGAACGCGGTAACGGTTACAAAGTTTAACTGTTTCAGCGTTAAAGTATGGGCTTACAACATACTGTGCACCTGACAAAATAGCAATTCTTGCAGTTTCAGGATCCATAACTGTTCCTGCACCAAGAATCATTTCGCCGTTTTTGTATTCTTTTGCAAGGTCTTCAATTACCTTGTGAGCAAAAGGAACTGTGAAAGTAAGCTCAATTGCAGGAACGCCACCTTCAAGACATGCATCTGCAATTTTTTTAGCTTTTTCGCCGTTTTCAGCACGAACAACAGCAACAACGCCACTGTCGGCAATTTTAGTAAGTACTAATTCTTTATCCATTTTTATCTTCCTTTCCGCATTTCTGCGATTAAATTACTGTGATACTGAATAGTTAGGAGCTTCTTTTGTAATTGAAATGTCGTGTGGATGGCTTTCACGAAGGCCGCTGCCTGTAATTCTTACAAACTGACCGTTTTCTTTAAGATCGGCAATTGTAGGAGTTCCGCAGTAACCCATACCTGAACGAAGTCCGCCAAGGAGCTGATATACTGTATCGGAAAGAGCACCTTTATAAGGAACTCTGCCTTCAACGCCTTCAGGAACTAATTTTTTGTTGCCTGACTGGAAGTAACGGTCGCTGCTGCCGTTTTTCTGGTTCATAGCGCCCATACTGCCCATACCGCGGTAAACTTTAAATCTTCTGCCCTGATAAATTTCTTCTTCGCCGGGGCTTTCTTCACAGCCTGCAAAAAGGCTGCCTATCATAATAACATCAGCACCTGCTGCAACGGCTTTAGGCAAATCGCCTGAATATTTAATACCACCGTCGGCAATAACAGGAATGTTGTATTTTGATGCAACTTCATAAACATCGCTGATAGCAGTAATCTGCGGAACACCGATACCTGCAACAACACGTGTTGTACAGATAGAACCGGGGCCAATACCAACCTTTACTGCATCTGCACCGGCATCGATTAAAGCTTCTGCTGCAGCGCCTGTTGCAATATTACCTGCAATAAGCTGAAGGTTTGGAAATGCAGCTTTAACCTTTTTAACTGCGTTGATGATGTTCTGTGAATGGCCGTGTGCACTGTCAAGGCCAACAACGTCAACCTTAGCTTCAACCAAAGCAGCACATCTTTCAAGAACATCGTCGGTTGCGCCAATTGCCGCACCAACCAAAAGTCTGCCTTCGCTGTCTCTTGCAGAGTTAGGATAACGAACAGCTTTTTCAATATCTTTTATTGTGATAAGGCCTTTAAGGTAATTATCTTTATCAACAATAGGAAGTTTTTCAATTTTGTGTTTGCGAAGAATTTCCTGAGCCTGGTCGAGTGTTGTACCAACAGGAGCAGTAATAAGATTTTCGTATGTCATAACATCTTTAATCTTTTTGCTGAAATCTTCTTCAAATCTTAAATCTCTGTTAGTGAGTATTCCAACGAGCTTACCGTCAACAGTAATTGGCACACCTGAAATTTTATATTTGCCGCAAAGTTCATCGGCATCGCGAAGTGTATTTTCAGGAGAGAGGAAAAACGGGTCAACAATAACGCCGTGTTCACTTCTTTTAACTTTGTCAACCTCTGTTGCCTGCTCTTCAATAGACATATTTTTATGAATAATTCCAATACCGCCTTCCCTTGCAATGGCAATTGCCATCGGGGCACGGGTTACGGTATCCATAGCCGCGCTCATAAGCGGAATACGGAGCGAAATCTTATTTGTAAGCCTTGTAGACAAATCGATATCTGCAGGCAAAACATCAGATTTTGCAGGAATCAATAACACATCGTCAAAGGTAAGTCCTTCTTTTGTAAAATCTTTCACTCTTAAACCTTCTTTCCTTTATATTTATTTCAAAGTTAATTACATTTAATTATTAAAGCTAATTATACCACAGTTTGCATAGTTTCGTCAACACCAAAATACATTTTCACAAAGTTTAATTTTACCAAAAATGCAAGTTGAAACCTGTTATTTTTCCATCATTGTTTCCATTAGCGACGATGCAAAAAGCTTATTCATTTCTCTTGTTGGGTGATTTATGTAATTTGCAAGAAGGCTTGTTGTATCAACGCCATTTTCAGCCATAGCTTTCCATTTTGTATATACATCGCAAACCACTACGCCGCTTTCTTTTGCCACTTTTTTTGCGGCATCAAAATATTTATCAACAACTCCGCCATTTTGCAATGCCTTTGTTTTTTCTGCAAGATTTATAAGATACTCGTCTTTTATATGACAGCTTACATCAGTGTTCATCATATTTTGTGTCATAAAAATCACTTCGCTGCCGCTTTCTTTAACTTTTTTAAACATTTCGGAAAGCGCGTCGCAGTATTTTGAAATGCCTCCCTCTCCTTCAAAAGCATCGTTAAGGCCAAAGCATATTATGGTAAGGTCGGGCGAAAAAGAAAGCACATCTCTTTCTATTCTGCCAACGCTGTCAACTGCGCTGCTGCCGCTTATTCCTGCATTTACGCAGTTTACTGGAACAGTAGGAAAAATATCAGAAAGTATTTTTTCAAGTATTCTCGGATATGAATTTTCTCTGTCAAAAACAGTTTGAAGGCTTTTTTCGTTTTTCATATAAAACTCAAAACAGCCCTGAGTTATACTGTCGCCAAAAAATACTATTGTAGGAATTTTTTCGTTCCACAGTTTTTCTTTTTTAGCTTTTATAAGCTTCATTATTTCCATTTACTTCACCCCGCGTAAAATATTTTTCATTTCTTCAAGTGTTGTGGCAGTATAAACTTTTCGCTTTGCTTCTGCACCGCCACGAATACCTTTTAAATACCAGGCGGCGTGTTTTCTTGCGTTTAAAATTCCAATTTTTTCGCCGTGAAATTTTACAAGAAGTTCTGTATGCCTTATTGCCATATCAATTTTTTCGCGTATATCGGCAGGCGGCAAAATACTGCCGCTTTTAAAATACTCTTTTATTTCTCTGAAAATAAATGGGTTTCCAAAAGCACCACGGGCTATCATAACGCCACTGCAGCCTGTTTCCTTCATCATTTTTTCGGCATCTTCCCCGCTTAAAATATCTCCGTTTCCAATTACAGGAATTGAAACTGCATCGCACACTCTTTTAATTGCCTCAAGGCTGCTTTCGCCGCTGTACATCTGGTTTGTAAATCTGCCGTGAACGCATACTGCCGCCGCACCGCACTTCTCGGCAACTTTTGCAATTTCTGCGCAGTTTTCCTCTTTAAAACCGCGGCGTATTTTAACGGTAACGGGAACACAGGAAGCCTTTACCGCCGCCTCTATGAGCTTACCTGCAAGAGAAGGATTTTTCATAAGAGCACTGCCTTCGCCATTTCTTACTATTTTAGGTGCAGGGCAACCCATATTTATATCAATTATATCAAAGTCGTTTTGAACTTTTTTTACGGCTTTTGCTATGATTTCAGGCTCGCTGCCAAAAAGCTGAACTGCTCTCGGGCGTGCTTCTCCGCCTGTTTCCAAAAGCTCGTATGTTTTTTTATCTTCAAAGCAAAGCGCCTTGGCGCTTACCATTTCAGTATATGTTAAATCAGCCCCCATTTCTCGGCAGATAAGGCGAAAGGCTATGTCGCTTACGCCTGCAACGGGAGCCAGAAATATATTTCCAACTTCTGTGTTACCTATCTTCATAAAGTCAATCCTTAAAAACACAAATAGGCTGTACCGCGAAAACCGCGAACAGCCTTAATAAGTGTATACAAAATTATTTTCTAAGTTCTTCTCTGCCTGCCTGAATTTCCTCAAGCTGACCTGAAAGTCTTGTTTCAAGCGAAGAAAGAATGTTTTCAACATACTGTCTTGCGCCAAGACGAATTTCTCTTGCATTTTTCTGAGCAGCTTCAATAATCTCATTAGCCTGTTCGTAAGCTTTCTGAGTAATTTCATGCTCTTCAACCATCTGTTTTGTCTGCTCTTCTGTTTCTTTAATAATGTTTGCAGCTTCCTGATGTGCTTCAGAAATAATTCTTGTTCTTTCTTCTCTTACCCATTTAGCCTGTTTAAGGTCTTCAGGCAAGCGAAGGCGAAGTTCACCGAGGAGCTCCATAATTTCAGTTTTATCAACCATTGATTTACGAATAATCGGCACAGTAAAACTGCTTTCCATAATATCTTCAAGCTGATCAATAACGTCAAATATTTCCATTTTTTTCTCTCCTTTATTTTTTTAACTTGTCATATATATCCTGCATAATGCTTTCGGGAACAAGCCCTGCAAGATTTGAGCCGTACTTTGCAACATCTTTTACAATGCTTGAGCTTAAGTACTGGTTTTGTGCGCTTGTCATAAGAAACATAGTTTCAATTTCGCTTTCAAGCTTTCTGTTTATAAGCGCCATTTGAAACTCATATTCAAAATCGCTCACAGCTCTGAGCCCTTTAACAATTATTTTGGCTCCCACACCTTTTGCAAAATCTACTAAAAGGCCGTTAAAATCTGCAATAACAACATTATCAAGATGAGATGTAACCCTTTTTATAAGTTCCTTTCTCTCTTCAACAGAAAAAAGCGGGGTTTTACTGCTGTTTTGAAGTACTGCAACGTAAACCGTATCAAACAGTTTACAGCTGCGCTCTATTATGTCAAGATGACCACACGTAACAGGGTCAAAACTTCCGGGATAAACCGCAATCATATTATTCTCCCATCTTTTTAAGTATCATTACAGATGTATGCCCATATTTTTTCTCTTTTACAATTTCAAAACCGGGCACACTTTCAAAATTATTTCCACTTTTCATTTCTGCAACTATAATTCCATCATTTGAAAGAATGTTTTTTTCTTTTATCTTTTCAAGCGCCGGAATATAGTAACCCGCCTCATAAGGTGGATCCATAAATATTATATCGTAAGTTTCATTTGCCTTTTGAAGAAAAGCAGAAAAATCCATAAAGTGAATTTCAGAAGCATCTGTAAAAGGTGTTTCGCAAAGGTTTTTCTTAACAATTTCTGCTGCCGCTTTGTTGTTTTCAACAAAATCGCAACGCTTCGCCCCTCGTGACAGCGCCTCAATTCCAAGTGCGCCGCTGCCCGCAAAAAGATCGAGCACCATAGCACCATTTATATAAGGCATTATAATGTTAAAAATATTTTCCTTAACTCTGTCAGTGGTAGGCCTTGTATTGTCACCGTCAAGAGAATAAAGTTTTTTCCCTCTTATTTTACCGGATATTACTCTCAAGCGGCACCCTCCCGAATATACATATATACTTATTTTATAACATATCTTAAAAATGTCAAGTATATTTGTAAAAAAAAGTTGAATTTTAACAAAAAATTTGCTTTTCAGGAGAAAAAAATCGGTTGCCGCGCTATGCGGCAACCAGTTTTTTAGTTTGTATAAAGATTTCTTTTAATTTTCTTTGAAGATGTTTTTTCAAATTCTTCTTCCTGAATTATAACATCTTTAATCTGCTTATAAACAGGGAGTGGTTTTAAAACTTCACGGATTTTTGCTTTAAGTTCGTCCATTTCCAAAGGAGTTTCAAGGAACACTCTTGCTGAAAGGGCTTTCTGCTCGCCATCTTCATTTTTAGGCGAAAATACTACAACTTCCAAAACTTCGGGAATGTTCATAATATAATCTTCAATTTCCTCAGGGTAAATATTTTTACCGTTACTGAGTACGATAAGGTTTTTCTTTCTGCCTGTAATCATAAGCTGACCTTTTTTGTTAAAGCGGCCGTAGTCGCCTGTGTTAAACCAGCCATCCTGAAGTGCCTCGGCAGTCGCTTCTTCATTTTTGTAGTAGCCAAGCATTACTGTATCGCCTTTAACACAAATTTCGCCAATGCCATCGTCGTATGGGTTTTCAATTTTAACTTCAATACAAGGAAGAATATAACCAACAGTTGCAGGGTCGTTATCGCTGTCACGGTTTGTAGAAACAAGTGGTGAACACTCTGTAATACCATAGCCGTTACCAAGCAAAATGCCGATACCATCGAAGAAATATCCAACCTCAGGTCTTATAGGTGCGCCGCCGCAAACCATTTTGCGAAGGCGGCCGCCGAACACCTCGTGAAGCTGTTTGAAAAGTACTGGTCTTAAATCAATTCCAACTTTTCTAAGGCCGTTGCTTACTTTAATAAGTGTGTTTATAAGCTTTGCTTTGCCTTTTTCCTCAAGTGTTTTCTGAATTCTGTTATAAAATGTTTCAACAAAAAGCGGAACAAGCATCATATGCGAAGGTTTATAAAGGCTTAAGTTTGCCAAAACAGCTTTAAGCGACTCGTTTATGCACAATGTAGAATGTTTATGGAAACTTACAAGTACATCGCATATAGCGCCGTAGGTGTGATGATACGGAAGAACTGAAAGGCAGGTATCGTAGATAGTTGAAACACGAAGGCCGTGATAAACCAAAGATACAATGTTTTTCTCTGAAAGCATAACGCCTTTTGCTTTTCCTGTTGTACCTGATGTATAAACCAAAAGTTTTAAAATATTTTTATCTCTGTCAGTATTAGGTGTTTCAAAGTTGCCGCTTTTATAAATTTCAGCACCTTTTGCAAGGAATTTCTTAAACGAAAGGAATTCTCCCTCATCTTCTTCTCTTTCAAAGCATACAAAGTTTTTAACCTGAGGAAGCTCAGCTCTTCTTGCTTTAATAATTTCTTCGTGCTTTTTAGAGCAGAAAACAAGTGTTGCATCGCCGTGATTTAATACATTTATAATATCATCTTCAGGAAGCTCTTTATCAAGTGGAACAAAAACGCTGTCGGAACAGAGAGTTGTAACAAAAGTTAAAACCCAGTTATAGCTGTTCTCTCCAATGCAGGCAATATGAGTATTATTATAGCCGGCTGAATAAATTGCGTTATAAAGAGCCATTATTTCATCATAAAGCTCTTTATATGTAACCGACAAAACCTCTTTGTTTACTTTGTGTTTAATTGCAATACTGTTTCCCGCTTCACGATTTGCAATATCAAAAATTTCGTAAACAGCGCTGATAGGAGTAACAGTATTATACTTAAATCCCTTCATTTTTTACACCTCTAAATAAATATTTTAATTAGAATACATAGTTTTCAAAACTATATTATCACATTTTTAAAATATTATCAATAGTTTTTGCAAAAAAACACCGTTTCAAAAGAAACGGTGTCAATTTTTTAAAATTCAAAGAATTTATCCATATAAGCATCAAGGTCTGCAATTTTAACTCTTTCCTGCTCCATAGTGTCACGGTTACGGATTGTAACTGCTTCATCTTCAAGGCTGTCAAAGTCGAAAGTAATACAAATAGGTGTACCAATTTCGTCCTGACGGCGGTATCTTTTACCGATACTTCCTGCTTCATCGTATTCGCAGTTATATTTCTTTGAAATCTGCTCGTATACTTTAAGCGCACCCTCTGAAAGCTTTTTGGAAAGTGGCAAAACTGCTGCTTTTACAGGAGCAAGGGCCGGATGAAGATGCATAACAACACGAACGTCGCCTTCTGCAACTTCCTCTTCATCATAAGCTTCAACCAAAAATGCAAGTGCAACACGGTCGGCGCCGAGGGATGGCTCTACGCAGTAAGGAACATATTTTTCGTTTGTCATAGGATCGAGATATTCCATAGATTCGCCGGAGTGCTCCATATGCTGTTTAAGGTCGTAATCAGTTCTGTCAGCAATACCCCAAAGCTCGCCCCAGCCAAATGGGAACATAAACTCGATATCTGTTGTAGCGTTTGAATAGTGTGAAAGCTCTTCTTTCTCGTGGTCACGCATTTTAATATTTTCTTCTGCAATACCAAGATTTAAGAGGAAGTTTTTGCAGTAGTTCTTCCAGTATTCAAACCACTCAAGGTCAGTACCCGGTGCACAGAAAAATTCAAGTTCCATCTGTTCAAATTCACGTGTTCTGAAAACGAAGTTACCTGGTGTAATTTCGTTTCTGAAAGATTTACCAATCTGGCCGATACCAAAAGGAACTTTCTTTCTTGTTGTTCTCTGAACATTTTTAAAGTTTACAAAAATACCCTGTGCAGTTTCAGGACGAAGGAAAAGCTCTGAAGTTGAATCTTCAGTTACGCCCTGGAATGTTTTAAACATAAGGTTGAATTTTCTGATATCAGTAAAGTTTGATTTGCCGCATTTCTGACATGGAACGTTATTTTCTTTAATGAAGTTAATCATTTTTTCGTTGTCCCACGCATCGATAGATTCTGTAAGCTGATCGCCAAGGAAATCTTCGATAAGTTTATCTGCACGGAAACGTGATTTACATTCCTTACAGTCGATAAGCGGATCGGAAAAACCGCCAACGTGACCTGATGCAACCCAGGTTTGTGGGTTCATAAGAATAGCCGCATCAAGGCCTACATTGTATGGGCTTTCCTGAACAAATTTTTTCCACCATGCTTTTTTAACATTGTTTTTAAACTCAACGCCAAGGGGGCCGTAGTCCCATGAGTTTGCAAGGCCGCCGTAAATTTCCGAGCCCGGATATACAAAGCCACGGTTTTTACAAAGGGCAACTATTTTCTCCATTGTTTTTTCTGTGTTTTTCATAATACCTCACTCCTATGTATTATTTACTGGTAACTATGCTTTCCGCATAGTCCTCTTTAAAAATTTTATTTATAAGCTTATTTATTTTTTCGCTGTCAACCGCTTCAATTCCTGCCATAACCTCATCGCAGGTTTTAATTCTCTCGCCCAAAACCTCGCATTTGCCCATGGCATTCATTTTAGCGCCGATGCTTTCAAGGCTTAAAAGGTAACTGCCACAAAGCTGCTGCTTGCCTTTTTTAAGTTCGTAATCGGTAATTCCGTTTTTCTTAAGGCTTTCAATTTCGCCCAGTATAATTTCTTTTACGCTTTCGCAGTTTTCCGGCGAAAGGCCTGCGTAAATATAGAAAAGACCATTTTGATGAAAGCTTTCAGATGAAGAATAAACACTGTAACAAAGGCCCTTTTCCTCTCTTATTTTCTGGAAAAGACGTGATGACATTGTTCCGCCAAGCACGTTGCACATAACGGCCTCGGCATAAATTTCATTGCTCTGGCAGGGAACGCCTTCAAACCCGAATGCAATATGAGTTTGCTCAATATCCTTTATTTTTTCTACTTTGCCGGTGGTAAATATTGCAGGCTCTTTTATGGTAATCTTTTCCCCTCTGCGAATATCTGAAAAATACTTTTCAAGCAGATTAAAAAGATAATCCTCATCAAAATTTCCTGCAACTGAAATTACTGTGTTTTCAGCGGTGTAATATTTATCGGCAAACTTAAGTAAAGTTTCCCTGTCAATTTTTTCAACTACTTCACTTTCGCCTGAAACCGAAAAACCAAGGCTGTGCTCGCCCCATGCGGCTTTTGCCAGCGTGTCAAGAGCAACATCTTCGGGCGAATCTTCGTACATATTTATTTCTTCAAGTATAACATTTCTCTCAAGAGAAACATCATCGCTGTCAATTTTTGCATTTATATACATATCTGCCAAAATATCTATGGCAACTTCTAAATTACGGCCTATAACCTTAGCATAGTAACAAGTTGTTTCTTTCGAAGTAAAAGCATTTATATGGCCGCCGATAAAATCCATTTCTTCGGCAATGGCGCGTGCACTTCTCTTTTTTGTGCCTTTAAAAAGCATATGCTCAAGAAAATGGCTTATGCCGCTTATTTCTGCCGTTTCGCCCGCCGAGCCAATTCCTGCCCAAACGCCTATTGAAACACTTTGTACATACGGAATTTTTTCATATATAACTTTAAGTCCGTTTTTTAAATTTCTTCTGACAAACATATAATTTTCAAGGAACGCGGAAATTAAAATTCCCGCGTTCCACTTTCTAAAGTTTAGTTTTCAGCCGGAGCATCCTCAACAATACGCATAAGGTTAATTCTGCCCATTTTGTCAACTTCTAAAACTTTAACCTTTACTGTATCGCCGATATTTACAACATCTTCAACTTTTTCAACTCTCTTCTTATCGAGTTTTGAAATGTGAATCATACCGTCTTTTCCGGGGAGAAATTCAACGAATGCGCCGAATGTCATAATTCTTACAACTTTACCTTCAAAAATCTGACCGGGTTCAACATCGCTTACGATACCTTTAATAATATTGAGGGCTTTGTCGCCTGCAGCCTGATCGCATGTAGCAATGAACACTCTGCCATCGTCTTCAATATCAATTTTAACGCCTGTATCAGCAATGATTTTCTGAATAACTTTACCACCGCTACCGATAACATCGCGGATTTTATCAGGATCGATTGTTGTTGTAATGATTTTTGGAGCATACTGTGAAAGCTCTGATCTTGACTCTCCAATACATGGAAGCATAACTTCGTCAAGTATTTTTTCTCTTGCTTCTTTTGTCTGATAGAGAGCTGTTTTAATAATTTCAGGTGTTAAACCGTCAATTTTAATATCAACCTGAATAGCTGTAATACCGTTTTTGCTACCTGCAACCTTAAAGTCCATATCGCCGAAGAAGTCTTCAAGGCCCTGAATATCTGTCATTGTAATAAAGCGGTCGCCTTCAGTTACAAGACCACAGGAAATACCTGCAACAGGAGCTTTAATTGGAACACCTGCATCCATAAGAGCAAGTGTGCTACCGCAAACACTAC
The DNA here is from genome assembly GCA_045590195.1 of Clostridia bacterium. Classification (GTDB taxonomy): domain Bacteria; phylum Bacillota; class Clostridia; order UMGS1883; family UMGS1540; genus JAZNQN01. Next base: position 18,056 of record JAZNQN010000054.1, on the reverse strand, counting down.
CCTGTGAAGTTGAACCGTTGGAAGATAAAACTTCGGATACAAGACGGATTGCATATGGGAATTCTTCTTCTGAAGGAATTACAGGTTCAAGTGCACGTTCAGCCAAAGCACCATGACCGATTTCTCTTCGGCCGGGGCCACGTGAAGGTCTTGTTTCGCCAACAGAGTATGATGGGAAGTTATAGTGGTGCATATATCTTTTCTGCTCTTCAAGGTCGATACCATCAAGAAGCTGAACATCGCCCATAGCGCCAAGTGTAACGGTAGTAAGAACCTGAGTTTGTCCTCTTGTGAAAAGGCCGCTGCCGTGAACTCTTGGAAGTAAGCCTACTTCTGAAGCAAGTGGACGGATATCGTAAAGGCCTCTGCCGTCAACACGTTTACCTTCATCAAGAATCCATCTTCTTACAACATATTTCTGGAGTTTATACATAGCTTCGTTAATTTTGCCTTCGTCAACAGTTTCATCGTCGGCAAAATATTCGAAAGCTTCTTCGTAAATAGGACGAAGTCTTTCGTCTCTTATTCTCTTATCGTCAGTGTCAAGAGCTGCTCTTACTTTGTCAGCATAAAGCTCTTTAACTTTTTCGAGAAGTTCTTCTGGCACAACAACTCTTTCGTATTCGATTTTTTCTTTACCGATTTCAGCCTGAACTTCTGAAATGAAAGCACAGATTTTCTTAATTTCTTCGTGAGCTTTCATAATAGCTTCAAACATAACTTCTTCAGGGATTTCTTGGCCGCCTGCTTCAATCATGTTAACTTTGTCTTTTGTACCTGCAACAGTAAGCTGAAGAGTACTTTTTTCTCTCTGCTCAGCTGTTGGGTTAATAATAATTTCGCCGTCAACAAGGCCAACCTGAACGCCGCCGATAGGGCCTGCAAAAGGAATTTGTGAAATAGAAATAGCTGCAGATGCACCAATCATAGCTGCAATTTCAGGAGCGTTGTCCTGTTCAACTGACATAACTGTTGCAATAACAGTTACATCGTTTCTTAAATCTGATGGGAAAAGTGGACGGATAGGTCTGTCAATAACACGTGATGTTAAGATAGCCTTTTCCGAAGGTTTACCCTCTCTTTTGATAAAGCTGCCCGGAATTTTACCAACCGAGTAAAGCTTTTCTTCATAGTCTACCGAAAGAGGGAAAAAGTCGATTCCTTCTCTTGGTTTTTCGCTCATTGTAGCAGTTGCCAAAACAACTGTGTCGCCGTATCTAACGAGTACGCTGCCGCTTGCAAGCTGTGCAAGTTTACCGGTTTCGAGAACGAGTTCTCTGCCGGCAAGTTCTGTTCTAAATGATCTTTCCATACTAAAAACCTCCATTAAAAAAATTTAGCTTTCGGCTCTTAGCACTTACATTTATCCTCGAAAATTCAAGGGCAGATGTAAACGCTAAAAGCACCGAAGCTTTAGTTTTGTAAAAACTCGTCAGGCGAAGCAGCAAAATTGCCGCTCCGCCTAATTCGACTACTTTCTAAGGTTGAGTTTTGCTACGATAGCACGGTATCTTTCAATGTCTATCTTCATAAGATAGTTCAAAAGACCACGTCTCGCACCTACCATTTTCAAAAGGCCACGTCTTGAGTGATGGTCTTTCTTATGGATTTTAAGATGTTCGTTTAAGTGATTGATTCTGTTTGTAAGAAGAGCGATCTGCACTTCGGGGGAACCAGTATCACCATCGTGAAGCTTATTAGCTTCGATAACTTCTGATTTTGGTGCCAACATGATTTTCACCTCCTAAAATTTTAATCTCCCTGCGCAAAGTAAAGGGTTGGTGATTCCAAAAACCTTGCCGCCGGATTGAGGCCACAAAACCTCAGCATGAAATATTTTACCATATAAGGCGCTGTGTGTCAAGCATAAAATTATTTTTCCTTATTATTTCTATTACTCCGCAATATATGCAAACCAATTTGTCATATCCTGCCAAAGCATAATTTTATCTCCCGAACCTATATTAACGCCTTTTTCGCTTGCCTTTGTTATTTTCCCAACAGTTTCATCAGTTACGGTAACGGTTACAATATCAATATCATTTAATTTTTTGCCCTCATAGTCGGCAAAAATCAATGAATACTTACCTGCCACAGGGATATTAAATATTGCAACATTATCTTTATAATCGGCAAAGCCGAACTTAAGTTCATTTGAATAGCCGCTTATATATTTATACACATTTGCACCTCCAAGTACAGGAGTTGAATTTTCCTTCGATAAATCCTGTCCCCAGGCAGTGCCGAGAAGATAAGATGCTTCGCCAGAAGCAAGCTGTTCTTTCGTAATGGTTTCAATTCCGCCGGTATATTTATTTTCGGTTGTAATATAAGGTGCAGAACCCAATGCATAGCAGTTTTCTATGCTTTCTTCGCCATTTAACGTACCGAAAGCGGAGATATGCGCATTGTCGGTTTCATCTACAATTGTTCCTGCCCAGAGGTTGTTTTCGAGAGTCGTGTTTGCACCGTCTGCGCTTAAAGACAACAGTCCGCCGATATAAATTGTGGCTTGACCATTGTATGAGGTCTTTATAGTGCCGTAAGCGGCGCAGTTTCGAATTGTCACAGAGGATTTATCATAAAGTCGTCCCACAAGACCGCCAACACCGCTGTCTGCACGGTAAGGGCCAAGGTCGAGTGTGCCGTACCATGAGCAGTTTTCGATAAGTGTTTCGTGGTTTGCGTAGCCTATAAAGCCGCCAACATAGCTTGAGCCGTGAGAGCCTTCGCCAAGGGTTACATTTACATAAGATGTTATGTTTCTGATTGTTGCACCGTTATGGTCAGGAGCATCTGCGCTTGCACCTGACGCCGAGCCGATAACACCACCAACGCAGCTATTTTTACCGTTAAGCTTTACATCGCCGTAAATTGTGAAGTTTTCTACGGTACCAAGACGAACTTCTCCGAAAAAGCCAAGGCCGGCCCTTTCGCCTTCAACGTACAGTCCTGTAATGGTATGGCTTTGTCCGTCAAAGTGGCCGCAGAAGTTGTTGCTTTGTTCACCTGTCTGGCCTATAGGCGTCCAGGGTTTTCCTTCAAGGTTAATATCTGCCGTGAGAGCTGCATTTGCCGCTCCGTTTACGGTGTTTATGTGGTTTACAAACCAGAAAAGCTGACCTGCGTTTTCAATTTGGTAGTAGCCATCTTTAATCTCAGGTTTTGCATACCTGCCACAATAACAGATGCCGTTTTCAAATGAATGAGTGTGCTCTACAATAGTAAACTTTGCGCTGCCGCTTATATTGTAGTTGCCGTTTTCTTTGTCGGTAACAGTTATTGTTGCTTCGCCAACATTTACATTATCGGAATAAGAAACGGAATATTCACTTTCAGAAATAGTAACATCGCCGTCTTTTAAGGTAAATGTGGGTTTAATCTCATCTTCTGTATAATAATGTGATGTAACAAGGCCATCAAAAGTAGGATTTGTAACAACTTTCGGCAAAATTGTTACCTCTACAGAGCTTGCGGCTACATCCCCATAGCCGTCATCGCCTAAAACCTCGTAATAAACCGTATATGTACCTGCATTGGTTTTTGTGGGAACTTCTGCGCTATAAGTTTCATTATCAAGGCTATATATCATAGTGCCGCCAACAGCAGAGCCTGCAGTAACAAGGGGTAGTTCAGCGCCGTTATAAGTAAGTGAATTTGCCAAGGGCGCTGTAACGGTTGGAACAAGCCCGTCGATAGCGAATGTGCCATTATTGCCTGTTAATACATTTCCTGTGTATTCCCTGTCATTAAATGTAGCCTTAGTATTTCCCGCATTGTCCGCTTCATCAGGCAGCCAAAGGTATATTTTTCCGCTTGCATCAGTATAAACATCGGTAAAGCCATATCCACTATTGCCTGTAATCGAGGCCGTTTCAAGCTTTTTATCCGGCCCCACTCTCCTGCTCAGATTGGCGGTAATCATATATACGGGTTTTGTGCCGTTAGTAGCTCCAACATTGTCAGTTTCGCTGCTATAAGCCCACACCTGGCCATTAATGCTGCCGCCGCCAAACTTAACGTTTGCATACTTAGTGGATGTTTTCGCCATAGAGCCTATGATACCATCAGCCACAACAGTACCACCATTTATAGTAACATCGGTATAAGCATATTTTTCAGAATCATATTTGCCACCGCCGATAGCTACGCCACCTGCCATATTGTTAGTGGCATTTACTCTTCCGCCGCTTATAATAACATTTGTTCTGTTGTAATAACTACCATTATCAGCGCCGATGGTGGCGGCATTTTCGCTGTTATTGGTAGCTGTAACCGTGCCGCCGGTTATGGTAACGCTTCCTGCTGTTTTATTCGTTGCAACCTTGTATATCTCGCTTATTCCTCTGCCACCAATGGCAGGGCCGGTTCCTGTATTCACTGCAGTAACTGTGCCGCCGCTGATAGTAACAGAAACACTTCTGTCCTCCACCCCGGTATCAGCATAACTACCGATGACGGCTGTTGTATTTTCAGCGGTAGCGGATACCCTGCCGCCGGTTATGATTACTGTGGCCGCCTTGTTTTCAGCGCCGATAATGCCCATAGCATCAACTTCTCCACCGTTGATTGTAATGGTGGTGTTCGCACCTTGTTCCTCTGAACTTGCCCCACCAATAGCCACATTTTCTCCATTGTTGCCACTCTGAGCCGTTACCTTGCCTCCGTTTACAATAATCTCCGCATAATAGGCAGCTTTACCGATGCCTGCGCCTATGGCCGAGCCGGTGCCGTTATTTATAGCAGTTACTGTGCCGCCATTTATAGTAATTTTGCCAAGGCCGCTATCGTAGTCGCCGCCGATTGCCGCACTATAACCTTTTGTGTTAACGGTCAGGCTGCCGCTGCCGTCGATGGTAAGGCCGGAGCCTGGGTCCACGCTGATAATAGCGGCAGTAACCTCCCAATTTATATTGCGTTTTGAAACTAATTTGGAACTGCCCGACAAATTTAATTTAACCGCCGAGCTATTAATATCAATGAGACCGGCATTATTGGCCTTATCAAGAGGTAGTTCTGTTTCAATATTAAGCCCGTCGATAGTAAGATTAAGGGGAACGCTGTCGCCCCAGCTTTCTACTATAATGGTGTTTGTCGTTGCGGCGCCGCTTTGCGTTACCACAAATGGGGCAGTAGCAAGAACTGTGGCTTTAGTCGGATTTTTTGCGTTTAATTTATAATAATCTACTTTGTATGAGTTGTTCTCCTTATAAAACCTGATAGGGCCATAGCTTAAATCAAGTTCGCCAAGAATATCTGCACTGGAATTGTCAAGTAAATTCAGATTTCCACTGCCGGAAACGGTGATATTTCCATTCATAGGTGCACCGTTATTAAACTCGGCAGAGGTAACGCTTATATCATATGTACCCTCCGCCAACCAAACTACCATAGTACCCATTGAAGCGGAGTGAAATTCAATATTTGAAGGCAAGGTTTTCATAATGGCACCGCCACCGGGAACACTGCCATCTTCAGTTGTAACCCTAGCGGTTGCCTCATAGTTATTTTCCGCATTTCTGAATTTATTATCATCTAAAAATATAAGTGTTACAGGATAGAGCTGCTTGCCGCAGTTTACTGTAATGCCATCGCTACTCAGTAAAGCAGCTTTTTCCGTAGATGCCGCAAACCCGTCTGCATAAGCTGTGAAATCTGTGGCAATGGCGTAACTTTCGGCAGATACAATAAAGTTAAAATTGCCTTTGCCGTGATAGTTGCTGACAGCCACCTCTGCCTTTGCGCCGCCAATGCGGGTTCCATTTTGGGCGGCCTCTACGTTTACCTCAGCTGCATCATCAGTCAGTCGTCCGTCGTAAACATTTAAGGCAACGGGAATAATGGCGTAATTTACTGCATCGCCGTGATCAATCTTATGGCCGTCAGTTATAACCATTGATGCATCGGCGCCAATGAGTATACTTCCACCTGTCATACTATTGCCGGAAACAACTTCACCATAGCCAATGTTGCCGTCAGAAGTAACGCTGCCTCCCGTAATAGAAATTTTCATACTGTCACCACAGGCAACATCTTTGCTGGTATTGCTATCCGTACCTGCGCCAATGGCAGCGCCGTGTGAAGCCTTAGCCTTTACTGTGCCGCCGGTAATGGAAATACTCTCTACATAACCGCAATCACCGCCACCAATACCTGCAGCGCCGCTGCCACCGGTGGCAGTAACATTGCCGCCACTGATTGTTATTCTGCCGGTGCTTGAAACACTTCCCTCTCCTGACGATGTGCCTCCTATCCCTGCGCCGCCTAACGACATCATCCCTGCAACTAAAAAGATACCGCCGCTGGCGTCAATGGTACCGCCTGCAATGTTAATTGTGCCACATGTCTGGGTTTCGCCAATATCAGTCTCGCTGTCAGCAAGCGCTCCATTGCCGTCTGCGCCGATGCCTGCGCCGCCACCGTACCCGTTGCCGCCTTTAACTGTAAGTTTACCGGTGCTGGCAGCGGTAATATTTAAGGTACAGCCTTCGGGCACATGAATTCCTGCTGTGCAACTGCCCGCCACCAAAGTGTTATCGCCCATTACAGTCAAATTCAGTGTTGCCCCGTTTCTAAGTTCAACAGGAGAAGGGCAGTTATTACTTTTGAACTGGGAACTGGAAGCCAGGGCAAGGTCGCATATAGTAAGGTTAACCTCTACCCCATCTATAACCAAAAGGTCTTCAAGTGAGCCGTAGCTTTCATATTCCCATGTCCACTCACCTGTAATGGTAGCACCGTTATATGTGCTGAGGTTACTGCTGCTTATATAAAGCCTTTCCGGTGTGTTGCTAAAATTATAAACACTACCCGATGCAAATGCCGAAAATGTAAAACCGGGTACAAATGTTATCAGTATAGAAGCGGTTAATATCCACGCTGTTAATTTGCGAAATATTTTTTTCATTATTACCGTCCTTTCCTTTAATAAATGCTCAATTATTTCTAATCTAATTTCTTAATAAACTTTTCAAACATTTCTTTTCCTATTTTCACATAGTCAAGTTTAAGTATTTTTTCTATTGTTTGTTTTCGTTCTTCTTCAGATACATTATATAAAAGCATCATACTGTCAAGGGTAAGTGATATTTTCTTTTCGAGAGTAAAATATCTGTCACAGGGGGCATAGAAAACTGCCAGTTCAATGCCGCTTGCAATATGCTCTTTTTCAGCAAAATCGCTTTCTTTCCAAGTGGGAAGTCTTTTGGCAAAAAGCATACTATGCTCCTTTGCCGCCCAGTTTTTTATAAGCTCAAAGGTTTTAAACTGTGAATATGCGCTGTAATATAAATCCCAGGCCTTTGGGTTTTCCTCACACAGGGCAATTTGTATTGCAATTTCTGCCGCATAGGAATACAAAATATCTTTTGTATTTTCAAGGCTGTTATCAATTATGCCGCCGTGAAACTCGGTAAGTGCCTGTATGAGATAATAAAGCATATCTTCCTTTGCATGAAAATGATATGCAATTGTTCCCTGCCTTAGTCCGCAATCGTCACTGATTGCCCTTATTGTTGTTTTGGAATAGCCATTTTCTAAAAACAATCGTATTGCCGATTGTAATATTATTTTTTCTGTTTTTGTTATAGGAGAAGAAAAACGGTTTCTCTCCACGATACTGTTTATCATTTTGTATACCACCTCGTACAAATTTAGGTCATACCCGAATTATAATATAAAATTTTAAAAAAGTCAATATTTTGGGATAAATTTGAGCATTTTGACGATATTTTTTCAAGGCACAAAAAACGACCCTGCAGAATTTCTTCTGCAAGGTCGCATTTTTTGTTAAGCTTTTAATTAGTCTTCTTTAATTTTTGCCTGAGCAGCTGCAAGACGAGCAATCGGAACACGGAATGGTGAACATGAAACATAGTTAAGACCAATTTTGTGGCAGAATTCTACTGATGTAGGATCGCCGCCGTGCTCACCACAGATACCGTAGTGGAGATTACCGTTTACAGGTTTGCTAAGTTTAATTGCCATTTCCATAAGCTTACCAACGCCTGTCTGGTCAAGTTTAGCAAATGGATCGTTCTCAAAGATTTTTGTATCATAGTAAGCTGAAAGGAACTTACCTGCATCGTCTCTTGAGAAGCCATATGTCATCTGAGTTAAGTCGTTAGTACCAAAGCAGAAGAAGTCAGCCTCTTTAGCCACTTCGTCAGCTGTAAGACAAGCTCTTGGAATTTCAATCATTGTACCAACTTCGTATTTAAGGTCGCTTCCTGCTGCCGCAATTTCTTCGTCAGCAACTTTTACAACTACTTCTTTAACATATTTAAGCTCTTTGATGTCGCCTACGAGAGGAATCATAATTTCAGGAACCAGTTTCCAGTCAGCGTGAGCTTTGTTAACATTGATAGCAGCACGGATAACCGCTCTTGTCTGCATAGCAGCAATTTCAGGATATGTTACTGCAAGACGGCAACCACGGTGACCCATCATTGGGTTAAATTCGTGTAAACCTTCGATAATAGCTTTAATTGCTTCAACTGATTTACCCTGAGCTTTTGCGAGTGCTTCGATATCAGCTTCTTCTGTTGGAACAAATTCATGAAGCGGAGGATCGAGGAAACGAATTGTTACAGGGCATCCTTCAAGTGCTTCGTAAAGCTCTTCAAAGTCTTTCTGCTGAATTGGCAAAATTTTAGCAAGTGCTGTTTCTCTTTCTTCAACTGTATCAGCACAAATCATTTCACGGAATGCCGCAATTCTGTCAGATTCAAAGAACATATGTTCTGTACGGCAAAGACCAATACCTTCAGCACCGAGTTCTCTTGCTTTTTTAGCATCTGCAGGAGTATCAGCATTTGTTCTAACTTTGAGCACTCTGTATTTGTCAGCCCAAGCCATAATTCTGCCGAATTCGCCTGCAATTGTAGCATCAACTGTTGGAATTAAGCCATCGTAAATGTTACCTGTTGAACCATCAATTGAAATGCAGTCGCCTTCATTATATACTTTACCTGCAAGTTCAAATTTCTTATTATCTTCATCCATTTTAATTTCGCCGCAACCTGATACACAGCATGTACCCATACCACGTGCAACAACGGCTGCGTGTGAAGTCATACCGCCACGAACAGTTAAAATACCCTGTGCAGCTTTCATACCTGTAATATCCTCAGGTGATGTTTCAAGACGAACAAGAACAACTTTTTCGCCTTTTTCGTTCCAAGCAACTGCATCGTCAGCTGTGAAAACAACTTTACCGCAAGCAGCACCGGGAGATGCACCAAGGCCTTTTCCGATAGGTGTTGCAGCTTTTAAAGCTTTTGCATCAAACTGTGGGTGAAGGAGTGTGTCAAGGTTACGTGGGTCAATCATTAAAACTGCTTCTTTTTCAGAAATCATACCCTCATCAACGAGGTCACAAGCGATTTTGAGAGCAGCCTGAGCTGTTCTTTTACCGTTTCTTGTCTGAAGCATATAAAGTTTTTTATCTTCAATTGTGAATTCCATATCCTGCATATCGCGGTAATGGCTTTCAAGTTTATTGCAGATACCGATGAACTGCTCGTAAACTTCAGGCATAACCTCTTTAAGCTGGTCGATGTGCTGTGGTGTTCTAACACCTGCAACAACGTCTTCGCCCTGTGCGTTCATAAGGAATTCGCCCATAAGCTTTTTCTCGCCTGTAGCAGGGTCACGTGTAAATGCAACACCTGTACCGGATGTTTCGCCCATGTTACCAAATGCCATCATCTGAACGTTAACAGCTGTACCCCATGAATAAGGAATATCGTTGTCACGACGGTAAACGTTTGCACGGGGGTTGTCCCATGAACGGAAAACGGCTTTGATAGCGCCCATAAGCTGTTCTTTAGGATCATCAGGGAAATCAGCGCCGATAGCTTTTTTGTATTCAGCTTTAAACTGTGTAGCAAGCTCTTTAAGGTCGTCAGCTGTAAGGTCAACGTCCTGCACTACGCCTTTTTCTTCTTTCATTTTGTCGATAAGTTCTTCAAAGTATTTCTTACCAACTTCCATAACTACGTCAGAATACATCTGAATAAATCTTCTGTAGCAGTCCCAAGCCCAACGTGGGTTGCCGCTTTTTTCGGCAATTGTTTCAACAACCTTTTCGTTAAGACCGAGGTTAAGTATTGTATCCATCATACCAGGCATTGATGCTCTTGCACCACTACGAACTGATACGAGAAGAGGATTTTCAAGATCACCGAATTTTTTACCAACTACTGCTTCCATTTTTTCGATGTTTTCAAAAATTTCTTTCTGAATATCGTCGTTAATAACTCTGCCGTCATCATAATACTGAGTACAAGCCTCTGTTGATACGGTAAAGCCCTGTGGAACAGGCATACCAAGCTTTGTCATTTCAGCAAGGTTAGCGCCTTTACCGCCGAGCAAATTTCTCATTGAAGCGTCGCCTTCGCTGAACAGATAAACGAATTTTTTTGCCATAATTTATCTCCTCCATTAATTAAATTTATGTACAAAATTTGGAATAACCAATTATGTAACAATATATAATTCTACATGGCTTTTAATTTTCCTTTTATTTTTTTAATTTTTTTGGTGAAATATGTATTTTAATTTTAAAAACAAAATTTTTATCAGTAAATTATTCCTGCTTTTTCCGCTTTTTATGCTTTTAAAAATAAAAATGAAATTATATTTTTTTACGTTTTTATTTGCACTTTTACACGAATGTGCCCATTTTTTTACTGCCATTTTTCTGGGCGAAAAAGCCAGCCGTCTTTTTATAAACCCTTACGGCTTTGAACTTAAGCTTTTATCCATTAAAGCAGAAAACGAATTTAAAATTATTTTAAGCGGACCGCTTTTCAGTTTGATTTTGTCCCTTTTATTTTCCGCCGCCAAAAATACTCTTTTCGCAAAAATTAATTTTTTAATTGCGGCAATAAACTCAATCCCCGCCCTTCCTCTTGACGGAGGAAGACTTTTAAAAATTTTTCTTCGCAAAAAACTTGGCTTTATAAGGGGAAGTATAGTTTTAAGAAAAATAAGCATTACTGCCGCTTTTATAATTGCAATAATTTCTTTCTGTTATTTTAACATATGGCTTTTATTTTTTGCAAGTATAATTTATTGGCGGAACAAACACAAAAAAATAAAGGGGTGTTTTTAACACCCCATTTAAATACATATTATATGTTGTACATTGTAAGATATTCTTTAGTATTTTCAATCATTTCATCAAAGAGCGCCTTTGCATCTTTAAGGTTTAGTGTTGCAATCTGCGGGTCTTTTAAGAATGCTTCAAATGCTTTTTTGATATCTTTGTTGTAAGCCGCATCAACAACCATTTCCTGAATTACAACATGGTCGATTGTAAGGCCGTAAATACTGTCAGGCATATTTCCAACGCAAACAGGAGCAACCACATCAGCTGTAAACGAAGCATTTGTTTCAACAACTGCATCCATAGGAAGGTTTGCAATCTGGCCGCGGTTTGGAAGGTTAACGTTTGTAACAAGTGTGCTAAGGCCAAGCAGTGCTTTCATCTGAACTACGCCCTCTTCGCCGGAAGGTCTGATTTCAAATGCTTTTTTGCCTGTTGCAAGGTCTTCGCTTTCCTGAAGTTTATCTTTAAGCGCTTCTGTGCGGTATGAAACAGGAGTAAGTGCAAATCCCCAGTTTTCTACGCAGTCAGGATTTTCAAGATACCAGTTTCCGGGGCAAGCTTCTGCAAGATGACGGTCGCCTGCAGCTGCATAATAGCCATAGCGGAGGAAAAGGTCCATTTTAACTTTCTGGCGTGATTTAAATACTTTGTTAAGCCAGTTGTCGTCAAACCCTTTTGTTGAACCGATTTCTTTGTTTTCTTCACAAAATTCTTTGTACATATCAAACAAATCGTAATTTTTGTAGTGAGCATTTTTAAGCCATGTAAAGTGGTTAATACCCATAACTTCACATTTAATTTCATCTCTCTGAACTTTTTCTATGCCGAGTTTTTCCTCAACAATACCTGCAAGAAACTTCTGTGTGCCGAAAACTTCGTGGCAGCAGCCAAAAGCTTTAATTTCAGGGAACACTTTGTAAAGCATTCTTGTACACATTGTCATTGGGTTTGTGTAGTTTATTACCCATGCATCGGGGCAGTTATCTTTAATTGCGTTTGCAATTACTTCGTACATAGGAAGTGTTCTGAGTGCACGAATAATACCACCGGGGCCAACTGTATCGCCAACAGCCTGATAAATGCCATATTTTTCAGGTGCGTGAACATCGCTTCTCATTTCTTCAAATGTACCGGGAAGAATTGAAATTACAACAAAGTGTGCACCCTGAAGGGCATCTTCAATTTTTTTGTCAGCTTTGTAAATCCAGTCAGCTGCATCTTTGTGTGTTTCTTTGATTTTGTTACCAATAATTTCGTTTTTATAAGCAGCATCAAAATCGATATCGTAAAGATGAACTTCACCGCTCATTGAAGGTTCCAGTGCAAGGTCACTCATAAGGTTCCAAGCCCAGCCTCTTGAGCCGCCACCTATGTAAGCAATTTTAACGCCAGTAGCTTTTCCATTTTCAATTTTCATTTTAATTCACTCCTAAAAAGTAGTTTATGCAACCATTCTAATACCAAAAATAAGGTTTTGCAACTGTTTTTTGTTCTTTTTTGGCAAAAATTACAGTTTTTTTGTTCTGTATATAAATAATTCTGCTTTTTTTGCAAATAATAATACAAATTATTTGTGAAAGGTAAATTAGTATGACGGATTTTAAAACCAGAATTAAAAACATAAAAGATAACATCACGCCAATTCATATAACCGTAATTGTATTATCGGCAATAGTTGCCACCGCCTCTGTTGCAATATATCAATACCGCCGCGCCGAAAAATATTACACAAAGCTCGAAAACCAATATCTTCGCACCGCTTACGACCTTTATTCTTATGTTGAAAATATTGAAAACAACTTAACTTGCGGCCTTATGGTAACCGATGCCGCCGAAATGGTTAAAGTAGCAGGCGAAATACGCAGCAAGGCCGAATTTGCACGTTCCGCTTTGGGCCAGCTTCCGTCATACGGGGAAACGCTTAGTAAAATTTCAAAATTTTTAACTCAGGTTGGCGACTATACAAATTCCCTTTCTATGCAATATATGGGCGGAAGAAAAATAACAGATAAAGAATATGAAACCATTGAAAGCCTTGCATCTTACGCCGCAAGCCTTAAAAAATCGCTTTTGTCTTTGGAAAGTCAGCTTGAAAGCGGGGTGCTGCATCTTGACGACATAAATGAAATGTCACCCGAAAAATTTGAAAAGGAAAACCCTTTATTTGTTGCATCTGTCAAAGAAGTAGAAAGCAGCTTTGAAAAAATTCCCTCGCTTATTTACAGCGGCCCTTTTTCCGACCATCTTAAAAATTATTCCCCCGCTCTTTTGGAAGGCGAAAAAATAATTTCAAAGGAAGAAGCACAAGGCAAAGTGCAAAATCTTATGGGCAAAAAATTCAGCGGCGAAATTTCGTATATAGGCGAAAATGCAGGTGCTTTGCCAACATATAATTTTTCTATTAAACAAAACAAAAACAGCACCAGAAACATTACCGTTGAAATAACAAAACAAGGCGGTGCAATTTCATGGTTTTTAGACAGCCGAAGCCCTGCCGATGCAACCATTTCTCCTGCCGATGCCATAAAAAACGCCACTTCGTTTCTCTCGCGATACAGTTTTGGCAATCCCAGAAACACATATTATGAAACAAGCGGAAATACTCTTATTGCAAATTTTGCCTCAACTCAGGATGACATAACTCTTTATCCCGACCTTATAAAAGTTAAGGTTGCCCTTGATAACGGGGAAATTTTGGGCCTTGAATGCAGCGGGTATATTTCAAATCACAAAAAACGCACCCTTCCCGGGTTTAAATATACCGATGAAGAAGTTAAAGCAAAAATAAGCCCTAAAGCAACACCTTCAAAAGTTGCAAAAGTTCTTATTCCAACCGATTCGGGAAACGAAATTTTCTGCTACGAGGTTGTGTGTTCCTATAAAGATAAAACTTTTTTAGTATATTTAAACGCCGAAACACTTAAACAGGAAGATGTTTTAATGGCCGGAAACGGAGATGTTTCCATATAAAACAGGCTGCAAAAAAACTCAGTTTTTTTGCAGCCTCTTTTTATTCTATATTGAAATAAAAATAGTATATTTCCTCATCATAATCTCCCGGTTTTCTTAAATCTGCAATTCTTTTACCAAGGCGGTACTGCCCCGGTGAAAGTTCGCCGTAAAGCCATTTCCATTCTACCGGCAGCTCTGTTACATCGTTTTTATTTATTATGTACGCAATGCTTCGCCACACATAATATATAAGCGGATTTGTTTCGCATGGTTTCCACGCATCTTCTTTTAAAACCTCAAGCGAAAACCAGTCGCCTGTTTGCAGTTCTCCTGAAACTTCTCCTCCAAATTGCTCAATTAAAAGCGTTAAGCCTTTGTTTGTTATATCTTTTGCCGAAAGCAAAATTCCCCATTTATCACTTGTGCCATAAACTCTGAAAGTTGTTCTGTAATGCTTTTCGTCGGGCTCAAATCTTGAACTTGATAGCATTTTTGAATATTTTTCAAAATTATAATCGGCATCTTCTGTTAATACAACTATCTCGCTTTCCGATTTTGCGTTTGGATGTTTTCCTTTTATGTAAAAGCAATATTTAAATATGCTCATATCAAGCTCAGGGTCATCAAAAAGCTTGAAAATCAGCCATTTTCCCTTTACAGGAACTACCTTTGCAATACTCGAATAATTTTGATAACCTTCTGCCCCGTCAAAATTACACTCGCCATCTTTTTTGGGTATTTCGTGCTCTGCCACAGTTTTTTTAAGGTTTCCGTCAAGAGTTCCGCATCTGGGATTTGTGTCAGTTAAACCGCTGTCGTAATAAAGCTTACCGTCAACTTTTATCATACGGATGGCTTTTTTCTCTTCGCTAAAGGAAACATTTGTTTCTTCCACGCTGCTGCAGGCAGTAAAAACAATGAGAAACATTAAAATAATACACAAAATTTTCTTCATACAAAACACCCCTTTTTTCTTTTAGACGAGCTTTTTAGAAAAAAGTTCCATATTGACTTTGAAGATTTGCTGTGCTATACTAATAAGAAGATAAATTTCAAAGGAAGTGTAATTTATGGATATCAAAATCACAAAAACAACTACACCAAAAGCTAAACCTGACCAGAGCAGTTTAGGTTTTGGCAAAATTTTTACAGACCATATGTTTGTAATGGACTACACAGAAGGCAAAGGCTGGCACGATGCACAGATCGTTCCTTATCAGAACCTTTCCCTTGCTCCTTCTGCAATGGTTTTCCACTACGGTCAGGAAATGTTTGAAGGCCTTAAAGCATATCTTGGAAAAGATGGCAAGGTTTACCTTTTCCGTCCTGATATGAACGCAAAACGTACAAACGACACTAACGAACGTCTTTGCATTCCACAGCTTCCAATTGAAGATTTTGTTGAAGCTGTAAAAGCAATAGTTGCAGTTGATAAAGACTGGATTCCTTCACAGCCGGGTACATCACTCTACATTCGTCCTTTCATTATTGCAACTGACGAATTTTTAGGCGTTGCTCCTTCAAAAACATATAAATTTATTATAATTCTTTCCCCAAGCGGCGCTTACTACGCAAATGGCCTCAATCCTGTTGGAATCTGGATTGAAGACGATTATGTTCGTGCAGTTCGTGGCGGTATGGGCTTTGCAAAAACATGCGGTAACTACGCAGTTAGCCTTAAAGCTCAGGTTAAAGCTCACGATGGCGGATATTCACAGGTTCTCTGGCTTGATGGTGTTGAAAGAAAATATATCGAAGAAGTTGGCGCTATGAACATCTTCTTCAAAATTAATGGTACAATTGTAACACCTGAACTTTCAGGCAGCATTTTGCCGGGTATTACAAGAAACTCTGTTATCGCTCTTTGCAAACACTGGGGACTTCCTGTTGAAGAGAGAAGAATTTCTGTTGACGAACTTATTGCCGCAGCTAAAGACGGCAGCCTTGAAGAAGTATTCGGCTCAGGTACTGCTGCAGTTATTTCCCCTGTTGGCAAGCTTCGTTACAAAGACGATGTTTATACAATTTGTGACAACAAAATTGGCGAAACAAGCCAGAAAATTTACGATGCTATTACAGGCATTCAGCTGGGCGAAGCTGAAGATCCATTTGGCTGGAGAGTTGAAGTTGAGTAATAGTCAGAAAGGCTGTATTTTATGAAAGTAGGAATTGTGGGGCTTGGCGTTATAGGCTGTTCTTTTGCGAAAGCCATAAAGCTTAAAACTCATCATATTGTTCTTGGCGTTGACCGCAGCAGCGATACAACAATTAAAGCACGCATCAACAGAATGATTGACGATACTCTTACATACGCAAATTTAAGCGAATGCGAGATAGTGCTATTGTGTATGCCCCTTGGCGACACCATAAAGTATCTTGAAGATTATTCCCGCAATTTTTCAGATAATGCCATTGTTCTCGACTGTACAACTTCAAAACAGCATATTTGCCGTGTTGGAGCAGAAATGTCGAGGCAGTATGGTTATACTTTCATAGGTGCCAACCCCGTAACCGATACCGACCGTGAGGGAATTGACGGCTCTCATCAGAATCTTTTTGACAACTGTTCAATTGTTCTGGCAACAGGTTACGATGCCCCTATTCAGGCACTTAATAAGGTTAATACTTTTTTAAATTCCATAGGCTTTTCAAATATTGAAATGAGCTCTCCCAGGGAAAACGACAGGCTTTGTGCATACACAATGCAGCTGCCGAAAATTATTTCCTCGGCGTATATAGGAAGCGAATCTGCCACAGAGCATTACGGCTTTTCGGGCACTGCCTATAAGGAAATAACCCGCGGGGCAAAAGTAAACGAAGGTATTGCTGATGAAATGGTTGAAAACGCCGATTTTCTTGCCGCCGAGCTTGATGGGCTTATTGAAAGGCTTACCGCTTTTTCTGATGCCTTAACTTCTGCCGATACAAACGCCATAAAGGCTTTGCTTCGCGAAGGGAAAAAGAGGAAAGAATATATAGACGGTAAAGAGAATAACTTGTGGACATAAGCTAAATTTACGGGAGGGCGTAAAACCCTCCCGATATTTTTAAAAAATAATTATTTTTTTCAAAAAAACTATTGACAAGCAGATATTTCTCTGCTATAATAGTACAAGTGTTAAGGCGAATATGCGAGTGTGCTGGAACTGGCAGACAGGCACGTTTGAGGGGCGTGTGTCTACGACGTATGGGTTCAAGTCCCATCACTCGCACCATAAAAAACAAGTACGAACGAAAGTTTGTGCTTGTTTTTTTGTGTGTAAATTTAAAGGGACTTGAACACTATGAGGGCTGCAAACGTTTAGAAAACAATTGATAATTGTTTTTAGTGAGCAGGTGCGAAGGTTGGTACCGAAATGCGAAGCATTTGGGTAACCGAGCAGTTAAGACGCATAGCGGCTGTGTCCCATCACTCGCACCAGAAAAAACGACAGCAATCAACAGATTGTTGTCGTTTTTTCAACGAAATAAATCCTTGCGGATTTGTGAAATGTGCTTCGCACGTGAAATACACCTTCGGTGTATGAAATATTCGCTACGCGAATGTGGATTTATTTCATTTCACAGAAAACGAAGTTTTCTATTTCACAATTTACGCAGTAAATTATTTCATATCGAGCAAAGCGAGATATTTCACTAAAACCATTTTTTTAAACTTGATATTACTGCATTTTCAAGTAAATCCTATAAGAATATCCGCACCAAAACAAAGAAGATACCGAACGGCGGTGCTTCTTAGGGATAAATCGGTTTTGGCTTGATATTTTTCGCTTATAGTGCGTAAAAAAATGCAGACATACGACAGTATGCCTGCATTTTTTATAACTTCTCTAAGACAAAAAATCTCTAGTCCAAAACTGCTTTGCACCATAAAAATCTTGTTTTTGAGTGCAGAACAAGGCAAAAATTTGAGTAATCCTTGACGGATTGTGAAAATTTTTAACGCAGTTATGTGCCAAAAACATGGTTTTTAGGCGGTTAATCCCTAAGA
>JAZNQN010000053.1:0-2031 GCA_045590195.1 Clostridia bacterium | reverse complement strand
CCGCTTGGCCTCCGACTTTGGGCTGGGCGCCCACACCCCCGGCCGGGCTTCGCCCTTCGTCGTCGGATCAGCTGTAAATTACTTTTCTTTATTGATTAATCGATCAATAGTTTTATTAGTGTCATAGAAGCTCCTAAGCTGCTCATTCTGTAAGAATATATAAGCACCTCTTAATTTCTTTTTTCGTGCGTTTCCCTCTTCATCAAAATCGGGTTTAAATCTAATTACAAGGGTTATAAAATCAAAAAATGTATAGCTACGGCGGAATTCCCCACTTGCGCATTGGATCCGGACTTGTTTATCTAATTGCCCGATACTTTGAGCCGTTCCGAGAATAGCACGTTTATTTTTTCGTTGAAACGCTAACTCTGAAATAACGTTTTTTGGCATTGATTGCCAATCTCTTGAAAATGCCCATTGATTTAATTCGTCATAACAAAAAATTATCGGTAAATTTTCGCCTTTTTCATCTTTATTTTTCTTTTCAAGTAAGGTTTTAAAGCTCTTAATATCAAAATCCTGGTAAATCAAATCAAAATTACTTCCAACAATAGAAGAGGGATATTTGTTTTTTAGCTTCCATGCATAATGCGCAACACTCATAGACTTGCCACAACCTTGCGGACCGTAAAAAACAACGATACCATATTCGTCAAAACGGCTTTTTCTTTCGTATAAATACCTTGCGAACAAGCGAGGAAAATCTAAAAAGAGTTGTAACAAAAAAGGCTTTTCTTTGTAATTGCTCTTAATTGATTGTGGCTTTCCTTCTTTTATAACTTTACAAAAATAATGGTAGATTGTTTCAAAAACAAAATACTGAAGTATAAAAGCAATAATAAATTTTAGAAAGAAAGCCACATAAAACATAAAATACCTCTTATCTGGTAAACTTTTTGATGAGTTTCCAAACAATTCCGAGACCGACAACGGTTATACCGACGGGTACCACAATCGGAAGCGCCGAGTTAATACCGCTCATCATGCCATCAAAAGAATTTGCATTGATGATATTTGACCAGGAAACTGTGACAGGCTCGCCTTCAGCTACCAGGCAAAGCAAATAGTTAAGAAATGCCATGGACTTTTTCCCCCTTTCCCTTTAAAAGAATATTTTAAAGAATTTTATTACAACAAAGAGCATTAAAAAAACGAAAACAGCGAAAGCCACAAAATCCAAAAAATAGATATTGGCTAAAAGTCCGTTTATGCCTTCATTATAAGCAACCGTTTGAGTTTCTATATTTTCAAGTCTTGAATTCATTTCTTGAAGAATAGAAGAGTAGTCAATAGTTTCAGCTGCTGGATCTTCAGCTGTTGGATCTTCAGCTGTCAGATATTCAGGAACAATCACATTAAAATCTTCGTTATCGAATTCCATCTTTTTTATACCTTTCAATTATTCTTTTTACATCAAAATCATTCTTATACATATCTTTTTGCCAATCAGAATATAATTTTTTATTCACATGAATGTAACGGAGCAATTCATCAAAAGAATTAAAATATTTACGATTTTTCATGTTTAACACCTCTTAATATTTCTTATAATTATTAAATTATTTAGTTTACATAAATCTGTTAGGAAGCAAGTCTTTTGCCTTTGAAAAGGCAAAAGACAAAAAAAACAGTTTACATAAATAGTTTACATAATCTGTTGAGGTTTTCTGTCTACATCCACAAGTTAATAGCAAATGTCAATCCTTTGCCCTTGCTTCCGTTCTTGCACACTTGACACCCCTTGAATTGCTTATTCCTACAATTCTTCACTCAATCGAGAATTACTACAAACTCGTGAGTCCCTGTATTTTGTTTAGGCGGATAAGTGACCGCCGAGCAATGCAGCTCACACTTTTAAAAAGTGCATATTAATGATTATGCGTTTTTAACTCTGCGTTAAAGAATAATTGAACGCATAATATTTTTTTAATAATATCATGTTAAAATATCAAAGTCAAGCAAAAGTGCCACCAAAAAAAAAAATTTTAAAAAATAACAATCCTCACTTCGTGAGCCTCTTTATTTTTTAAA
>JAZNQN010000052.1:0-4424 GCA_045590195.1 Clostridia bacterium | reverse complement strand
GCTAAATTAAATTCGCTTCTTAAGCGTGCGAAGCACATTTAGCTGCCGCAGGCAATTTAGCTGAACTTGTTCAATTTAGCTCGCTGTCAAGCGAATTTAGCCGAAAAAAGCGTACTGAAGTTTCAGTACGCTTTTTTCTGGAGGCACCACCCAGACTTGAACTGGGGATCAGGGTGTTGCAGACCCATGCCTTACCACTTGGCTATGGTGCCACCTATTAAATTATATTATTAAAAGATGAAATTATTCATCTTTTGTAATCTTGGTTGAAAAAAGCACTTTTTATCAAAGTGCTTTTTTCTTCTGGAGCGGAAGACGAGATTCGAACTCGCGACGTTCACCTTGGCAAGGTGACGCTCTACCACTGAGCCACTCCCGCATATTTGATGGTGCCTCCGGGCGGAATCGAACCACCGACACGAGGATTTTCAGTCCTCTGCTCTACCGACTGAGCTACAGAGGCGTTTGTTGGCGACCCGGATGAGGCTCGAACTCACGACCTCCAGCGTGACAGGCTGGCGTTCTAACCAACTGAACTACCGGGCCAAAATGGTGGGCACAATAGGGCTCGAACCTATGACCCTCTGCTTGTAAGGCAGATGCTCTCCCAGCTGAGCTATGCGCCCACGTAACTGCCACCATCATCAGCAACGAAATCTAGTATACCATAACTTATTTTGTTTGTCAACACTTTTTTTAATTTTTTTAAAAAAAGTTTTTTCAACCCGCCAGGCATACAGAAAACGCAATTGCTTCTTATGTAGTTTTTCCTGTCAGCTTGTATATAATACCACATATAAATAAAAAAATCAAGTGTTTTTTTAAAAAATTTAAAATTTTCTTTTAATATTTCAATTATCTAATGCAATAGTCTATATGTTTTTCTGTCTTATGTAATAATATGATATTAAAACATACAGGGAGGTTTATAATGGTTAAATTAAATGCACTCCATCTTCTTGAAGAACGCGGCAAAACAAAATACTGGCTTTACAAACAACTTGGTATGAGCTATCAGAATTTCAATAAAATGATAAATAATGAAACCAAGTCTATACAGTACGAAAACATTGATGCAATGTGCCAGCTTTTCGAATGTACCCCAAACGAGCTTTTTATTTTTACCGATGAAACCCCAAAGGAAGGTAACTAGTATGCACGAAGGACACAGAGAAAGAATGAGAAAAAAGCTCATTTCAAACGGAATTGCTTCCCTTAGCCCTCACGAGGTTTTGGAAGTTATTCTTTATTATTCTATTCCCCGCGGCAACACAAATCCCATAGCGCATGAGCTTATAAATGCATTTGGCTCCCTTTCAAATGTTTTTGATGCTGATATAAATGACCTTATGGCAATTAAGGGTGTTGGCGAAAGCAGCGCTGTTTTAATAAAAACAATAGGTTCTTTAAGCGACTTTTGCCAGTCGCTCCGCTGGAAGGAACACCCAACCCTTTCAAACGCCACCGAAACAGGGGCATATATTATGGATATGATAGGCAATCGAAACGAGGAATACTTTTTTCTGCTTTCACAGGATATTGGCGGCAAGGTTATAAGCTTTAACGAAATTGAACGCGGCAGCGTGTCTGGCTCAAATGTTGATGTGAGAAAAGTTATTGAATGTGCCATAAGATGCCGCGCAAGCTCGGTTACCCTGGCTCATAATCATCCCTCAGGCAGGCTTATTCCCTCCTCCAGTGATATTGAAATTACCAAAACGCTTCAAAAAGCTTTCGATGCTGTTGGTATTTCCGTAACCGACCACTTTATTGTTGGCGGCGGTGGATTTATCAGTATGACAGAAAAAGGCTACCTATTATAAAGAAAAGCTGTTGCATTGGCCGCAACAGCTTTTTATTAATCTATTTCTCCGCAATAAACATTTTCAAAGGTAACGCCTTTGCAAAAACTAAGCGAAATGGTTTGTTTATGTGTTTCTTCGTTTTCTGAAATAGCTATGTTTTTAAATTTTACATTTTCTATGTAGTTTTCTTTTTCGTCAAATCCCGAAAGCTCAATTGCATCGCATGGCACTCTGGAGCCGTCTTTATCGTGTGCAACTGCGCTTATCTGAATATTTTCAAAAGTACAGTTTTTAAACTGCGGAATAGTCGGTGCAGCTTCGCCATCATCGTTATAGCCTACCGAGTGCATCAGAATTCTGCACACCTTGCAGTTTAAAACGTGAACATTTTTAACATATCCGCCACGTTTCTTAGTTCCCTTAATTTCAACGCCGTAAACCGAGGTTCCCATATCACAGTCCCAAATTTTTACATCGTTTACCCCGCCCGACATTTCGCTTCCAATAGTAATGCCGTGTCCGAAATGGCTTATACAGTCGAAAACCCTTATGTGTTCGCAGGGCTTGTTTACTATATTTCCTTCGGGATTTTTGCCCGATTTAATTGCAACCGCATCATCGCCGGTATAAAAATGGCAGTTAAAAAGAGTGCAGTTTGTTGAAGAATCGGGGTCCCACCCGTCGCCGTTCCAAACCTTTTCCGAACGGAATGTACAGCCGCAGGTTACAATATTGTCAGAATAAATCATATGAACATTCCAGCATGCACCATTTTGAACCGTTATGTTTTCAATAACAATATTCTGTGCGTTGCTCATATTTATAAGCCTCGGGCGCGGTCTGCCAGGGATTGTTTCCATATTTTCACATTCCAGAATTTTGTCGCCCAAAGACTCCATATAATCTTTAAGCAAAACCTTTTCAACCTCAATTACATTTTCAGCCAGTTCTCTGCCGCCACCGCAAACAGTACCGCCGCCGCAGATTTTAACATTTTTGCAGTTGTAACCTCCATTTCTGTCAAGCTCACCCATATTTAAAAGCGCGCTGTAACACATCATTTCAATGCCTTCAAAACGGCTTTTGATTTTCGGCAAATAATCTTTAACATCTGCCGTGCCGTGCAAAATTGCCCCTTCTTCTATGTAGAGCTCCATATCAGAATGAAGGAAAAGGCTTCCTGTCATAAAATCGCCTTTTGGAATGTAAACGCTCTCTCCCTTGCCGCAATCGTCAATAGCCTTTTGAATTGCCTTTGTGTTAAGGGTTTTGCCGTCGCCCTTGGCAAAATAAGGGGCATCGGCTACGTTTATTCTCTTTTTCTCTTTTTCTGTTTTTAAACTCTCCTCGCCCACAAGGCTTTCCCTCTCGCCACAAAGCACAACCCTGAAACTATACTCCGTATCAGGCAATAAATCTTTGGCGGTAAAATGTGTTTTTTCAGTTTCGCCCACAAGCTTGTCGTTTAAATAAATAAGGTATTTGTTGCCTTTTTCATACCCTGTGGCAACATCCCAGAATAATATAATTGATTTCTCGTTTAAAATGCTTTTAATCATAACGCACCTCCGTATATGTAAATTTTACTTTATAATTTAAAAATAAGCAACCCCTTTTGCAAATTTTTCCGAAGATATATGGCGTCAAAGTAAAGCTTGCCAATGCACAAACGAAGTTTGCTGACTGAGGCGAAGAGAAAATGGTATAGAACGGACAAACGAAATCTAAAATTATTATCGAGCCGTAAAAGGGTGCAGAAAATAGATGCAGAATAAACGAATAGGACCTGAATATGGTGTATCCGAAGGATACGAGTTAAGGTGACGGAAAAATGTTGTAGAACGTACAAACTGAGCCCGTAGGGGGTACCCGAAGGCGTATGAGATACGCCGAGAGGTGAAGTTTGTGCGTAGTGAAAATAGTGTTAAAAAAAGAAACTCAAGAAAAAATTCTTGAGTTTCTTCATTTTGTTTTAAACGTACATTAACCGATAACAAAAGTTATTATTCAACTTTTATTTTCACGTTCTACGCATTTTTACAAGCCGTTTATTAGCCAAGTTCTGCAAAGTATTTGATTGTTCTTACCATCTGGCTTGTGTATGAATTTTCGTTATCATACCATGAAACAACCTGTACCTGCGAGCAATCTGTACCTTCGATATCAGAAACCATTGTCTGTGTTGCATCGAAGAGTGAACCGTAGTTCATACCGATAATATCGCTTGATACGAGTTCTTCTTCTGTGTAGCCATAGCTTTCGTTTGCTGCAGCTTTCATAGCAGCATTGATTTCTTCTTTTGTAACTTTGCCTTTTACAACAGCAACGAGGATTGTTGTTGAACCTGTCGGTGTTGGAACACGCTGAGCTGAGCCGATGAGTTTGCCGTTAAGTTCTGGAATTACAAGACCAATTGCTTTTGCAGCACCTGTTGAGTTAGGAACAATATTTACTGCAGCTGCACGGCTTCTTCTGAGATCGCCTTTTCTCTGTGGGCCGTCAAGTGTCATCTGGTCGCCTGTGTAAGCGTGAATTGTGCTCATGATACCGCTCTGGATTGGAGCTAAATCGTTAAGAGCTTTTGCCATAGGTGCGAGACAGTTTGTTGTGCAGGAAGCT
>JAZNQN010000051.1:0-47855 GCA_045590195.1 Clostridia bacterium | reverse complement strand
AGCAGTTTTGGATTAGAGATTTTTTGTCTTAGAGAAGTCATAAAAAATGCAGTCATACTGTCGTATGTCTGCATTTTTTTGCGCACTATAAGCGGAAAATATCAAGCCAAAACCGATTTATCCCTAAGAAGCACCGCCGTTTCAGATGTGTTTCTTCATATTATTAAGTGCGCTTTTTTCAAGGCGGGAAACCTGTGCCTGACTAATTCCCATTTCCTCGGCAACCTCCATTTGTGTTTTTCCTGCAAAAAAACGAAAGCGCAGTATCTTTTTTTCCCTCTCGCCAAGGCGTTTCATTGCCTCCTTTAAGGCGATTTCTTCAATCCAGTTTTCATCGGTATTTTTATTATCCTTTACCTGGTCCATTACAAAAACCGCATCGGCGCCATCGTGATACACTGGCTCGTGAAGAGAAATGGGGTCGACTATTGCATCAAGGGCCATAGTAACATCTTCCTTCGGAATATCAAGGGCTTTTGCAATTTCCTCGGGAGATGGCTCTCTTTGGTTTTCTGCCACAAATTTTTCCCTTACGGCCAGCGCTTTATAAGCTATATCACGCAGCGAGCGGCTTACCCTTATAGAATTATTATCACGAAGATAACGCCTTATTTCGCCTATAATCATCGGTACTGCGTAGGTTGAAAATTTAACATCGTGCGATAAGTCAAAATTATTTATGGCCTTTATAAGCCCTATGCAGCCTACCTGAAAAAGGTCGTCGGCTCCTTCGCCGCGGCCGCCAAAACGCTGAATTACACTTAGCACAAGCCTTAAATTTCCGTTTACAAATTTTTCTTTGGCGGCAGTGTCGCCATTTTTTATTTTAAGCATAAGCTCCTTTTTTTCGTCCTCCGAAAGAAGCGGTAATTTTGATGTGTTTACGCCGCATATTAAAACTTTTCCTGTTGCCATAAAAGCCCCTCCCCCAAAAATATGTACCGCGGCTTAACTTAATTTTTCCCGTAAATTGGGATAAATATTCCGCGTTAAAATTTTTTTGAGAAAAAGATAAAAACATATTGACACGGGCAACTATATATGGTAAAATCATTCTTGCACGAATACAATATCTTGTGCTGAAGGCCAAGATAGTGAAAATACATAAAAAGCGGCGTTTTTCCGCGGAAAGGGGATAATTTTATGATTAACAACATCAGAAAAAGAGATGGTCGAATAGAAAATTTCGACAAAGAAAAAATCACAAGTGCTATACTTAAAGCAATGAATCACAGCTTTGTTAATGACATAAAATGCGCTAACGCAATTGCAGACAAAATTGAAAGTATGGATATCGACGTTATCGATATTGAGGAGGTTCAGAACTTAGTTGAGGCTGAGCTTATGAAATCTCAGTACAAAAACGTTGCCAAAGACTACATTTTGTACCGCGAAACAAGAAATATTGCAAGAGGCAGAAAAACTTATGAAATGTACATGGGCATTGTTAACACAATTGCCAACGACATTACTAAAGAAAACGCAAATATGAATGCAGAAACTCCTGCAGGTATGATGATGAAGTTTGCTTCTGAAACTTCAAAGCCATTCGTTATGGATATGCTCGTTTCCCAGCAGACAAGAGATTATGTAAAGAGCAACTACATTCACATTCACGATGCTGACTACTATCCTACAAAATCACTTACCTGTCTTCAGCATCCTCTTGATATGATACTCGAAGGCGGTTTTCGTGCAGGCCACGGCTCATCACGCCCTGCAAAAAGAATTGAAACTGCGGCAATTATTGCCTGCATTTCAATGGAATCGGTTCAAAACGAAATGCACGGCGGACAGAGTATTCCTGCATTCGATTTCTACCTTGCTCCTTACGTTAAATATACTTATCAGGAAGAAATTAAGAAGCTTGAATCCCTTACAGGCGAAGATTTAAGCGCACTTAAAGACAAAGAATTTGACGATTACCTTGAAAAGCCACTTGACGGCTTAAAAGGCGAAGAGCGCTATGTTCAGCACGCAGTAAACCAGACGGTAAACCGCGTTCATCAGGCAATGGAAAGCTTTATTCACAACATGAATACTATCCATTCAAGAGGCGGCAACCAGGTTGTTTTCTCATCAATCAACTACGGAACTGATACCTCTGCAGAAGGCAGATGTATTATGCGTGAGCTTTTAAATTCAACCTACCGCGGCGTTGGAAACGGCGAAACACCTATTTTCCCAATCCAGATTTGGAAAAAGAAAAGAGGCGTAAGCTATCTGCCTGAGGACAGAAACTATGACCTTTATCAGCTGGCCTGCAAAGTTACTGCAAGAAGATTTTTCCCGAACTTCTTAAATCTTGATGCTACTTACAATCAGGATGAGCTCTGGAAAGCTGACGACCCCAAACGCTATATGCACGAGGTTGCAACAATGGGCTGCCGTACACGTGTTTACGGTAACCGTTTTGGCGAAAAATGCTCGGTTGGCCGTGGTAACCTTTCCTTCTCAACAATTAACATTGTTCGCCTTGCCCTTGAATGTATGGACATTGAAAATTATGACGAGAAGATAAACACATTCTTCAAAAAGCTTGACAAATGTATCGATGTTGTTGCAGAACAGCTTTACGACCGTTACTCATTCCAGAGAACAGCCCTTAAAAAGCAGTTCCCGCTTCTTATGACAGGTATGTGGTTCGGCAGTGAAAAATTAGGCCCTAACGACAAGCTTGAAGATGTTTTGAAATCGGGCACACTTTCAATCGGCTTTATCGGTCTTGCTGAAACTTTAATCGCTCTTTGCGGCAAGCATCACGGCGAAAGCGAAATTGCTCAGGAACTTGGTCTTAAAATCGTAAGACATATGAGAGAGCGAATTGACCGCATTTCTGACGACAAAAACTTAAATTACACACTTTTAGCAACTCCTGCAGAAGGCCTTAGCGGCAAGTTTACTAAACGTGACCGTGAAATGTTTGGCGAAATTGAAAACATTACTGACAAGGAATACTACACAAACAGTTCACACGTTCCAGTTTGGTACAAATGTTCTGTTGAACACAAAGCCAAGGTTGAAGGCCCTTACCACGACCTTGAAAACGCAGGCCACATTTTCTATGTTGAGCTTGAC
This sequence comes from Clostridia bacterium, assembly GCA_045590195.1. Lineage (GTDB taxonomy): Bacteria > Bacillota > Clostridia > UMGS1883 > UMGS1540 > JAZNQN01. The sequence continues at coordinate 44,777 of JAZNQN010000051.1, read as the reverse complement.
GGCGACGCTACCCACAACCACGACTGCATTATGCAGACAGTTGACCTTATGGACAAATACAACATCGGTTACGGCTCTGTAAACCACACAAGAAACCGTTGCCTCGATTGCGGCTTTGAAAATGCTGACGAAGACTTTAAGGCATGCCCCGTTTGCGGCAGCGAAAATGTTGACGTAATTCAGAGAATTACAGGTTACCTTGTTGGTAGTGTTAACAGCTGGAACAGCGCAAAACAGGCTGAACTTCGTGACAGGGTGACACATGATGCAAAATAACGATACTATTCGTATAATGGATATAACTTATTCCTCCTCGGTTGATGGCACAGGCTTTCGCGATGTTTTGTTCGTAAACTTTTGTCCTCATCATTGCGAAGGCTGCCATAACAGAGAGACATGGGACAGGGAAAACGGAAGAGATGTATCCATAGACTATTGCTTTGATTGCCTTACCGAAAGCTCCATTACAAATGTAACTTTCTCGGGCGGCGAGCCTTTTTGCCAGGCGAAGGCGCTTTATGAGCTAGGAAAAAGGCTTCGCGAGGCAGGAAAAGACATCTGGATTTATTCGGGCTACACCTTTGAAGAAATTATAAAGGACGAAGAAAAGAAAAAGCTTTTATCCCTTTGCTCCGTTTTGGTTGACGGCAGATTTGTTTTAGCCGAAAAGGGCATAAATATGAGATTTAAAGGCTCGGCAAACCAGAGAATTTTAGATGTGAAGGCATCCCTTCAAAAAGGAGAAGCAGTACTTGCTGATATATAAACACAACAAAAAGCAGAAACGACCAAAGTCGTTTCTGCCTTTTTGTATTTTGGAATTATTTATCAAGTTTTACTTTGAGTATGTAATAAAGGGGCAAGCCAAGGCCGTAACATGACATTGCCTGGCCGATGCCAACAGACAGTATTGATATATGTATGGGAAATCCCGGGTACATAAACGGAATGTAGCCGCCAACAATAACCGCATTTAAAATAACGGGAAAAGATATGGCAACATATGGGTTTTTACGGGTTTTATATGTAAGGAATGCTGCCAAAAGTGTAACAAGTGAACCGACTATTATATCAAAGGCGTGAGAGCCGGGTATGAAGGTGTTTGATATAATGCAACCTACAAAAAGCCCCCATATCGATTCTGGAAAAAACATTGGCAGAATACAAAGCGCTTCCGACACACGGCACTGAACTGAGCCAATGCTGATTGGTGCAAATATAAGTGTAATTGCTGCATATAGTGCGGCAATCATAGCGCCGCGGGTTAATTTTTCTAGTTTCATATTTCAAAGTACATCCTTCCGAAAAATTCAGGGCGGTGGAAATCGGGGGACGGAAGCTCTACAGGGCTCCACATTCCGTAGTGTTCGGCTGCTGTTTCGTCGCCGCATTTATAGCAGTTTGCATAAAGGCCTTCGGACAAATCAAATTCGCCCCAGTATTTTTTAAGGAATGAAAATGGAATTTTATATTCCAGTGTCCACATATCGCCACTGTATTCATCAGGGTTTTTAATTGAAGGCTTCATTTCAAAAATTGCCATATCAGCTTTTACAACTTCTCTGCCGTCACGTTTTGGGCCGTAGCCAAGCAGAAGTGTTCCTATGCAGTTTGTTTCAAAATTGAAAAAGTTTGGGGAAGATGCAGGGCGGAAGAAAAATTCCACGCAGCTATCCTTATAAACATCTTCGTGCATATTTTTATATTTTGCAGTAACCTGTGTTTCCCAAACGGAATATTTAATATAAATATTTTCGCTGTCGTAGCAAATTTGCGCCTGAACGCGTGGCTCGTAGCCATTATCAAGCCATTTGTAGGTATCAACATTTAATGGCTCTACCTCGCTCCAAACATTTTCGCTGTAAGTTTTTTTTGCAATAGTATATTCTTTCATAATGTCCTCCTAAACATTTTTGTAAACTTTATAAGTATCGCCCAGAACTTTGTCAAGGGAGAAGGTTGTCTGAGTGCAGGAAATCGCGCCTTCACTGCATTTTTTGTAAAATTCTTTATCTTCCATAAGCTTTAAGAAAGCCTGAGCCATTTTTTCATCATCGTTATAAGGCACTAAAATTCCGCAGCCGTTTTCGGGGTTTACAATATCGCCGTTGCCGCCGATGGCCGTTGCAATTGCAGGAAGTGAATGAGAAAGGCCTTCAAGTATTGCAAAGCTTAAAGCCTCGTTTGCGGATGCGCTGTTTACAAAAACATCGCTGCCTGATAAAAGCGCCGCGCCGTCGGTGCGGTAGCCGAGAAGTTTTACCTCGTTTTCAACTTTCTGCATTTTTATAAACTCTGAAAGCTCTTCTTTTTGCTCTCCATCGCCTGCAATTAACACGGCAAATGGTTTATCGGTTAACTTTTTAAGCTTTCTTGCAGAGCGGATTAAAAAGTGAAGCCCTTTTTCGGGGCTGAGGCGCGAAAGCGTTATAAAAACAAAGGTATCATCGGAAATACCAAGCTCTCTTACAGCGGTTTTATCTTTTTCGGGACAAATTTTATCGATGCCGTTGAAAATAACATCAATTTTATCCTTTGGAGCGCCGCTTTTTGATAAAATTTCTTTTCCGTTATTGCAAACTGAAATAATACGGTCGTTACCTTTAAGCATAACTTTATTCATAATTGCCCATATTTTAGGGATTGCAAGGGTTAAGTGGCAGGTATAAATAACCTTGGCGCCACTGCCCATTTTTTTTGAAAGAAGGGCAATATAATTTTCCCTTGGGTACTGGGTATGAATTATATCAACCTTTTCCTTTTTGCAAATTTCAGTAAGAGCTTTAGCCGCTTTGAAATCGAAGGGGTTTTTCATTTCTATTTTATAAGAAGTAATGCCCATTTCGGCCATCTGCTCAGAAAGAAGGCCACCCTCGTTATAGGCGAAAACACATTCATCGCCTTTTTCTTTTAAATATTTTACAAGGTTTAAAACATATTTTTCTGTTCCTGCCTTACCGGCATGATTTATAAGATAAAGTATTTTCAAAATTTTCACTGCCTTTCAAAGATATATTTTAACATCTGCGCCTTATAAAGTCAAAGGATTTTTTTGCAGCAAAGCCAAGGGCTGTGCCCAAAACCGCGCCGAAAATTACATCGGTTGGGTAGTGCACCATAAGATAAAGGCGTGAAAAGGCTATTAAAGCGGCCAAAACTGTGGCAAAAATGCCCCATTTTTTATTGCAGCAATAAATTGCCGCAGCTGCCGCAAAGGAAGATGTTGTATGCCCCGAAGGAAACGAAAAATCTTTTGGCAGGGGAATAATCGGCACAATAGAAGTATCTATACTGAAGGGCCGTGGCCTTGAGATAAGCGGCTTTAATGTTAAATTGCTGATAAGCAAGCAGAAAACCAAAGAAATGGCCAAAACACAGCCCATACTTCTTGTTTTTTTAAAGCACAAAAGGGCTATTGCCGCCAAAATCCATATGGCGCCGCCATTGCCGAGGGTTGTGACAAACACAAAAAACTTATCGAGGGCAGGAGTGGAAAGGGCAGAGTTTATGGCCTTTATAATTTCAATTTCAAACACTTATTTTGCTCCTTTCTGCTACTCGCCATTTATAGGGCGTTGTGCCTTTTATTTTTTTAAATACCGAGGAAAAATAATTACTGTCGTTAAAGCCGCATATTGATGCAATTTTCATAAGCGGATAATTACTTTCCGAGAGAAGGCGTGCGCCGTTATGAATTCGCACATATGTTATATATTCGCAAAGGCCCATTCCCGAAACGGCTTTAAATTTACGGGAAAGATGAGCCTGGCTTACGCCAAAGGTTCGGCTTAAAGTTTGAAGGCTTAAATCTTTGCCGAAATTTGAGTTTATATATTCAGAAACCGAGTGAATTATTTTCTCAGTTTCATCTGCCGCAGGGGCCTTTTCCTGTTTAAGGCGGCAAAGCAGCGCCAGAATTTCAAGAATATAAAGGTTTATCATTTCTTTTTTAAACTCGTTTTGCGAGGCGTATTCCTTTTCAATTTTAAAAAGCAAATCTTCAATCTGATAAAGGCTTTTCGGGGGGATATAAATTACCTTTTCACGGGTTAATGTATTTATATGTTCTACAGCCGAAGGGGTTAAAATATCATCGCCGAAGCTTAAAAGTATTCGCTCGGGGGCGGCGGTGTTATCGCTGTCGGTTTTATGAATTATGCCTTTGCCGATAAACACAAAATCGCCCTTTTTAACGGGGAAAATTTCGTCTTCAATAAAATAGTTTGTACTGCCGTTTAAAAGATAATAAAGCTCATAGTCATCGTGATAATGAATTCCCGTAGAAGCCCTTTTTTCAGAAGGCAGAGTATGGGAAACTTCAAAATTTTTATATGTTTTTATCCTCATTTTTACCACCTTTTTAATATAAGGAATTACAACTTTTAAGTTGTAGTGACGAATATCATAAAAGTCTACCTTAAAAAATGTGAGCGAAGCGAATTTTAATTGCCGCAGGCGACTTTTTTATATTTTACCACTAATTGGCGTGAAAATCAATCAATATTTTCGTGTTTTTTGTAAAAATGGGCAAAATTTTAAAGGAAAACAAGATATTATTGCCATATAATAAACTTATAAATTACTTTGGAAAGGATTGTTTTTAATGTTTGATAAAAAACAGCGTACAGAAAGAGTTATTCAGTTTGGCGAAGGCGGCTTTTTAAGAGGCTTTGTTGACTGGATTATTCAGCTTACAAACGAAAATTCTGATTTTGACGCCAGCGTTGTTGTTGTTCAGCCTATTGCACAGGGAATGTGCAAAAAGCTTGAGGAGCAAAACTGCGTTTACACCCACGTTATGCGTGGTATGAAAGATGGCACCCCGACAGTTGAGAAAAAGATAGTAGATTCTATTTCGAGAACAGTTGAGCCTTATGCGGATTTTAATGCATATCTTGCTTTGGCAGAGAAAGACAGCTTCCGTTTTGTTGTTTCAAACACAACTGAAAGCGGTATTGTTTTTTCAAACGATGATACACCTGAAAAAGCGCCCGATGTTACTTTTCCTGCAAAGGTTACACTGCTTCTTAAAAAACGTTTCGAACTGGGCAAACGCGGATTTATTTTCCTCCCTTGCGAGCTTATTGACAAAAACGGCGCAACACTTAAAAAATATGTACTTCAGTATGCTGAAAAATGGGGCTTTGGAGAAGATTTTATCAATTGGGTTGAAAAGGACAACATTTTCTGCAACACTTTGGTTGACAGAATTGTTACAGGATATCCCAGAGATGAGAAAATTGACCTCGGCTATGAGGACAACATGGTTAACACTTCTGAGCTTTTCCACCTCTGGGTTATCGAAGGCCCATCTTCTATTACAAAAGAGTTCCCATTTGACAAAGCAGGCCTTAATATTATTGTGACAGACAACCTTGAAAGATACAGAACAAGAAAAGTTCGTATTTTAAACGGCGCTCACACTTCAATGATTCCTTATGCAATGCTGCTTGGCGTTGAAACTGTTGGCGACTGTATGGAACACGAGGTGTTATCACGCTTTGTAAGCGACTGTGTTTACAAAGAAATTATTCCAACACTTGATTTGCCTGAAGAAGAGCTGATCGACTACGCAAACAACGTTTTTGAAAGATTTAAAAACCCTTATATCAAACACCTTTGCGCTTCGATTTCGCTTAACTCTGTAAGCAAATTTAAGGTTAGAGTTCTCCCTTCAATTCTTGAATACATAAAACGCAAAAATGCGATGCCGCAAAACCTTTTAACATCTTTTGCAAAGCTTATCGCCTTTTACAAAACTGATATGCCTAACGACGATGAAAAGGTTATGAAATTTATGAAAGAAGCTTCAATTGAAGAAATTCTCGCAAACAAAGAGCTTTGGGACGAAGACCTTTCTTTCCTTGCAGACGAAATTAAAGGGAGGCTTTAAGAGTGATTATACACAAGCTCGATAACGTTGAAGTAAACCTTGATAACGGACACAAGTTTGCCCTTTGCGATATTTCTGAGGGCGAAAACATTATAAAATACGGCAACCCCATAGGCCATGCGATTTGTGACATAAAAAAGGGCGAGCACGTTCACACTCACAATATGAAAACAAATCTTGCGGGCAATCTGGAATATAAATACGAGCCCGATTTCGTGCCAACAAAACTTGTTGAAACCGACAAAACCTTTATGGGCTATGTTCGTAAAAACGGCGATGTTGGTATAAGAAACGAGGTTTGGATTATAAACACAGTTGGCTGTGTTAACAAAATTGCAAAGCGCCTTGCAGATTTAACGGGTGCAATTCATTTTGAGCATCCATTTGGCTGTTCACAGCTTGGCGACGACCAGAGTACCACTCAGCTTATTTTAAAAGGCCTTGTAAATCATCCAAATGCCGCAGGCGTTTTAGTACTTGGCCTTGGCTGCGAAAACAACAACATTCCGCTTTTTAAAGAGGTTTTGGGAGAGTGGGATGACGAGAGAGTTAAATTTTTAAACGTTCAGGACGTTGAGGACGAAATAGAAGAAGGCGTTAAAATTATAAAAGGCCTTCAGGCTTATGCTGATACATTTAAGAAAGAGCCTTGCCATATTTCAAAGCTTCGTTTAGGCCTTAAATGCGGCGGAAGCGACGGATACAGCGGTATTTCAGCAAATCCGCTTGTAGGCTCACTTTCTGACAAAATGATTTCCTTTGGGGGCAGCTGCGTTTTAACCGAAGTTCCTGAAATGTTTGGGGCAGAGCATCTTTTAATGAAGCGCTGCGGCACTAAAGAGCTTTTTGACAAAACAGTTAAGCTTATTAACGATTTTAAAGACTATTTTACAAAACACAATCAGGTAATTTACGAAAATCCTTCCCCCGGCAACAAAGCGGGCGGTATTACAACTTTAGAAGAAAAGTCGCTTGGTTGTGTTCAAAAGGGCGGCCTTGGCGAAGTTGTTGATGTTTTGACCTACGGCGACACACTTAAGAAAAACGGCTTATCTCTTTTAAACGGCCCCGGTAACGATATTGTTGCTATTACTAACCTTGCGGCGGCAGGCGTTCATATTATTCTTTTCACAACAGGAAGGGGAACACCTATTGGCGGCGCTGTTCCAACAGTTAAAATTGCAACAAACCGCGCCCTTGCCGAAAAGAAAAAGGGCTGGATTGATTTTAACGCTTCTCCTGTACTTGAGGGCGTTTCGATGGACGATTTAACCGATGAATTTTTAGATTATATTATCGATGTTGCATCGGGCAAGGAAACTACCAACGAAAGAAACGGTTACAGAGAAATTTCTATTTTTAAAGACGGTATTGTTTTATAGGCAAGAAAAACCTCTCGGAAGAGAGGTTTTTTTATGAATTGCTTTGCCACAAAATAATAATTTATTTAAGCTGCTGCATTTTTTCACAAATTTCATACCCAAGTTTTGCTCCGAGCAGAAGCCCTATTTCAAAATATACTTCTTCATATACTTGAAGCTGTTTTTCAAAACTGGCTAAAACATAATCAAACTCTTCAACGCTTTTGAACTTTTCCTCGAAAAAGCTAAGGGCGTTTTTTCGTGCCTCTTTAATTCTGGTTTCATAAGTTTCGCTTATATTTTCTGCTCTGCCTTCTGTGCCAAACTTTAAAAACTCCTGTAAAACACTTAAATTTGCTCTTTCTAAATAATTTTTAAAATACATATAATCAGCTCCTTTTTATGTTGTATAACCATTATAAGTGCTTTTTGGGAAATTGTCAATATAAAATGAATATATTTATAATATAATTATAATATATTATAAAATTAAGATTATTGTTATAATTATAGCAGAGGTGAGTATTATGGCTAAAAGTATAATTAAAATTCATAAAAAAGGTGAAGATGGTTATAAAGTTATATCCGTTAGAATTAAAGAAGGTATTTTGCAGAAAATTGATAAATTGTCTGACGAGAGTAATCGCTCGCGCAATGAGCTTATAAATATTATCCTTGAAAATTCTGTTGATGATGTTGAAATAAATTGAAGTAATCGATGAAAACTATGAAACTTAAACAGCTACGTGAAGACAGAGATATTCCACAGAAAGTTTTGGCGGAATATCTGTGCATTAAACAAAACACATATTCTCAATATGAAAACGGTCAAAGGCAATTACCAATTGATGTTTTGATAAAACTGGCAAAATATTATGGCGTTTCTACAGACTATATACTTGGAGTTTCTAATAAAAAATAAGGGTAAAGTACCCTTATTTTTTCATTTTCCGTCTCATTCTGTTTAAGTGCCTTTCAAAGCTTCCGCTTTTAATAAATTCGGCTAAAACATACTGCTCCAGTACCGGCACAGAGCAGGAAAAGCTTCCCATTTTTTTATCGTATTCCTCCATAAGATGAGGGGGAAGTATCATATAGCCCATTCGCATAGAAGGGGAAAGGCTTTGGGAAAAAGTATTTATATATATAATTTTTTCGCCGCTATCGAGAGAATAAAGGGTTTCAACCGGTTGGCCGGGAATAAAAAATTCGCTGTTAAAATCATCTTCAACAATATATTTGCCTTTGGTTGCCCATTTTAAATATTCATATTTTTTAGAAACAGGGGTTGTTATGCCTGTGGGGTAGCTTTGAAAAGGCGTAACGTGTAAAACCGATGCTTTGCATTTTTCAAGAGCCGCACTTTCTATGCCGTTTTTGCCCATTTTAAGCTTTTCAATTTTTGCCCCTTCGCCAAGATACACCGCCTCAATCTGCGGATAAGAGGGGTTTTCTATGCCGAAAATACGGTCACGCCCTAAAATTTTAACAACGGTTTCATAAAGCTGTTCCGCCCCTGAGCCAATTATTATAGAAGAAGGGTTTGCCGCCATGGAGCGGTAGCGGTAAAGATATTCCGAAATGGCGTTTCTAAGGGGAGCTATTCCTTTGCCGGGGGATTTTACAAAAAGCAATTTTTCTTTTTCAGAAAGTACTCGTCTTACAGTTTTAAACCAAAGGGAATATTCAAAATCATCGGCGGCTTCATCGTTTTCTTCGGGAAGAGGGGTAAAGGAAAAGGCGCTTTTTTCTTTAAAAGGTGCATCAAGCGCCAGAACAAAATAGCCGCTTCGCTCTCTTGGGGCAATATACCCCTCGTCAGAAAGCATATTGTAAGCCGCCTCAACCGTTATGCTGCTATATCCCGTTTTGTCGGCCATAACCCTTTTTGAGGGCAGCTTTTCCCCGGCCTTATATTCGCCCGAAATTATTTTTTCTTTTACATTATTATAAAGTGAAACATATTTTTTTTCTTTCATCTGGTTATATAAAAAACTCCTTTTTTGGCTATTTATATATTATCATATTTGTATTATAATGCATATAGTAAAATTTGTAAAGGAGAATTTTTATGGAATACAAAAAAGCTTTAACAATTCAGGATATATCTTGTGTAGGGCAGTGTTCTTTAACTGTTGCCCTTCCTATAATTTCGGCTTGCGGCATAGAGTGTGCAGTGTTGCCATCGGCAGTACTTTCAACCCATACTGCAGGTTTTTCGGGCTACACCTTCCGCGATTTGTGCGACGATATGCCTTCTATAAGAGAGCACTGGGAAAAGGAAAACATTAAGTTTGACACTATTTACACAGGCTATCTCGGCAGCACAAAGCAGATAGATTATGTTGCTGATATTTTCGACAAAACTTTGGCAGAAGGCGGCAAAATTATTGTTGACCCCGCTATGGCCGACGGCGGCAAGCTTTACCCCGGTTTTGATATGGAATATGCTAACGCTATGAAAAAGCTTTGCGTTAAGGCTGATTATGTTTTGCCAAATCTTACAGAGGCTTGTTTTTTAACCGACACACCTTATAAAGAAGATTACGACAAAGCCTATATTGACGGCATTTTGCAGAAATTTGTTGAAATGGGATGCAAGAATATTATTTTTACAGGGGTTTCCTATGCCGAAGGAAAAACAGGAATAGCTATATTGGAAAACGGCGAATATTCTTACTACGAACACGAGTTTTTAGATGGCAGCTGCCACGGAACAGGCGATATTTATGCCTCGGCCTTTGTTGGCGCACTTACAAGAGGAAAATCGGCTTATGAAGCGGCAAAAATTGCGGCAGATTACACAGTTGAATGTATTAAAGCTACTATGAAACTTGACAATCACTGGTACGGAGCGGCATTTGAAATAGTTATTGGAAAATTGATTGAAGCGTTAAAATAAAAGCCTCACAAATTAAAACCCACCATCAAACGATGGTGGGTTTTGTTATTTTGAGTTTTTGTTATATATGATGTAAAGGCCTTTAAACAAAAGTTTTTCATCGCACAAAATTTTATGGTTACAATACTTTTGCAAAAGGGTGGCGTTTTTGCCTGTTGCAACAATTGAAGGAGATGCATCAAGCTCTTTTTCAAAGGCGTACAAAATTCCGTCAACCGCGCCGGCACTGCCGTAAATTATGCCCGATTTCATACTGTCAACCGTATTGGTTGAAACTGCGCGCTTTGGGGGCGCAAGTTCTATTTGCGGCAAAAGCGATGCGTTTTCTGCAAGAGCCGAAAGGGACAAATCTATTCCCGGATAAATTGCGCCGCCTTTATACTTTCCGTCTGCCGAAACAAGCGTTATGGTTGTTGCGGTTGCGGTATTTATAATTATACAGGGCAAAGGGTAGTGCTCCTTTGCGGCGGTGGCTGTTGCAACAAGGTCAGAGGCAACTGTTCCGGGGTCGTCAATAGAAATATTAAGCCCGGTTTTAACGCCTGCGCCAACTACAAGCGGCGTTATGCCACACAAAAGCTCAACCGCTTTTTTAACGCTTTCGGTTACAGGCGGAACTACCGACGAAATTATTGCTCCCTCAAAAGATGAAACGCAAATTTCGGCAATATCAAAAATTTGTTTGATTTTTGCGCCGTAGCCATAAGCTGTATCGCTTTTATCGGTTGCAATTTTAAAAATTTCGCCCATTTCGCCGCCTGAAATGGGGCAAAAGGATGTATGAGTATTGCCAATATTTATTGCAAAAATCATAAAATTTCCCTCTTATTTTTTAACAGCTTTAATAATATGGGTAATTGTTGGAACAAATACAATATTTATTGCAAGCTCAACTAAAAAGTTAAGCCCCACAACGCCAACTATTATATAAAGAATTGACGATGAAAAGCCTGCTAACGCTGCCCACGAAGCAACAAGATCTTTAAAAACAAAAATCATCGCAAGTGACAAAATACCTGTGTTACAAACGGGGCATGCAATTGCCGCCAGAACTGTTCCCACGGTGCCTTTAACCTTTTTTGCAATTATGCCTGCCACATAGCCTGCAATGGTGCTTTTCAAAATACAAACAATTAAAGTTACTGCCGCATTTTGCTGAAGCATTAAATTGCCACCAACATCAGCGCCGGTAATAACCGCATAGCACACAACAGCTCCAAATACTGCGCCAAGTGCAGCGCCTGACACGGGGCCGAATACAATTGCGCCGATTATTATCGGCACCAGAGCCAGCGTAATTGAAAACGGGCCGATGTGAATTGAACTTGCAAATGTTTGAAGCACAAACACTATGGCAGCCAAAATGGCCGTGCCTACAAGTTTTTGAGTTTTTGAACTCTGATTCATAATAATACCTCCTGCTACTGTTCCGCTCAAGTCGGATATAGTGCAAATAGATTATAGCACTGCATTTTTTTATTGTCAACAATTATTGACAAAAATTCAATGTGTGATAAAATTACTTTGAGGTGATTTTTATGTTTGAAATTATAGATTTTCACACACATCCTTTTTTATCGGATGAGGAAAACTTATGCTCTTACAAAAGCGCTTTAAAGTGTGACATTGTAAAAGATATGATGGAAGAGGGCGTTTCGCATTTTTGCGGAAGCGTTTTAACAGGCCAGGGCAACGATTTTGAAAGAATTAAAAAAGCTAACACTCTCGCCTATGAAATGAAAGAAAAATGGGGCGACATATATATTCCCGGAATTCACATAAACCCGAATTTCGTGGAGGAGAGTATTAAGGAAATTGAAATTGCAAGGAAAAAGGGTGTAAAGCTTATAGGGGAGCTTGTTCCTTATTATCACGAGTGGAATTACGACCACAGCGGCCTTTTTGAAATACTTGATGCGGCCGACGGGTTTACCATAAGTATTCACAGAATGTATTTTGACAAAATGGAGTCCCTTATCAAAAGCTTTAAAAACCTTACATTTGTTATTGCTCATCCGGGCGAGGCACCGGAAGTAAGGCAGCATATCGAGCTTATGGAAAGGCAGGAAAATGCATATTTAGACCTTTCGGGAACGGGGCTTTTCCGCTACGGTGTGCTGAAAAAGCTTTGTTCTTCGGTGGGTGCCGAGCGAATACTGTTTGGAACAGATTACCCCATCTGCAACCTTAAAATGTATATTGCAGGCGTTTTGGGCGAAAAAATTTCGGATAGGGAAAAGGAAATGATTTTTGCAGGGAATGCGAAAAGAATTTTAAATATTTAATGAATTGCGCTTTCAGCGCATGAATTGCCTTCGGTATGAATTGACACTTCGCGTCATGAATTGTGCCTTTGGCACGTTAATGTCGAAAATCGAAGATTTTCTATAAATTGCAAACTAAGGTTTTTAGAAAATTTTCTTTTGACTGCCGAAACCTCGTGTATATCAATTTCCGCTGCTGATACACGAGGTTAGTATGACTAGCCGATAAGTTCGGCGTTGTCATACGGCGGTACAAAGAAAGAAAATTTTTTAAAAACAAAACCCGTAAACTTATATTAGGGCGGCTGTTGATGTTTTTACGCCCCAGCGAGGGCGTTTCAAGGGGTTGAAGGGGGAAATCGCAATCCCCCTTCGTTTTGGTAACTTTTGCGCCAAAAGTGCCACCTCGTAGAGGCAAAACTATATTTGCCGCAAAATAATAATTTATTTAAGTTGCTGCATTTTTTCACCTCTTTTCGAAAAATAAATATGTTTGTCTGACAAATATATTTATTTATATTATAAACTTAAAAGTTGATTTTGTCAGTAGTGAAATTAAATTATTTTAGTCTCTGTCCTACATGAGTATTGGTGAACAAAAAATATACATTTTTTAAGATAATTATGCGTAAATAGATGACAAATAGGCAAAAAAATGCTACAATATAGTTAGATATTGAAACTTTTTACAATCTATATAGATAGAAAGAGTTCGACAAATAAGAATTTAACGGAGGTTTTGTATGCTTGAAAAAATGAGTGATTTCTTTGAGGCAAGACTTGACGGATATGATGAGCATATGATGACTAACATCGAATATGCAAGCGAGTTCTATCCTTTTACGGCAAAGCAATTACCGACCGCTGAAAACTGTTGCATACTTGATTTGGGTTGCGGTACAGGATTGGAACTGCAAGAATATTATAAGCTTAATTCTTCGGCAAAGGTTACGGGAATAGACCTTTCACAAGCAATGCTAACCGAGCTTCAACGAAAATTCGTTGGCAAGAATATAACCTTGATTCTTGACTCATATTTTGATGTTCCGCTTGGTGAAAATGTGTTTGATGCCGCTGTGTCTGTTGAAAGTCTGCATCATTTTACAAAAGAGGAGAAAATTCCCCTATATGCTAAACTTCATACTGCACTGAAAGAAAACGGTTACTTTATACTGACGGATTACTTCTCCTTGTCAGATGACGAAGAAGAGATGCATCGTCAAAACTTGATTGCCTTAAAAACAGAACAAGGTATTACCGATGACGAGTTTTACCATTATGATACACCCCTCACTGTGAAACACGAGATTGAAGCATTACTTGAAGCAGGTTTTTCCAATGTCGAGGTTTTGAACCATTGGGGAGCAACATACACCGTTAAGGCAGTTAAATAACTGACAAATTCCAATTTGTAGGTGCGAATAATGAGAAAGAAATTATCTGAAATGAGTTTAGAAGAACTGTGGAAGTTATTTCCGATTTTCTTAAAAGAACATCAAGATTGCTGGAGAGAATGGTATCTTGAAGAAGAATGTCTGTTAAAAAGCGTTCTTTCTCAAGTCGAAAGAATAAGTCATATAGGAAGCACTGCGGTTTCTTCTATTTGGGCGAAACCAATCATTGATATTCTTGTGGAAGTTCCAAAAGAGAGTAATTTACTTGACTATAAAGACTTGATTATCAACAGTGGCTATATTTGTATGTCGCAAAGTGATAAGGGATTGTCTTTTAATAAAGGATATACAGAGAACGGTTTTGCTGAACGGGTATTCCATTTACATTTGAGATATGTAGGTGATAACAATGAATTGTATTTCAGAGATTATCTCATCGAGCAACCAAATGTGGCAAAGGAATATGAAGAATTAAAATTGAAGTTATGGAAGCAATACGAGTATAACAGAGATGCTTATACAAATGCTAAAACTGAACTTGTAAATAAATATACCAAAGAAGCAAGAATGCTGTATGGGAATAGATACTGACGAATTCCAATTTGTTGAACTAAATATCTGTATCGGAGCAAGGTTGAAATACACCTTGCTCCCTCTCATTTTCTATTATGTATTCATAAAAAGGTCATTTATGCATACCAATACTTATCTAATACAGAGACTTATTTTATTTGTTTTATAAATTTTTTATTTGATTTTATAAATATTATAGTTTATAATAATAACAAAGGGGGATATATTTTATGGGAATGGCTGTGAAAGTTAAAATGTTACTTGCGGCAAAAGGAATGACAATAAGTGATTTGGCAGAAAAAATTGAGCCGAGAACTTCGGCGCAGAATATTGGTGCAAAACTAAAAAGAGATAACCTGACTGAAAAGGATTTACTGGCAATAGCTAAGGCTTGTAATGCGAAATTTGAAGGATTTTTTATTTTAGATGACGGAAATAAAATTTAATGAATTGCCTTCGGCAACTCGATATGCGCTTCGCGCTCGATATGCCTTGCGGCTCGATATGTTTACGTTGTAAACTCGATATGTTCCTTCGGAACGAGAAAAAATTCATGCAAATTTATTTGCAATTAATTTTAAAAAAGTGTTGACAAAATGGAAAAGTGGTAGTATAATATCAAGGAACAAGCAGAGTGAGAGCTCTCACCGTAGTGCGAAAGCTAAACGGTAAATAAACTTTTGAGATTTTTTGTGCTGCTTGTTTTGGCTGCACTTTTTTTGTGCAGAAAAATTTTGGGAGGTGCTTTACAATAGGTAAAGAAATGATGATCAATGAGGAAATCCGCGATAAGGAAGTAAGGCTCATTGACAGTGACGGATCACAGCTTGGAATAGTTTCCGCAAAAGAAGCGCAGAGCATGGCTTATGCTAAAAATTTAGACCTTGTTAAAATTGCCCCTAAGGCTGAACCGCCTGTTTGCCGCATTATGGACTACGGCAAATTTAAATTTGAACAGGCTAAAAAAGAAAAAGAAGCCAGAAAAAATCAGAAGGTTGTTGATACCAAAGAGGTTAGGCTTTCGCCAACTATTGATGACCACGATTTTAACACCAAACTTAACCATGCGCTTAAGTTCCTTTCAAAAGGTGACAAAGTTAAAGTTACCATCCGCTTCAGAGGAAGAGAAGTTCAGCATGCTGCTCTTGGCGAAGCGATTTTACAAAAATTTGCCGACGGCGTTCGCGAAGTTGCAAATATCGACAAAGCTCCAAAGCTTGAAGGCAGATTTATGACTATGTTTGTATCGCCTAAATAATCGCTTTTGCGAATTTAGATATTAAAAAATTGATAAGGAGGAGTTTACATTGCCTAAACTTAAAACTCACAGAGGCGCAGCTAAAAGATTCAGCCTCACAAAAAATGGTAAAGTAAAAAGAGGTAAAGCTTTCAAAAGCCATATTCTTACTAAAAAAACAACTAAAAGGAAAAGAAGACTTCGTAAGGTTTCTTACGCTTCCGTTCCAAACGCAGCTACAATCAAGAGATTGATACCATACAAATAAGGAGGGGAATTAGATGGCTCGTGTTAAAGGTGCTATGAACACCAGAAAAAGAAGAAACAAAATTTTAAAACTTGCAAAGGGTTTCAGGGGCGCTAAGTCCACAAACTTCCGTATTGCTAATCAGGCAGTTATGAAATCCTTGGTTTATGCATATGTTGGCAGAAAACAGAAAAAGAGAGATTTCAGAAGACTCTGGATTACTCGTATCAGTGCTGCTTGCAAAATGAACGATATTAACTATTCAAGATTTATGAATGGTCTTAAAAAAGCTAATATTGATATCAACAGAAAAATGCTTTCTGAAATTGCTATTGCAGACCCTGCAGCATTTACAGCTTTAGTTGAAAAAGCAAAAGCTGCTTTATAAGCATAATTGTAAAAACCTCTTAAGTCTACCGGATTGAGAGGTTTTTGTTTTGAAAAATTTGGTGTGCGGAAAGGAATGTTATTATGAAAAAAAGAATTTTTGCAGTACTTTTGTCTGCTTTAATGGTTTTAACAATGTTTACACCCGCTTTGGCTGAGGAAAACAATGCCGCGCAGGTTAAAACTGTTAAAATCTTAAGAAACGAAAACGGCTTTTATATGGGAACAAAAGCAGAAAACGAACCTATGGCCGATTTGTTTGCAAGCTCTGAGGAAACAGTTTATATCAGTGAGATTTACTCGCAAGATTTTTTCCTGGACAGCGAAACAATTGAAATTACACTTAATGGCGACCTGGTAGATTTCAGGCAAAAGCTTACCCTTTCAGTAAAAGATGAAAACGGTACACTTATAGCAAAGCAAACAGGCGTTTACTATAAGGATTGGGCTCTTGTTTACCAGATGCAGGTTGTGGGAAATATTGAAACATATACCGATTATTTTATAGAACTTAATTACACAGGTAAATATACCATTGAAGCACCAGATGGCGAATCACAATGGGCGGATGACTGGTATGCCATAAAAGATATTGAGGTTATGGACTATAATAGCAATGCTTTGAAAGTTTATATGGCAAATGTTGAGGCCGGAGAAGAGCTTACCGTTTTTTATGAAAATGATTATGAAGGAACATTAGCAAAGCAGGATGTTAAAATATTGGCTGACAAATCATTTGAGGTGTCATTCGGTATAGATGTTTATTTTGATATAAGCAATACCATTTACATATGCGAAAAAGGAACCACCGAGGAAAACTATAATAATTGGGATTATTTAATGTGCAGCAGGCAGCTTTATGACTTTATAGAAACCGATGGCGGAGAGATTTTAAACGAGGGTGTTTATTGTGAAGAAGTTCTTGCGGTAAATGCTACAGAGGCACACTTTGGCCTTTGGCAGAAGGGCTTTGGCTATGCTACATACAGCGAGAGCGAAAAAAGCAAAATAGATGTTTATCTTTTTGATGCTACAACAGGCACAAAAGTAAGCACACTAAGCGAAATAAATTTTCTTTCGCAATATGGCGAGTTTGAAGGCTATGTGAGCATAAATTCGGCACTTAACAAAAACCATAAATATATGATGGTTTTTAAAGACGGATATTCTATGAGAGCGTTAGATGTTGAAGTTATTTCCGATGCTAAAATTGTTGTAGGAAATATTTATGACAGTAATGGGGAATATTTACAATCGTTGCCGGCAAACACAACAAAGTTTTATGCTTATGTTGACAGCTACAATATCAGCGACCGCAATAATATAAGCGTTAATCTTATAAATGAAAGCGGCCAGGTTGTTGCAACCTCTCAGGGCCTTGAAGGCAGCTCTTACAGTATGACTGTTACAAAAACTCTCACAGCAGGGGAATACACTTTAAAGGCTACTTACGGAAATTTGGTTTCTACCAGAGCATTAAATGTTATTGCAGGCTCAAGTGCAGCTGTTTGGCAGTATGCGGGCAGAGCCGTATATAATGGCGATACAACATATATAGAATGCTGTATTGAATCAGAAAATTTAAACCCCGCAAACCTTACATACAAACTGGAATATGATAATGGAACAGAAAAAGCTTTAACTTTTCATCGCAGTTTATTTACTTCGGGCGAAGAAAAATACTTTGTGGTTAAAATAAATGAAGAAATAGATGATGGTGCATTTTTAAGAATGTATAACGGCTCTGAACTGGTTGTTCCATCATATGAGTGGAATATGAATATTAATTACCTTTCATATTGCTATGCACCATTTATTTACAACGCAATTAACAAGACAGGCAGCGATGTTGAAATTTTTACAGAAGGCTTCACTACGGCACAAACTGTTACATTGTGTGCATATGATGATGTATCAAAAACAGGTAAAGCGGTTAATTCTTATTCAAACACTGCTACCTCGGCAAAGTTCAGAAAAAGCGATTTAAACGCTATAAATACACTTTGTTATTATGAGACCAATTATGGTGGCTCTGATAAAGAATTTAATGTTGAGGTAGGCGGAGAATGGGCAGATTGTATTTACATTGACGCATATAATGGCGTTGGAAACTTTAAGCTTGATGATTCTTTCGGTTTCCAGAGAGCGGCCACAAACAGAAATTGCGAAGTTTTAAACCTTCCAAAATCGAAATATGCTTATTACAAATTAGCCTCCAGCGAGGCGGCTCTTGCTTCGGCAAGCTACAAGGCAATTGAAGAAGGCGTACTTTATAATCTTGGTGCAAATCAGGGAAAAGTTACGGTTTACGCAAAATTTAAAACCTCCGACGGGGTTGAAAGCGCGGTTCGAAAGGTTAGCATATTTGTGGATTCTGTGGCGCCTGAAGCTGAAATTATAAGTGTTAATACAAAGCTTAAGATTGATGAGTATGGACAAATAAGCGTGCCTGTTGAGTTCAGCGTGAATGAAAAAGCGAATATTCGCTATATGCTTTACGATGCTAATGGAAATGAATTAATCGGCTATATTCCATATCAAACGGTAAATGAATATGTAACCGAAACACAAATTGGGTTCTTGAATGAAGGATATGATTATTCCAAGGCGGCAAAACTTGTTTTGTGGTTTGAAGATATGGCAGGCAACAAAACCGAAAAATGGGAATACGCCGTACAAATTGCAGACGACCCTGTTTATGCGGAATTTGATGCCGCAACAGGCGAAATAATGATTTTTTGCGAAGAAGCAGTTTATGGTGCAAACATTTATGCTGCGTGCTTCAAAAATGAAAAATTAACTTCTTTCCAGAAATGGGAAAAGGATATTACAGAGAACTACGATTTATGGTTTGACAATTTCGACGAAAGCGCAGATCATGTTAAAATTATGATTTGGGACAATGAGCTTGGCGATATTTGCTCGATTTTAGACGAAGACATTTAATAATTAAGGTGCGGCTTTTCCGCACCTTTTTTAGTTATCTTCTTCAATATTTTCAAGGGCAACCCTTACCGCCTCAACAACAAATGCAGAAAAAGTACAGTCTTTTCCTGTAATGGCTTTCTCAACATTTTCAATAATGTCATTGGGAAAGCGGATGCATTTGTTTGTTGTTGGTGGAATTGAAGGTATTTTAAATTTTCTCATATAATCACCTCTGCAATACAATTATATTTTAAACAAAAAATTGCGTACACATAACAAATGTATTGCCTATATTGTTTTTTTGTGCTATTATATATATGCGGAGGTGAAAATATGAATATAAATCCTTCAAAGGACGGAAAAGATTGTTTGCGCGATGGGGAGCATATTGACGAAAATGGGGAAATTATAGATTGTTATTGTGGCGAGTGTGAGCATTATCTTACCTGTTTTGGCCACGAGGTATTGGAATACTTTACAAACGAAGTAAACAAAAGAAAATAAATTGTTTTTGGTTTTAATTGTTGACTTGCTTTTCTTTGTATGATAAAATTTACTGGAAATATGGAAAAGGAGCATTTATTATGAGCAAAAAACCTGAAATAATTGCATTTTTACTGCATCTTGGAACGAACAACTGGCAGAAAAAAGACCATAACGCAAGGTCATACCTTGACAGTGAAGATTTTATATACAGAGAAGAATTAAACTGTGACAAGGAAGTTTGGGACAAAGTTACCGCTTTTTTGCCTGAATGTGGCATAAATACTTTGGTAATTGACGTTGCCGACGGCGTTTTATATGACCGTCACCCTGAAATATCAATTAAGGGCGCATGGACGAAAGACGAGCTTC
This sequence comes from Clostridia bacterium, assembly GCA_045590195.1. Taxonomy (GTDB): domain Bacteria; phylum Bacillota; class Clostridia; order UMGS1883; family UMGS1540; genus JAZNQN01. Next base: position 24,736 of record JAZNQN010000051.1, on the reverse strand, counting down.
GCGCGGAACTTGCCCGCCTGCGCAAAATGGGAATTACTCCTATTCCAAAGTGCAACTTTTCATGCTGCCACAGCGCATGGCTTAAAGAATATGCCTTTATGGTTGGAACAGAGAAATATTACGAGGTTTGCAAAGACGTTATTGAAGAGCTTATAGAAGTTTTCGATACTCCGCCGTTTTTCCATTTAGGCCTTGAAGAAGAAAATGCCGCCGCAGAGGCAGCGCAGTATATTTCTGTTGTGCGCGACTGCCTGGTGCAGCTTAAAGATGCCAATTTCCTTTTCGATGTTTGCAGGGCGAAAGGCGTTAGGCCATGGATTTGGGTTGACGAAAAGAGCATTGCAGGTATGGGCGGCGACGAGATGTTTGAAAAATACATAGGAAAAGATGTTCTCCTTTCAAACTTTAACTATGGTTCGATGCGTTTTCACAGCGAAATGTGTGAGAAAAATTCCTTTGCAAACTACTGCAGCAAATTTGACAAGTGGGGCTACGAACAAGTGCTCACGGGTTCTACATGGAGCTGGCATCTTGCAAATAAAGACAATGTTCGCTTTGGTAAAAACTTTCTCAGCGAAAAATCGGTTAAAGGTTATATGAGCGCATCGTGGCTGCTTACAACAAAAAGAAAGCTTTATGCCCTTATGGCCGATGCCGCAAATTTAGGCTACGCAGTTGAAGATATTTACGCCGAGCCTTATCTTGATAAGGACATAAATATTATGCACACCGCAAGAAAAATGTTTGGAAAATAATTTTAAAAACCTTTCGGGAAACTGAGAGGTTTTTTTATTGCATTTTTATATTTTGTTTGGTATAATTTAAGCATACTCAATGATTTTTGGAGGCAATATGTATATTTCCAGCACTTCAAACGAAAAAATTAAGTTTTTAAATACCCTTAAAAAGAAATCGGTAAGGGACGAGGCAGGGCTTTGTCTGCTTGAAGGGGTGCGCCTTGTGTATGACAGCGTGCGCTTTGGAGCGGAGATAGTTTCTGTTTTTTACAAAGAAGGCTTTGAAGGGGAGAAAATAAACTGCAAAGAAAGCTTTACCCTTTCCCCAAAGGTTTTTGACAAAGTTGCGGAAACCGTTAATTCACAGGGGATTTTGGCGGTTGCAAGAAAAAAAGATGTTAACATTTCGGCAGAAGGCAAAAATTTATATATTCTTTGTGACGGCGTTCGCGACCCGGGGAATATGGGCACAATTATAAGGCTTTGCCACGCCACAGGTGCAGGGCTTTTAACAAAAGGTTGCACAGACCCATACAGCCCCAAATGTACCCGTGCCTCCATGGGCGGAGTTTTTGCCGCGCCGCCCATTGAATTTAATGAGAAAGTTAAAAATTATTTATTTTCTGAAAATTATACTTTTTACGGGGGCATACTAAGTGACAAAAGTAAGCCGCTTTTTGAGTGTAATTTCAGTAAAAAGGCGGTAATTGTTGTGGGAAACGAGGGCGACGGAATTTCAGATGAAATTCAATCCCTTTGCCACGAGCACATTTTAATTCCAATGCCCGGCGGGGCGGAATCTTTAAACGTTTCTGCCGCAGCGGCAGTTATGACATATGAATATTTAAGGCAGGTAATGTAAAATGAATTTAAGAGCAGCAGCATTTATAAATTTAGATGCAATAAACCAAAATCTTTTAAATGTAAGGGCGCGTTTGCCCCAAAAATGTGAGCTTTTTGCAGTTATTAAGGCTGATGGCTACGGCCACGGTGCAGTAAGAATAGCAAAAAGGGTTGAAAATACGGTGGACAGATTTGCCGTTGCCACAATTGACGAGGCACTGGAAATCAGAAAAGTTACAAAAAAACCTATTTTAATACTTGGCTTTCTTCATCACGATTTTTACGAAAGCGCTATTGAAAACCATGTTACTCTTACAATTTTCAGCTTTGGCGATGCCGCAGCTTTAAATGAGGCGGCAAAAAAATGCGGTGAAAAAGTAAAAGTTCACATAAAGCTTGATACGGGAATGGGCAGAATAGGCTTTTTGCCAAGTGATGAAAGCATTGGCGAAATAAAGAAGATAAAAGACCTTGAAAACATTGAAGTTGAAGGCATTTTTACACACTTTGCCACAGCTGATGAGGCTGACAAAGCATATACACTTTTGCAGAAAGAGCGCTTTGACACCTTTTATGAAAGCCTTAAGGCGGCAGGGGTTATAATTCCTGTTCGCCACACCGCAAACAGCGCAGGCATTATGGAGTTTGAGGGCTTTCCCTACGAGGCGGCAAGAAGCGGCATTGTAACTTACGGGCTTTACCCATCGGGCGAGGTTAAAAAAGAAAACTTATCGCTTACTCCTGCAATGACTTTTAAAAGCTTTATTGCACACATCAAAACAGTTGAAAAAGGTGACGGGGTAAGCTACGGCAAAACATTTGTTGCCGAAAATGAAATGAAAATTGCTACTATTCCCGTAGGCTATGCTGACGGTTATCCGCGCCTTTTATCAAACAGGGGCAGAATAATTGCAGGGGGAGAATACGCAAAAGTAGTAGGCAGAGTTTGTATGGACCAGTTTATGGTTGACGTTACGGGCATTGAAAACTTAAAAGTAGGCGATGAGGTTACTTTAATGGGCAAATGCGGCAACAAAGAGGTAAGCTGCGAAGAAATTGCCGCCCTTGCAAACACCATAAACTACGAAATTGTTTGCGGAATAAGCAAAAGAGTTCCGAGAATATATGAATAAAATACTGAATTTAAGTTGAAAAGGCTACTTTTTTATGCCTTTTCTTACTTGACTTTGGCACACACTGAGATTATAATTAAGTTAAAAACGTTTCAGGAGGATTTTTATGGAAAAATTGAGGCTTGGCGCAGCGTATCACGGCAACCGTTTTTTAAAGCACGTTGAATATGATATGCAGCAACTTGTTGAAAAAAATATGAATCTTGTTGTACATATGTACACTCATAACGATATGGACCGAAACCCCAAAAATATGAAGGAAATTTTTGATATTTCCAAAGAAAAAGGCCTTGAGGTTTGGGTTGACAACTGGGGAATTGGTGGCCCTCCGGGGGACAAATGTCACTTTTTGGGATATCACCCCGAATGCAGGCGCATAAAATCAAACGGCGAGATAAGCCCTGTAAGCGTATGTTTTAATCATCAGGCTTTTGTGGATTTTTCAAAAAACTGGATAGACCACGTTAAAGAAGCAGGCGGCGATACTCTTTTCTGGGACGAGCCACATATGAACGTAGACAAAGAAGGCATTTACGACTGTACCTGCCCCGTGTGCCGCTCTCTTTTTAAAGAAAAATACGGCTACGATATGCCCGAAAAAGCTAACGATGATGTTCGCGATTTTCAGGCCTGGAGCGTTGGCAACTATTTTGCCACAGTTACAGAGTATGCGCACAATCTGGGTATGAAAAATGTTACCTGCCTTATGCCGAAGAGCCTTCAGCTTATAAAGGGTATTTTAGATTTGCCATATATTGACGATATCGGAACCGACCCTTACTGGTATGACAGGGAAAACCCATACGAGTATGTTTACAATTTTTCCAAAGATTTTATGGATACTGTTACCGAAAAAGGCAAACAAAGCCACCTTTGGATTCAGACATATTTTAACAAATCGGGCCACGAGGAAGAAATTTATCTTGCTGCCGATGCGGCTTACGATGTGGGAGCAAGAACTATTATTGCATGGAGCTACCGCGGCGGCGAGCCTTGTGACTACAAAAGCGACCACTGCGATAGAGTTTGGGAAATTACGGGAGATGCAATGCGCAGACTGCGCGACCGTTATCAAAACGAAAAACGCCTTGAAATGCGCCGCATGATGGGGCTTGAATAAAACAAAAACCTCTCTTCACTTGGAAGAGAGGTTTTTAAATTAATAGCGCTTTCAGCGCATGAATTACCTTTGGTATGAACTGACACGTTGTGTCATGAATTGCACCTCGGCGCATTGATGTAGAAAATCAGAGATTTTCTTCCATAATGAATTTCGAAGAAATTTAATTCATGATGGCTTGCCGTCAATTCATGAAACCGAAGGTTTCTATTCAAGCATCGCAGATGCAATTAATCGGCATAGTATTCAACCGCTGAATGAAGCGGGGTTAAATCGGCTTTCCAAAGCATATATTTATAATCAAAACTTTCATCTCTTTCGGGAAGAGGGATTACATTTTTACCGAGGGACAACTGCATTTCTTCTGTGCTGGAAGAATTAAGGCTGCCATTTTCCTTAAAGCTGCTTACGGTAAAGTATGCACTTTCGGCTCTTGGGAGAAATACTGTATAACTGTTTTCGCCTCTGCTTACAACGCCGCCCACCTTTGCAGGGGTGGCATCGGTGCCTGTAAGTGCGCCGTGATTTACGCCGAACATATCATGGGACAAATCATCTGATGTAAAGGGCGTTTCGCGATAAGTATTTGTGTAAGTGTTGCCATCGTAGCTATAATACAAAATGCCATTATCGTTTTTAAGATATAAGCCTTTTAAAATATTTTCACTTAAAGTATAGCGGCCGTTTTTATATACGGGCAAGCCGTTTTCATCGGTTAGCAAAATTGTGTCAATTTCGCCTGTGGATGTGTTGGCATCGCAGGAAGTATAAGCAGATTGGCCTTTACTTCAGATATATGAGCCGTAAACAGAGGTGTAGCCCGAAACCTCGCCTGCAATAATTGAGCCGTAAATCAGCGCCTGGCCGTTTCCATCGTTGTTTAAAAGAGTTGGTGTGTTAAAATTATTAAGGCAGTTTATGCGGCCAATGGTGCAGTTTGCAAGAATCATATTTCCGCCTTTGTGATAAACAATATCGGAATAGGTGCTCAAGTTTTCCCAAACGCAGTTTAAAAACTGCAAAACAGAGTTTTGGCCGTAGATTATATAGTTGCCTGTGGCGGTATTATCCATAAATGTACAGTTTTTGGCGTAAACTTTGCTTTGGTTTTGAGCATCTATGGTAACGCCAAGTTTGCTGCCATTCATATTGATGATTTTCACGTTTTCAAGATTTATGGTTGACATTGTTGAATAAATGCCAAAAGAGCCTGACACATTATTTCCGTTCAGGGTTAAATTTTTTAAGGTAAGGTTTGAACCATATATTGTAAAAATACCACTGTTTGAACAAATTTCGCTTCCGTTTCCGTTTATGGTAATGCTATACGGGCTCATAGGATACTCAAGAGTTATTTTAAAGCCTGCGGGAATTATTACCTCATCAGCTTCGGGCGAATTTTGTACATATGTAATGGCTTCCTGAAGGGAGGTTTCGCCATCTAAGGTGTCCCATATATTTTCCTGTATGGTTACCCTGTTACTGCCCTTTTCCTCCATAACTACGGTTCCGAGATATATTTCGCGCTTTTCCATTACATCGCTTTCAAGCACTGCATAAATATCGTGTGCGCCTCGTGGGAGAGGCTCTTGCCAGGAGGTTATTTCATACTGGGCGCTTTCCCCGCCGTAGGCAACAGTTTGGTTTTCTGCTTTAAATAAAACCATGTTTTCGGCTTTAGCATAAACTGTTACGCTGTATTTTATATTTCCGTTATTGACCGTTGATATATTTTTAACTTTAAATGCAAACATATCGTAGGGCATAGTTGTTTCGCCATAGGGAAGATATACACTCCAGAAAGCGTTATCTTCTGTTTCATAAATATCAAGCTTATCGTAAGAAAGAGCATATTCGGGCGAAGTAAGGGAAAGAGGAGCAGCGCCTTCGCCCAAATAAAGTTCGTATTTAAACTTTACTTTTGTGCCTTCTGCCAAAATTTCGGAGTTTTCCGGAAGAATGCCCGAAGTATTTAAAATCTCATATTCGCTCCACTCTCCATCAATGTAAGCGGATTTATAAACAAAGCCTTCTGCGCCCTCGGGCAGAGAAGATGCACTGAAATTTCCAAAGGAAAAGCCTACGTTTGCTGCGCCTTTTTCAAACTTGCCCACCGCCGCAGTAAATTTTGAAGGAAGCGATGGCGGAGAAGCAATTTCAAAATCCCACTCTTTGGTGTTATTATAGTAATATGCCTCGGAAATTGCCTTGCCTCCGTTTAAAGTTAAAACTGCGCTGTAACTGCCGTTTTCAAGGGTTGGCAGACTATGCTGAAAATCAAGCTTTAAAATATTAAAATGCGGAATAGTTGCGGTTATATCATAGCTTTTGGTATATACAGTTTTTCCGCTTTTTTTGTTTATAACTTTAAGAGCAAGATTTGCGCCATAAGGGCATTCTACGGCGGCATCGTTTGCAATATTTGCTTTTAAAATAATGTTTTTTCCGCTGTGAAATTTGCTAAATTCATTTAAAGAATATGTAACTCCGTTTTGAGTAAGGGTTATCTCATAGGGCTGAAGGTCGGGCTCTTTTATGGGGTTTTTGGTTGCCGCGGCATCGGTTTCGTATAAAATTGAGTCGGAGTAGGGGGCATATGCCGTATAACCCAAAAAAATGCCGCAATCGCCATAACCATCGGTTTTCCAGGTGTTATAGCCAAAGTTTTTATAGTGTGACAAATTTAAAACATGAAGGGTGTTTGGGGAGTTTCGCCTGTCGGTTGAGGTTATCTGATTATCGTCAGAATCAGATACAATAAAGGCTTTAAAATATTCGGGATAGCGCTCACTATAATCTTTATCGCAAATATATCCCCACATTGTAACCGCGTGGGAAGTGTCAACAGCCTCGGCATATTCGTTCATCCAGCCGATTACAAGATATATTCCATAGCCTTCGTGTAATTTATCATATCCCTTGTAAAAGTGATTTGCCATATCTTCCCGCTCGATTTCACTTGTTATTTCCGAAGCGGCATATTCTTTTAAATAAGCTCCGCTTTTGCCATAGTTTTTAACCTGAGCAACATTTTCTCTGTTCTGGTTTGTATACACGCCGTTTAAAAACCACTCAAAAGCGCTGTAGGCGTTACCAACATCGTCGGTAAAGTTTTCAACAAAAATATCAAAAATATCGTCAGTTGTTTTAAAGGCGGGGTTTGCCTTTTGTGCCCAGCCTGTGTAGTGGAGCATATTTGAAGAGGTTGCCGCCCAGCAGAGCAAATCGTCGCCATCCTCCCACGGGGCAAGTTTTTCGGTGTCGATAAAATCAAGATCCTCTAAAGAAAACTGCGAGTTTTCAATTACGCTTTCAAGAAAAGAATTCTGAACCTTTTCAAGGTTTTTGGGGGTTAAGCCTGTTAAAAAAACCTCGGTGTTATCTTTTTCGGAAAGGGTAAAAGTGACAGAATAGTAGCCGTTTAGCGGTGCTGTTTCGCCAAAAAGCGCCGCATCGTTTTCGCATTTAATATCAAAAAGATTTACCAGAATAAGCGAAGTGTCACCCTTTAAAATTTCGTAAGATAAAATGTTTGACGCAGCTTCGCTTTTTTCAAGCTTATCGGCATCGATTATGCCGCTCTTTTCTAATATTTCGCCGCTTTTAAATGTGATTTTTGTAGTGAACAAATCGTTTTTTATAACGGGAATATCATCTGCAAAAACATATGTAAAAGAGCAGATTAAAATTAAAAATGTGAGTAAAAAAGTAAGTTTAAATTTCATAATGTGCCACCTTTCAGAAAAATGATATCACATAAACAAAATAAAGTCAATTTTTTGCCGAAAAGTATTGCATTTTTATGTGAAAAAGTGTATTATGTAGGTGCAATTTGTGTTAAGGAGAATTTTTATGAAAATTTTATTTGCATCTGACATTTCGTTTAACTATTTTCCCGAGTATCCCGGAGATGAAAATGCGCAGAAGGCTTTTTCAGAAACCAGTGAAGAATTCAGAAAAGCCGATTTTTCTATGGTAAACCTTGAAAACATTTTAGGAAACCGAGAAGATTATAAGCCAATTGAAAAAAGCGGTCCGAACCTTATTGCTGAAGACAGTTTTATTAAATACATAGACATTTTAAACCCAACTGCCGTAGGCCTTGCCAACAATCACACACGCGATTTTGGCGAAGGGGCAATGTTTCACACGATGGATATGCTGAAAGGGCGTGGCTACCAGATGTGTGGCGCGGGAAAAAATATTGATGAGGCATATCTTCCTGCCATATTCGAGAAAGACGGCGTTAAAGTAGCAATTTTTGCAGTTTGTGAAAACGAGTTTGGTATTGCCGAAAAGAACCTGCCCGGCACTGCAGGCTACAACCTTACAAGGGTTAAAAAAGCCATAAAAGGCGCTATCGCAGAGGGAATGAAGCCAATTATTTATTTCCACGGCGGAAACGAGAAAAATCCGTTCCCATCGCCCGGTAAAAAAGAGCTTTACCGCCACTTTGTTGATTTGGGTGCGGCGGCTGTTATTGCTATGCACACTCACTGCCCTCAGGGCTTTGAAATGTACGAGGGTGCGCCGATTATTTACAGTATGAGCAATTTCTATTTTCCAATTCCTGCGCCAAATGTTTTAACTCCTTCATGGAGCATTGGTTATATGACAAAGCTTGATATTTCGGCGGACAACTGCTCTTTTGAAATTATTCCATACAGGTTCGATATGGAAGGCCTTTATCTACTTAAAGGCGCAGAAAAAGAAAGCTTTATGAAGTATATAGCAGAGCTTTGCGATGGCATTAAAGATGACGACAAATTGCAGGAATATTTTGATGCCTGGTGTACAATGCACGGCATTGGAGATTATTCAAATCATCTTGTGTTTAAAGAGGAAATGGTTTTAGGAGAAGGCTGTGCCCCGCTTAAAAATATTTTATCCTGTGAGGCGCACACAGAGCTTATGAGAAACAGTATGAAAATTTTGTTTGAGAGACGATATGAAGCGGCTAAAAAATATGTGCCTTATATCGAGAGTTTGCAGAATATAAAATTATAAAAATAGCCCCCCTTGTTTTTCACAGGGGGGTTATTTTTTGAACACGATTGTGAACAAGGTTATGAACTTAATTTTGACAATACTTTTGACTATACTTTTGACAATACTTTTGAACACATTAAATAAATAAAATAAAAGAAGATAAAATAAAATATATTATATACGCGCGCGTGCGCGTGAGAGAACAAAAAAATTCTCTCTCAAAAATTATTTTAAAAGTCGTCCGCTATTTAAAATTTGCGTGTTGTAGAGAAAAAGTATATCAGCATTTTCAAAGTTTACAAACTCGTCTAAAATTAAGCTTGAAACATAGCGAAGGTCGAGCAGTGTTATACGGCTGTAGTTTTTCAAAAGAAGGGGTGCTATGCTGCTGCCGAAAGAATCGCGGAATAAAATTAAATGTTTTTCCCCTTCGCCTTCGAAAAGCGGCCTTTTTATGTCGAGCACTGCTTCTGCTCCGCCCAAATATACATCGTAAGGGTCAACCCCTTTGAATTTTTCAGTTTGGTAAACAAAAAGATTACTTCCGTTTTCAGCGCTTTCTACCGTTGCCGAGGAAATATATTCGTTTTCAAGGCAGTAAAGGGTATCAGAAAAATCAATTGCCGCCTGAGAGGCATAAACGCCTTTAAAATCGCCAATTAAGTTTTCTTTGCAGGGAACATTTTTTACCTCGTTTCCCATTTCTGCCAGAAGGGTATCGGCGGTATTTAATATTTTTTCCTGCCTCCAGTGAGTGTCGCCAAAATAGTAGTCATCTATTGTGAGGGTTTTGAAAATATCGATATACTGCGCGTTTGTGTTTTCCTGCATTAAAGACAGCATTTTGTCATAATCTATGCGAGGGCGTGAGGCAGCAAGAAAATAGTTTTTGTCGGGAATTGCCGAGTAGAAAACATTTGCCTCTGGAAAATATTTCTCTTTAAGAGAATTTATTTTATCGGCCACATACAAAACCGAGCTTTCATCGAGAGGAGCATCAATTTTTGACAAGTGGCCATTTTCTTTATAAATTTTATTTACATCCTTTTGCCCCAGAAAATCAAGGCGGAGGGATGTATTTATTTTGCGAAAATTTTCACGAAGAGGGAATGAGTCCAGCATAAAATCTTCAAACTTGCCCGAATACTCTTCGCTTAGTATTTCGGAAAATGGCGGCATTGGTGCGGCTTTTCTTCGCTCTGATGCCACAATTTCGTTTTTTTCGCCCGAAAGCCAGCAAAGGGAAAGCGAAAAAATTAAAACGCAAAATACGGCTATATTTAAAATATTTTTTTTCACACTTCCACCTCCTAAAATCTGAAATACAAAAACGGGTTAAAGGAGCCGTTTACAAGGCACGCAGTTGACAAAATAATTACAGCTGCAATAAATATGGGCTCCAGCGCACTATAGCGGGAGAATATTTTTTTTGGCAGTGGAGTAGCTCCGATTGCCGCAAAAATTATAACGGGGGCAAAGCTTTTAACATAGTAAAGTGTTTCGCCGCTTACAAAGGGCAAATTTGCAAGGCCGAAAAAGCCCGAAAGGTCGCCCGAAATTGTTCCGCCATCGGCGCTGCCGAAAATTACAAAGGTTACGAGAGTAAAAAATATTGTGTAGGCTATCTGAAGGGCAACTGGTGCTTTTTGAAGGTATTTGCCAAGGAACAGCTTTTCAATTGACAACAAAACGAAAAACGAAAGCCCCCAAAGCACAAAATTTACTGCTGCGCCATGCCAAAGGCCCGTTAAAAGCCAAACCACAAAAAGATTTCTAAGAAGCTTTATTTTGCCTACTCTGCTTCCGCCAAGGGGAAAATAAACGTAGTCACGAAACCATGTGCCAAGAGTTATGTGCCATCTGCGCCAGAACTCTGAAAGGCTTTTGGAAATAAAGGGGTAGTTAAAGTTTTCGGGAAAATTAAAGCCAAACATTCTGCCCATACCAATTGCCATATCGCTGTAGCCTGAAAAATCGAAATAAATCTGCAGGCAGTAAGCTACGGCGTAAACCCAGTAAAAAAGGGTTGAAGGCTCGGAGGCATTTCGAAAAGCCGAGCAAAATTCGCCCAGCATATTGGCTATTAGTACCTTTTTGCCAAGGCCTACGGAAAAGCGCAGCATTCCGCTTGAAACGTCCGAAATAGTGCTTTTTCTGTTTTCAAGCTCGGCGGCAACGGTGCGGTAGCGCACAATCGGCCCTGCAATAAGCTGAGGGAAAAGGGTTACATATGCCCCGAAATTTAAAAGGTTTTTCGATGGGGCGGTATCGCCTCTAAATACATCTATGGAATAGCTCATTGTCTGGAAAGTGAAAAAGCTGATGCCAATGGGCAGAGGAATATTCAGAAGCGGAATTTGTGTTCCCAGTGCAGAGTTTACAAGGCTTATAAAGAAATCGGCATATTTAAAAAAGCCAAGCATTAAAAGGTTTATAACTATTGCCGAAACAAGCGCTATTTTTGCGCCTCGTCTGCCACGGAGTTTATCTATAATAAGGCCGTGAACAAAATCGGACACCGAGGAAAAAAGCAGTAGCAGGATATATACCGGCTCGCCCATAAAGTAAAAGGCAAGGCTCGAAAAAAGCAGCACTGCGTTTTTAATTTTGCGCGGCGATGCGAAATATAAAAGCATTACCGCAGGCAGGAAAAGATAGATAAATGATACGCTGGAAAAAAGCATAATTATACTCCTTGAAAGTTTAGAAAAAGCTTTGGGTTATGCCCCAAAGCTTTTTATTGGGTAAAACCCTGTATTTTTTATTTATTAAAGTTACTTACAATTGCATTTGCAGTAGCGCTGTCGCTCATAACAAGGAGCACCATATTGCCCCGTGTTGCAACCTGAACGCTTTCAGCTTCAACGCAGATCCATTTTCTGGGGTCGGCGTTTTGTTTTACCTGAGCGGCAAAGCTTTGTGCATTTGCGCTGTTTGGAAGAGATACAAGGCAAACTGAATGTGCAGTTGATGAAATAAGCGCATCGGCACATACCGCCTCGGCACCATCAACATATGGCACAAAGAAAAAGCTTTCAAAGCTTTCAGCATCAATTGGCATAATTTCATATCTTGGGGTTTCAACGCCCTGAAGGATTGCGCTCATTTTATCGTTTACGCTTACGGGAGCGGCAGTTTCTGCAGGAGCTGCGGTTTTATCGGGAGTTTTTTCAGGTGTTTTCTGCGGTGCATTTGTTGGAGCAGCAGAAGGAGATGCCTCCTCTTGTGGCTTTTCGGTGCTCTGTACACTTTCAGTTGCAGCAGGAGTTTCCGTAATTTCAGGATTTTCGGCAGGCTTTTTGCCGCATCCGCTTAAAACAAACATTGTGCAGAAAATAATTACAGCAAGTTTTTTTATATTCATAAAATTTACCTCTCTTTGCGGCTTTTCAGCCGTTTTTTTAATTGTAACATACTTTTTGACGAAAAGCCATAGAAAAAGTTCCGAAATTTTAAAAAATTGAAAATAAAATTAAGCGGACTTTGCTATGAGTTGGACATTAAATGTCAGGTGGGTATCGTGCTAAAATACTAAAAGGGAAAGGGGGAGCAGATGAAAAAAGCAAAATGGACAACCGAAAGCGGCCTTAAACGCAAAATTGACAGCTACTTTAAAGAGTGTGAAAAAGAGGAAAAGCCGGCAACCAAAATTTCGCTGGCGGTTTATTTAGGCCTTACCAAAGAGGAGTTTTTAAAAATGGCTAATGGCGATTATGACACCGACAAACAAAAGTTTTCACGCATTTTGCACCTTGCCGACGTTAGAATTGAGGAATACATGGAGCGGCTTTTATTCACAAAAGAAAAAGGCCACAGCGCAATTATGTTTTACCTTAAATCAAACTTTGGCTGGAGCGACAAGGCAGCAGGAGATGAAGTGAAAGATGAGGGCATTTCGGTTAATATTTCAGTAATTGGGGAAGGAGAAGATAATGATTAAAGTTTCAGAAAGCTTAAACGGAGCAATTGAAAATTTTTTGGAGGTTACGCCTGAGGTTATATCTCATATAGCGGACAAAGATAACCCCCACACTGTTACAAAAGAGCAGGTTGGCCTTTCGGCTTTAAAAAACGAAGAACAGGCCACCAAAGCAGAATTTAACGGACATAAGGAAAACAAACAAAACCCTCACGCCGTTACAAAAGAGCAGATTGGCTTGTCACTTGTAAAAAATGAGGAGCAGGCAACTGCGGCCGAGTTTCAGGCGCACATTATGGGCGAAAATTACAAACACAGTGCCGATAACGTTTTATATGATGAGGGCAAAACTGTTAAAGAAAAGCTTGACGAAGTTCAAATGGGAAGCGGCACTATCGACCACGCCGAGCTTATAAACCGTGATGCTGCGGCGGCACATCCCATTTCGGCAATTGAAGGCCTTGAGGAAAAGATAGAGGAATTTGAAAGCCTTTCGGCCGCAGCAGGCGAGGTTGAAAAAATTAAAACGGAAATGGAAAAAGGGCCTGTTTACCTTACGGGCAAGCTTTTAACAACAACCTACAATCAGCCTACAAAAATAATGCTTGAAGGTGACGAAAGATTTGTAAACGGCGGCAGCTTTACTATGCCTCAGGGCAGCGCCTGCGAGCTTTACATAAGCCTTATAGCAGTTCAGAAAAGCGGTACGAGGGCAGATTTTATGAAGCTTAGAAATTACAGTGGCAGATGTATGAAGCATTACGATACGCTGTGGCCCGTTTTAAGCGAAATTGTTGAGGACAGTTATTTTCCGGGTATGATTCCGAATAACGATGAAATTGCCCCGCCTTACAACCAGGCAAGCTACGCTACCGATGACGATGGCCTTACATTTACTGTAAAGGGCGACAGTACTCCGGTTTACTGGGGAATTACCATTGAAGTTAAAAACTTTGTAAAGGTTGGAGAGTGATAAAATGCTGCTTAAAACCCTGGTAGAAGAACTTGATTTATTCCTGCCATCGCCATACTCGGCGGAAGAAAAAATGGTTTTCCTTAACAAAACCATTTCAGAGCTTTCCCGCTTTGGCGGAAAAAGCGAAATTTACAAAATAAAAGGAAACGGGCAAAAGCTTTACCCAATGCCCCAGGGCGTTGAAGGCGAGAATACCGAAGGGGTAAGCGTTAACGGCAGAGAATATTTTTACAAAAAAATTTACGACGAGGGCGACTGCTTTTATACCTTTCAGCCCGACGGGTTTCTGCTTATAGAGCCTGCGCCTAAATTAGGCGACGAAATTGAAATTTACTGCCGCGCGCTGCTTCCTTTTAAAGCTATATCTTATTTTGAAAGCGAAGAGGAGTTTTTAAATCAGGAAATTATGCTTGACACCGAGTTTAAATATCTTCTTTTATACGGGGCAATGGCCGATATGTCGCTCTCAATGGAGGATACGGCTATGTCAAACAACTTAAGAGAAGAATTCAACCTTTTAAAACGCGAGGCACTTTGCGGCAGATACAAAAAAAGCGGAGGATATCCGAAAACAAAAATTTCAAGGGAAAGGAGATGAAAAATTTGACATCAGCGGAAAAATACATATCCTATTACCTTTCGGCTTCCCGTGCCAGAGGAGATTTGCACGAAAAGCTTAAAAAATGCGACAGATACTGGGAGGGCGATACTAATAGACCCGAAAACGAGTTTGACCCTGCATCATCTACAAACATTGTTCACGCAAACGTTGAAGGCAACGTTGCAAACCTTATTGAACAAAATATTTCCGTAGTTGCCGAGCCTGTGGGCGAAAGTGACATTTCTTATGCCAGAAACATTGATGCCATATTAAACTTTATCTTAAAGCAAAACCGCCTTATAAGAAAAATGGACATCCACGAGCGCAGGCGTGAAAAATACGGCACGGGCATTTTAAGGGTTACATTTGACCCTTCGGCCCTTTCAGGAGAAGGGCTTCCCGTAATTGAGTGTCCGCATCCAAGCGCAATTTACGTAGACCCTTGCATTTCTGACCCATACAAGATAAACGATGCAAAGTTTGTAATTGAAAGAATTAAAAAGTCAATTTACTGGGCAAAGGAAAATTTCGGCGAGGAAATAGCCTCACAAATAAAGCCTAATTTCGACCCTGCTTACGATGGTGGCGACGAAGAATACATGGGCGACGGCGAAAACGACTGGTATTGCCATCTTCTTGTGTGGACAAGGGAGGGAGGGGAACTTCGATTAGTTGAAATGAGCGGCTGCGGAGTAATTCTTCGTGACAGCGGCCCCGGCTTTTACAGTTGCGGCAGATACCCTTACTTTTTTACCCCTTTATATTTCAGGGAGGGAAGCATCTGGGGCAAGGGCGACTGTGAGCTTTTAATGCCGCTTCAGGACCTTGTAAACGACCTTGACGACCAGATAAGAATAAGCGCACGCCTTACGGGCAATCCTCAGCGCCTTATTGAAACGGGCAGCGGAATTGATATTGATGCCTTAACTAACGAGGCAGGGCTTAATATTCCCGTAAACCACGTAAACGCCATTAAAAACCTTGATGCACCGCCGCTTCCGCCTTATATCGAAAACAGGCGAAACACGGCGATGCAGTACGAAACACAAAGGGTTACACGCTTTTCCGACCAATTGTCAGGCGGCAAGCAGATGGGCGTTAAAACGGCTACCGAGGCTTTGGCAATTTCTCAGTCGGGCAATACTGCAATGAACCACAAAAAGCTTATTTTGCAAGAGAGTTTGTGCGAAGTTTTTGCCTGCTGCTTGTCACTTGCCAAACAGTTCTGGACTAAAGAAATGGCTTTCAAAATTTCAGAAAATGAATTTTTGTGGATAAACCCATCAAAAACGCCATTTGACCAGTTCGACATTACCGTTACGGTTGGCGCGGGAATGCCTAAAAACCGTGCGGCACTTTACCAGATTATAAACGAGCTTTACCGCTCGAAGCTTATTTCGGCAGAAGAGGCCAGAGAGTTTATTGTAAAAGAACTTTCTCTGCCGATAAAGGCAAAATTTGAAGAATTAACTTAAAAAAAGGGCGGGTAGGCGGGAGTATAAAAAGGAGGATTTATGAACGAGAAAAAACAAAACGGCGTTGCGGAAATCATTAACCGTTACCGCCAGGAAATCGACCGCTTAAAAGGCGAAATTCAGAAAAATGAAAGCGGCAAAATGCGCGAAAACCCATATTTTGATGCTTTCGAAAAAAACGAGGAGCAGATTTCAGCCTTTGCCAAAGAACACGGCCTTAGCCTTAAAGAGGCCTATGGTGCGCTTTTTGGCGAAATGAAATACGCTCAGGCACTTTCCGAAGGCAAAAAGAAAAACGCAGGAATTTTAGCCCTTTCAGAAAAGGGCAACAAAGCAGACGAAGCGGAAGAAGGCGTTTTGTCAGGCGGGGAAATGTGGGCCGCCAAAAGAGCAGGTATGACACCTGCGCAGTATTTAAAATTTAAGAAAAGAGGTAATGAATAATGACTAAACTTACTAGAGGCGATTTTGGACAGCTTTTAACACCTGTTCACAAGAAAATTTTCTTCGACAGCTACGACGAAAAGAAAAAACAGTACGACAAAACTTTTAAAGTTGACACTATGGAAACAAAAGAGGCTACATATCCTCATCTTGGTGCATTCGGCAAATGGAGCGAAAATCAGGAAGGCAACGATTTCGGTGTTGACAAAATTACACAGGGCGATGTTGCAACCTTTACTGCAAAACGTTTTGACAAGGCTTACGAGGTTACATGGGAGCTTTGCCAGGACGACCAGTACAATGTTTTCAAAGGCGCAGGCAAAGGCGGCAGTGCACAGAAACTGGCCCGTGGCCTTGCGGCAACAGAAGAAAGCGAAGCGGCAGGCGTTGTGCTTCGTGGCTTTACAGAAAACGGATACGATGGCACAACCCTTTTCTCAGCGGCTCATCCCCTTATTGACAGCGATGAAACCTGTTCAAACCTTTTAGAGGGTGCACTTACTGACGAAAAGCTTAAAGAAGCCCTTACTATGATGCGCGGCCAGAAAGACGAGGCAGGCGTTTGGGTTGCGGCTCATGCGGACAGGCTTGTGGTTCATCCTGACTGGGAGTTTACTGCACGTGCACTTGTAGGCTCAACCCTTCAGGCAGGAACTCAGCTTAATGATATTAACACCTTGCCACCGCTTGAAGTTTTAGTTTGGGACTACCTTGCAGAAGGCGAAGATAAACCATGGTACGTTCAGGACAGCTCCATGGACAACCTTCTCTTCCTCTGGAGAGAAAAACCAATTTTCGACAGCGAGAAAATTGACAATAAAATGGACTACCGTTTCTATGGTTACTGCCGTTTTGACTGCGGGTATGTTGACTGGAGAGGCCTTGTAGGTTCAAAAGGTGTGTAATACACATTTTGAACCTACATCGATATGAATTCTTGCAGAATTCACGATATGTCATAAATGACTCGATATGTGCTTCGCACTCGATATATCGCTGACGCGACGAGAAAGGAGAAAAATATGGCGCAAATGAATTTGCAGATAACAAGAAAACAGAAAAAATTTATTGATGCCACCTGCGACGAGGTTTTATACGGCGGCGCGGCAGGCGGCGGCAAAAGCTTTGGGCAAATTGTTGATGCGTTTATTTGCGCCATAAAGTATCCGGGGATAAAACAGCTTATTTTAAGGGTTTCCTTTCCCGAGCTTGAACGCTCACTTATAATGCTCGCCCTTCAGCTTATCCCACGTGGATGCTACAAATATAACGCCTCAAAACATATTATGACCTTTTACTGCGGCTCGCAGATAGAGTTCGGGTATCTTTCATCGGACAGTGCGGTATCGCAGTATCAGTCGGCAGAGTATGATATTATCCGCTTTGACGAGCTTACTCATTTTACCGAGTACCAGTATACTTATATGCAAAGCCGCATAAGGGGCGTTAACTCTTTTCCAAAGCAGATTAAATCTTCAACAAATCCCGGCAGCATTGGCCACGGCTGGGTTAAGGCAAGATTTATTGATACTGCTCCGCCCGAAGTAGTTTATGAAGAAGGCGGCAGAAGCAGAATTTTTATTCCTGCAAAGGTACAGGATAACACCTTTTTAATGAAAAGTGACCCCGAATATATAAAAAGGCTTTCAGCCTTGCCCCATAACGAGCGGCTTGCCCTGCTTGATGGCGTTTGGGATATTTTTGAGGGCCAGTTTTTTACCGAATTTTCAAGGGAAAAACACGTATGTGAGCCTTTCGACATACCGGATAGCTACAAAAGGTTTGCCTCACTTGACTACGGGTTTGATATGTGTGCCTGCCTTTTTTACGCGGTAAACGATTTGGGCGAGGTTTTCGTTTATAAAGAGTTTTGCCAAAGCGGCCTTACTCTTTCTGAGGCGGCGAAAAAAATAAAAGAGGTTATGGGGGATGACAAAATATCCTACATTGCCGCATCTCCCGATTTATGGAACAGGCGGCAGGATACAGGCTTTTCAGGGGTTGAAATAATGGCAAGGGCAGGCCTTTGCGGGCTTTGCAGGGCCGACAACCGAAGGGTTGCAGGCTGGCGGGTTGTAAGGGAATATTTAAGGGAGAATAATCGGCTGAAAATTTTTTCAAATTGTTTAAACCTTATAAAGTGCCTGCCTGCGCTACTGTTTGACACGCACAACCCATCTGATGCAGCTGACAATCCCCACCACATAACCCACAGCCCCGAAAGCCTTCGTTACGGGCTTATGTCGCGGCCGCAGGCATCTTACGAAATAAAAGAAAGAAGGGGCAATTTTACCCCCGGCGAGCTTATTGATATGAAAGAAAAAAGTGGCTCGAGAATAAGAAGGAGATAGTTTATGAATACAATTTTTTTGCCCCCGAACGTATTAAAACGAATTAAAAAACACGAATATTTAAAGGGGCTTGATATGGAAAAACTTAAAGACAACCCTATTTGCCCCAAATGCGAAAGGGTTGCCCTGAGGGATATTGGCTACCAAAAAGAAAAAATTGCCACCTGCCCTCACTGCGGCTACAAAGGAAGAATGACCACTACCCTTTCGCAGTATGCTGCGGGCGAATTTTACAAATAGAAGGGAGGCGGAAAATGCGACCGTATATTAAAAACACACCAACAAAAGTAAAAAAACTTATGGGCGAGTTTAAGGGCCTTTACACATCTTTTGGCGAGAGCGGCTGCCCTGAAGGGTATTCGCCATATATGAAAAATATTTCGGCGGTGGCTTATCCTTCAATAAAATCAAGAGAAGGGCGAGAGGTTGTTGGCGAATTTGTTGAAAGAATTTGTTACCTTGGCACTTTGGAAGGGAAATATCTTTTCTGCATTCTCTGCGATGAAGACGATATTTACAGGCTTTACTACCTCGACGGGCAGGAATGGAAATATATTACAAACTTTGTAAAGGGCGAAACCGACCGCTACAATTCCATTTATTTTATAAACACAAACATTGTTATGGGCGGCGTTATATATACACTTGACGGCATTGACAAAAGTATGACGATGGCAATTGATTTTAAAGATGGCCAGGCAAAATTTACCCCCGAATACAAAATGCCTCTTTCCGATTTTATTGATACCATTGGCGGAAGGGTTGCCGCAGCATACAGCGAAAGCGACAAAATTTATTTAAGCGGCATTATGGACAGAACAAAATGGTTTGATGTTGATGACGGGCTTGAGGTATCTATGATAACTCAAAACTGCGAAAACATTTCTGCAATTAAAACCTTTGGCGACCACCTTGTCTGCTTTAAGCCACACGCCTTTGGCGAGCTTTACGGCAACACCCCCGATACCTACACACTTATTATGGCATCGGAAAGCATTGGCTGTATTGAAGAAAAAACTATTTGCGACTGTGGAAAACTAATATGGCTTTCTGACGAGGGAATTTGCCGCTATGGCGGCGGAGCATTGCCTGAAATTATATCGGGCGCCGTTGACACATACATTCAGAATATGGACAGGGAAAGAATTTCTTCTGCCTGTGCAGGGTACGATGGCGAGAGATACATAATTTCGCTTCCGCAAAAAGGCGGCGGCAAGATAAACCTTGTTTTAAACCTTAAAACAGGCGTTTTTACTGCTGAAGACGATACCGATTTTGTATGTTTTACCAATATGGGCGGCAACCTTTACGGCGCAACTGCCGATGGCAGGGTTTTAAAGCTTTTTACCGAAGATGAATCGGTTTCGTGGGAGTGGAAAAGCGGTGTTTTCAATATGGATATTGAAAAGAAAAATAACCTTCGCCGCATTTATGTTGAAGGCGATTTTTCAGGAAATATTACTGTTTCCATAGTTAACAACAAAGGAAAGAAAACCGAGAAAATAATTAATGCTATGGAAAAAAGAGGAGCGGGAAAAGAAAGGTTTTACATAAATCTTCATCCTAAAGATTTTCACGGCGTTGACAGCTTTCAGGTTTGTTTAAAGGGCGAAGGCACGGCGAAAATTGACAGCATTGGCCTTTTGCTGCGAAAAAAAGATATAAGCTACGGAGGGTGATTTATGGCAGATTTTTTAATTGAAAACCCCGAAGGCGGCAACGTTGAAGATATTTTGGTAAAGCTTTACAAAACACTTTCGGTTATGTTTTCAAATTTAGATTCGAAAAACATTAAATCTATCGAAACGGAAAAAACAAAAATAGCATCGAAAAACGGCTACTGCGAAATAGATGGGGCTCAGCTTATAATGCGCGACAAAAACGGAAAAGAGCGTCTTAAAATGGGAAGCAACGAAAAAGGCGAATTTGTGTTTATTTTAAAAAACAACGCAGGCGGCGAAAGTCTTTCCCTTTCATCAGATGGAAACGCAGTTTTCTCGGGCGACATCAAAACAGGAAACGATGCCGAAATAGGCAACACTCTCTACATTGGCAAAAATGATGAAGAAAAGGGAGAAAAGCTTATTCAGTTTTACGATGGCCAGGGTAACGACCTGAAAATGTCGAAAATCAAGGCAATTAAAGATGAAAATGGTGATGTTAACCTTAGAATTGTTTCCGGAAAAATAATTTTAAGCACTTTAGACGGCGTTTACGATGCATTCGGCAACAGCTTTATTACAACAAGCTTTCATCCGTATGTTGAAATAAACGGAGAAAAATATGAAGTTAAATTTAGTTAGAAAGGTTGTGAAAAAATGGCAATTGGTGTAAGAGATTATCTTGAAAATCTGGGCCACACCGTAGGGTACGACCAGAAAAGCGGCGATGTACTCGTAAAAAATGAAAAAGGCAAAATGACAAGCATTGGAAACGAAAGCTTTAAGCTTGGTTCCGACAACAGATACTATGCCGAAAGCGAGAGCGATATTTTGTCGGCTCTTTCAAAAAGCGGAATAAGCCCTAAAATCGGCTTTTCTCCTGTCAGGAATACCCTGTCGCCTGAAAACAGTATAAGCTACAACGAAAAAACAGGCCAACTTTACATAAACGGCCGCGACTATAACGTTGACGGGAAAAACCTTATAAATATAGGCGGCACAGTTTACGGCGAAGATAATTTTATCAAATCCCTTGAAAAGGGCGAATATGAAAATAAATATGCTTCTCTTCAGGATGAAACCTTGAAAAAGCTTCTGGGCAGCGAATACGAAGGTTACAATCCGAAAAACGATAAAAATTATCAAATGGCTTATAAATCTTTTATGCAGGATGCAAAGGCGGATATGGGCGAGAGAGGCCTTATTTCCGACTCGCTCAGTACTTATTATGCCGCTCAGGGCGCAGAAAAGCTTATGCCCGAATTTGCGGCACTTGATTATGAAAGATACTTAAACGAACAGGAAAACCTTAAAGATGCTCTAGGTCTTATGGGCACACTTGATGAAAACAGCCGTCAGGCATATAAAGATAATGCCGCCATAAGGCTTGAAGAGAGCCGCCTTATGCACGAGAGAGATGGCGATATTGCAGAAAGAATTGAAAAGGAAAATAAGGCCTTAAGGGAAGAAGAAAATATTAAAACAGAGCATCAGAACAAAACCGAGCTTTTAGAAAAAGAATATCAGCTTAAAGAGCAAAGCGATGCCAGAAATTTTGAATATGAAAAAGAGCTTAAAAGACTTCAGAGCGACCTTGATATTTCAAAAGCCCAGGCTCAGGCCTACTATAAAATGATTTACGGGTAAGAGGTGCAAAATGTCAGAATACGCATATTATAATCTTAGCGGCGAAGAGATTTTACGTCTCTTTGCCACCTTGCCCGAAGCAGAAGAAGGCGATGTGATTTTGCTTCACAAAGGCTGCCGCATAGGCGAAATTGACGAGGAAGATATTTTCGATGTTCTTTCAAAGGGATGGAGCGTGGTAGCATGATAAAAGAAATAAAAGAAGGATACGTTATTCTTACGGCGGAAGAGGGCTTTATGGTTACAAACGGAACTGTGTACGGCAAAAAAGCCTATCTTTCGGAAAACGAAGATGTTGACGCATGGTACGAAACCGAGGAGGTGGGAGATGAATATTAAATCAATAATCTGTACTGCGGCAGGCGGCGTTGGCGCAGTTTTGGGAGCTTTGCTCGGGGGCTGGTCGAAAGACCTTATAACCTTAATGGCTTTTATGGCAATTGACCTTGTAACAGGCATAATAGTTGCCGCGGTTTTCAAAAAAAGCACAAAAACTGAAAGCGGAGCACTCAGCTCAAAGGTTACATACAAGGGAATTTTAAAGAAAATTTGTCAGCTTTTCTTTGTTGTAATGGCGCATTTGCTTGATGGCTTTCTGGGAATGCACATTTTGCGAAGCGGCGTAATAGTTGGTTTTATTATAAACGAGCTTGTAAGCATAGTTGAAAATGCCGCTCTTATGGGAATTGTTTCAGAAACCATTGAAAACGCTTTAGACCTACTTAAAAAGGAAGTGAAAAAATGAATATTTCATTTATTCCTGCAAATGAGAAAAACTATAAAAAGGGCAGAAGCGACAGTATAAAATATATTGTAATTCACTACACCGCAGGAAACGGCGACAGCGCAAAAAATAACGCCGACTATTATAAAAATAACGCCATTTCCACCTCGGCACATTATTTTGTTGATGAGGGGAATACAATTTACCAAAGCGTTTCTGATGGCGACACCGCCTGGGCAGTTGGGGCAACAAAATATGTGCATCCTACCTGCCGTAATGCAAATGCCATAAGCATTGAAATGTGTTCCCGAAATATTGGTGGCAGCGGCAAAGGGGCGGAGGATAGCGGTTGGTACTTCAAAGAAGAAACAATAGAAAACGCAGTTTCTCTTACCAAAAGCCTTATGAAAAAATATAACGTAAGCCCCCAAAACGTTTTAAGACACTACGATGTTACAGGCAAAATTTGCCCCGCCCCTTTTGTTAACAACCCCGAAAAATGGCAGGATTTTAAAAAACGACTTACCGAAAATGCGCTGAGCTACGATAAAACCGTTGATAATATGCTGCGCGACGGCGTTACAACCACAGAAAATATGGCTTACTGGGAAAAGGTTTTAAGCGGAAGGGAAGAGGTAAATTTAGAATATTTAAGAACACTTCTCGACCGATATCACGAAAAAGTATAAATTTGACACAACTTGGCTTTTGTGATATAATATCAAAAAAGTATCACGGAAGGTATTTCGTTAAATGGACAGCAATTCAAAAATCGCCACTTATGATGGCGAATACAACGAAACACTTGGGGTTGAATTTCCGAAACTTGATATTGTTAAATCAAATGGTCTGGTAACCCATGTGCAAGGTAAACATCCTAATTGTGTTAAATATATAGATAAAATAAATGAAATACTTATCGCACCTGACTATGTTGGTATAAACCGAAAACATCCCAACAGCTTTGAGCTTATTAAAAAATATGACGACAATGTACTTTTGGCTATAAAGCTGGATATTAAAAAGAATTACTACTATGTTGCATCGCTTTATAACGTTAGTCAGGATAAAATCAACAACAAGCTTCATAGCGGCAGGCTTAAGAAATACGCTGGAAAATAAATTGTTGACAAACACAATCCCATAGTGTATAATTGTATTAGGAAATGAATATAATATTCATACATACTTTATTGTTGAGGTTCGGAAAGGGCTCCCGACGCACTCATTTGAGTACTTGAGATGATGGATACGCCGCCCATCCAATGATTTAGTATGTTGTAAGGACGCTTTTGGCGTCCTTTTTTCTTTTATGAACTATCAAAAATTACCAAGTGAAAAGCAAGTTTTATTATGTTGTTTTTACATATTTACTCTTGACAAATTTTTATCAAACTATTATAATGTATATTGGTGCAGGATGGTGCTGCATGAAAGGAGTTACTTTTATGGTAGAAATTACTATGGAAAACGGCGGCGTTATGAAACTTGAGCTTTATCCAGAAAAAGCGCCACTTACAGTAGCAAATTTTGAAAAACTTATCAAAGAAGGCTTTTACGATGGCCTTACTTTTCACAGAATAATCGAAGGCTTTATGATTCAGGGCGGCGACCCAGAGGGTACAGGCATGGGCGGCTCCGACCAGAATATTAAAGGCGAATTTATGGCAAACGGCGTAAATAACGATATTTCTCATAAAAGAGGCGTTATTTCAATGGCAAGAGCAATGGACCCCAACAGTGCATCTTCTCAGTTTTTTATTTGCCACGCAGACAGCGAATTTTTAGATGGCCAGTATGCGGCATTTGGCAAAATGACTGATGGCTTTGATGTGCTTGACGAGCTGGCAAAAACTCCTGTTATTGACAGTAACGGAACAGTTCCTATGATGGCTCAGCCCAAAATTAAAAGCATTGTTATTAAATAGGTAGTAATTTAAAATTATTATACAAATTATTTTATTGGAGGTAATGAAAGATGGCAGTAAAAGTTGCAATCAACGGATTTGGACGTATCGGCAGATTGGCATTCCGCCAGATGTTCGGTGCAGAAGGCTATGAGGTAGTAGCAATAAACGACCTTACAAGCCCAAAGGTATTGGCTCACCTTTTGAAA
>JAZNQN010000050.1:0-1518 GCA_045590195.1 Clostridia bacterium | reverse complement strand
TTATTATTTCTGAATTATTCACCAATTCATCTAATGCGTTCCAGAAATCTTTATCGTATCGATTCATATCATTATCTCCACAAATTCTTACTTATCAAAATAATTATATCATATACCCACCAAACAAATCAACCTGAATACATATCCTCGTGTAAACACAAGGATTTATAAACGCAAAATTTTTAAGTAAAGGAAGTGAAACAATGCTTTAGCAAAATGTAAAAACAACTTTTCAAAAATCAAAAATTAAAATCATAAGAAAGGAAAATTAAAATTTATGTCAAATGAAAAAATTGAATATTTGAATCTTGATTTACTTCATCCGTTTGAAAATAATCCGTTTCAGAGTGTTGATGAAAGTGAATACGATGAGCTTCGTGACAGCGTTATGGAGTTTGGAATTATCACACCGCTCATTGTTAATAAGTCAGATAACGGTTATGAAATTATCTCAGGTCACAGACGATGGCAGATTGCAAAGGAATTAAAACTTGAAAGCGTTCCCGTTTATGTCAGAGAGTTTTCAAAAGAAGAAGCGGTAATAAATTTTGTTGACTGTAATCTTAGCCGAGAAAAAATCTTACCGAGTGAAAAAGCACGAGCGTATAAAATGAAACACGATGCAATGAAAAAGCAAGGAGCAAGGACTGATTTAACTTCGTCACAAGTTGGGACGAAGTTCCGTAGTGATGAAAAGCTCGCAGAAACAATGCCCGATTCACGAATGCAGATTCAGAGATATATACGATTGAACAATTTACAGCCTGCACTTCTTGATATGGTGGATGAAAAAAGAATTTCTTTCATACCTGCTGTTGAGCTTTCATATTTAACAGAAGAGGAACAGTGCAACTTAATTGAAACTATTGAAAGTGAAGATTGTACTCCGTCGCTCTCTCAGGCACAACGTATGCATAAGTTAAGTGATGAAAAGAAACTCACCATGGATACCATCTTTGAAATTATGCAGGAACAAAAAGCCAAACAGAAGGAGTATGTGAAAATTCCTGTTGAAACTTTTAAGAAGTATTTTAAGAAAGATATGCCGCCGAAAAAGATGGAAGAGATAACTGAAAAGGCTCTTGCACGGTATGCAATGTTTCTTCAAAAGCAACGGCAGTGGGAACGATAAAAAGTGTGGCATAAGTCTTAACAAGCACTGAATTTGTACGGTCATATTTGCTTGTTTCGACTTTTATGCCATGGCATCAGTCTCAACAAGCATTGAATTTATATCCACAAATTCGCTTGTTACGGGTTTAACCCCTAACACCCCGACAGAAATAAAAATAAAAAACAAAAACAAGGAGATGATATTATAAGAATTATAAAAGTAATAAAAAATGAGATAGAGAAATTAAAAGAGTTTTTGGAATTTATTCTGACAGACACTCACGGAGAATGTGTTTTAAATATTAAAGGTTATGAAGTTATTGCAACATTCACCGAAAAGCCTAACCAAGAAATATTTTTTCGAATAAAAGAAACTCTTCTTGGTGATTTGCACATTCGACAAAG
>JAZNQN010000049.1:0-2208 GCA_045590195.1 Clostridia bacterium | reverse complement strand
TTTATGCCAAAAGATATTGTTTCAAAATTAAATTTAAATAATCTGCAATAAAAAAATCCCGTCATTAGGGTGTCCTTAGTAAAACAGTAATATTGTTTTCGGTGAAACGGCATAGGTTTTCTATGCCGTTTCTTCGTTGTTAAGTAATGATTGTGGCAGTATGCCGACCAAAGCATAAACAATGTCAATTTCTTGTGTTCGTTTTCCGCCAACAGTTTGTGGTGCGTGAACATACACACGCTTTACCATATCGTTTAATACTGACGGAGTTAATTCTTGTAAATCAAAATATTTATGTACCTTTAAAATAAATCTTTCTACATTGTTGGATTGTTCTTCTGTTTCGGATATTTCAGCAGATAACTTTTCGATAATTTGTTTTAGTTCTGCCTGCTCATTTTCATAATTTGCAGATAACATTTCAAATCTTTCGTCCGAGATTTTTCCGCTGACATTATCTTCATAAATACGCTGAAACAATATGTCTAATTCTTTAATTCTGCTTTCACTTTTTGAGAGCAGTTTTTTCTTTGCAGAAAGCTCCTTTTTAACCTCTTCCTTTTGCTTTGCACCCAATACCTTGCGGAATTGATTTTCATAACCTGCAACAGTTCCGATTACATATTTAAGATGTGCTAACACACCTTGTTCGAGTATCGTTGCACGAATGAAATGTGTTGAACAGTTTTCCTTGCCTTTGCGTGAGGTTGAACACACAAAATGGTCTTGTCTGCTTTCAAAATATTTGCTGGTGCAGTAGTAAAGTTTCTGTCCGCAATCAGCACAGTAAGCTATGCCCGAAAACATATTGCTTTTGCCTGTGCGTGTAGGTCTGCGTTTGTTCTTTCTTAACTCTTGCACCCGTTCCCAAGTATCAATATCAATAATTGCTTCGTGAGTGTTTTCAAATATCAAATGCTTTTCTTCGGGATTGGTACATTTCTTTTTGCTTTTGTATGATTGCTTATAGGTTTTGAAATTTACAGTATGTCCTAAATATTCTTTCTTTTCAATAATTCCTGCGATGGTATCAGCAGACCAATTATACGGATTTTCAGAACTCTTAAAGGCTTGTCCTTTACTGTTCCAATATGAAAACGGAGTTAATATTTTTTTATCTTTCAGTATTCTTGCAATCTGTGATGTGCCGTACCCCTCAAGACATAAAGCAAAAATCTTTTTGACTATTTGTGCAGCCTCATCATCAACAATCCACTTTGTTTTGTCGTACGGGCTTTTCATATATCCAAATGGCGGTCTTGTTGTCAAATGTTTTCCCGATTCGCCTTTTGCTTTCATAACAGCCCTTATCTTTTTGCTTGTATCTTTTGCATACCATTCATTGATGATATTAAGAAACGGAGTAAAATCACTGTCAGTTTGATTTGCACTGTCTATGCCATTGTTGATAGCAATAAAGCGGATATTCTTTTCAACAAACATTACCTCTGTATAGAAGCCGACTTTGAGATAATCACGCCCAAGTCTTGACATATCTTTTACGATAATTGTACCGACTTTGTTATCTTCCACAAGAGCAATTAAATCATTCCAGCTCGGACGATTAAAATTCGTACCGGAAAAACCATCGTCAACAAAATATTGCAGATTTTTAAAACCATTTTCTTTTGCGTATGTACTTAAAATATTTTTTTGATTTACAATACTATTACTGTCGCCCTGTAATTCATCATCACGGCTCAGGCGACAATATAAAGCCGTAATTTTATCAGACCGTCTCATAAAATTCTGTTCCTCCTTTTCAATCGGACAGTCTGTCAAAACAGGATTGCTTGTGTTCATTATATCGCTCATTTTATTATTTGTCAGCCCCTTTCATATCGCTTTCGTCATTTTCCATAAGTCTTAATAATTTTGATGATACAGAACGGCAACCGTCATATACTCCGTTAAAGGTGTAAAGAGTGCCTTTATCCTCAAAAAATATTTTGACATCAGGCAATTCATTGTTCAACACAGTTAATGCTGAAATCCTTAAACTTTCCTTATCCATTCCTACCCAATCCTTTCCGTTGATTTTTGATAAAACTTTTTAATAGCAAGCAAAGCAAGTGGGTACTCACTTGCGGAAAATGAAATTTTTAATACTTGCTATTTTGAGAAAACAGCAAGCAAAGCGAGTGTAGCCACACTCACAAAATTTCATTTTAATTTTTGGGAATTTCCCAAACCCTTTTTGAAATAAAT
>JAZNQN010000048.1:0-2580 GCA_045590195.1 Clostridia bacterium | reverse complement strand
TGGCTCAGTAAGTACCGAGTAACCTTCGACAATGAACTTAGAATCGCAGGAAATGTAACCTTGCAATTTGCATCGGATAGCGGTAGCTTTATAAGGCCAATAACAAAAAGATACGGTGAGAGCGTCAGATTAGAGAGTTATGTTCCAACAAAATACGGTTACACATTCAAAGGATGGTTCACCGATCCGAGAACAAAACAGAATCAGGTAACAACATTCAAATTCATAAAGCCTGATGTACTTTACGCTAAGTGGCAGCATAACCCACAGGAGCCTGTAAAACCAAATGACGAAATCATGGCAAAGGATACCTGCTACCTTACCGATGAGGAAACAAAAATACGAAATGAAATCATAGAAGAAAAAAATAAAGCCTACATAGACGGATTCGGCTATGTAGCACCTGCAAAAACCAAAACTATCATCGTAGACTCAGACGGTGATATAAATAAAATGGTCGGCACAATGGAATAAAATAGCGAGAGGATAGGCAAAACAGCCTATCCTCTTACATTTTGGTTAAGCATACTTTTTATGCTTAACCTCATTTTTAATCTTTAAAGAATTTATTTCCTTTTCTATTTGGAAAATATTCGAAATTCCAATTATCATATTCTTCCGGTGTCATTTTACCCTCGTCACATTTTATTTTCTTGGCACTTGCCTCATAGTGCCATTCGTTAAACTTTTTACTGTACTCATCAAACGCACCGGTATCCTTCCTTGCCTTATAGCGTTTGTAGTAAAGCATGTATATCTGTGTTGGAATATCGTCCTGGTGATTCTTCTTGAAATTTTCAATTGTCGCTATATCTTTACAGGTTTTATTTGTTCCCGGTACAATTCGGTCGCAATATCTTGCCTCTTTTTCTGTTTTCCTTACAAAATATCTGCCACACCGCTGACATTTAACAAACCGAAGGTCAAGCTCAAGCATTCGCATAAATTCAACATTTAGTATTTCCTCTATTCTTGAAAATTCATAACAGATATGAATAAACCTTGGCGATTGAAAAAGCATATGCAAAACATCAGCGCGGCACTCATATTCTTTTGCAAATTTTTTGAAGTCTTTTGTTAACTTTACAGCATTTTTATATCTCTCGTCAATTTCTTCTTCAGTTAATCCAAAAGGCATCTTATTACCGGTTAACTTGTTATCGACAATACTGTGTTTTTGTTTCAAGTTGACAGATGTCGGTAGTCCCTGCATTTCGCAATATAAATAATATCTTTCATGGGGATATAAATTGCCGAGAAATTCAGGATAATAATTTTCATCATAACAAAATTCCAGCAAATCGCGATATATTATCTGCCAATAGGACAAGTAAGCCATATAAAAGTCCAGATGTGTTTTTTCTTCATCGGGATTAACAAAAAGCGGCGGACAAATGTATGTATATAAAGATTGGGCAAATAAGTCCTCGTAATTAAAAAATGTATTACAAAAATAAGCATATTGGTTGTATAAAGAGTCAAGCTGACCATCGCCGTCTGACAAAGGATATTTTTCAATAAACTCCTTTGCCTTAAGTTCTTCGTATACTTTATAGAAATCAGCATATATAAAATCCAAAATGCCCTCGCCGTATTTTCCGACTATAAGACCGCCGCCAAGAGCATTAGTTGTTGCATCAGGGATTTCTTCTTTCATATTTTTCAGATAGTCTTCAAGCAAATGCTCTCTACTGCTGAAATCAATTTCAAATTTTGAAGAAAACTTTTCTCGCAGAACTTGAATTTTACTTTTTCTCTCCTCAGATTCCTTTGAGTCGATAGCATACTTTTCTTTCATTTTCGGAAATGTTCTCAGTTTATTTCTAACCCATAAATTACTGTTTACAGCATAGTCATCCTTTGCAGGATCAACGGTAATTAAAAAATATTTATTGTCAGGAGTCATTATCTCGTTTTCAAAATAGTCAAATTTAGCACCTTTGTCATTTGATTCAAAAACATATCTTGGTCTCTTTTTTGACACCTTATACACCACCTTTTTTTGGAAAATGTAAATTTGTTCGTTTTTGTAAAATTCACATTACTACAAGAACATTATACAAAACGATTGACGGCTTGTCAATGCCTTGTTATAATTTAGTTGTAAAATCCACTTGATACACAGTTGATTTTCTAAAACTAAATAGCCGTACCGCAAGGGATACATTCTCGGGGAAGTGACGCCACGATATGAGCGCACCAAGAGATGCAAACACGATGTCGGTGTCAAGCAAGGCAGGAGGTCAGGAACTGTAGCGGAAGTCGGTGCTAAGTGTAATAATGAAAGGGGGGCATATTTATGCCGAGAAAAAGTGATTACCCAAGAATCAGGGAGGTTATGTATGTATATAACGGAACAAATGAAGAGTATAACAAATTTTTAAGGGCAACGATTTTTGATTATTTAGGTCATAAATTTGAAACCCACGAAAAAAGTTGCGAGCAGGAAAAGCCTGCTGCAGCTAACCAATAAGGAAGGAGCTACGAATTATGAAAACATATATTTACACAAGATTTACAGATGAGGAAATCAGAAACCCGGTTTATGTTATTGAAACCATAAAAGAAATGAAAAAATTA
>JAZNQN010000047.1:0-49509 GCA_045590195.1 Clostridia bacterium | reverse complement strand
AGCCATACTGTCGTATGTCTGCATTTTTTTGCGCACTATAAGTGGAAAATATCAAGCCAAAACCGATTTATCCCTAAGAAGCACCGCCATTACTGTGCGTTTTAAATTTACTCAATTTTAGAAATATCTTTTTCTGTAAGTACTCCGATTTCCTGCAGATAATCGGCAAATACAGTATCATCCTCCATAGGAATTTTTAAACTGGCATATATAATCTGAACCATCTCGCCCCTTGTAAATACATTTGATTTACTAAACATTTCAGCCTCTTTTGAAGAAAGAAGTCCATATTCTACGCTTTTTACAAAAGCTGTATCCGGCTCTACCTCTTTAAACCCCATAAGGCGCATTAAAAGTGCAAGGAATTGCGGCGCATCTATTTGAGCAGAAGGCGAAAAGCTATTTATGCTCGTTCCTTTTGTGATATTGTTTTCATAACAATACATTATCGAAGAATAAGACCACCTGTTTTTATCTACATCATCAAATACTTTTTCAAAATTATCAGCCTTTATTTTATTCTCTTTTCCCAAAAGCCTTACAAGTACTGTTGCACCCTCTTCTCTCGTCAGCCCTTTTTCAAGCTCATAACCTTTGTCAGTTCCCTTAAATAACCCTACATCATAAAGTATGTCTGCACATTCCCCGGCTTCTCTTAGTTTAGTTTCTTTATCCTTATCGCTATATTGCTCTGAAAGGGTTTTGTCGCCTGACAATTTTGTGTACTTAAGATTTTCGCACTTTATATCATCAAGTGATACAGCAGAAATATCTCCGTCTGAAAAAACCATTTTAAATTTGTACCCATGGCTTTCTTTGCCGATTTTGTATTCAACCAAATTGCCATTTTCAAACCTGAACTGATTTGAAAAAGAAACAGGTATATTATTTGAAAAATATTCTTGTTCACCGCTTAATGACGACTGACTTTCCGTATAAAAAGCTACCTCTCCCAAATCGCCCGAAAGCGTTAATATATAAGTGGATTTATACTTATTTTCTTTATACTTTTCAAATTTTCCTTTTATTTTGCTTTCAGGCATTGCAATTTCTTCAAAAAAGCCATTATCCGTAGCAGTTAATTCAAATTCTATAACATCGGTTTTTGTAAGGCCTTCAATATTCCCTCTTATATCAGGAGTATTCTCATCAAGTCTTTCGTAGTTAAAACCTTTAAAACTGTTGTCGCCATAAGCATTTATATAATCAATAATTGCATTATAATTTTTTATTTTGAACTCTATTTCATTTTCCTTGTTTATTGTTATTTTAACTCCGTCTTCCCAAATGCTTATCTCAACTTTGTGTTTAATACTTTTAAAACCTTCATCGTGCTTTAAACTGAAATTACAATACGATTTATTTTCAGCAGCATTTGGTTTTCCCGAAACAACCCCTGCTTTCAGTTCATCAAACAGGCCTTCTGCAAATTTTTTTACCTGCGTAACCGAACAACCTTCTTCCCATGTGTAAGTTGTTATATAGTTTTCATCATTAGTATTTATTCCAACCTTAATATTCGATGCAAAACCCATCAGCTCTATACTATTTTTAAGTTCTACCAAAATTTCATCAAGATTTATCCCGTTAACGTTTATTACTTCATCGCCGTTTTCATCAAGAGAAATCGTTGGGCGATATTTTGCCGCCTCTTTTTCTGCCTCGGCAGCTTTTCTCTCTTCCTCTTCCTTTTTCTGCTGCTCTCTGTATGCCTTATAAGATATTTCTTCCTTTTCAAGTCTTTCTACGAAATCGTAGGCCTTATAAGCTTTTCCAAATTCCAGTGCACATTCTTCATCATTTGCCACGTTATATTCAAACTTGATATAATTAGGAAGGTATGGAATAAAATATGTTCCGTTTTCTGTTTCTACACGATACGAATATACCGCTGTACGGCCGTAAATAATAGTGCTAACAACCTCTGTAATATTTTTAAGGCTATTTGCCCTAATATATTCATCAATTTTCGTATTCATATAATTTTCCATAAAGTATAACGATGCCGAATTCATAACTTCTTTATAGTATTCTCCGTCCCTGAATATACTGTAAGCAATATCATCGGTTCCGGCAAGTGGAATTGCAACATAAAATTCGCTTACCTTTTCACCAGCTTTAAACTTTGTTGTATTGGTTTTTTCAATAATATAAATATTTTCTTTGTCAATCTGCTCATCGTAATACTTTGTATTTTTTAGCGCAATTTCAATAGCATATGCATATTTTTCATTAACCATTGCCGTTGTGCTGTGCAAAGCAAAAGCAGAAATTTGAGCTAAACAAATAACAAAACACAATAATAAAGCTATAATTTTTTTCATAAAAATCCTCCTTTGATGTCATAACTCTAAAACATTATACCATAATATTAGTATAAACACATTATAGCAGTATATTATTAGTATGTCAATAATTTATTCTAATTTTTTAGTATAATTTCTTTTAAAGGGGTGAATTTTAGTATGAATAGAATTAGAAGTTTACGCGAAGACCGCGATTTGCGCCAAATAGATGTATCAAATGCCACCGGTATAGACCAGAAAACTCTTTCAAATTATGAAACCGGTAAAACAAATCCCGACAGCTATTCAATAATTAAACTTGCAGAATATTTTGGCGTTAGTACAGATTATCTTCTCGGATATTCTAAAATCAATTTAAGCGATAAATCAGATATTTTAAATCAGCTTATCAGAATAGAAAATGAGCTAAATGAAATTAAAAGAACCATTAACAATTTATAACTTATTTCAACTTTTTGAAACTTTATTTAAGATTTTTAAACAAAAAAACGCACAGTATTTTGGAGTGAAAATATCACTTCAAAATACTATGCGTTTAATTTTTACCGAAAGAAGACTCTTTCTTATTTGAAAGATTCTGGCGGCACTGCCGCGCATTCGGTTAAGCTTTACGCTTTATTTTTCTTAGTCCACCAAAGAAATTACAGCCATAGGAGCTGCGTCACCGCGTCTTACTCCTGCTTTAATAATTCTGGTGTATCCGCCGTTTCTTTCAGCGAATTTAGGAGCCACTTCAGCAAACAATTTGTGAGCAACTTCAGGTTTTGTAATATAACCAAGTGCCTGTCTTCTTGTGTGCAGAGTGTTCTTTTTGCCTAATGTTATAAGTTTTTCTGCAATAGGACGAATTTCCTTTGCACGAGTTTCAGTAGTTATTAACTTGCCATTTTCAAGCAATGCTGTAACCATACCTCTGAGCATATGGTTACGATGATCTGTGGGTCTACCTAACTTTCTTGGCATTTACACTCACCTCCAAATTTCTACCTTTAATGTTTCGCCGGGATTTATATATCATCTTCTGAAAGAAGTGAAAGTCCCAGTCCGTGTAACTTGTTAATTACCTCTTCAAGAGATTTTCTGCCGAGGTTACGAACTTTCATCATATCATCCTCGGTTTTCTTAGTAAGCTCTTCAACAGTATTAATTGAAGCGCGTTTTAAGCAGTTGTACGAACGAACTGACAAATCAAGGTCTTCAATAGTCATTTCAAGAACTTTTTCTTTCTTGGTTTCCTCTTTTTCAACCATGATTTCAGCATTCATAGCATTTACGGAAAGCTCTATAAAGAGATTAAGATGCTCGTTTAAAATCTTTGCAGCAAGAGAGATAGCTTCGTTTGGAGTCATAGTTCCGTTTGTCCAAACTTCAAGTGTAAGTTTGTCGAAATCAGTAACCTGACCAACACGAGTATCCTGTACTGTAAAGTTTACCTTTGGAACAGGTGTATAAATCGAGTCAACAGGGATAAGACCAATAACCGACTGGCTTATCTGTTTATTTCTTTCAGCAGAAACATAGCCTCTGCCGCGATTTATAGTAATTTCCATATAAAGTTTTGCATCTTCGTTTAAGGTTGCAATGTGCAAATCGGGGTTGAAAATTTCAACATCTGCATCAACCTTAATGTCAGCTGCAGTAATTTCGCCTGCGCCGGAAGCATCGATATAAACCGTTTTAGGTCCGTCACAGTGAAGTTTTACAACAAGCTGTTTGATGTTGAGAATTATTTCAGAAACATCTTCTTTAACACCGGGGATGTTTGAAAACTCGTGGAGTATACCATCAATTTTAATTGAGGTAACTGCCGCACCCGGCAAAGATGAAAGCATAATTCTTCTGAGAGAGTTTCCCAGTGTTGTACCATAGCCTCTTTCCAAGGGTTCTACGGTAAAACTTCCGTAATGCAACTCGTCTTTTAATTCTGTACATTCTATTTTTGGCTTTTCTATTTCTATCATACTGATACCCTCCTTTTATAAAAATTTCAGGTTTGAGGGTTAACGCTTACTTGGAGTACAACTCGACGATGAGTGTTTCCTGAATATCCAAATCAATATCATCACGTTGTGCCAAAGTTACAACTTTGCCGCTGGCGTTTTCCCTGTCAAGCTCTAACCATTTTGGTATTACTTTACCATCTGTGTTTTCCAAAACTGCTTTAATTTTTGGAAGGCTTTTGCTTTTTTCTGCGACAGAAATAACGTCACCTTCTTTAATGAGGTATGACGGAATGTTAACTCTTTTTCCGTTTACCTGGAAATGTCCGTGAGATACAAGCTGACGAGCCTCTGCTCTTGAAAGAGCAAATCCAAGGCGATAAGCCACGTTATCAAGTCTGCTTTCGAGAATCTGCAAAAGGTTTTCACCTGTTACGCCGGCTTTTTTGTTAGCCATATCAAAGTATTTTTCGAACTGGCTTTCAAGTACGCCGTAGTATCTTTTTGCTTTCTGTTTTTCTCTGAGCTGCAAACCGTATTCAGAAAGCTTTTTACGTCCCTGACCGTGCTGACCAGGAGCATAGCTTCTTTTTGAGAAACAACATTTATCTGTATAGCACTTTGTACCTTTAAGGAAAAGTTTAGCACCTTCTCTTCTACAAAGTCTGCATACGCTGTCTTTATATCTAGCCATTTTCTTTCACCTCCATATCACACTCTTCTGCGTTTTGGTGGACGACATCCGTTATGAGGAATAGGTGTAACATCTTTAATCATGCTAACCTCAAGACCAGCAGCCTGAAGCGCTCTGATAGCAGCTTCTCTACCTGCACCAGGTCCTTTTACATAAACCTCAACGGTTTTAAGTCCGTGCTCCATAGCGGCTTTAGCAGCAGTTTCTGCTGCAGTCTGCG
Organism: Clostridia bacterium; assembly: GCA_045590195.1. Lineage (GTDB taxonomy): Bacteria > Bacillota > Clostridia > UMGS1883 > UMGS1540 > JAZNQN01. The sequence goes on along the minus strand of JAZNQN010000047.1, from coordinate 44,349 downwards.
CTGCGAAAGGAGTGCTCTTTTTTGAACCTCTGAAACCAAGACCGCCTGCACTTGCCCATGAAAGCGCGTTACCGGCAGTGTCTGTGATTGTAACAATAGTATTGTTGAAAGACGAACTGATATGAGCTGCGCCGCGTTCAATATTTTTACGTTCGCGTCTTTTTCTTGTCGCCTTTTTAACAGCTTTAGCCATTTTTTAACCCTCCCTCTTATTTTTTCTTTCCTGCTATGGTTCTCTTTGGACCTTTGCGTGTACGTGCGTTAGTTTTAGTTCTCTGACCTCTTACAGGGAGACCTTTTCTGTGTCTAACACCACGGTAGCAACCAATTTCAACCAAGCGTTTAATATCAAGGGATACTCTACGACGAAGGTCACCTTCAACTGTGTATTCTTTATCGATAACCTCTCTGAGCTTGTTTACCTCTTCTTCGGTTAAATCTTTTACCCTTGTATCAGGATTGATACCTGTTTCTTCAAGAATTTTTGCAGCGCTACTTCTGCCAATACCGAAAACATAAGTTAAACCAATTTCAACTCTTTTTTCTCTCGGCAAATCAATACCGGCTATTCTTGCCATATAATTACACCTCCTAATAAATGCAGTAAATAAAATATATTAAACCTCTAAGCCGTGAAAACACGCAGCCGCACTTAGCGGAATTGATATATTAAATCAACCTTGTTTCTGTTTGTGCTTTGGGTTTTCGCAGATTACCATTACTCTGCCTTTTCTTTTTATAATTTTGCATTTTTCGCAAATCGGTTTAACTGATGGTCTGACTTTCATTTAAAATCATTCCTTTCTCCTAGTCTAAGAGCAATTATTTCGCTCTCCATGTGATTCTTCCTTTAGTTAAATCGTAGGGCGAAAGCTCTACAGTTACTTTATCGCCGGGAAGAATTCTTATAAAATTCATTCTGAGCTTTCCTGAAATGTGACCGTCGATAACGTGTCCATTTGGAAGCTCTACCTTAAACTTTGCGTTAGGCAGTGCTTCAAGCACTGTACCTTCAAGTTCTAATACGTCTTCTTTTGCCAAGGCAAGCACCTCCTCTTTAAACTTACGCTTCTTCATTTAAAAGTTTTAGAAACTTTCTAATTTCCGAATTTGTGGGGGCATCTCCACTCTGGATTTTCTCTACCAGTGGTGCAGATACTTTGTTGGTTCCCATAAGATGTTTAAGCTTTTTCTTTTTGGGGTTTTCTGCTTTTCGAAGCTTTCCGTCAGCTACAAAGCATATATTATCCTCAACCGATAAAACCAAAAACTCTTTTCCTTTATCTCTGCCAGCAGCAGAGTAAACCAAACTTCCCGCGACAATATCCAAACAACTCACCTCTTAATCCACAAGCGTTAAAATTTCAACGCCGCTATCAAGTATTGCTATCGTATTCTCATAATGAGCAGATATCTTTCCGTCTGCCGTTTTAATGGTCCAGCCGTCCCCCTCCTGAAAAACCTTGTAAGTTCCAAGATTTATCATAGGTTCAACTGCGATTGTCATTCCACTTCTGAGCCTTAAACCCTTTCCCGGATTTCCGAAATTGGGAACATCAGGATCTTCGTGAAGATTCTCGCCAATGCCGTGACCCACCAAACTTCTTACAACTCCGTATCCGTTCTCTTCAGCATATTGCTGAATTGCCGATGATACATCGCCTATTCTGTTACCCGGCTTTGCGTATTCAATACCTTTGAAAAAACAATCTCTTGTTACTTCAATGAGTTTTTTTGCTTCGTCTGAAACATTTCCTACTGCAAAGGTTCTTGCAGCATCACCGTGATATCCGTTTTTTAAAACGCCAATATCAACGCTTACAATGTCGCCTTCGCGAAGCTTTAAATTATTTGGTATACCGTGTACAACCACATCGTTTACAGAAACGCAGGCTGCTGCCGGAAACCCTCTGTAATTTTTAAATGACGGTTTGCCGCCGTGGCTTAAAATAAATTCTTCAGCCGCATTGCTGATTTCCTTCGTGGTGATACCCGGTTTTATCATTTTCTCAAGATGAGAAAGTGTTAAACCGGTTATCCTGCACGCTTCTCTCATAACATCAATATCTGCTTTACTTTTCAGGCAAATCATTATTTCACCTCTGCAGCTTTTATCATATCGGATGTTATTTCATCAATGCTCTTCTCGCCATCAACACTGCGGAGAAGACCTTCATTTTTATAAAATTCTTTAAGCGGTTCTGTTTGTGCGTGATAAACATCAAGACGTTTCTTAATGGTTTCAGGCATATCATCAGGTCTTATAGTAAGCTCTTTGCCGCATTTGTCGCAAATACCTTCTTTTGCAGTAGGTTTATTTACAACGTGGTAAGTAGCGCCGCATCCGCTGCACTCTCTTCTGCCGCCGAGTCTTCCGATAATAACCTCATCTGGAACCTCAATGCTTAAAGCCGCATCAATTTTAGCAAAAGTTTTAATTGCTTCAGCCTGAGCTATTGTTCTTGGAACGCCATCTAAAATAAAACCTTTTTTGCAGTCATCTTCTGAAATTCTAACCTTAAGCATATTAAGGATTACATCATCAGATACCAGCTGACCATCTTCGATAAGCGCTTTAGCAGCTTTACCAAGCTCGGTTTCATTTCTGATTTCGTTTCTTATCATTGCACCTGTTGATATTGTAGGAATATCAAAATGCTTTGACAAAAACTCAGCCTGAGTGCCCTTTCCAGCTCCTGGAGGGCCTAAAAGTATCATATTCATTTCAAACTACCTCGCAGATTACTCTAAGAATCCTTTGTAGTGACGCATAAGCATCTGGGATTCAAGCTGTTTAACGGTTTCAAGAGCAAAACCTACTACGATGAGAAGTGAAGTTCCGCCAATTGCAAGACCGGAGAGACCTGGATTGATAATTGCAAGTATAATCGGAATAATGGCAACAAGGCCAAGGAAGATTGCACCTGCAAGTGTAATCTTGGAAAGAACTTTTGAAATAAAGTCAGAAGTTGGCTTTCCTGGTCTGATACCGGGGATGAATCCACCGTTTCTCTTCATATTGTTTGAAATTTCAATAGGATTGAATGAAATTGCTGTGTAGAAGTATGTGAAAGCAATTATAAGCACAAAGTAAATTACTGAGTACCATGGGTTTGACTGGCTGAAGAATCTTGTAATCCAAGCCGCAAAACCTGAAGTAGCATTAGGATTTATAAGTGCTGTAATTGTTCCGGGGAATGCCATAATACTCATAGCAAAGATGATAGGCATAACGCCTGCCATTGTAACCTTAATCGGAATATGAGTGCTCTGGCCGCCGTACATTTTTCTACCAACAACTCTTTTTGCATACTGTACAGGAATTCTTCTTTCAGCGTTATTAAAGATAACAATGAAAGCAACTACTGCAAGCGCAAAAGCGAGTATAATTACAATTGCAATCCAGTTTGTTTTGTAGTTTTCCCATACCTGCATAGCCATCTGGGGAATACGGGCTACAATACCCGCAAAGATAAGCATTGAAATACCGTTACCAATACCTTTTTCTGTAATCTCTTCACCGAGCCACATAAGGAACGCTGTTCCTGCTGTAAATGTAGTTACGATTGTGATAAAGCTTACAAAGCTTGGGTTTTCAACAGCGCTCTGAAGACCAACATAAAGGCCAGCAGCCTGAATGAGAGCAAGCGCAACTGTTACAAAACGAACAATGCTCTGAATTTTTTTCTTACCTTCTTCGCCTTCTTTACTAAGTCTCTCAAGTGCAGGAATTGCAACTGTGAGAAGCTGAATAATAATCGAAGAGTTAATGTATGGGGTAATACTCATTGCAAATATGGTTGCATTTTCAAACGCACCACCGGAAAATGTATTCATAATTCCGAAGATTGAGTTTGAGTTACCGGAAACGAGTTCTTTTAAAACTTCACTGTTAAGACCGGGAACCGGGATAAATGAACCAAATCTGAATATTACCAGGAGAAGCAGGGTATAAAGCATTTTTTTCCTGAGTTCAGGAATTTTCCATGCATTTTTTAATACCTGAAACATTAAATCACCTCTGCCTTTCCGCCGGCTGCCTCGATTTTCTCTTTAGCTGATGCTGAAAATCTAGCTGCCTTTACGGTAAGCTTTTTATCAAGATCTCCTCTTCCGAGTACTACAACGCCATCTAAAATCTTGCTAATAACTCCCGTTTCTTTAAGAAGTTCTGCAGTTACCTCTGTTCCTGCTTCAAATTTATTAAGTTCAGAAACATTGATTTCTACATATTTTTTAGCGAATATATTAGTAAATCCAACTTTTGGTAAGCGTCTGTACAAAGGCATCTGTCCGCCTTCAAAGCCTGGTCTTACACCGCCGCCGGAGCGTGCGTTCTGACCTTTATGACCTCTACCGGCTGTTTTACCATTACCTGTTCCGGCACCTCTGCCTTTTCTTTTGGCTTCGGTAACGCTTCCAACCGCAGGTTTAAGCTCGTTAAGCTTCATGGTGCCACACCTCCTTTTTAAATTATGCTTCCTCTACTGAAAGCAAGTGAATAACTTTGTTGATCATACCCCTGATCTGAGGAGTATCTTCATGTTCTTTTACGTCACGAATTTTCTTAAGACCGAGTGCTTTAACAGTTGCGATCTGGTCCTGTTTTCTTCCGATAACGCTCTTTGTAAGTGTAATTTTGAGTTTAGACAATGTTAAACCCTCCTAACCTAATCAAAGCTCTTCGATAGCAATACCACGGAGACGTGAAACCTGTTCTGCACATTTCATGTTCTTAAGACCTTCAATTGCAGCACTTACAACGTTCTTTGGATTATTGCTACGCAAAGATTTTGTACGAATATTTTTGATACCAGCAAGCTCCATTACCGCACGAACCGGTCCGCCTGCGATGATACCTGTACCTTCTGCAGCAGGTTTAATAAGAACTGTGCCTGCACCGGAGATACCGATAGTTTCGTGTGGAACTGTTCCGTTCTTAAGGGGTACAGTAACCATGTTTTTCTTAGCATCTTCAATTCCTTTTCTGATAGCATCAGGAATTTCAGCAGCTTTACCGAGACCGCAGCCTACATGGCCGTTTTCATCACCAACAACAACAAGTGCTGTGAAACGGAAATTACGTCCGCCTTTAACAACTTTAGCAACACGGTTTATAGTAACAACTTTTTCTTTAATATCGTGTTCAGTGGAGTCAAATCTCTCTGCCATGATATCCCTCCTCCTTTAAAATTCTAATCCGCCTTCGCGAGCGCCTTCAGCGAGCTCTGCTACACGGCCGTGATAAATGTATCCGCCTCTGTCAAATACAACAGCTTTAATACCTTTATCGAGGGCTTTTTTAGCAACGAGCTTACCAACCTCACGAGCAGCTTCTTTGTTTCCGCCATATCCGTTCCCGAATTCTTTATCGAGGGAGGATGCAGAGGCGAGTGTTATGCCCTTTGAATCGTCAATGATCTGAGCATAAATGTGATTTAAACTTCTGTAAACATTAAGTCTTGGACGTAATTCGGTTCCAACAACTTTGTTACGAACTCTGAAGTGACGTTTCTGTCTTAATTTGTTACTGCTTTTCTTATTTATCATCTCTTATCTTCTCCCTTCTTAAGATTTTGCTTTACCAGCTTTACCTTCCTTACGACGGATATACTCATCAACATACTTGATACCCTTGCCCTTGTAAGGTTCTGGCAATCTCTTCTCGCGGATAATAGCCGCAATGTGACCAACGAGCTGTTTGTCAGCACCGCTGATTACGATTTTATTAGGAGCCGGAACTTCAATTGTGATTCCGTCTACTGCATCCATTTCTACAGGATGTGAATAACCTAAGTTCATCACAAGCTTTTTACCCTGCATCTGTGCTCTGTAACCTACACCGTTAATTTCAAGCTCTTTTGTAAAGCCCTCAGTAACACCTACAACCATATTGTTGAGAAGTGAACGGGTAAGACCGTGGAGCGATCTGTGCTCTTTGTTTTCTGAAGGACGTTTAATTTCGATAACGCCTGCAGACTGCTCTATAATCATGTCAGGATGAAGCTTCTGATTTAATGTGCCTTTTGGGCCCTTTACTGTAACATCGTTGCCTTCGCCGATTTTAACCTCAACGCCTGCAGGTACAGTAATAGGCATTCTTCCTATTCTTGACACTTTATCTCACCACCATTTCTAAGATTTAAAAATTACCAAATAAATGCTAATACCTCGCCGCCGATGTTCAAAGCTCTTGCTTTCTTATCTGTCATAATACCCTGAGATGTAGAAATAATAGCAATACCTAAGCCTTTCAAAACTTTTGGCAGCTCATCACGGCTTGAATAAACTCTTAAACCAGGTTTAGAAATTCTTTTAAGCCCTGACAATACTTTTTCTTTGTTTGCGCCGTACTTGAGGGTAATTTTGATAATACCCTGTTTTCCGTCGTCAATTATCTGATATCCTTTGATATAACCTTCTTCGTGTAAGATTTCAGCAATTGCCTTTTTCATTTTTGAAGCAGGTACATCAACAGTTTCGTGTTTTGCGGAATTTGCATTTCTGATACGTGTAAGCATATCAGCAACAGGATCTGTTATATGCATGTTACTACCTCCTTTTCCGTAACTGATTTAAGCCCTTTGGGCGATTATTTTACCAACTAGCCTTTTTAACTCCGGGGATTTGACCTTTGTATGCCAGTTCCCTGAAGCATATACGGCAGATACCGAATTTTCTAAGATAAGCATGAGGTCTTCCACAGATTCTGCATCTGTTGTAAGCTCTTGTGCTATATTTCGGTGTGCGCTGCTGCTTAAGCACCATTGCTTTTTTTGCCATAATTATTTCCTCCCCTTAGTTTCTAGCGAAGGGAGCACCCATGAGCGATAAAAGCTCGCGTGCTTCTTCGTCGGTTTTAGCAGTGGTAACGAAAATAATATCCATACCTCTTACTTTATCAACCTTATCATATTCAATTTCAGGGAATATGAGCTGTTCTTTAACACCCATGGAATAGTTGCCTCTTCCATCAAATGAATTAGCGTTTATTCCTCTAAAGTCACGAACCCTTGGGAGGGCTACGCTGAACAATCTGTCAACAAATTCATACATTTTGTCACTTCTCAAAGTAACTTTGCAGCCAATGTTCATGCCCTGTCTTAATTTAAAGTTAGCAACAGATTTTTTAGCTTTTGTTACAACAGGTTTCTGACCTGTGATTAAAGCCAAATCGCCGCAAGCAGCTTCAACAGCTTTAGGATTATCTTTTGCTTCACCAAGACCAATGTTTATAACAACTTTTTCAAGTTTTGGAATCTGCATTGGGCTTTTGTACTCAAACTTTTTCATTAATGCTGGAGCAACTTCGCCAACATATTTATCTTTTAATCTAGACATCGGCACATCCTCCTTTCAAATATTAGTCATTAAAGGTTTCGTTGCAGTGTTTGCAAACTCTAACGATTTTACCGTTATCCAAAACTTTTCTCGCGATACGAGTTGTTTTTTTGCATTTGTTGCAAACGTGCATAACCTTTGAAGCGTATATAGCCGCTTCCTGCTTAACAATGCCGCCGGTTTCGCCCTGTTTTCTAGGTTTTGTGTGTTTTGTTGCCATAGCAACGCCTTCAACTACAACCTTGCCCGCTGCTGGGATAACTTCGAGGACTTTACCTTCTTTATTCTTGTCAACACCGGAAATAACTTTTACAGTGTCGCCTTTTTTAATATGCATTTTATTCATGTTCGCACCTCCTTACAGTACTTCGGGAGCCAAGGACACAATTTTCATATAATCCTTATCACGAAGCTCACGAGCTACAGGCCCGAATATACGAGTACCTCTCGGATTTTTATCTTCTCTGATTATTACAGCTGCGTTTTCATCAAATCTTAAATAACTGCCGTCAGGTCTTCTAACGCCATTTACTGTACGAACTACTACAGCTTTAACAACCTCACCTTTTTTTACAACTCCGCCGGGTGTCGCTTTTTTAACTGAAGCAACGATTACATCTCCGACATTGGCATATCTCTTAAGTGAACCACCAAGGCAACGGATGCACATAATTTCTTTTGCACCTGTGTTGTCGGCCACTTTAAGAAGCGTCTGTTGTTGTACCACTTACATTCACTCCTTCCGAATTATTATCTTGCCTTCTCAACGATTTCTACGAGTCTCCATCTTTTGTCACGGCTAAGTGGTCTTGTTTCCATAACCTTTACTCTATCACCGATACCGCAAATGTTTCCCTCGTCATGCGCTTTAAGTTTGTAAGTTCTTTTAACAACCTTACCGTAAAGCGGATGTTTAACGTTGTAATTAATGGCAACAACTATTGTTTTATCCATTTTGTCACTTACTACAGTGCCTATTCTTACTTTACGAGCATTTCTTTCAGCCATTTACGCTTCCTCCTTTCAATTAAACGGTCTCACTATTTGTGAGCTCACGTTCTCTGATAACCGTTTTAATTCTTGCAATACTCTTTTTAACTTCTGCAATTCTAAGTGGGTTATCAAGTTGATTGGTAGCGTGCTGAAAACGCAAGTTAAAAAGTTCTTTTTTCAAATCAAGGATTTGATTTTCGAGCTCCTGAGAGCTTAAATCTCTAATATCTTTAATTTTCATTAAGCTTCACCTTCCGTTTCCTCGGTCTCACGGGTAACGAATTTGCACTTTACAGGGAGTTTGTGAGCTGCAAGACGCATAGCTTCACGTGCAACTTCTTCAGAAACGCCGCTGATTTCGAACATAACTCTACCCGGTTTTACTACTGCTACCCAGTACTCAGGAGAACCTTTACCGCTACCCATACGAGTTTCAGCAGGTTTCTCAGTTACTGGTTTGTCAGGGAATATTTTAATCCAAACCTGACCGCCTCTCTTGATATAACGTGTCATCGCAATACGGGCTGCTTCAATCTGATTTGAAGTAATCCATGATGGCTCAAGAGCCTGAAGACCAAATTCACCGTAAGTAACTGTGTTACCTCTTGAAGCCTGGCCTTTCATTCTGCCGCGCATTACTCTTCTGTATTTAACTCTTTTAGGCATTAACATTTTTTTTGCCTCCCTCCGCTTTTGGCGCTCTCTTGCTCTCGGGAAGTACTTCGCCTTTGTAAATCCAAACCTTTACGCCAATTTTGCCGTAGGTTGTATCAGCCTCATGGAAACCGTAATCGATGTCGGCTCTGAGTGTCTGAAGTGGAATAGTACCTTCATGGTAGTGCTCAGCACGTGCAATTTCTGCACCGCCAAGACGACCTGAACAAGTTGTTTTAATACCTTTAACGCCAAGTTTCATAGCTCTCTGCATTGAAGATTTCATAGCTCTTCTGAATGAAACCCTCTTTTCGAGCTGTGCTGCAATGTTTTCAGCAACGAGCTGTGCATTAGCATCAGCATTTTTAACTTCAAAAATGTTTACGTTAACTTTTTTGCCTGTTAATTTTTCAAGCTCGCCTTTGAGCTTTTCAATTTCTGCGCCGCCTTTACCGATTACTACACCGACTTTAGCTGCGTAGATAGAAACAGTAATTTTACCAGCAGTTCTCTCAATTTCAATTTTGGGAATACCTGCGTCAAACTGTTTTTTCTTAATGTACTTTCTTATTTTATGGTCTTCTATAAGATTGTCACCGAACGCACGACCTTCAGCATACCAACGGGAATCCCAGTCTTTAATGATGCCGACTCTCAAACCGTGCGGATTTACTTTCTGACCCATTTACTCGCCTCCTGACTATTTTGCAGAAACCACCAAAGTAATGTGGCTGGTTCTTTTTCTTATTCTGAATGCTCTGCCCTGAGCTCTTGGACGGATACGCTTTAAGGTTGGACCTTCGTTAGCGTAAGCTTCCGATACTACCAAATTTTCAGCGCTGAGGCCGAAATTGTTTTCAGCATTGGCAACTGCTGAATTCAAAAGCTTTATCAAAAGTTCTGATGCTGCTTTTGGTGTATTGTTTAAAATACCTGCTGCCATTGAAACCGGTTTATTTCTGATAAGGTCAAGAACAATCTTAACTTTTCTTGGAGAAATTCTTGCATATTTCAAAGTAGCAGATGCTCCGGTTCTTTCAGTCATAATCTAATCCTCCTCTCACTTAATTTTATAAGTGATTTCTAAATTATCTACCGCTTGTTTTTGATCCGGCATGACCTTTGTAAGTTCTGGTTGGAGCAAACTCACCGAGTTTGTGTCCTACCATATCCTCTGTTACATATACCGGAACGTGTTTTCTTCCGTCATGAACGGCGATTGTGTGTCCTACCATATCCGGAAAAATTGTAGAACTTCTTGACCAGGTTTTAACAACCTGTTTGTCACCAGCCTCGTTCATGGCTACTATACGTTTTAAAAGTCTTTCTTCAACGAAAGGTCCTTTTTTAACTGATCTTCCCATTATTAAATCCTCCTCTCACAGTTTAACGTAGTGAATACTACTTCTGCTTACGACCTTTAACAATAAATTTGTTACTCTGCTTGTTCTTCTTACGTGTTTTAAGACCAAGAGCAGGTTTACCCCAAGGAGTAACAGGGCTTGGCATACCGATAGGTGATTTACCTTCACCACCACCGTGTGGATGGTCGTTAGGATTCATAACAACACCGCGGACTGTAGGACGGATACCCATGTGACGTTTTCTACCAGCTTTACCGATAGAGATGTTTTCATGGTCAATGTTACCAACCTGACCGATTGTAGCGATGCAGTTAAGTCTTACCATTCTAACTTCGCCGGAAGGAAGTCTTACCTGTGCATAGTCGCCTTCTTTAGCCATAAGCTGTGCGCTGTTACCTGCAGATCTAACGAGCTGGCCGCCTTTTCCGGGTGAAAGTTCAATGTTGTGGATAAGAGTACCAACAGGGATTGAACTGATTGGAAGTGCATTACCAGGTTTAATATCAGCAGTTGCACTTGAGATTACTGTGTCACCATCTGTAAGACCGTATGGTGCAATGATGTATCTCTTTTCGCCATCTTCATACTGAAGAAGAGCGATGTTTGCGCTTCTGTTTGGATCGTATTCGATACCAATTACAGTAGCTGGAATATCGAATTTATTTCTTTTGAAATCAATTACTCTGTATTTCTGTTTGTTTCCGCCGCCGCGGTGACGAACAGTGATTCTACCGTATGAGTTTCTGCCGGCGTTTTTCTTTAAAGGTTCGAGCAATGAACGTTCAGGTGTTGTTTTTGTGATTTCATCAAACGCTGAAACAGTCATAAATCTGCGCGCCGGAGAAGTCGGTTTAAACTTTTTAATAGCCAATTTTATTCACTCCTCACTTAATTAGATAAGACCCTCAAAGAATTCAATTGTTTTGCTATCTTCTTTAAGTTTAACAATTGCTTTTTTCCAGTCGGCTCTTTTTCCTTCTGTTCTTCCCATTCTTTTCATTTTGCCGCTAACGTTAACTGTGTTTACGCTTTCAACCAAAACGCCTGGGAAAACTTCTTCAATAGCTTTTTTAATTTCGATTTTGTTAGCATCTTTAGCTACTTCGAAGGTATATTTTCTGTCAGCAAGTTGTTCCATGCTGTTTTCAGAAATGATGGGACGTACTATAATATCATGTGCGTTTGCCATTATGCGTACACCTCCTCGAGTTTTTCAATAGCATCTTTTGCTACGATAAGGTTTGTATGATTTAAGATATCATAAACATTAAGCATTCCAACAAATGAAGCATCTACACCGTAAATGTTTCTTGCGGAGAGATATACATTGTTGTCTTTGTCACAAGTTACGATAAGAGCTTTTGACTCGATGCCGAGGTTTTTAAGAAGCTCGTTAACCTGTTTTGTTTTAATGTCTTCAAACTTAAGTTCGTCAAGAACAAAGAGTTCGCTTGCTGCGAGTTTGCCGCTGAGTGCTGAGCACATTGCGAGCTTCTTTGTTTTCTTGTTTAATGAGTAGCTGTAATCTCTGGGCTTTGGAGCGAATACAATACCGCCGCCTGTCCACTGAGGAGCTCTTGTGCTACCCTGTCTTGCACGGCCTGTGCCTTTCTGTCTGAAAGGTTTAGCACCGCCACCGGAAACTTCGCTTCTTGTTTTAGCGCTCTGTGTTCCCTGTCTTTTATTAGCAAGCTGGTTAACAACTACGTCGTGGAGAACTGCTTCGTTAACTTCCTGACCGAAAACTTTTTCGGAAAGTTCAATTTCTCCAGCTTTGCTGCCATCCATTTTATATAAAACTGTTTTAGGCATTTGCTATATCCTCCTTTCCTTACGCTTTAACCGCATTTTTAACTGTTACATATCCGCCTCTTGGGCCTGGAACTGCGCCTTTAACGAGAAGAAGATTTCTCTCAGCGTCAACTTTAACAACATCAAGGTTCTGGATTGTAACTTTTTCAACACCCATGTGACCAGGGAGCTTTTTACCCTTCATAACTTTTGAAGGAGTTGAGCATGCACCCATGGAACCAGGGCCTCTGTGGTATTTGGAACCGTGAGCCATAGGACCGCGGTGTGTTCCAAATCTTTTAACGGTACCTGCGTAACCATGACCTTTTGATGTACCAGTTACGTCGATTTTGTCGCCTTCAACGAAAGTATCAACTTTGATAACATCACCAAGGTTAAGTTCTGCAGCGTTTTCGAGCTTGAATTCTTTCAAAATTCTTGTAGCTTCAACGCCTGCTTTTGCAAAATGACCTTTTTCTGGTTTGTTAACTTTTTTCGCTTTTTTAAGAGCGAAACCCAGCTGAACTGCTTCATAACCGTCAGTTTCAACTGTTTTTTTCTGTACTACCGGGCAAGGACCTGCTTCAATTACTGTTACAGGGATTAATTTGCCCTCAGGTGAAAAAATCTGAGTCATACCGATTTTCTTACCTATAATTGCCTTATTCATATTTGTTTCCTCCTTATTGGTTATTGGTTGGCATTTGCCAACATTACCTATTGGTTATTGGTTGACCGATTTGTCAACATTGACCTCATTTTACGCCTTGCCGAGGAGCTTAATCTCGATGCTTACGCCCGCTGGAACTTCAAGACGTCCGAGTGCTTCAGCAGTTTTAGCTGTTGGAGAACTGATATCGATAAGTCTTTTATGAGTTCTCATTTCAAACTGCTCACGCGAATCTTTGTATTTGTGAACAGCACGCAAAATTGTGATAACTTCTTTTTCTGTTGGCAACGGAATAGGTCCTGACACAGACGAACCTGTTCTCTTTGCTGTTTCAACAATTTTTTCTGCGGACTGATCAAGCAACGCGTGGTCATACGCTTTTAAACGTATTCTGATTTTCTGTTTTGCCATAATCTCGCCTCCTAATAAAATAGTATTTGGCTTTTCAGCCTATTTAATTGACACGCCGACAGACGAGAAATACTGTACACAGTGCCGTGTGTTTCACGGCTTTACAATTTTAAACCCAGCTTACACCTATAGGGCATAACTGGGCACTCAAGAGCGTGGCAGGACTTATGTACCGTAGAAATTAGTACACAGTTTCCCCTCCTATGCGTCTTTTGTACAGTGACTGTCGCCCGGTTTCAAGAATCGGACATTCTCCATGGAAAAACCCGGCCAACACTGCCGGCAACCTCCCACTTCATCGTATGTCATGTCACAGCAAATAATATTATAATACATATTTTTCTAAATTGCAATAGTTTTTTGAAATTTTTTTAAAAATTTTTTTCGCTAAAAAATGCGCTTTTTTCTATGAAAAAGGAACCCCTTTTCAGGAGTTCCTTCCTATTAATATATAAACTATTTTGTAACTGCTATTGTAACTTTTCTGCTTTCATTGTCCCACTCAACTTTTTCGCCAAAGTTTTCAGCAACAAATCTTATAGGAACAAAAGTTCTGTCATCTTTGATATATGCAGTCGAATCAAGTTTTACTTCTTTTCCGTCAACAAGAGCAACATCTTTGTCTATATACAAAACAATAGTTTTGTCATCTTTTATAATAGTTACAACTCTGTTTTCTTCATCCCACTGCACTTCGGCCTCAAGATTTTCAGCAACGAATCGCACCGGAAGCATTATCCTGTCGTTTACGATATGAGGAGCAACATCCATTTCAACTGTTTTTCCAAAAACTGTTGCCGTCTTTTCGTCTATTATAAGAATGATTTCTTTCTTGCCTATTCCGGAGTCTGCGCCTTCATCGGGCTTATCTGTTTCAAGCTCTTCGGATTCAAAATCATCTTTATTATTTTTTCCGGTAAGCAAAGGCCCTGTCATTCCGCCACCACTACGACGCGGTGGGTTTGATGGTGTAGGCGATGTGCTTGGCGATGGTGATGGGCTTGGTGACGGTGATGGTGATGGGCTTGGCGATGGTGCATTACCGGTGCCCTGAGTGAGAACCAGCTGATGTCCGTCAACCATATAAGCATTCCAGGTCTTGGTTTCAAAATTCTGTTCTGCGAAGCCGGCAGGACTTGCGCCATCTTTTTTAAGCGTAAAGTAATCATTTCCTTCGGCCACGGCAACCTTAAGAGTTCCATCTCCGTGGTATATAATGTTATTAACACCTGTTTTAAGTGTTCCTTCACCTGTAATTGTAACAGTTCCGTCAAAACTGTTGTCAAGACAAAGCGCCTCGTTAGTTGTTCCCGGGTCAATAGTTCTTCCGTTCATATCGAGAATGAAGTTTCCGCCGTTTTCATCAAAGCGTATTCTTCCATTTATGTCAGATGTAAGTTTAATATAAATTTTGCCATCTTCCTCAGTAACATCAGCTACACCTGCCAAAACCCCTTGTACATGAGCAAGGTTGTTTTGAAGTATAGCATATTCCTGATACGTCGAAAGTAAATCAAGATCATCAACCACTATCTGGTTTGACTCATTGTGTGTATCAGTTTCTTTTTGTTTAATAGCAACTAAAAGATTTGATTCTCCAACATACACCATAGGAACATCAATTGTTGCCCTTCCGTTTGCATCCGGTGTAAATTCAATGCCATATACGCCGCCCACCTGGCATACAAAATCGGTTTTACCAATATCGTCTTCGTGTAAGTTTATAACAAAAGTATCTGATGTAATATCAGTTATTGTAAACTGTTTAATATTCTCGCGGTCAAGCTTTTCAACAATATAAAAGACTACTGCTTCAACTCCCTGTACAGTTATATATGCCTCAAAACGGCCACCTTTTTCAGGTGGGGTTGTTGTAGCCTCGCCAATATATTGGCCATAATTATATTTATCTCTCTCGCGATACCATATTTCAGGAAGTGTATCTACGCCGCCAACAGAAGCTGCACTAAGCGTTGCAGCAGCATTTTTACCGTCGTTTACTTCTTCGTGAAGAGGTGCGATAATTGTTAATTCTTTGTTTGTTGCATCACAAACGCCTTCGCCAGCACAACTTGCAACGATAGTTTCAGGATGCTCGTTTTCATCTTTAATCGCATAGCTCCAACTATGAGCATGAACGAATATACCCTGAGTAATAACTAACTCCTCTTTAGTATAGTAACTGTTACTTGTAATATCTTGGGCATAGGTTTTCACAACGGTATTTTTTTCGTCTGCAAAAATATCTTCGCCGTCGGCTTTGGCTGTGAAATAATCATATCCACTCTGCGGCATAATTTTTACAGCATCTTTATGCCCAGGAGATACGTACATGATATCAACAGTTCCTTTTTTCAACGTGCCGCTACCGGTAATTGTAAGGCTGCCTGTAAATTGATGGTCTGCGCATATACCCTGGTCAAATGCACCCGGATTAATGGTTTTACCATTTAAATCAAGCACAAAAACACCATCATTATTATTAATATACAACATGCCATTTATATCTGATGTAAGCTTAATTGTAATTACTCCGCCATTTTCGCTGACTTCGGCAACACCACTAAGAACGCTCTGAACATCGGCCAATGTTTTTGATGTAATTCTGTAATCCTGATCTGCCGCATATGATACTGCCGGCATAAGCGTAAACAGCATGGCTACTGTAAGTACAAACGCCATAAACTTGTTAAGTTTCTTTTTCATAAATATCAACTCCTTAATAAATACAATATATTGTGTTCTTTTTCTAAATTCTACCACAACCTCTTCGTCAAGTCAACATATTTATCACGATTTTCTTATACTTTTTTCCCCACAAACACGACAAGTAACTTCTATTTTACCTTTGCCCTTAGGAACTCTTAAAAGAGCCTTGCATTTTGTACACTTAAAATAGCGATGAGTTTTTCTCTCGTTCCACATTTTCTTTTTAAGTTTATACTTATCCTTAAGTTTATTTTTTATATCGTAGTATTTATAAAGCTCGCGCCTTCTCTGGCTTGTATCTCTCGAAAGGCATCTTACATATATAAGTATAATTAAAAGTATAAACAAAAAGTAGAGAAATCTCAAATATGGTAAATTTGAAAGAAATCCGCAAACAACCGCCCAAACAAGCATTGCTTTGGAAAGAGCGTCCATTCCGTAACGCCCCTGCATAAATGCGGCCATTTTAAATCTTAATCTGTCAAAAAAGCTGCGCATAACTGCCTCCCGATTTATAAGTTTAATTTATTCTATCACTATTTTGGCTTTTATACAATTATATATATGAAATATTTACATTTTCGTAAAAAATAGAAAAACAAAAAACTGATGCATAGCTATGCATCAGTTTTTGTTTTTAAACATTAAAATTGCAATTTACTTCTTTTATATTCTCACCATTTGTATGTTTTGAAAAATCTGTAAAGACATTTTTTAATGTTTCATCAACTTTTACATTTATATTCTCAAGAGAAATATTTTTTGCACCACATGTTTCAATGGCACATTTACCCCTGTTTTCAACCTTATGTGGCGGAACTTTAAACGGCGGATTTACAAAGTTTATATTCATATCTTTAACAGAAACATCTGAAATTCCGCCATCGTCCTGAGAGCTTATGCTACTGCGACAAAACGCCTGAACTGTATAGTTGCTTATATGGAAATTGCGCACATAGCCATTGTTCATCTGATTAATTGCAAAAGGATATGACGTTTCATATGCAACAATGTTATTAAAATGTATGTTTTCAATTTTTGCGCATCCTTTTTTATCATACGCTGTCATACAGTTTATAGCAACTCCGGCCCTTTTAATAACAATGTTTGAAACATTTATATTTCTTATTTCTCCTATGCCAACGCCAATTCTGAAAGCACTTGACGAGCCTGCCAGTACACAGTTGCTTACAGTTACAAATTCACATGCAGTTTTTCCTCTAAGCAACCGCTTTGACGCACAGCGAAAAGTTATTGCATCGTCTCCTGTATCAATAATACAGTCAGATACTGTTACGTTGCTGCTGGTGTCTATATCAATACCATCGGTACAACCCAGGTAACGCTTGTTGTAAATATGCACGCCTCTTATTGTAACATTGTTACACCCGTGAATGTGGCATGTCCAGCAAGGAGAGTTTTGAAGATTTACATCAAGCACTCTTACATTTTCACATTCAATAAAACTTATCATCTGTCCGGGACGCATTTTTTCAGTATCTTTTGAAGCTACAAAGCCATAGCTCCATGAATAACCGCTTGACCACTCATTATCGTAATATTCCTTCGGTTCAAGCTCGGCAAAAAACCTTCGCCATTGCCATCAATAGTTCCACAGCCTGTAATTGAAACATTTTTCTTTTCGTGTATTATTATGAGGTGTTTTCCAAGCCATGTTTCATGAAGGCAATCCCAGTTTTGTTTATAATCTTCGGTTTTATTATAATCGTCAAGGTTTTCGCTCGCCTTTAAAACGGCTCCGGGCTGAAGATGTAATTCTACATTATCCTTAAGCCAGATTGTTCCGCTTACGAAAACACCTGTAGGCACAACAACTTTTCCGCCACCAGCTTTTTCAGCAGCATCTATCGCCTTTTGAATAAATGATGTGTTAATTGTTTTCCCGTCGCCAACAGCTCCGAAATCTGTTATTGTGTATTCCATACCCTATCCCCCGGATAGTTTAATCTACAAAATGGTTTTTAGCAAAGTTCCATGCATCCTGACACATTTCGTCGATGCCGTATTTAGCGCTCCAGCCAAGCTCGTCGAGAGCTTTCTTAGGGTCTGCAAAACATTTTGCAATATCCCCGGGGCGACGTGGCACAATTTTGTAAGTAACCTTTTTGCCGCTTGCTTTTTCAAATGCCGCAACAACCTGAAGTACGCTATATCCGTTGCCTGTTCCAAGGTTGTAGGTAAATACGCCTCTGTCACCTTTCTGAAGCTTTTCAACTGCGTGAACATGACCGATACTTAAGTCAACAACGTGAATATAATCTCTAACGCCTGTTCCGTCAACTGTTGGATAATCGTTGCCGAATACTCCAAGACATGGAAGCTGACCTGTTGCAACCTTTGCAACATATGGAAGAAGGTTGTTTGGAATACCGTTTGGATCTTCGCCTATAAGACCGCTTTTGTGAGCACCGATTGGGTTAAAGTAACGAAGCAAAACTATGCCCCACTCTTTATCAGAAACAAAAATGTCTCTTAAAATATCTTCTATCATCAGCTTTGTGCTGCCGTATGGATTTGTTGTGTGAAGAGGAAAATCTTCTTTAATCGGAACAGATGCAGGGTCGCCGTAAACTGTTGCAGAAGATGAGAACACAATGTTTTTACAGCCGTGAGCTGCCATTTCTTCACAAAGCACAAGTGTGCTTAAAATGTTGTTATGATAATATCTCATAGGAATTGCAACACTTTCGCCAACAGCCTTAAGGCCTGCAAAGTGAATTACGCATGAGATTTCGTTTTCTTCAAAAATTTTTGCAACCTTTTCTCTGTCGCAAAGGTCCGCCTCGTAAAATTTAAAATCTTTACCTGTAATTTTTCTGATATTGTCAAGAGCTTCAGGTTTTGAATTTACAAAATTGTCAACCACAACAATTTCGTAATCTCTGTCAAGAAGTTCAACGCAAGTGTGAGAGCCAATATATCCCGCTCCGCCTGTTACCAATATTTTTTTCATAATAAATCTTCCTTTCTAAAACCTAAGGGTTTCATTTGCCTCTATTTTCATTGTTTCTCCATCTTTTGTAAACCATATATCAGTATTTGTAGGGTTTACCAAAATATCTTCGTCAACCGAAAGAATAATGCTCTCGCAGGCTTTAACGTAGTTATATATTTCTATGTTTGTTGCAAACCAAATATCTTCGCCTGCGCCAAGCTTTTGGCAAACTCTTTCAATTAAATCCCAGTTGTTGTCGTTATCAAATTCATAAGAATGGCCCCAGATATAAAGCAGATGTCCGCTGCCGTATGTGTAATTTACAAACCTCTCAACATTTGCTTCTGAATCTTTGTGATGACAGGTTGGGTGCCACTTTAAAAAGTTCTCGGGAACTCCCCATTTACCTGTACTTTGGGTTGTTCTTGAATAAACAACGCCACAAGCTTTAAGTACATCACAAACAACGTCGCTGAAAGCACCATTTGCATAACTCATACCTACAACAGGATAACCCATAAGTTTTTCAAGGGCTCTTCTGTCTTCCAATACGTCGCCAATCATGCTTTGGGGTTTAAGCTTTGTTAAAGTTGCGTGCTCCACGCCGTGAATTGCAACTTCGTGATTTTTATAAACTTCCTTAATTTCTTCAGCTTTTATTTTTCTCTCGTTTACGCCGAGAAAACCGGAATTTATATGAAAAGTTCCTTTAATTCCGTATTTGTCAAAAATTTCAATAAGCTTTTTGTCAAAAATCATACCATCGTCGTAGCTCATGGTAACGGCTTTCTTTTTGCCACCCGGATATTTATCAAAAGTTATCATTTGCCTCACCTCCGCTACATTTTACAACAATCTTATCGATTTGTAAAGCCTTTTATAGCCGAAAATGCCACAAAAAACACAAAATTTACTGCAACTATACTTGCCCCTGTGGGTATTTCAAAAATATATGAACAAATCATTCCGATTATGAAACATAACACCGAAATAACGCCCGATGAAATTATAACACTTTTAAAAGTTTTAAATACTCTCATAGAGGTTACCGCCGGAAATACAATAAGGCTTGATATAAGAAGTGTTCCCATCATTCTCATTCCTATTACTATTGTAACGGCCGTTAAAAAAGCTATAAGTAAATTAAAGGTTTCGCTTTTAAAGCCTGTTGCCTTTGCAAATTCATCATCAAAGGTAACTGCAAAAAGTTTATTGTAAAAAAGAATAAAAACAATAATTACAATTACTGCCAGAATACTGCTTATCAAAACATCTTCCGGACTCATTGATAAAATACTGCCAAACATTAAAGCCTCAACACTTGTGTTCATCCCTCCCGATACAGATGCAATTATTACGCCAAAGGCAAGCGCCGTTGTAGAAATAAGCGCAATTGCCGCATCGCCTTTAATTTTGCTGCTGTTTTTTAGCTTTAAAAGCAAAAACGCCGCTAAAATTACAATTGGAGCCGAAACTAAAATAGGGCTTGCCCCTGTTACAACTGCAACCGTAAGTGCACCAAAGCCAACGTGCGAAAGCCCGTCGCCAATCATTGAAAAGCGGCGAAGCACAAGGCTTACTCCTAAAAGCGCCGCACATACCGATATTAAAATCCCAACAAGCATTGCCCGCATCAGAAACGGATATTTAAAAATTTCTAAAACTGCTTCAATCATTTTTCTTCTGCCTTTCAACAAACTGCTTAGCACTGCCGATAAAATAATCTCTTTTTTCTATGTGTAAAATTTTGTTTGCATATTTTATAACGCTGTTAAAATCGTGAGAAACCATTAAAATTGTAACTCCGCCTTCGTTTAGCTTTTTCAAAGTTTCATACAGGTTTTCCTCTGCTTCTTCCGAAAGGCCTGCCATAGGCTCGTCTAAAACCAGCATATTCTCTCCTGCACAAAGTGCTCTGGCAATAAGTACTCTCTGCCTTTGCCCGCCCGAAAGCTCCCTGAAACACGAATTTTTAATATCAGAAATCCCAAGCACTTCAAGCTTTTCAAGCGCGTTTTTCTTTTGCACCGCCGTATAAAAAAGCCCTGCTTTTTTTATGTGACCTGATAAAACAATTTCGAAAACACTTGCAGGAAAATCATTTTGCATAGGTGCAGTTTGCGGAACATAGCCTATACCTTTAAAATCTTCTTTCTCAATTTTACCGCAGCTTATTTTCTCAAGCCCCAAAATTGCTCTTACAAGGCTCGATTTGCCGCAGCCGTTCTCCCCTGTAATACAAAACCAGTCGCCCTTTGAAATTTCGAAAGAAATATTCTGTATAGCAGTAAATCCGTCATATTTAATTGAAACATCACTAAGCTTAATCATTGTAAAGTCCTTCTTTTAAAGCCTCAATATTTTTTTCCATAAGAGAAATATAGGTTTCTCCCCTTTTAAATTCCTCTGCACCTACCGTGTGGCAGGAATGAAACAAAAGCGTTTTAACCCCTGCCTCTGCCGCAATGGTTTCGGCCGCCTTGCTGCTTTCCATCTCGCCGTAAAAAACGGCAGGAATGTTTTCTTTTTTTACAGCAGAAACAATATCGGCAATAACCTTTGGCGAAGGCTCTCCTTCGTGGCCGCAACTGTCAAAGGCAGACATATGTGAAAGGCCGTAACGCTCTGCAAAATAGTAAAGGGAAAACCTTGTTCCGAAAACCATTTTCTTAATAGGCGCTTCATTTATTACTGTTTCAAATTTTTTGTCAAGCTCTTTAAGTTTTAAAACATAGGCATTGTAGTTATCTGTGTAATACTGTACATTTTCGCCGTCAACCATGCACAAAGCCCTTAAAACATTTTCAGCCATTAAAACTGCGTTTTCAGGGTTTGTCCACACATGGGCATCAATATCGGCCCCATGTTTTTCGTGGTTTATGCCACTTGCCGCCTGCCAAACAGAAACCCCTTCTGCCCCTTCCATAGCCAGCTTGTCTGCCCAGGGTTCCATATATTTACTTGTATAAATAAACAAATCGCTTTTATTTATTTCAATTATATCAGAAGGTGTCGGCTCAAATGAATGTGCTTCAACGCCCGGTGGCAACAAAAGTGATACCTCTGCCTTATCTCCTGCAATCTGCCTTACAAAATCGTACTGCGGGAAAAGGGTTGTAACAACTTTTATTTTGCCGCTTTCTCCGTCCTGAGGTACACATCCGCAAAGGGTTAAAAGCATCAATAAAACTGCAATTATTCTTTTCATTTTGCGCCTCCGCTCTGGCACTGTTTGCATTCGCCGCAAAAAACAGTTTGGCTCATATCAATATTAAAGCTGTGTTCTTTTGAAATATGTGAAAAAATGCCGTCAAGTTCCTGACATTCAACGTGTAAAAGCCTGCCGCATTCATTACACACAAAATGATAATGATGAGCACACTTGCCATCGCCTATATATTGATAACAAGCCCCTTCATCGGCTGAAAATTTTCTTACAAGCCCTTCGCCCAAAAGCTTGTTCAAATATCTGTAAATTGTTGCCGTTCCAACCTTTTTGCCCTGAATGGCAAGATGTTTTTCAATATCTGAAACAGTAACGTGATTATTGTTTTCTATTAAAAAATCAAGAATAATCTGGCGCTGTTTTGTATTATAACTCATACTGTTTACCTCCAATTTGAAAATGAAATTCATTTTCAAATTGTATTATAGTACAAAAAACATTTTTTGTCAACAAGCTTAATATTATTATTGATTATTTTGTAAACATTTGATATAATACACTTATAACCAAAATATAGGAGGATATAATTATTATGGTAGGAATTGAACACATTGCAATTTTTGCAAAAGACACTAAAGCACTTTCAGATTGGTATGTAAAAACCTTTGACGGAAAAATTGTTTACGACAATGGTAAAGGAACATATTTTGTTGCATTTGCAGATAAAAGCATGATTGAATTTTGCACCGCAAGCTGCGAAAATGTACCAACAGAACTTGAAATTGGCGGCATTCGCCACATTGCTCTTTCTGTTGACAATTTCGATGAGGCTGTTGCAAATGTAAAGGCCGCAGGCGTTGAAATTATAAAAGATGCTGCAATATCAGCAAATGGTATCGGAACAATGTTTTTCCGCGATCCTGAAGGCAATATTCTTCACTTTATTTCCAGACCTGAGCCGCTTGTATAAAAAGGGATGTTAAAAAAATCCAGATCACAAAAAGGCAAGTAATTTCAAATTGCCTTTTTGATCAAATTTCAAGTTATCATTAAAATGAAGAAAAACCGCCCAAGTGGCGGTTTTTCAAATGTTTGAAGCCTTTTTGTTATGAACAAACTTCACCTCTCGGCGTATAACATACGCCTTCGGGTACCCCCTACGGGTTCAGTTTGTCCATTCTGAATCTTTTTTCCTATCCCTTAGGTATAATTAACGCTGTAAAAAACTTATGTTTTTACAGTGTTATTTTTATGGAATTAAATTAACATATTCCTCAGCATTCTCTTTGTTTGCTGCAATTTCAGCCTCAGTTACTTCTCTTTTAACTTTTCCGGGGCTGCCAATAACCAAGCTGTTGTCAGGAATCTGAGTTCCACCAGTAACAAGTGCACCTGCACCAATTATACAGTTTTTGCCGATCACTGCGCCATTTAAAACAATTGCTCCCATTCCGATAAGCGAATTATCGCCAACTGTGCAGCCGTGAATAATTGCGCCGTGACCTATTGTTACGCCTTTGCCTATTTTTACAGGACAGTTTCTGTCAACGTGAAGAGTACAGTTTTCCTGAACGTTACTGCCTTCGCCAACATATATTGGCGCCAAATCGCCACGGAGCACCGCTCCGTACCAGATAGAAACGTTTTCCTCAACCGTTACATCGCCCTCAATTACAGCTGTTTTTGTTATATATGCTTTTTCACTTATCATATTATTTTCCTTCCTTAAGCTCAACGTGACGTTTAATCTTCTTAGTTGTTGTTTTTGCAAATTCTTCGTATCTTATAATTACACGGCTGATGCGCTTAAAGTTCTGAAGAGTGTGATTTACTTTCAAAACCTCGTCTTCCATAAGCTTCTGAAGCTCTTCCCCTGCTAAAGTTTTACCGAAAGCTTCTTCAATATCATCATATGAAGGAACAACCTGCGCATAAATATCAGTGTCGCCCGCCTCGTTGTCTACACCGTAAACCATACTTTCTGAAATATATGGACTTCTGCCAAGATATGTTTCAAGCTCTTCAGGAAAAATATTTTTACCATTTTTGGTAACGATAACATTTTTCTTTCTGCCTGTTATGTACAAAAATCCGTCTTTATCAATATAGCCCAAATCGCCTGTTTTAAAGTATTCGCCCTGAAACACCTCTGCAGTAGCTTCGGGGTTTTTATAGTAACCAAGCATTACATTGTCGCCGCTTACTAAAATTTCGCCAACGCCCTCATCATCAGGATTTTCTATGGCAATATCCATTCCCGGCATAGGAAGCCCTGCCGCAGCATCGCGGTAATGCTCAAATCTGTTAACTGCACAAATAGGCGCACACTCTGTAAGGCCGTAACCCTGAATAATGTATATACCAAGGTCCCTCATTCCGTTTGCGGTAACGGGGTCCATAGCGGCAGCGCCACATACAACCCTTGTAAGCCTTCCGCCAACGTTTTCGTGAATTTCGGCAAATAATTTTTTTCTGATGTCAATGCCAAATTTAAGCAAAAAGTTGCTTATTTTTATAGCCTTTTTAACAGTTGCCTCTTTGCCTTTCTTTTTAATACCCTGCATAATTCTTTTGTAAAGAGTATCCGCAAGAAGCGGCACACAAAGCATAATTGTTGCTCTGCACTCTTTTAAGTTTTTGGCCACATGGCGAAGGCCTTCGCAAAAGGCAATTGTACAGCCTCTGTAAAGGGGAGCCAGAAAACCACAGGTACATTCATATGTGTGATGAATAGGCAAAACTGACAAAAGAGTGTCGTTCTTGTCAACGTAAACCATCTGACACATACCCATAATATTTGCAACTATATTTTTCTGAGAAAGCATAACCGCTTTCGAGTTTGAAGTTGTTCCAGAAGTAAAAAGTAAAACACTCATAATTTCAGGGTCAACTTTTACATTGTCAAAAAATGTATCGCCCTGTTCCAAAAGTTTTTTACCTTCTTTTAAAAGTGCAGAAAACTCATCGGCCATATTTATTTTATGCTTTATTGGCGCACCGTCAATTGTATCCGTATTTTTCAGCGAATAAACAATTGCATCAAGCTCTGCAAGTTCAATAAGAGGTGCTGTTTCTTCTTTCGGAAGTTCTTTATCCATTGGAACTATAACGCTGCCCATGGTAACTGTTGCCATATAAGTAACAGCCCACTCATAGGAATTTTCGCCAATTACACCTATTCTTCCGCCTGCAAGGCCTTTTCCGTTTAATGCCGTTGCCAACGCTTTACAATCATCAAAAAACTGATTGTATGTAACCGGCATATACTGGCCATCAATTTTAACCAGAAACGCCGTATGGTCCTGATAAGAATTTTTTATAAGAAACAAAAGTTCTCTGATATCTGAAATTTTTTCAACATCGTAAAGTGGTTTTTTGTAAATATTCATATTTGCCTCCCAAAACGAATATGTCACACTATGATAATATTCTATCATATTTTTCCTGTAAAGTCAAACATCTGTTATGATAGTTTTGTTGACATATCAACAAAACTATCATAACAGATAATTGTTGAGTTGTCAACAAAAATTAAAGAGTTGCAAAAAAATTTACAACTCTTCTTCCAGTATATTTATTACTTCTTTTAAAATTCCATCATTATTACTGCTTTTCAAAACGGTATCAGCGCATTTTTTGCAACCTCTGCCGCCGATGACGGGGCAAAACTTCTGCAGGGCATAGAAAGCATTTTGCAATCGTTTTCGTTATCGCCTATTGTAACAAAATTTTCGATATTAATACCGAGTGTTTTCGAAAGTTCCGTTACAGCTCTTGCCTTATTTGTATTTTTATTTACAAATTCATAGTAAGAATAAAACGACCTTACCATTTGATATTTGTCATAATATTCGCTTTTCTGAAGCAGTGCCTGAACGGCATCAGTTTCTTCTTCGGAGCCTGCGAAAACTATTTTAAGCCAGTCGCCCTGAAGGGATGCAATATCAGATAAAACAAATTTAAAATGCTCGTCGCTTTCGTGTTTTCTTGTGCCGGCATTTTCATAAATGCAGTAAGCATTGTGCGTTGTTATAACTTCAACCCCAATTTCAGGATATACGCCGTGTACAAAATCTATCACCTCTGCGGCACTTTTGGGAAGAGCCTCTGTCCATAAAAAGCTGTTTTTAGTATAGTCATAAATTGCGCCGCCATTTTGGCAAACAAAAGGGTAATTAAGCTTTAAATCGTTTGTATAACGCTTAAGGCCCTGAAGCGTTCTGCCTGTTGCAATTGTAAAAATTCCGCCCTCACTTCTGAAATATTCTATAGCCTTAAGGTTTTCTATTGGCAGTTCGAACTCGTCGCTTATAAGCGTTCCGTCAACATCGCAGCAAATAACTTTGTTTTCAAACTTCTTCATTGGTGTTTTCCTCGCCATCCATAAGATAATGTTTTATCGCCCTGAAAAATCCGCTTTCGGCAAGGTTTTTAATAACAAGAGCGAGTATTGGCCCTAAAATCATTCCTGCAAATCCGATAAGATTAAGCCCTGCATACATTGTCATAAGAGTTACAAGGGGATGAATTCCTATTTGTTTGCCAACAATTTTTGGTTCTAACAGTTGCCTTACCAAAAGGCAAATTCCGTATAAAATCAATAGCGAAACACCAACACGAATATTTCCTGTTAATAGGCAGTAAAGTCCCCACGGAATTAAAACCGTTCCCGTTCCTAAAACAGGGAACATATCAATTATGCTTATAGACAAGCCGAGCAAAAGCGCATATTTTGCAAAGCTTCCGCCAATTACCAGAAAACCTACTGTACATTCAAAAAATGTAATTGTCATAAGCAAAAGCTGAGCTCTTATATAGCCAAAAAACGCTTTTGACATATCTCTTTTTATAAGAGAAAACTGTTTTTTTGCAACTGTGGGAGTTATTTTTTCAATAAACTCCGATATTTTTTCGTTATCACTGCTTATAAAATATGTTCCGAGTATTAAAACTACAATAAATACCAAAACATTTGGCAAACTTTTCACAACTGCAACAATTTTTTCAATTGCAGGGCCAATGTAGCCGTTTACATATTCAGAAATACGATTGCCAATTTCGCTTATGTCAATTTGAGTTCCAAAAAAGCCACCAAATTTTTCACCCAGAAATCCGTTTAAAAAATCCTGAATATTGGTAAAAAACTGAGTAAGTGTTGCAACAATATCGTCAGTATGAGTTAAAAGATAGCTTATTTCATCGGCAATTCTTGCTCCAACCGCAACAACGAGCCATATAAGCCCCGATACAACCAGTAAAACCAGTATTGCACTTGCCAGCCTTCTGGGAACTTTAAATTTCTTATTTAAAAGTACAACCAGCGGCTCAATAAGCTTTGAAAGCAGATATGCTATAATAAACGGAAGGGTTAAAACAATTACCTCCGGCAAAAGAAAAATGCAAAACAACAAAACTGCAACCAAAATTACAGAAAATATAGTTATTCTTTTGGCGCGTTTTGAAAATTTCATTTTGCAAAATCCTCTCTTTCAAAAAAATAATTTACAAGCTTATGACCGGGATTAAAAGTTTTGCCCTCACAGCTTTTCTCGGTAAAGCTTTCTTTTCCGCAAAGCTTTTTGCGGCTGTCGTATATAAGACAGGGAACGCTGTCGCCTGCATGCGTTCTTATGGAAATTGGTGTGGGATGGTCAGGCAAAATCATAACTCTGAAATCCTCTCCTGCATCTTTAAGCGCATCGCACACTTTTTTAACAATCTTTTCATCAATAATTTCAATTGAACGAACTTTTTCCTCAGCTTGTCCCTGATGGCCACATTCGTCGGGTGCTTCAAGATGAATGTAAACATAATCACATTCGCCTTTCAAAGCATCAATAGCCGCCTGAGCCTTGCCATCAAAATTCGTGTTTATATTTCCTGTTACATTTGGAACCTCAATTACATCCATTCCCGCAAGGTAACCTATTCCTTTTACAAGGTCAACTGCAGAAACCACTGCGCCTTTCATATTGTGAACATCTGAAAACGCAGGAAGAATTGTGCTTTTTCCTTCTCCCCAAATCCAGAAAGAATCGGCTGTATTTTTGCCTTCCTCTCTCCTTTTTACATTTATGGGATGATTTTTCAAAAGCTCGTAGCTTTTCTTCTGTATTTCTAGTATTTCTCCGTCCGATGGCAAATAACCTTTAATTTTTCTGCCCAAAATATCGTGAGGCGGAGTAAAACTTGAATTTTTATCATATCCATTCCACACCATAAGGTGACGGTAGCTTACACCAGGATAAAATTTTGTTATATCGGTTTTTAAGTTTTCTGCGAGAAATTTTACAAGCTCGGTTGATTCCTCTGTTGAAATTTCGCCTGAGCTGTAATCTTCCATAGTTAAATCTTCGTATTCGCCTTCGCCCGAAAGCGTTACAAGGTTTGCACGAAATGCCGTATCGTTTTCAAGAAGCGAAACGCCTATACTTGCCGCTTCAAGAGGCGATCTGCCGGTATAAACCTCTTCGGGGTTATAGCCCATAACCGATAAGTTGGCAACATCACTGCCCGGTTTTAAACCATCGGGAACAGTTTTAACGAGAAAAAGCTCGCCATTTTGCGCCAAAGAATCAATAAAAGGCTTTTTTGCACACTCCATAGGAGTTTTATTCTGAAGCTTTTCAATGGGATAATCGCTCATACCATCGCAAAGCACAACTACATATTTCATTATATGAAACTCCTTTCAAATATTAAAACTAAAAGCCGTATCAAAGGCGACCCTTTGATACAGCTTTATTTTTTCAGTTTCTTCTGCGCATTACTTCGTACATCAATAATGCTGCCGCAACTGAAGCATTAAGCGATTCTGTTTCGCCCTTCATAGGAATACTTACAACAAAATCACATTTTTCCAAAACTCCGCGGCTTATGCCATTTCCCTCGCTGCCAATTACTATAGCAACGCTTCCGTCGAGGTCAGCTTCAAACAAACTTTTGTCGCCGCCCATTGCCGCACCTGTTACCCAAAAACCTTCTTTTTTAAGCTTTTCGATAACCGATGCAAGGTTATTAACCCTTGCAACGGGAGTAAACTCCACCGCACCTGCCGAAACTTTTGCAACAGTTGCATTAAGACCTGCGCTTTCGTGTTTTGGAATTATAACACCGTGAGCTCCTGCGGCATTTGCCGTTCTTATAATCGAGCCCAGATTATGAGGGTCTGAAATTTTATCGCAAATTACAACAAAAGGTTTTTCGCCTTTTTCTTCGGCGTTTTTCAAAATATCTTCCACTGTACAATATGAGTGTTCAGCAACTGCCGCAACAACACCCTGATGATTTTCGCCGTCACAAAGCATATCAAGCTTTTTCTTGTCAACGCGCGAAACTACAATTTTAGCACTTTTCGCCGCACCTAAAACCTTTTTAAGCGAGCCGTCAGCCTCGGTGTTTTTAATATAAATTTTGTCTATTTCCCTTCCTGCGCGAATTGCTTCAAGCACAGGGTTTCTTCCAAATATAATATCCGATTTCATTTTTAAATATGTGAAAGATCAAATTTTTCGTGGATTGCACGAACAGCTTTTTCAGCATCCTGTTTTTCAACAAGAACAGAAATTTTAATTTCGCTTGTTGAAATCATAAGAATGTTGATGTTTGAAGCAAACAAAGCTTCGAACATTGCAGCTGCAACACCTGGGTTGCTTGACATACCTGCACCAACAGCCGAAACTTTAGAAACATTGCTGTCGTAAAGAACTTTTTCTGCGCCAATTTCACTTAAGTTTTCGTTCAAAACTTCAAGTGCATTTTCAAGTGCACTTTCAGGAACAGTAAAGCTGATGTCCTGTTTTCCATCTCTTCCAAGTGACTGCAAAATAATATCTACATTTATACCTTTTTTAGCAAGCATTGAAAATACTGTAAATGCTCTGCCAGGTGTATCCTCTATATTCTGAAGAGTAATTCTTGCAACATCGTTATCTCTTGCAACTCCTCTAACCAACATTTTTTCCACGTGATTTACCCCCTTAACTATTGTGCCTTTTTCTTTTTCAAGGCTTGATAATACTTCAAGATTTATATTAAATTTCTTAGCAAGCTCAACTGAGCGGTTGTGAAGAACGTTTGCACCAAGTGACGCAAGCTCAACCATTTCGTCAAAAGAAATATCGTCGAGCTTTGAGGCAGTTGGAACAATTCTCGGGTCGGTTGTGTAAACGCCCTTAACGTCAGTATAAATCTGACAAAGATCAGCGCCAACCGCTGCTGCAAGCGCTACGGCACTTGTATCAGAGCCGCCTCTGCCAAGAGTTGTAATATCGTCGTAGCGGTTAATACCCTGGAAACCTGCAACAATAACAATTTTGTTCTGGTCAAGCTCACGCAAAAGGCGTTCAGAATCAACTTTTTTAATTCTTGCGCTGCCGTGAGTGCTGTTTGTTTTCATACCTGCCTGCCAGCCTGTAAGCGAAATTACAGGACAGCCAAGTTTTTCAAGTGCCATAGCAAGAAGCGACATTGAAATCTGCTCGCCTGCTGATAAAAGCACATCCATTTCTCTTTTTGAAGCTTTAGGATTTATTTCCTTTGCTTTTTCAATAAGGTCGTCGGTTGTGTCGCCCTGGGCGGATACTACAACAATTATCTTATCTCCCTTATCATAATACTCTTTAATGCGGTTTGCAACGTTAAATACTCTTTCAGCATTTGCAACCGAAGAACCGCCAAACTTTTGAACTATTAAGCTCATAGCTTACCTCTGCCTTTCTTCCCGCACTACTTTTCTTCAGCGTTTTGCCTGCGGGAATGCAAAACCGTTTATTTTATTATATTTTTGTCACTTAAGAAATGACATAATTTTCTTCTGTAAGTATAATTTTTTTACACTTGATTTTTTTGCAGTCTGCTATGGAAAGCGATGGAATAAAGTAAACGCTTTCGTTTTCAGGACCTTCAATTTCTTTTGCTGATGCAAACTGCTTGCAAATAGCTTCGCCGTCAGCCTTTTCACATCTTACAACTGCGCCTGCTTTCGAGCTTCCGCTAAGGTCTACATCGCTTTTTGTTCCTTCTTCCCAAGACATAAACGCATGCTCGTTCATACAAATATCAATTATATCGCCAACAACTGCGCTTGCTGTAGGAAGCTTTCCGGCGCCGGGGCCGTAAAACATTACGTCGCCAACATTGTCGCCTGTTACAAGCGCCGCATTAAATACGTCGCTTGCACATGAAAGCGGATTGCTTTTCGGGAGCATCATAGGGCTTACTCTTGCATAAACGCCACAGTTCCCTATTTCGCTGTAACCAACAAGCTTGATAACGCCGCCCATTTTTTCAGCTATTTTAACATCTTCTGCGTCTATATTTGTAATCCCTTCTGTTTCAATAAGGTCACAATCGATGTTTTTTCCATAAACCAACGAGGAAAGAATTGCAATTTTTCTGCAGGTATCTTTTCCTTCAACATCAGCTGCAGGATTACGCTCTGCATAACCAAGCTCCTGTGCGGTTTTAAGTGCATCTTCAAAGCTTTGACCTTCTGCAAACATTTTTGTAAGTATGTAGTTTGTTGTTCCGTTTAAAATACCCATAATTTTGGTTATTTTATTTGCCGCAAGACAACGGTACATAGGTCGTATAAGCGGAATACCACCGCCAACAGCTGCCTCAAAAAGATAAATCGCTCCGTTTTCCTTTGCAATTTTCATAAGTGCGGTTCCATTTGTTGCAACAAGCTCTTTGTTAGATGTTACAACGCTTTTCCCTCTTAAAAGAGCTTCTCTTGAAAAAGTAAGTGAAGGCTCAACGCCGCCAATTACCTCAACTACAAGGTCAACCGAATTATCGTTTAAAATAACATCGTAATCGTTTGTAAAAAGATGTGCATCGGGATGAGATGAAAAATCTCTCACATCGAGAATGTATTTAACATTTATCTCTTCCCCTGTTTTTTTGGCAATGTGTTCTTTGTTGTTTTTAAGTATTTCGTAAACACCTGAACCCACAGTACCAAAACCTAAAATTGCTACGTTCACTCTATGGTCATTCCTTTCTCTATTCCTTTGCAAGAACGTGAAGGCTCTGAATGCCTTCTATCTTATCAAATTTTTTCAAAAATTTTTCGACTTCAAACTCATCTTTGTCATTTTGAAGTGAAATTGTAATATTAGCAACACCATTTACCGGAATATTCTGATTTATTGTAAGAATGTTGCATTTTGCTTTTGCAAGTATTGAAAGTATTTGCGATAAAATACCCGCTATATCCATAAGTTCAAAAGAAAGTGTTAAAATTCCTTTCATATCGTTAAAGGGAAAAACACAGTCTTTGTATTTATAAAAAGCACTTCTGCTTATTCCCACCTCAGCCGCGGCATCTGTAACAGTTTTTGCCTTGCCGGTTTTGAGCATTTTTTTAATTTCCAGCACCTTTGGAAACACAGAAGGAAGAACCGTTGCATCTACAAGTATTAAGTTTTTCTTGTCTTTCATTTTTGTCCACCTCTCGCGTACAATTGTGCTTTATAGAGAGAAATATACCACAAAACGCCAACAAAGTCAACACTTTTTTATAAAAAAACTTTAAAAAAATGAAAAATCCCGTCTCAGACGGGATAATTTATAATATTTTCCCATCATTCAGCCTTTAGCACCTTGCCATAGGGCAGGTTGCTGTATGGTCGTCGGGGCTGTCCCTCGCATACTCTTTATGGATATTTAAAAACTTAATGGCGAGTAAGCCTGTAAGCCGAGTTCTGTCTGGTCCAAAGGGCGTCAAATCTCATATGCCTCATCAAAACATACTTTTGTAATATTCTAATCAGAGGTCGAAGAGTTTAAAAATAATAAATTTTGTTCAGAAGACAAAGAAAATTCAAAAATAATACCATCGTATATTTGCGGAATTTTCTGCCGTATTATGCAAAATTTATATTTTTAAACCATATGCGATTTGACTCCCTTTGGACTGAAACAATCATCTATCTACGCTACATATTGCTATGCAGCTTATGCCATCAGTCGGAAAGCGCCGGGCCGGCTTAATTTTCCAGTCGATGTTGCTCCGGATGGGGTTTACACTGCAAATATGTCTCCATATCGCAGGTGAGCTCTTACCTCACCTTTCCACCCTTACCTTCAAAAGAAGGCGGTAATTTTCTGTTGCACTGTCCTTAGAGTCGCCTCCACCGGACGTTATCCGGCATCCTTGCCCTGTGGAGCTCGGACTTTCCTCAGAAGCTGTGCTCCCGCGATTGCTCAGCTTACTCGCTTTATTATTTTAACACATATTGTTTTCTATGTCAAACTGTTTTCTGCATTCATAAGCATAAGCTTTATTCTGTTTTCCTGATTTACCTTGCAAGCGCCGCTGTCGTAATCGATTGCAGTTATATTGGCCTTTGGATATTTTTTTCTAACATTGTTTACAACGCCTTTTGCCACAATGTGATTTGGCAAACAGCCAAAAGGCTGAACGCAAATTACATTGTTTACGCCTTCTTTTATGTGCGATGCCATTTCGGCCGACAAAAGCCATCCTTCCCCCATTTTAACACCTTTTCCAATAATTCCTTCGGTAGAATTTAAAAGCATATCATAGGTGTGTGAAGGTTTGTAGCTGCTGTATTTTAGTATGAGTTTATTAGCTGTTTTCTGCCTCTTTATTAAAAATTTTACTCCTAGCTTCTGAATATTTTTGAATTTAAGTTTCATATTATAAAGTTCTTCTGTAAAAACTCCGTTTGAAATTGTGTACAAAAGAAAATCGAGTAGCCCTGATGTTACCGGCTCAGCGCCTTGGGATATTAAAAGCTCCTCAAGGTCGTTATTGGCAAGAGGCGAATATTTAAGATAAATTTCGCCAACAATACCAACCCTTGGTTTTTCAAGGTTGTCAAGTTCTATTTCAGAAAATTTTCGAACAATATATTTTGCGTGTTTTTTAAAACGGAACATACTTTTTGTTGCCAG
The DNA here is from genome assembly GCA_045590195.1 of Clostridia bacterium. GTDB lineage: Bacteria > Bacillota > Clostridia > UMGS1883 > UMGS1540 > JAZNQN01. Next base: position 10,369 of record JAZNQN010000047.1, on the reverse strand, counting down.
AACTTTTTTTATGTATTCTGTAGTATCATCAAGTGCTTTTTCGGCATCTTCGCGTTTTTTCGCGTGGCTTCTTGCCTGGTTGTAAAGCGCAAGCATAACATCGCCATAAAGCACGGCATAAATACACCTTACAGCCGCCATAGCAGTAAGGGAAAAACCGCCGCTGTCAAGCCCTGCAAAGTTAAATGAAACTACTGGAATATGTGAAAAACCTGCCGCTTTAAGCGCCTTTCTCAAAAGAAAAATATAGTTTGATGCCCTACATCCGCCGCCTGTTTGCGTAATAAGAAGCGATACTTTATCGTTATCAAGTTCCCCGCTTTCAAGTGCCCTTAAAAACTGCCCTATAACTAAAATTGCAGGGTAACAGATATCGTTGTGAACATATTTAAGCCCTGTATCAGCAATTTCGCTGCTGCAATCTGTTAAAAGCTTTGGATTGTATCCGTCAAGCCTTAAAACCTCGCATAAAAGTGTAAAGTGAGGCTGCAACATTTGCGGCACCAAAATTGTATGCTCTTTTTTCATTTCACTTGTAAATTTAGCGTTTTCAATTCTTGCCATACTATTCCTCTTTGTTTCTTTCATCCATTGCCGCCATAAGGCTGCGAAGCCTTATTCTGGCCGCACCAAGATTGTTAATTTCATCTATTTTAAGTTCAGTATAAAGCTTACCTTTTTCTGCTAAAATCTCATTTATTTCATCGGTTGTAACTGCATCAAGCCCACACCCAAAGGAAACCAGCTGAACCAGCTCACATTTTTTTCTTTTACAAACAAAGTTTGCCGCATTATACATTCTCGAGTGATATGTCCACTGATTTAAAACATTTATTTCAGCCTTATCTTTTTCTCTTATACTGTCCTCGGTTATAAGAACAAATCCGAGTGAAGAAATAAGCCTGTCAATTCCGTGATTTATCTCAGGGTCAACGTGGTATGGTCTTCCTGCTAAAACAATGGTGCTAAGCCCGTTTTCCTCTGCATAAGAAAGGGCCGCTTCTCCTTCTTTGTACACAGCCTCCCTGTATGCATCAAGCTCGTTTTTTGCCTTTTCCAAAGCTTTGGTAATGCTTTTCAAACTTATGCCGGGAATAACTCCCAAAAGCGCCTTAAAAAGCTGCTTTGCCATGAAAGGTGCATCATTAAGTGCAAGATAAGGCATTAAAAATTTCGAGTCGCCTGTATTCATATTTGAGTTTATAACTTCAGGATAATACGCCACAACAGGACAATGGTAAAAATTGTCGGTATTCCCTTCATCAAAGTTGTAACTCATACATGGGTAAAATATAAAGTCAACATTATCCTCCGCCAGCGAAAGAATGTGCCCGTGAACCAGTTTTGCTCCATAGCAAACCGTATCAGAAGATATTGTATGTTGCCCTTTTCTGTAAGTTTCCCTCGAAGAAAAGCCCGAAACCTTAACCGATATGCCAAGTTCCTTAAAAAACGTAAACCAGTAAGGCAGGGTGTCATAAAAATTAAGCACCAAAGGAATTCCAACCGTAACACCTTCGCCTTTATGTTCGCTGAAGACAGCAAGATATTTCTGCTTAAAATCTATAAGATTTGGCAGTTTTTTCACTTCATTTTTTGCAACAGGCCTCTCGCATCTGTTACCCGAAATCATTTTTTTGCCGTTTGAAAACTTATTAACAGTAAGGCTGCAATGATTCTGACAAAGGCCGCATCTTATATATTCCGAAGTATGAGAAAAATCTTTAAGGTTTTCCCTCGTTATAAATTCACTTTTACCCTTGCCCTTTTCAACCGATATAAGTGCACAACCAAAAGCTCCCATGAGCCCTGCAATATCAGGCCTTATAACCTGTGCATTTATTTCGTTTTCAAAACTTCTGAGTATTGCATTATTTAAAAAAGTTCCGCCCTGAACAACTATTTTTTTGCCTAAATTTTCGGCCGAAGATGTTCTTAGCACCTTGTAAAGGGCATTTTTTACAACGCTTATTGCAAGCCCTGCCGAAATATCAGCAACAGTTGCGCCGTTTTTCTGAGCTTCTTTTACAGATGAGTTCATAAAAACTGTGCATCTTGAGCCTAAATCAACGGGATTTTCTGCAAAAAGAGCCATTTTTGCAAATTCTTTTATATCTTTCCCCAAGGATTTTGCAAAGGTTTCTATAAATGAACCGCAGCCCGAGGAACACGCCTCGTTTAAAACAACAGAATTTACAACTCCGTCTTTAATTCCGAAGCATTTCATATCCTGGCCGCCGATGTCAATTATAAAATCAACATCTTTTTCAAAAAACCTTGCGGCTTTGTAGTGAGCAACAGTTTCAACAACGCCTCTGTCTGCCCCGAAGGCATTTTTTGCAAGCTCTTCACCGTAGCCTGTAACAGTTGATGATACTATTTTTACATTCGGATATTTTTCGTATATTGCCTCAATCTGGCCTTTTATAATTTCAAGCGGGTTTCCGCGGTTACTCTCATATCCACTGAATACAATATTGCGCTTTTCATCAAGAAGAATAACTTTTGTTGTAGTGCTTCCTGCGTCAATGCCCAGATATCCGTCAAAAGCTTCATCGCCTTTGTCACATCGCGCAACTGTTGCTTTCTCGTGTCTTTTTATAAACTCATTATATTCGTTTTCGTCTTTAAAAAGCGGCATAAGGCTTTCAAAACCCTCGCTGCTGTTTTCTTTTTTCTCAATCATTTCGTAAAGCTGTGCAAAACCAAATGTTTTCTTAAGCTTTGCCGCATAATGCGCCGCTCCCATAGCCACAAAATATTCGGCATTTTCGGGGAAAATCGGTGTAGTATTTTCAAGTATTTCAGCAAAAGAGCGCCTGAGCCCTTCCATAAATGTAAGAGGACCGCCTAAAAACATTACATTTCCTTTTATCTCTCTGCCCTGTGCCAGGCCTGACACAGTCTGGTCAACCACAGCCCTCAATATACTTGCAGCAATATTTTCTGTTTTTGCGCCCTGATTTATAAGCGGCTGAATATCCGTTTTTGCAAAAACTCCGCAACGGGATGCTATGGGATATGTACAATCGGCCTTAAGGCTTAATTGGTCAAGCTCATCAGCTGTTACATTCAACAAAACTGCCATCTGGTCAATAAATGCTCCCGTGCCGCCTGCACAGGTGCTGTTCATTCTTTCTTCAATACATTCGCCGAAGAAAATAATTTTTGCATCTTCCCCACCAAGCTCAATAGCAACATCGGTTTCGGGAAAATAGTCTTTAATATACCCCGTTGCCGCAAAAACCTCCTGAACAAATTCAATTTCTGTGCCCCTTGCAATTCCTGCGCCGGCAGAACCTGCAATTGCGGCTTTTATTGGCACATTGCCTGCAATATCTTTAATTTCTCCAAGCATAAAACGGAGCACCTTTCCCGGTTTCGAAAGATGCCTTTGATACTTTTTATATAATATTTTTTCATTGTCGCAAAGCACACATTTTACTGTTGTGGAGCCAACATCAATTCCAAGATAATATTCCATCCGGGTCCCTCTTTTTTACAAAATAACAAGGTAAATACTATCACAATTCGATTTGTTTTGTCAAATTATTTATAAATAAGAAACCATTTTTAACAATTCATTAACTTTTTATTTAAAAATTACCTAAGTTTTTTTAATTTCTTCTTATTTTTTATGTACATTTTTTATTGACATAAAGCTCCAAAATTGGTATACTATAATGTAGTGTTTAACACGATATATTTTAGGAGGTCGAAATTAATGGCAAGAAAAATGAAAACTATGGATGGTAATAATGCCGCTGCCTGGGCTTCATATGCCTTTACAGATGTAGCTGCTATTTATCCTATCACACCATCCTCGGTTATGGCAGAAGTAACCGACGAATGGGCTGTTGACAAGAAAGAAAATATCTTCGGTCAGCCCGTAAAAGTTGTTGAAATGCAGTCTGAAGCCGGTGCTGCAGGCGCCGTTCACGGTTCCCTTGGCGCAGGTGCTCTTACAACAACATACACAGCATCACAGGGCTTGCTCCTTATGATTCCTAACATGTACAAAATCGCAGGTGAACTTCTTCCCTCGGTTATCCATGTTAGTGCTCGTTGCGTAGCATCACACGCACTTAACATTTTCGGTGATCATTCAGACGTTATGGCTTGTCGTCAGACAGGTTATGCTCTCCTTTGTTCAAACTCCCCACAGGAAGTTATGGACCTTGGCGCAGTTGCTCACCTTTCAACAATTAAAGGCAAAGTTCCTTTCCTTCACTTCTTTGATGGTTTCAGAACATCTCACGAAATCGATAAAATCGAAACATGGGATTATGAAGACCTTAAAGAAATGGTTGATATGGACGCTGTTGCAGAGTTCAGAAACAACTCATTAAATCCTGAACACCCTGTTCTTCGCGGTAGTGCTCAGAACCCTGATATCTTCTTCCAGAACAGAGAAGCATGTAACAAATACTACAATGCTATTCCTGCAATCGTAGAAGAATACATGATCAAAGTTAATGCTAAAATTGGTACAAACTATGGTCTTGTTAACTACTATGGTGCTCCTGATGCCGATAAAGTTATCGTTGCTATGGGTAGCGTTTGCGAAACTATCGAAGAAACAATCGATTATATGGTGGCAAACGGCGAAAAAGTGGGTCTTATCAGAGTTCACCTTTACAGACCTTTCCCGGTTGAAGCATTCCTTAAAGCAGTTCCTGCTACATGTAAAAAAATTGCTGTTCTTGATAGAACAAAAGAACCGGGTTCAATTGGCGAACCTTTGTATCTTGATGTTTGCGCTTGCTATGCAGGCAATGCTAACGCTCCAATGATCATCGGCGGCAGATATGGTCTTGGTTCAAAAGACACAATTCCTGCTGATATCATTGCAACTTACAGAAACCTCGACAAAGCTGAGCCTATCAAAGGCTTCACACTTTCAATCGAAGATGACGTTACAGGTCTTTCACTTCCAAGAGTTGAAAATCCTGACACATCTGCTGAGGGTAACACAGCTTGTAAATTCTGGGGTCTTGGTTCCGACGGTACAGTTGGTGCTAACAAAAACTCCATTAAAATTATCGGTGACCACACTGATTTGTTTGCTCAGGCATATTTCTCATATGACTCCAAAAAATCAGGCGGTATCACAGTATCACACTTAAGATTCGGTAAAAAACCTATCAAATCAACATACCTCATCAATAAAGCTAACTTTGTTGCATGTCACAACCCATCATATGTTGATAAATACGATATGGTTGAAGATTTGGTTCCGGGCGGTAAATTCCTTCTTAACTGCGCTTGGGATGCAGAAGAACTTTCAAACAGACTTCCTGCTAAAATGAAAAAATATATTGCAGAGAACAACATTTCACTTTACACAATCGATGCTATCGGTATTGCTAAAGAACTTGGTCTCGGCAACAAAACTTCAATCGTACTTCAGAGTGCATTCTTTAAGCTTGCTAACGTTATTCCTTTTGAAGATGCAAAAGAATATATGAGAGCAGCAGTTGTTAAATCCTTCGGCGCTAAAGGCGAAAAAATCGTTAACATGAACCATGAAGCTATCGTTGAAGGCGAGAAAAACATTAAAGAAATTGCAGTTCCTGCTGATTGGAAAAATGCTGTTGATGCTCCTAAAGCTGAAGCAGATGTTCCTGCATTTGTTAAAAACATTCTCGAACCATGTAATAAACAGACTGGTGACAAAATCCCTGTATCAACATTTATGGATATGGTTGACGGTCACCTCCCACAGGGTATGGCTGCTTATGAAAAACGTGGTATCGCAGTAGATGTTCCACAGTGGATTCCTGAAAACTGTATCCAGTGTAACCAGTGTTCACTCGTTTGTCCTCACGCTGCTATCCGTCCATTCGTATTAAGCGAAGCTGAAATGGCTGCAGCACCTGCAGGTATCAAACACAAGAAAATGATTGGTAAAGGTATGGACGCTTACGAGTTCTCTCTCGGCGTAACAGTACTCGACTGTTCCGGTTGTGGAAACTGTGCTAAAGTTTGTCCTGCAAAAGAGAAAGCTCTCGTTATGCAGCCAATCGATACACAAAGAGATCAGCAGCAGTACTTCGACTACGCAGTTGCAAAAGTTCTTCCTAAAGCTGATGTTCTTGCACAGCCTCTCAATGTTAAAACAAGTCAGTTCCGCCAGCCACTCCTCGAGTTCTCCGGCGCTTGCGCAGGCTGCGGCGAAACACCTTATGCAAAACTTATCACTCAGATTTGTGGTGACAGAGCATACATTTCAAATGCAACAGGTTGTTCTTCAATCTGGGGTGGCTCTGCTCCTTCAACACCATACACAGTAAACCACAAAGGTCATGGTCCTGCATGGGCTAACTCACTCTTTGAGGATAATGCTGAACACGGTCTTGGTATGGCAGTAGGTGCTAAACAGCTCCGTGAAAGACTTAAAAACCAGATTGATGCTATCGACTGTGCAGATATTAAAGATGCAGTTGCAGCTTGGAAAGACACATATGAAGATATCGATGCTAACGCTAAAGCTACAGAAGACCTCGTAGCAGCTCTCGAAAAATGCGGATGCGACAAAGCGAAAGAAGTTCTTAAATTCAAAGAATACCTTTCAAAGAAAGCTGTTTGGATTTTCGGTGGTGACGGTTGGGCATATGATATCGGTTTCGGCGGTCTTGACCACGTTCTCGCTTCTGGCGAAGATGTAAACGTAATGGTATTTGATACCGAAGTTTACTCCAACACAGGTGGACAGGCTTCCAAATCAACACCTACAGGTGCTGTTGCACAGTTTGCTGCAGGTGGTAAACCAATTAAGAAGAAAAACCTTGCTGAAATTGCTATGTCCTACGGATATGTATATGTTGCACAGGTTGCTCTCGGCTATGATATGGCTCAGACAGTTAAAGCTATTAAAGAAGCTGTAAGCTACAACGGTCCTTCAATTATCATTGGTTACGCTCCATGTATCAACCACGGTATCAAAGGCGGCATGACAGATACTCAGAAGATTATCAAAAATGCTGTACTCGCTGGTTACTGGCATACATTCAGATTTGACCCAAGAAATGAAGTAGAAGGTAAAAACCCATTCATGATGGATTCAAAAGAGCCGACTGCTTCTTACGAAGACTTTATCATGAACGAAGTTCGTTACAGCTCACTTGCTCGTAAATTCCCTGACAAAGCAAAAGAACTCTTTGCTGAAGCAGAAAAACAGGCTAAAGCTAAATACGAACACCTTACAAAATACGGAAAACTTTTTGAGTAATCCAAAATTTTTAAGAAGCGGTCCAGATGGATCGCTTCTTTTTATTTATACTATTGCATTTTCTGTTATAATTTGCTATAATTTATTATGCTATAAATATAAGTTCATCAAAAGCGAGGTAAATTATATGAATATAATTATAGTAGGCTGCGGAAAAGTTGGCGAAAAAATTGCCGAAAGCCTTAGCACAGAAAAAGAACACGATATAACAATTATAGATACAAAAGCTTCTTCTATAAAAGATATAGTAAGCTTATATGATATTATGGGCGTTGTAGGAAATTGCTCTTCAATAGAAACTTTGCAAGAAGCAGGCATAGATGCTGCTGATTTGCTTATAGCTGTTACCGGGTCAGACGAGCTTAATCTTATGACCTGTCTTTTAGCTAAAAATCTCGGCAAAAAATGCCAGACAATTGCAAGAGTAAGAAAACCTGAATATACTTCAGCAATTCCTTATATTAAAGAGGATTTAGGCCTTGCAATGGTAATAAATCCTGAACAAACTGCCGCAAAGGAAATGGCAAAAGTTCTCCGTTTTCCAACTGCAATACAAATAGATACTTTTGCAAAAGGAAGGGTTGAAATACTTAAATTTAAAGTTCCTGAGGGCAGCATTCTTAATAACCTTAAAATTTGCGATCTTACTCCAACTCTGGGTTGCGATATTCTTGTTTGCGGCGTTGAAAGAGGCGATGCAGCGTTTATCCCCCGAGGCGACTTTGTTTTAAAAAGCGGCGATAAAATAAGCATTGTGGCATCGCTTAAAAACGTAAGCTATTTCTTTAAAAAGATTAAAATAAAAACAAACAGCGTAAAAGATACAATTATTGTCGGTGGCGGCGATACATCTTTTTATCTTGCCAATATTTTGCTCCAGTCGGGTATCGATGTTAAAATAATTGAACAAAATTTTGAAAGATGTGAAGAACTTTCTGAGCTTTTGCCAAAAGCCACCGTTATAAATGGCGACGGTACCGATAACCGCCTCCTTCTTGAAGAAGGTGTTGAATATGCCGATTCTGTTGTTGCACTTACCAATATTGACGAGGAGAATGTTTTGCTCTCCCTCTTTGCAAAAAGCAAAACAAACGGCAAGGTTATAACAAAAATCAACCGTATTGCTTACGATAACGTTATTAACGATTTAAATCTTGATACTACAATCTACCCTAAAAATCTTACAGCCGAATATATTATCCGTTTTGTAAGGGCAAAGAAAAATTCAATTGGCAGTAACATTGAAACTATGCATAAAATTCTGGATGAAAAAGCTGAAGCCCTTGAATTTTATATTAAAGAGGGTTCTCCCGTTTCAAATGTACCAATTGAAAAATTAAACATTAAAGATAATACGCTTATTGCTTGCATTAACCGCCGTGGTAAAATTACAACCCCTCGCGGACGTGACATCATTATGCCCGGCGACACGGTTATAGTTGTAACAACACACTCAGGCTTCAAAGGTATTGGCGACATATTATTATAAGGAAGTTTTTAAATGAATTATAAAATTATAAAACACATTCTCGGTGTTGTTTTAAGGTTTGAGGCTATTTGTCTCGCATTACCTATGATTTGCTCAATTGTTTATAAAGAGCCTCATACGCTTATGTATTTAATCTGCATCCTGCTTACTTTGGCAGCCGGATTTTTGCTCTCGCCAAAATCACCCGAAAACAAAAGCATGACTCAGCGCGAAGGCCTTATTTCGGTTGGTCTTGCGTGGCTGGCGCTCAGTTTTTTTGGTGCGTTGCCGTTTATATTTTCAGGGGCAATCCCAAATTTTGAAGACGCACTTTTTGAAACAGTTTCAGGCTTTACAACAACAGGCGCATCAATTTTAACCGATGTTGAAGCCCTTCCAAAATCGCTTCTCTTCTGGCGAAGCTTTACCCACTGGATTGGCGGTATGGGCGTTTTGGTGCTTTTGGTTGCAATACTGCCTATGTCGGGCGGCAATAATTTAAATCTTATTAAAGCCGAAAGCCCCGGCCCCTCTGTAGGGAAACTTGTTCCAAAGGTTAGGTCAACTGCAAAGCTTTTATACGGAATGTATATTGTATTTACTGTAGCAGAAGTTATTTTGCTTCTTCTGGGCGGAATGAATCTCTTTGATTCTTTAACCCTTACCTTCGGCACAGCCGGTACGGGTGGTTTTTCAATTTTAAACTCAGGTATTGCAACATATTCGCCGTACGTGCAATACGTTATAACAATTTTTATGATTTTGTTCGGCATTGACTTTACTATTTACTTTTTGCTTTTCTTTGGAAAAATAAAGGCGGCTTTTCAGTCATCTGAAGTAAGGGCATACCTCGGTATAATAACTATGGCAATTTTGCTTGTTTTCTTCAATTGCCGCACTTTGTTCCCAACAGCCGAAGAAACCTTTAGGCACAGCGCATTCCAGGTTGCATCAATTATAACAACAACAGGATATAGTACAACCGATTTTGACCTTTGGCCTGAATTTTCAAAAACAATTCTTGTAATTTTAATGTTTATAGGCGCCTGTGCTGGCAGTACCGGTGGCGGAATAAAGGTTTCAAGAATAATTATTCTTGTTAAAAGTCTTTTTAAACAGCTTAAACTTTCCGCTCACCCTAAAAGCACATTTAAGCTTACAATGAACGGCCATATCATTGAACACGAAACAATTCGTTCAGTCAACTCATATATGGTGGCATATCTTGTAATATTTATGTTGTCACTTCTTATTATAAGTATTGATAATTTTGATTTTACCAGTAACTTTACCGCAATTGCCGCAACAATAAATAATGTAGGTCCCGGCCTTGCGGCAGTTGGCCCAACACAGAATTTTTCAATTTACTCGCCGCTGTCAAAACTTGTAATGATTTTTGATATGCTTATTGGCAGACTTGAAATTTTCCCGCTTCTAATTTTGTTTTATCCTAAAGCCTGGAAAAAATAAATAAACAAAAAAAGAAACCTCTTCGGCGGTGCTTCTTAGGGATTAACCGCCTAAAAACCATATTTTTGGCACATAACTGCGTTAAAAATTTTCACAATCCGTCAAGGATTACTCAAATTTTTGCCTTGTTCTGCACTCAAAAACAAGATTTTTATGGTGCAAAGCAGTTTTGGGTTAGAGATTTTTTGTCTTAGAGAAGT
>JAZNQN010000046.1:0-1988 GCA_045590195.1 Clostridia bacterium | reverse complement strand
TTCGTGCAAAAGTGGATTTTACAATTGCACTGCTTTCCTTGACAAAATACTGTTCAGTGAGCATATTTTTTTCAAATGCTTTTCCTCCGGCACCTAATTCATTTTCAAAATAATGGGTATCAGTTACAAGATAAAAACTGATAGGTTTCATTTATATTCACCCTTCATTACTGATTTTGATATACAATTATTTGCATATTAACACATAAACCAAGCGGTTTACAATGGGAATAATCTCAATACTTATTGTGAATTATCATAATTCCCTTTTCCGCAATTACTTCTGAATTTTGAAGGAGACATCCCGCAAAGGGATTTGAACCACGAAGAAAAATACTGTTGATCAGAAAAAGACATTTTTTTGGCAATTTCAGAAAAGGAGTATTTTGTGTTTATCAGATACAGCTTAACTGTTTCCAGTTTTTTTGCGGTGTAATACTGGTAAGGTGTAATATCAAATTTTTCGGAAAACTTGTTAATTATATGATTTTTTGAGTAACCGAATTTTTTGCACATATCATCAAGCGAAAAGTTTTGCATTATCTGTGAGTCAAGATATTCTTTCATTAAATAGGCAAGGTCTTTATTTTCGTTTGATGCATAATTACGCAGGGCAATAATCAGCTTTATAACTTCGGGTGTCATTTCATCGACAAAAAGAGAATAATTATCGCCGTATACTTTTTTAGCTTTTTCATATATTTCCCCGAAAAGCTCTTCAAACTCACAGTTGTGAAAGACATAATCGTGACCGGGCAAATACTGATTAAGCAATATTTCGGCTAACTCTCCGGTTATAGTTATAAAGAATTTATGAAGCGTACTGTTTCTTGCATTGTAATACTTATGATTGGTGCCCTTTCTTAATAAGAAAACATCTTTGGGACCAAGATAATACTTTTGACCGTTGTTTTCGAGAACTCCGTTTCCGCTGACAACAAACTCAATTGCAGTGATTTCTGAAGAGTTTCTTTCAAAAAAGCAATTTTCACTCCAGAAGCTCTCTCCCACAGCGGTAATGTTAAGAGGATTATTATCGTTCATGTGAGAATAGTATTCGCAAACATTTTCATATTGTTTCAGATTCAAAAAAGACACTCCTGTCAATTGTTATAACATCTGTAATTAGTGTGATAATTCATAATTTGATTGTATCATTGTTCGTCGAGATATACAATAAAAAATTGAAAAAAGCTTGAACCGATTTAATGCTTTTGTGATTTTTTTTAAAAAATAGAATGCGTTTCTGATTGTTTTTGTGAATTTCGCAAACATCTCCTCGATAACTGCTGTTTGTGATAATTCACAAATATTGCTGTGATTTATCACATTGTAACTTTATATAAAATATGCTAATCTAAAAATATAATTTAAATTTAAAATATATCAGCAACGAACTTGTTAAGGAGTGATTAAAATGAAAACCTGGCAAAAGGCAACATTTATTATTGTTCTTGTTGTATTTATAGCAGCGTCCGTCACCATCTCATTTATTTCCATGGCAAGAGCTCCGTTTGAATATGAATATCAGACAGAAATTGCAGAAATCTCCGGCAATGAAGGTTGGGTGCTTTTCGGCTTTAACGGCAATAACTCTACAAAAGAGGTGCATATTGACTATGTCCGTGACGAGGACGGTAACAATCCTGACACCTCAAAGCCTGTTTCGGCAGTCGGTAAATTCACAATGAATACCGATGAATATGTTGAAATCATTTACATCGGAAAAGATGTTGAGTACATAGATGAAACCTCGTTCTTCTACTGTAAAGAGCTCAAGTCGATTGAGGTTGACAAAGAGAATGAACACTTCACTTCGGTTGACGGCGCACTTTACACCAAGGATATGAAAAAGCTTATTGTATATCCTATCAAAAAGGTTGAAGTTTCATATACAATTCCTGAAGGTGTTGAAAGAATCGGCAAATGTGCTTTTTATAAAAATGAAGTTCTTACCGAAATTACTTTGCCCTCAACATTAAAAGAAA
>JAZNQN010000045.1:0-1913 GCA_045590195.1 Clostridia bacterium | reverse complement strand
TCACAGAACGACATGGCTACGATCCGACTTGGCTGTTGCACTAAGACAGCCCCTAAATAAAAAAATAAAGCCACTGAGTTACCGTAAGAGGTTGCTCAGTGGCTGCTTTCATAGTATAATTTAATTGCTGAAAAAACCATACGAAAGCGAGATAATTATACGATTATGAAGAAGAGAAATCAAGTACTTTTACCAATAAATTTTGAAGCAATGATACCGGAAGATGATGCAGTACGACTTTTAGTAGAAATCTGTGATGAATTAGATTATACAAATCTGTATAAAGCATATGACAGAAAAAGAAGAAGCTTATCACCTGAAACAATGTTTGAAATACTTGTGTACGGATATATGAGAGGAATATACTCAACAAGAGGTTTAGAAGAAGCTTGCCGCAGAGATATATGCTTTATGTGGATATTACAGAATGAACCTGTACCCGACCACAGTACCATTAGCAGATTTATGAGTAAAAGACTTTGTTCTGTAATTGAAGAACTGTTTTATCAGTTGGTAATGAAGCTTTACTCAATGAATGAAATAGCATTTGAAAATATGTTTGTAGACGGAACAAAAATAGAAGCAAACGCAAACAGATATACATTTGTATGGGCAAAAGCAGTAAAGAAACATCTTGAAAAATTAGAAAAGAAAACCGATTTGTTTGCAGAAACAATCAGAATTCGTTACGGCTTCAACAGTATAACAAGCTACGAAATGCTTGAAGAAATGAAAATCAGAGCCGAGCTTTTAAATGTTGAATTTGTAAAAGGTAAGGGAAAGCATAAGACACAGTTACAGAAGGATTTTGAGATATTAGAGGAATACATAAAAAGACAAAAGAAGTATATCGAGCAATTAGGAATATGCGGAAAGAGAAAAAGCTATTCCAAAACAGATATATCGGCAACCTTTATGCGAATGAAGGATGATCATATGCAAAACGGACAGTTAAAGCCGGGATACAATGTTCAAATAGGTGTAGAAAGCGAATATATCATTGCACTTGGATTGTTTCCGAATCCAAGTGATGTAAATACGCTTGTACCGTTTTTAGAAAGATTTAAAGAGAAAACAAAATTAAAAGTGGATAAGATAATTGCTGACGCAGGATATGAAAGCGAAGAAAATTATGTTTACCTTAAAGAAAACAATCAGAAGGCTTTCATAAAACCTAAATATTACGAAAAGAGCAAAACAAAAAAGTTTGAACAAAATATATTCAGAGTAGAAAATCTGTATTATGACAAAGAGAAAGATGCGTTTGTTTGTCCCAACGGAAAAGAATTAAAATACACAGGATTACATTACGAAAAAAGCGGTAACGGATACTTGATTGAAAAGAAAGTATACCAGAATGAAAGCTGTGAGAATTGTCCGTACAGAAATCAATGTCACAAATCAGAAAAAGATTATCGAACGATAAAAGTTTCAAAGAATTTTGAAGGCTTAAGTAACGAATCACTTGATAATATTACAAGTGAAGAAGGCATACTTTTAAGAGTAAATCGTTCGATACAAGTAGAAGGTGCATTTGGTGTAATCAAGCAGGATATGAACTTCAGACGCTTCATTTTAAGAGGTAAAGAAAACACAGAAATGCAATTCTTCATTTTAGCTATGGCATTTAATATACAAAAACTGCATAACAAAACTCAAAGCGGCAGGAACAAGCAGCATTTATTTGAGTTGAAAGTAGCATAAAAAAGGTGAAAACACACAGCTTAAAGGGGGATTTTTTTATCTCCTTTATTTCACTGTGTGTTTGTTTTTGCAAAACTTGCATTTTTCCACAATTTAACATTTCCATATTCGGTTTGGGTTATGAAGTGAGGGCTGTCACACTTTCGTGCAACAGCCCCTTCTTGTCTTTTTGTCAGATGTCCACTCTCAAAGTCGGATCGTAGCCATGT
>JAZNQN010000044.1:0-206844 GCA_045590195.1 Clostridia bacterium | reverse complement strand
AGCAGTTTTGGGTTAGAGATTTTTTGTCTTAGAGAAGTTATAAAAAATGCAGGCATACTGTCGTATGTCTGCATTTTTTTACGCACTATAAGCGGAAAATATCAAGCCAAAACCGATTTATCCCTAAGAAGCACCGCCGTTTACTGTGGGCTTTTTGTTATTTCAAAATTTATTTCGCTTTTCAAAAAGCTTTCCCGCTGTTTTTCATTAAGCACGGAATAGGCTATTAAAAGCTTTACATAGGCGGTTTCATTTGTTGTGCCGTACAAAAGCTTAATTGAAGAATTTTTAATGTCGGCAAGGCTTTCGTATATTTCGCCGTCAGCTTTGGCGGGGGAAATATAGATGTCAATTCCCGATTTGGCAAGATAAAAAATCGAATTTTTATCGCCCGAAGTACAAGCCGTTCCGCAGTGATACGTTCCGTGAAGAATAGCTTTGTACCCTTTAAGATTAAAGGCCGAGTAATCAATGCCTACATATGGCATAATCTGCAAAACGCAGGGGCAAAGAGTAAAGTTGTCGTAAATATTTATAAATGCTTTTGCCGATGCGGTCGGAAAGGCATTTTTTATTTCCTCAAAGCTTGTATTGTCTAAATCAATTTCGCCTGCGCTGTGAAAATCGTTTGAATAGTTTTTACACTGCTCAAGGCGGGACGCCAAATGAAGCATCATTTTGCCCGTAGAAGCGTTTTTGTAAATGGCGTACACGTTAGGTGTAATTTCTCTGCAAATTAATTCTACGGCGCATCTGAAGTTGTCAGGGCCGTTTGCGGTGGGCAGAGTAATTCTCTGGTGTGACGATACAAAAAACACAGGTATTTTCACGGAGCTTAAAAGCATTGAGAAAAGAGAAGCGGTGTAGGCGAGGGTATCAGTTCCGTGGGCGAAAATAACACCGTCAAACTGTTCGTTTTTGGTATATTTGCGGTAAACATCAATTATTTTGTTCCAGCTTTCAACCGTTAAATTTTCGCTTAAAAGCATTAAGTTTTCAGTAAGGGTAAACTCAGCTTCATCGGCAAAGGGCGAGGCAGAGTTTTTAAATGATGACAAAAGCAGACTGCCTGCACTTTCGCTGACAGATAAAACGCCACTCTCGTCAGCAGAGGAACAAATTGTACCGCCGACCAAAATTACTAATATTTTCTTCATATATGCTCCTAAATAAGGCTGTGGTTTTGCCACAGCCTTAAAAGTTATTTTAATTTGTTTTCAAGTGTTTCTTTGATAACTGCAGGGTCGCCTGCGCCGCGAAGCTCTTTCATACAAGCTCCGAAAAGTGCCTGCAAAGCTTTTACTTTGCCGCCCTTAAAGTCGGCAACTGCCTGTTCGTTTTCTGCTATTACCTTGTCAATAACCGCTTCAATTGCAGATGAGTCAAACTTTTTGTCAAGGCCTTTTTCTTTGCAGTAAGCCACGGGGTCAACATTATCTTCAACAACAGCAATAAGAATTTTCTTACCTGCACCGCGGTTAATTGTGCCGCTATTAACCATTTCAATTACTGCATAAAGCTTTTCGGCAGTAATATCAAGGTCATTTAAAGTTTTACCGTCTTTACGCAAAATACCCGCAAGGTCGGTTAAAATCCATGCAGCGGCATCTTTTGAATCGGCTCCCATTTTAACAACGCTGTCGTGAAGTGTCATAACGCGGTTGTTTGAAAGAAGCATATCAATTTCTTTCTCAGAAATGCCTGCCGCGCGGTAATCATCCGCCTTTTCGTCAACTGCAACGGGCTTGTTGGCCTTTATTTCTTCGAGCCACTCGTCGTCAATTATAATAGGCATAAGGTTTGCATCGGGGAAGTAGCGGTAATCAGCCTCTGTTTCCTTGTTACGCATAGCAGAAGTTTTGCCTGTTGCATCGTCAAACCTTCTTGTTTCCTGAACCAGTTCCTCTGTTTCAAACTCAAGAGCATCAATATGGCGCTGAGCCTCATATTTAATAGCTTTTTCAATAGCTTCAAAGGAGCTCATATTTTTAATCTCGGTACGAACGCCAAACTCTTCACTGCCTTCAGGGCGAACAGAAATGTTAACGTCACAACGCATTGCGCCTTCTTCACATTCTGAAATGCCACCTGAGCGGAACATTGATTTTAATTTGTTAAGATAAGTAACAACCTCCTCAGCGCTGCGGAAATCAGGCTGAGTTACAATTTCGATAAGAGGAACACTTGTACGGTTAAAGTCAACATAAGAAACTTTTCCGCCGTGAACAAGTTTACCTGCGTCTTCTTCCATATGAATCTGCTTAATGCGGATATCTCTTGTGCCGCCGGATGTTTTAAGTGTTACGCATCCGTTTGTGCAGATTGGGTGATTAAGCTGTGTAATCTGGTAAGCACAGGGAAGGTCAGGGTAGTAGTAATTTTTCTTGTCAAAAGTTGTATAGCGGCTTATTTCGCAGTCAAGCATAAGGCCTGCGGTAACTGCAAGCTCGATAACTTTTTTGTTCATAACAGGGAGCATACCCGGCATACCGCTGCAGGCAGGGCAAACACAGTCGTTTGGCTCTTTTGCCGCAGAGTGACCGCCGCAGGAGCAGAAAATTTTCGATTCGGTACTGAGCTCAACGTGAGTTTCAAGGCCGATAACTATTTCGTAATTCATTATTTACCCTCCTTTTCTGCACAGTTTGCAAGGCTTAAAAGAGTGCTCTCGCCAAAGTGGCGACCGAGCAGCTGAACGCCGCCGCAGGAAAGGGCGGGAGTTCCTATAAGGTTTGGAAGAGAAGTAAATAAGCTCTCTTCAAAAACTTTCATAAATGCATCTTTTATATCGTATTTTTCATAAGATGTTTTACTGCAAACGGGCAAAAGTAATGCATCGTAATCTTTCATAAGGCTCTCAAATTTCTGCGCAATAACGCGGCGAACCTTAAGAGATTTGTCGTAGCATTCCTCGTAGCGGTTTTTGGAAAGAGCATCGCTTCCGTAAAGGATAACCGCTTTTGTAAGGAAGTTAAAGCCCTCTGTTCTGGAATTTACATAAAGCTCGTCAATATCTTTGTAATTTGCCGCTCTGTGGCCGAATTTAACGCCATCGTAGCGGGAAATGTTGTTGCAGGTTTCCGCTGTCATAAGAATTTGCCAAGCGGTATTTGCGGTTTCAAAAAAGTCAACGGAAGTTTCTGAAACTTCTGCCCCTGCCGCTTTAAGAGAGGCGGCAAAAGCGGCAATTTTCTTTTGGCTTTCTGCATCAGCTTTTTCGTAAAGCTCTTTTATGAGGGCAACCTTTTTGCCTTTAACATCTTCTGAAACAGTGTAGTCATATTTTTCATTTTTAAGAGAAGTTCCGTCTTTTTCATCGTGACCTGCAATAATGCTCATAACCTCGCTTATTTCCTTTGCGCCTTTGCCGTAAACCCCAAGCACTTCCCCTGAAGCCGCGCATGAAATTACGCCGTAGCGGGAAACAGTTCCGTAGGTAGGCTTTAAAAAGCTCACAGAGGAAAGAGCGGCCGCGCGGCGGGGTGCACCATTTTGGTCAACGCCAAGTGCCGCTTTAATTTCGCCGTTTTTAATAAGCTCTGCTGCAGCGCCTTTAACTTCTCCGTCGCCATCATAGGAAAATTCGCCCGCCAAATCAAGGCCAAATTCGCCAACTGCAGTTTTGCCTGAAATTTTGTAGCCATTTTTTTCAAGGCGGCAAACAGCCTCGGCACTGAATAGTGGCTTAAAGCCTTCAAGCATTTTTGAGCCTGCGTGAGCCTCTACATCTTTAACTAAAATCATATCGTCAACAGCAATGTTGCCGTCGCCGATTTTAACTGTATAATCTTTCATCAAAAACACCTCACTTTACAAGTCTTGGAACCTGCCAGCTGTCATCGCTTCTCTCGGGAGCACCTTTCAAAAGGTCCTCTCTTGCAAATGGCTGGCGGCGAACATCTTCGCGCAAAACATTGGTCATCGGCATTGTGTGAACCATTGCTTCAACGCCTTCGGTGTCAATTTCTTTTAAAATCTGTTCTTTTTCCTGCATTTTGCCGAAAATTTCGGTAACAGTTTTTTCTTCTTCCTCGGTAAGGGCAATTTGATTGAGCTGCTGTGCGTTTGAGAAAGTTGAGCGTTTTCCGCTTTGTTTTACCGTGGAAGTGGAAGAAGCCTGACGCTGTGCCAGAGCACTGCCGCTGCCGAGCAGATGAACATCTTCAAGCTGCTGATTTGTAACTTCGCTTGGTGCGCCAAGGAGTAAATCCTGTGCGTTACCGTTAAGAGGAAATGCAATAACATCAAGAATTTTCTCCTCGTCAGTTAAAAGCATTACCATTCTGTCAATACCCGGTGCCATACCTGCGTGAGGTGGTGCACCATACTGGAATGCAGTATAAAGAGCATTAAAACGCTTTTTAAGTTCTTCTTCGGGGTAGCCTGCAATTTCAAAGGCTTTTTTCATAATGTCAATATCGTGGTTACGAACAGCACCCGATGCAAGCTCAATACCGTTACCAACAAGGTCGTACTGGTAAGCCAATACTTCGGTTGGAGCTTTGTTAAGAAGCGAGTCCATACCGCCCTGTGGCATAGAAAATGGGTTGTGAGTAAATATTGTTTCGCCGGTTTCTTCGTCAATTTCATACATTGGGAAGTCAACAACAAAGCAAAATTCAAAAGCATCATCGCGTATTAAATCAAGCTGGTCTTTACCTGCAAGCCATGTGCGGATATGACCTGCTTTTTTCTCTGTATCGTTTTTCTTGTCGTCACAGATAAAGAAGAGAGTTTCGCCCTCTTTAACGCCTGTAAGTGAAATAATTTCAGCCTTTTTCTCATCGGAGAGGAATTTGGCAATAGGGCCTGCAAAAACGCCTTCTTTTAAGGTTATATAACCAAGGCCGCCAAGGCCAACTTCGGGAGAAGTTGCAAATTTAAGTGAATCTTCAAAGAATTTTTTAGATTTGCCTGCGCAGTTTGCAACAATACCACGAACTGGTTTTCCTTTAAATGCAGGAAAATCAACGTCTGCAAAAAAGTCTGTAAGGTCGCAGATTAAAAGCGGATTGCGAAGGTCAGGCTTATCAGAGCCGTAGGTCATCATAGCGTCAGCATAAGTGATACGGCGGAAAGGCTTTGGAGTAATTTTCTTGTCAGAGAATTTTTTGAATGTGTCGTAAATTACATCTTCGCAAACATCTAAAACTTCTTCCTGTGTTGCAAAAGCCATTTCAAAGTCAAGCTGATAAAATTCGCCGGGAGAGCGGTCAGCCCTGGCATCTTCATCACGAAAACAGGGGGCAACCTGGAAATAACGGTCAAATCCCGAAACCATCAGAAGCTGTTTAAACTGCTGTGGTGCCTGAGGAAGCGCGTAAAACTTGCCCGGGTGCTTACGGCTTGGAACAAGAAAGTCACGTGCGCCTTCAGGAGATGATGCGGTAAGAATAGGGGTTTGCATATCAAGAAAGCCCTTTTCTTCCATTTTGTTTCTTAAATGACGGATAATCTGTGAACGTTTTACAAGATTATCGTGGTTTTTAGGATTTCTAAGGTCAAGATAGCGGTATTTTAAACGAAGTTCGTCTTTACTCTGTCTTGAAGCTCTCACATCAAATGGGAGCATATTAACGCTTTTGCCCAAAATGTCAAGCTTTTCGGCAACAAGCTCAACTGCGCCCGTGTCAATTTTTTCGTTTACGGTTTCCTCATCACGCTTTGAAACCTCGCCTGTTACGGAAATAACAGTTTCGCGGTTGATATCGCAAACTAAGGCTTCATCGTGAATTACAACCTGAGTTACGCCGGTATAGTCACGAAGGTCGATAAAAATAACGCCGCCGTGGTCACGCATTGAGTCAACCCAGCCGGCAAGCTGAATTTTCTTGCCAATGTGCTCGTCGCGTATGTCGTTACACATAAGTGTTCTGTACATAATAATACCTCCAGATAAAAAATAAGCCCCGGAAATATAGAAACTATATTCCCGGGACGAGTAAACATAAATTTAACCCGCGGTGCCACCCGCATTGATACTTATAAAGTATCCGCTTTTATATTAAGATAAAAACAAGGGAGTGTTCCCGAGCTTACTACTCATTTGAGGCGCGCTTTCAGCCCATGACGCACCATCTCTTTCAAACTTTCCAAAAAAGCCGAGTCTCCGCTAAATATTATAACAAATATTTTTTTTGTTGTCAATAATATTTTATCCTTAATTATTCATTTTTATTCTTTGGTAAATGTTGACTGTTTTTAAAAGGTTTGGTATAATGTTTAAATAAAATGTAATAAAGGAAAGAAACAATATGGAACTTAAAAATCTTAAAATCAATTTTCTGGGTGACAGTATTACAGAAGGCGTAGGCGCCAGCTGTAACGATACGATATATCATGCAGTTTTAAAAAAAGAGGCAGGTCTTGCTGAGGCGAGAAACTATGGAATAAGCGCAACAAGATTTGCTTTGCAAAAGGGAACGGCTTCAAGGCCAAAAGATGACTATGTAGATGTAAATTCATTCTGCGAAAGATTTGATAAAATGAGCGATGATGCAGATGCAGTAGTTGTTTTTGGCGGAACAAACGATTATGGCCACGGCGATGCGGCAATTGGAACTTTTTCTGACAGAACTCCCGAAACCTTTTACGGGGCATGCCATTATCTTTTCAGCGGGCTTATTAAAAAATATCTGGGAAAAACCATTGTAATTATGACTCCCCTTCACAGAATTGACGAAACAAAAATCCCCGAAACAAAAGAGCCCGGCGATTATGGTGTACTTAAAGATTATGTAAATATAATAAGAGAGGTTGCGGAATATTATTCTCTTCCCGTGCTTGATTTGTTTGCCACAAGCGGCCTTCAGCCTGAAATTTCAAAAATTCAGGAAAAATATTTGCCTGACGGATTGCATCCAAATGACAACGGAAATGCAGTTATTGCACAAAAGCTGAAAAAGTTTTTGGAAATGCTTTAATTTGAAAGGGTTTTATTATGTATCTGCAAAATTTACATACACATTCGGTAATTTACGACGGGGTTGATACTCCCGAGGAAATACTTCTTGCGGCAAAAGAAAAGGGCTTTTCGTCAATAGGCTTTTCAGAACATTCATATATGGATTTTTCGCCTTATTTTTTGCAGTTTAACGACAGAACTGAAGAATATAAAAAAGAAATTTTAAGGCTTAAAGAAAAATATAAAGGCGAAATTGGTGTTTATTTAGGCCTTGAGTTTGATATGTTTTCAAAGCCGCAGTTAAGCGGATTTGATTATCTTATAGGCTCTGTTCACTGCCTTGAAACTGAAGATGGAATAGTAGAATTTGACCGCTCAGCCGAAGTTGTGGAAGAAATTATAAATAAATATTTTGGCGGAGACGGAATTGAATATGCAAAAGCGTATTATAAAACAATTTCACTTTTGCCCGAATATGGAAAATTTGATATTTTGGGGCATTTTGATTTAATAACAAAACATTCAGATAACTATAATTTTTTTGATGTGACATCTGATGAATACCTCTCTGCCGCAACAGATGCCATAAGGGCACTTGCGGGCAAAATTCCTTTTTTTGAGCTGAATACAGGCGCAGTTGCAAGAGGTTACCGCAAAAATCCGTATCCTGCAGAAATTCTAATAAAAGAGTTTAAGAAAATGGGCTTTGGCGCAGTTATAACATCAGACTGCCATAACTGCAAAATGCTTGATTTTGAATTTTCAAGAGCGGAAGAAATTTTGAAAAACTGCGGTTTCAGCGAAAAATATGTTCTTACAGATGATGGCTTTAAGGCCGTTTCGATTTAGGAGATAAAAATGTATAAATACGAGCTTCACGCACACACCGCTGATTGCGACACGGTTGCGCATTTTAGCGGAGCGGAAATGGTAAATCTTTATAAAGATGCAGGTTACAGCGGCATAGTTATAACCGACCACTGCTTTGCAGGATTTTTCGATTGGTTTAAAGAAGAAATATCAGGCGCTGACCACAAAAGAATAATTGATAGGTATTTAAAAGGATATTACAGCGCAAAAAATGAAGGCGAGAAAAAAGGCTTTTCGGTGCTTTGCGGGGCAGAGGTGCGCTTTAAAAATACGGATAACGATTATCTTGTATACGGCCTTGAGGAAGAAGATTTTTATAGTTTGCCTTTTCTCTGTACCCTTGAAAATGTCGAAGAAATGGCAAAAATACTGCCAGAAAAAGCGGTAATTGTTCAGGCCCATCCTTTCAGATACGGTATGACCATTTTTAAACCCGATTGTCTTTTCGGTTTGGAAGTGCATAACGGCGCATCGGAAAAAATATGTAACGATTTGGCAAAAATGTATGCCACGCATTTCGGAAAAGCCGTTACATCAGGCTCCGATTTTCACGAAAAATTTCACCTTGGCAGAGGCGGAATTGAAACAAAGGAAAAAATAACTTCTTCGGCAGAGCTTGTAAAAACTTTGCAAAGTGAAAATTATAAATTAATTGAAAATTACATATAAGAAATTTGTTTCTTATATTCTCTGGGCGATATGTCAAAAGCTTTTTTAAATTCACGGCTGAAGTAGCTCATATCGCTAAAGCCTGATGCTTCGGCGGCAGTTGTAACTGAATAAAGCCCCGATTCAATCAGCTCTTTTGCGTGTGTAAGCTTTAAATTTGCAATGTATTGAACTGGAGAAACGCCATAAAAGCTTTTAAAAATTTTCCTGAAATACTCGGGAGAAATGTTACACATTTTCGCCAAGGCTTCAACACTAATAATTTCGCGGCAATAATTTGAATGAATATATTCACAGCCTTGGCGGATTATTTCAAACTTTCCCTTTGGAAGATAATCAGAAAAATATTCGCTTTGGATAGCGTATAAAATATTATAAAGCTCGGCTTTGCATTTAAGTGCGAAGCCGTTTTTTTTGTTCGCCCAACAGCCGGTTGCACTTTTAAAATACTTAATAAAGCTTGAAGTATTTTTGCAGGAAAAACGAATGGGAGGAAAAGATATATTTTCCGAAATATCAAAGTTTATGGCATAGCAGTCGCCCGGAGAAATTACTTTAACAGTGTAGTCTGACCCTTTGGGGAGATATATAATTTCGTTTTGTTTTACAACAATTTTTTCGCCGCTTGAAAATATGTGTTCCTTCTCGCCGTCAACATGAAGTGCCAGCCCGTGGCTTGGCCTGTTTTTATGAGTTACCTTCCCTGTGCCGCCCGGTACAAAGCAAGCGAGAACTATTTTTTCAATATTAAAATCGTAATTTGCAAACTGCTCCATAAAATCAACCTCCGTTTCAATTATAAACTTTAGTTTTGATTTGGTCAAGTATTTTTGAAATATATATTTACCTTTTACAGGATTTATGTATAATAAACCTAGAGGTGATTATATGTTTAAAACACTTGATAAAGACAGAAGTACTATTGAAAGAAAATATCATATTCCAGGTGAGGATTTTAATTCATTTTTAAGATGGAATTACCATGGTTATGACTATGATGAAAGTACAGGTCTTTCTGATAAGGAAATTGACGAAGGCCTTTTGCGCCTTTCAAAAGAGCTTGAGGGTAAACCTCGCCCCATATATAAGGCAAAGCTTTTTGAATATGTACTTGATAATACCAGAATTGATGTATCAGAAAGCGATTATTTTATAGGCTTTTACACTTGGGCAAGGCCTATTTCAAAGTACTGTGTATATAAATGGGAAGATGAGCTTTGCTCATCATTGCCCGATGCCAATAAAGTTTTAAAAGAATACTCCGAGGCAGGCATGGCATATGGCGGACTTGACTTTGACCATACTGTGCCTGACTGGGACAGCATTATGGCCCTTGGCTTTTCGGGCATTTTAAAAAGAGCGGAAGAGTGCTTTGAAAAAATTGAAAACAAAACACAAAAGCAAATAGCATTTTTTCAGGGGTTAAAAATTGAATACAGTGCAATTATCCGCTTTATTGACAGGCTTTATAAATATGCTCTTACAAAAGAGCATGACAAGGCGAAAAAAGTTGCCGCCTGCCTTAAAAATCTGCGTGATGGTGCACCCGGTGATACATTTGAAGCGCTGCAGATTATTTATATTTACTTTATGATAAGTGAGCATATTGAACACTATCAGGTAAGAACACTGGGATATGGGCTTGACAGTACTCTTTACTCATTTTTCAAAAAAGATATTGAAAGCGGCAAATACACAAAAGAAGAAATAGGCGAATTTATAGGCTATTTTCTCATGAAGTTTTCAGCTATTGGCAATTACTGGGGACAGCCTATGTTTCTTGGCGGAATGAATGTTGACGGTAGCACAAAGGTAAGCGAGCTTTCATATCTTATTTTGGATGTTTACAATGAGCTTGCCATATATAACCCAAAAATTCAGCTCAAAATAAACAAATCAACTCCAAAGGATTTTATATTAAAAGGGCTTGATATGATAAGAAGAGGCGTAAGCAGCATTGTATTTGTAAATGGCGATGCGGTAACGGAAAATTTAATGTCAAAAGGCTTAAGCTATGAAAAAGCGGTTGAGGGTATTATTACCGGTTGCTATGAAAACACTGCAAAGGCAAGTGCAGTAGGAATTTCAGGTGCGTACTTCAGCGCTCTTAAAGGCGTTTCTCTGGTACTTGATAACGGCTACGATGAAATCTCGGGAAAACATATCGGCGTAAAAACAGGCGAAAATTTTGTCACATTCGATGAGTTTTACAAGGCATACCTTGTTCAGCTTGAGAATATGGTAAATACTTACCTTGGAGCACTTAATATAATGGAAACAAAGGTTCAGGAGGTAAATCCTTCGCTTTTGTTTTCGGCAACAATGCCTGCCTGCGTAAACAAAATGACCGATGCTTTGGATGGAGGGCTCAACAACGGCTCGGGAATACTGCTTTCAGGCCTTGCAAGTGCTGTTGATGCGCTTATGGCGGTTTGTACACTTGTTTATGATGAAAAAACTGTTACACTTGAAGAAATGAAAAAGGCAATTGATTTAAACTGGGAAGGCTATGAAAGCCTGAGAGCAAAAGCTAAAAACTGTAAGCACAAATACGGCAACGGCGATAAAAAGGCCGATAGCTATGCTGCAGCAATTGTACACTTTGTGTATAACCTTATTGCTAACAGAAAAAACGCTCACGGATGTGGTTACGGTATGGAACTGCATTCTGCAAGGGCATTTATAATTCATGGAGAAAAGCTTAAAGCAACGCCCGATGGCAGATATAAGGGTGATGAAACATCAAAAAATGCATCGCCTGCACCGGGAGCTGACAAAAACGGTGTAACAGCACTTATAAACTCGGCAACAGAAATTGATGTTTCGCTTTGCACTACAGGCTTTTGTCTTGATGTAATGCTTCATCCAACGGCTGTTGAAGGGGAAGAAGGCCTTGCCGCTTTTTACGCAGTTTTGGATACATATATGAAAAAAGGCGGAGAATCAATTCACTTTAATATTTTCAACCCTGAAACCCTTCGTGATGCACAGAAAAATCCTGAAAAATATGAAAATCTTCAGGTACGTGTGTGTGGCTGGAATACCCTTTGGAACAATATGAACAAAAAAGAACAGGATGCTTATATACTAAGGGCAGAAAACATAATTTAGGAGAAATATTTGAAATAAAACGCTTTGCGGTTCATGATGGCAACGGTATAAGAACAACGATGTTTTCCTCTATGATTTAAAGGCATTCGACGAAGAAATCAGGGCAGTGAAAAAGATGTATCAATTTAAGTAAAATTATTGAAATTATAAATAATTTGTGATAAAATAGCTCCCATATGATAACGAGGTGATTTTTATGAAGAAAACCCGTGTAATATGGGAGCTTTTAATTACTGCTTTTGCCGCTTGTCTTTCTGCGGTAGGGCTTTATACCTTTGTAAACCCTGCAAATTTTGCACCAAGCGGAATTGACGGTATTGCCCTTATGACACAGCGCCTTACAGGTATAAATATGGGTTATGTTTCTCTTGCAATAAACATACCGCTTCTTTTAGTGGCGTGGTTTTTCATAAGCCGCAAATACGTTTGCTATACTGCAATTTTTACGGTTTTGTCATCGGTGGCGATGATTTTTATGGAAAAAATAGGAGCGCCCGAATATATATCGGCAAATAACACCTGGATTTCAGTTTTTGCATCAGGCATAATGCTTGGCGCAAGAACGGCTTTTATGATTAAAATAGGCGGCTCAACAGGCGGGGTTGACATTATTGCCTCAATGGTGCAAAAGAAAAAGCCATATCTTAATATTGAAAACCTTATTTCGCTTTTTTGCTACATAATAATAGGCCTTTCGTTTTTTGTTTATAAAAATATTGAAAGCGTTATTATGTCGGTTGTGCAGATGATGATATTCAATATTGCCATGAATCACGTTTTAAAAACTACAAGAAACGCCGTTGAAGTAAGAATAATTACAAGCGAGCCGGAAAAATTCAAAGAAGATATTCTGCTTAATTTAAAACACGGCGCAACCGAGATTAAATGCAGCGGAATGTTTACAGGCAACGAGAAAACAATGATTGTAACTTTAATAAATATTCATCAGATGAACGAGCTTATAAAGCTTTCAAGAAAATACCCCGATTCCTTTTTGTATTTTGGCGATGTAAACGGCGTTTGGGGAAATTTCAGATGGAATAAAACAGATATTGCAAAGTAGGATAAAAAATGAAAAATTTAGCAAAAGATTTTACCGAAGGAAGCATACCACGTCAGCTTTTCTGGTTTATGCTGCCGTTTATGGCATCAAATGCCCTTCAGGTTTTTTACAGTACAATTGATATGATGATAGTTGGCCGCTATGTTGGAACAGCAGGCCTTTCGGCAGTTTCTCTAAGCAGCCTTATTATAAACCTTGCAACAATGGTTTGCCTTGGTATATCAAATGCGGGGCAGGTTTTAATTTCCCAGGCAATAGGCTCAGGTAAAAAAGAAAAAATAAGCAGTATTATTGGAACACTTCTTGATATTCTTTTAATAGTTTCAATAGTTTTTACTGCCATTGTATTTTTGTTTAAAGATAGTATTATGCGCCTTATGAACGTTCCGCCCGAGTCTTACAAAATGGCTTCCGACTATATGCTTATCTGCGGAGCGGGCATTGTGTTTACTGCGGGATATAATATGGTTTCAGCCGTTTTAAGGGGAATGGGCGATTCGAAGCGGCCGCTCCTCTTTATTGTAATTGCATCGGTAGTAAATTTAGTGCTTGATATTTTGTTTACGGGCATTATGGGCTTTGGCGTTGCAGGTGCGGCATGGGCTACAATAATCGGCCAGGCGGTGTCGCTTATTTTTTCAGTTTATTATCTTTATGTTAACAGGCTTTATTTTGGCTTTGATTTTCAAAAGGAAAACCTTAAAATAAATAAAAACTACGCCAAAATGATTATTGAACTTGGTACGCCAATGGCAGTGCAGTCAGGCTTTATAAATTTATCAATGCTTTTTGTAAATTCAATTATAAACAGTATTGGCGTTGTAGCCTCGGCAACCTTTGGCGTAGGCGTTAGAATTGACGATATAATAAACAAAGTTTCACAGGGCATTCAGTATGGCGCAATGCCAATGATAAGCCAGAATATTGGTGCAGGCAAACAAAAAAGAGCCATTAAAACAGTTTGGTGGGCAATTATTTTCGGCGTTTCCTTTACCGCTGTTTGTATGATAATGTATCTGTTTTTCGGCAAACAGCTGTTTATGGTTTTCTCTGATGATGTTGCTGTTTGGGATATGTCAAAAACATTTATTGCGGCAATACTTTGGATGTTTCCTGCATTTGCCATAATGCGCGGAAGCGGCGCGTTTATTCAGGGCATAGGCCATGGGAAACTGAGTATGATACTTGCCATGCTCGATGGCGTTTTGCTTAGAATTGGTTTAAGCTGGCTTTTCGGTATTGCCTTGGGCTGGGGCTTTTACGGCTTTGTTCTGGGCTATGCACTTGCACCTTACGGCTATGCTGTGCCAAGTATGATATACTTTTTGTCGGGTAAATGGAAAAAAAGAAAAACTTTGGCGGAGGAGCTTTAATATGAAATATTTTGGTTATTACGACTATGTTGAAAGTGAAGGCAATAAGCTTTATACTGTGGTTTTGTTGCCACGTAAAGAGGGCAAATTCCCATCGATTATTATGAGAACGCCTTATGTAACATCTGTTCAGAATAAAAGCGAGGAAGGCGTATTTCTTTCTTATCTGGCGGATCACGAAGTATGGCTTGAAAGAGGCTATGCCATAATAATTCAGCATGTTCGCGGCAGGGGAAAAAGCAGCGGAGAATGTATTCCCTTTGTAAACGAAAGGGTAGATGGGCTGGCACTTCATGAATATGTAAGGCATCAAAGCTTCTATAACGGCGAAATTTATCTTGTTGGCGGAAGCTATTGTGCTGAAGTTCACTATCTCACAGCGCCTTTTGCCGATGATATTAAAGGCGCAGTTTTAAAGGTTAAAGATGCGGAGAGATATAATTTTGCATACAGAAACGGCAACTTTAAAATAGGCCTTATGGGTGACTGGTACGTTACCGAGCTTTATAAAAAGGATGATCCGGGGAGGGCAAATTATACAAGGGGTAATTTTAATACACTGCCTTTATCAAAATTTACCGAGGCACTTTTCGGAGAGGAGGCACCTGCCTTTGACGAAATGCTTAAACACCCTAAAAAAGAAGATGAATACTGGCAAACACCCGATGGCGGCCTTTATGCCAGAGATGCAGTTAAAAATGCAAAAATTCCTATTCTTTTTCAAACAGGCTGGTATGATATTTTTGAAGGCGGCGTTTTTGATACTTGGAACAGTTTAAGCGATGAAACAAAGAAAAACTGCGCACTTTTGGTTACAGCTTATGACCATAGCGATAACCCGGCCACCTGTCCCATAAATTTCCCCGGCGGATGTGGGGACGAAACTTTTCCTCAGTATACCATTCAGTGGCTTGACAGCATAAGGGGAGCGGGAGAAGCTCCTTTCGAGAAAGGAAAAGTAACTTATTATACCGATTTTCTTAATAAATGGACTTGTGACGATTTTTATACTGCCAATTCCGAAATGGAAATCATACTTGGTCAGAGCAGTAAAACTTATACATATAACCCCTTTGATGCGCCGCAGTTCCCGGGTGGCCTTTCAACAAACTTCGGCGGCCCTGCTTATGAGAATAAACCATTTGAAAGACGTGATATAATAACAGTTTACACGCCTTATTTCGAAGAAGATACTCTCGTAAAAGGCAAAATGGGGGCCAAGCTTTCAGTTTCGTCAGATTGTGAAGATACCTGTTTTTATATCCGTACAAGTATTGAAAAAACAGGGGGCGACTTTGGCCTTCGTGATGATATTAAAACCCTTTGCCACGAAATGGGCGATTATAAACCAAATACAGAGGTTGAGCTTCAGTTTACTTTTGATGACCACGCTTTTCTTATTAAAAAAGGCGAAAGGCTTAGAATTGATATTTCTTCTGCAAATGCATTTTCTTATGTAAGGCATACAAATCAGAAAGGCCTTTTCTCTGAGCAGACTACTGCACGCATTGCAAGAAACACAGTTTATCTTGATAAATCAAAAATTATATTGCCAATAGAGAAATAATAGAGGGTTTATACTCTCTATTATTTTTTGCAAAAAAGTGTTGACAAATAATTTTTTATATGCTACTATGAGTGTAACAAGTGTACTACGCGTAATAATACACTATGAGAGGTGATAATATGTTTCAGCTTGATTTTGGCGATAACCGCCCGCTTTACGAGCAGATTAAAGAAAAAATCCGCAATCTTATAATTTGCGGCGGTTTAAAGCAGGGGGAACAAATTCCTTCGGTAAGAGATTTGGCGGCGCAAATGGCAATAAACCCCAATACCATTCAAAAAGCCTATAAAGAGCTTGAGGGCGAGGGCTTTATAGTTGTTATGAGGGGGAAGGGGTATTTTGTTTCGCCAAGAGATTATGCAAGGGAAAAAGCTCCAACCGATGAACTTGTGGCAGAGCTTAAAAAAATATGTGCCGAGCTTCGTTTTCTTGGTATGAGCGAAGAAGAAATTATTAAACTTATTTCGGGAAAGGTGTGATTTAGTTGATTAAAATTAGCGGCGTTACTAAAAGCTTTGATGGGTTTTATGCCCTTAAAAACCTTTCAATGACTGTTCCCAGGGGCAGTGTTTTCGGTCTTGTAGGCCCAAATGGCGCAGGCAAAACAACCCTTATTAAAAACATTTTGGGAATTTTAAAGCCCGATAGCGGCGAAATACTTATAGATGGAATAAATGTTTGTGAAAACCCGCAGGTTAAAGAAAAAATTTTTTACATATCTGACGACCTTTATTTCTTTCAGTCTTACTCAATAAAGGAAATGGCGCTTTTTTACAAAGATATTTATAAAAACTTTAATATGGAAAGATTTGAAGCCCTTGGTTCCGTTTTTGAAATTGATACAAAGCGAAAGGTTTCGCGCCTTTCAAAGGGTATGCAAAAACAGGTTGCTTTCTGGATTGGGGTAAGCTGTATGCCCGAAATTTTAATACTAGATGAGCCTGTTGACGGGCTTGACCCCGTAATGCGTAAAAGAGTTTGGAGTACTGTTATGCAGGATGTTTCGGAAAGGGGAATAACAGTTTTAATTTCTTCCCACAACCTTCGTGAGCTTGAAGATGTTTGCGACCATGTTGGAATGATGTCGGAAGGCGAAGTAATTATAGAGAAGAGTATTGATGATGTTAAAGGTAACTTCCATAAAGTTCAGGCGGCATTTGAGGGTAAAGTTCCCGATGAAATTTACTGTGAGCTTGAAATTGTAAACGAAAGCCGCTTTGGAAGCGTTAATTTGTTTATTATAAAAGGCGACGGGGAGCATATACAAGAAGTTTTCAAAAAAGTAAATCCGCTTATATTTGATATGCTTGCGCTAACTTTGGAAGAAGTATTTATTTACGAGATGGGAGGTTTAGGTTATGAAATTAAAAGCGTTAACCTTAAATAAAGGCCTTATAAAAACAAACCTTAAGCGTTTCTGGTGGATGGCGGCACTTATGACAATTTATGTGTTTTTAATGCTTCCATACGGCGTTTTTAATCAGATAAAATATTATATGCCACACGATATGGGAGAGCCTTTAGAATATATAAAAATATTTCAGAATATGCTCGAAGGCCACGGCGCAATATATGGCATAGCTTTCCCGATTATTGCAGGAATGTTTATTTTAAATTATTTAAATCGCGTAAACTCTGTTTCAATGTACCATTGCCTTCCGTTTACAAGAGAAAGCTTTTATTTAAACGGATTTGTATCTGGCCTTATTATAATTGCAATTCCAATGATAATCAATGCTTTATTGCTTTTTGCAATTATGCCTTTTAGCGGCGTTGCTGCACCATATGATGCACTTGATGTATTAAAAGTTTGCGGCCATTATTTCCTTTTTTCATATTTACAGCTTGCAATTTGTTTTTTGGTTGGAATGTTTACGGGCAACTTTTTTGCTCACGGTGCATTTACAGTTATACTTAACTTTCTGCCGATAATTCTTTATTATTTCATAACGGCAGTTCTGGAAATTTTCCTCCGCGGCTTTGCAGGAGAAAGCGACCAGGTTTACGACAAGCTTTTAAATTTACCTGCAATGAAAGTTTTTGACCCCTTTGACATAACACCTCTCGCGGTTTTAATTTATATTGTTTCGTTTATAATTATTGTATTTCTCGGAATAATATTTTATAAAAAACGTCCTCTCGAAGGGGCAGGAGATGTAATAGTATTTAAATTTTTAAAACCTGTATTTAAATATGGTTTTACATTTTGTACAATGATTGGTGGCTATCTGCTGCTTGCACACGGCAGAGGCCATAGCGGAGGAATACTTATAGCGGCGCTTTTTGCAGTAATCGGCTTTGCAGCGGCAGAAATGCTTTTAACAAAATCGCTTAAATTCTGGAAAAATTATAAAGGCTTTTTCGTTTATGCCTTAATATGCGTTATTATGGCAGGAGTGCTGGCGGCCGACCCTATGGGCTTTACAAATTATGTTCCAAAAGCTGATGAAATTGAAAAAGCTTATGTAAATTTTGATATGAATTCTCCAAATGTTTTCAAAAATGCAGTTGGCCTTTCGGAAGAAAAAATTCATTATTACCATGGAAACGACGGCGCAGTTTTTGAAGACAGCACGGGAATTGAAAAGGTAATAAAGCTTCACAATGCGGCAATAAGCGTTCCCAAAGGGCAGTATAACGATCATATATCTGTTGGCTATGTTCTTAAAAACGGGAAAACTGTTTTCCGCCATTTTGAAATGGACAAAAATCAGTTTAAACCATTTGTTGACGATGCAACTAAAAACGAAAAATATTTTGCGGCAAAATATCCGCAGCTTAAAGCTGAAAGAGATGCTGTTGTGGCGGTAAGAGTGAACATATATGGTCAGGACGACGAGTTTATGATACACGATAAAGAAGATATCAGCGCTTTGCTTGACGCTATGATTTATGACAGGGCATCCCTTGGCGAAGCAGAGGATTATGGCCAGCATCAGGGTTATATTCAGCTTATCGGAAGCGATGAAAAAAGCGAGTGGTACGACTATGATTTAACTGAAAAAATGCCAAAAACTTATGAAGTTTTGGAAAACATTAAAAAAACACTTGACAAAGAGTAATTTATAGTGTAAAATATCAAGGTGTAAAGTAAAAAAGCTTTACACCTTGATGAGGTTTTAGTATGAAAGATAATTTAAACACATCACTTCTTATTGATTTTTACGGTGGCACTTTAACCGAAAAACAGCGCGAAGCTCTTGATATGTATTATAATTTAGACTTAAGCTTGGGCGAAATTGCTGAAGAGCTTGGCGTTACAAGGCAAAGCGTGAGAGATACCATAAAAAAAGGCGAAGAGCGGCTTTTGAGCCTTGAAGAAAAAATTGGTATGTGCTCCTTTGCGGCGCTTATCGGAATAGAGTGTGACAAAATAGAAAAAGAGGCCGCAAACCTTGGCGGCGAAACGAAAGATAATATTCTTAAAAGCGTTGCTGCAATCCGCAGCAGTATGGAGTTATAATTATGGCGTTTGAAGGTTTAAGCGAAAAACTGCAAGCCACATTTAAAAAGCTTAAAGGAAAAGGCAAGGTTTCTGAAAAAGATATTAAAGAAGCTATGCGAGAAGTGCGAATGGCACTGCTTGAGGCCGATGTAAACTTTAAGGTGGCAAAAGATTTTATAAATACAGTTTCCGAGAAGGCAGTTGGCAGCGAAGTGCTGGAAAGCTTAACGCCTGCTCAGCAAATAATTAAAATTGTTCGTGACGAGCTTGTTGAACTTATGGGTGGCTGCGAGCAAAAACTTGCGGTATCGCCAAAGTTGCCAACAGTTATTTTGATGGTTGGTTTAAATGGTAGCGGTAAAACAACAACCTCTGCAAAACTTGCAGGGCTACTTAAAAAACAGGGCAAACGCCCGCTTCTTGCCGCTTGTGACGTTTATAGGCCTGCGGCAGTAAAGCAGCTCGAGGTTGTGGGAGAAAGCGTTGGAGTTCCCGTTTTTAAAATTGAAGGCGAAACAAACCCCATTAAAATTGCAGAAAAAGCCGTAAAGGATTGCGATACATCTCTTTACGATACAGTAATTATTGATACAGCCGGTCGTCTTCAGATAAATGAAGAGCTGATGGAAGAGCTTAAAAACATTAAGAAAGTTTCAAATCCAACAGAGGTTTTGCTGGTTGTTGATGCGATGACCGGTCAGGACAGCGTAAATATCGCCAAAGGCTTTAACGAAGATATAGGAATTGACGGTATTGTTTTAACAAAGCTCGATGGCGATACAAGAGGCGGTGCGGCAATATCGGTAAAAGCCGTAACAGGAAAGCCGATTAAGTTTTCGTGTATAGGCGAAAAAGTAGGCGATATTGAAACTTTTCATCCTGACAGAATGGCTTCAAGAATACTTGGTATGGGCGATATGCTCACATTTATTGATAAAGCGCAGGAAGCCTTTGACGAAAAGAAAGCTTTAGAGCTTGAACAGAAAATTCGTCAGCAAAAGTTTGATCTTAACGACTTTTTAGACCAGATGGAGCAAATGAAAAATATGGGCTCACTTCAGTCTATTATGTCAATGATACCGGGGCTTAACCAGAAGGCTCTCTCAGGTGTAAATATTGATGATAAACAAATGGACAGGGTTGCCGCCATTATAAAATCGATGACACCGGGCGAGAGGGAAAACCCCGATATTATAAATGCAAGCCGAAAAGTAAGAATTGCAAAAGGCTGCGGCATGCAGGTTCAGGACGTAAACAGGCTTTTAAAACAGTTTGGCGATATGCAGAAAATGATGAAGCAGTTTACAGGAAAAGGCGCTAAAAATATGAAAAAGAAAATGCGCTTTATGTTTTAGTTTGTAAATCATTTTGATTTATATATTTAAAAATAATTTGGAGGTGAAATAAATGGCAGTTAAAATCAGACTTAGAAGAATGGGTGCGAAAAAAGCTCCTTTTTACAGAGTAGTTGTTGCTGATTCACGTTACCCACGTGACGGTAGATTTATCGAAATCGTTGGAACATACAATCCTATGACAAATCCTTCTGAAATTAAAATCGATACTGAAAAAGTTCAGGAATGGATGGCTAAAGGTGCTCAGCCAACAGACAGCGTTAAAGCTCTTCTTAAAAGAGTTAAGTAAGAGGTGAAGGCATGAAAGAATTACTCATTTACATTGCAAAATCTTTGGTAGAATATCCTGATGAGGTAGTAGTTTCAGAAGAAATAAGAGAAGATGCTACCGTTTTGTCACTCCACGTTGCTGAAAGCGATATGGGTAAAGTAATTGGCAAACAGGGTAAAATTGCCAAAGCAATCCGCTCGGTTATGAAAGCTGCAGCAGGAAAAGAAAACACAAAAGTAATCGTAGATATTATTTAATGTGTAAAAGAGGGGCGGCTTAGCTGCCCCTATTGAATTTTTAAGGAGAAAAAAATGCTACACTGTGCTAAGATTGTAAATACTCACGGCGTTATGGGCGATGTAAAGGCGCTTTGCCTTGCAGACAGCCCAGCCTTTTTCAAAAAAATAAAAACCGTTTATATCGACGGTAAGCCTTTATCTTTAAAAGGCATAAAAGAGCATAAAGGCAACCTTATAATGCGCCTTGAAGGCATTGATAATATGGATATGGCCGAAGCGCTTCGCGGAAAAGACGTTTTTGTTAAAAGAGAAGATGCACCTCCGCTTCCGAAGGGCAGGCACTATATTGTAGACCTTATCGGCCTTGAGGTTTTTAAGGAAGATGGCGAAAAAATAGGCGAAATACGCGATGTTTTTGCTACGGGCAGTAACGATGTTTACGAGGTTTTAGGAAACGGAAGGGAGTATTACATTCCTGTAATTGACGATGTAGTTAAAGAAATAGATGTTGAGGGCAAAAAAGTTATTATAACCCCTCTTAAAGGATTACTTGACGATGAAGATTGATGTTTTAACGCTTTTTCCCGAAATGTTTGAGGCAGTTTTAGGGGAAAGCGTAATTGGAAGAGCAAGGGAAAAAAGCCTTGTAGAAATGAATTTTGTAAATATCCGTGATTTTACTGAGAATAAACACGGTAAGGTTGACGATTACCCTTATGGCGCAGGCGGCGGAATGGTTATGGCTCCGCAGCCTATTTATGATGCATACAAATCGGTTGCAGGCGAGGGGAAACCACACGTTATATATATGTCGCCTCAGGGAAGTGTTTTTAATCAGGAAAAGGCGAAAGAGCTTGCAAAAATGGAGCATATTGTTATTTTGTGCGGACACTATGAAGGCGTTGACGAGAGAATTATTGAAGAAATTGTTGACGAGGAAATTTCAATTGGTGACTATGTTTTAACAGGCGGCGAAATTCCTGCAATGGCAATAATTGATTCGCTTTCAAGAATGGCACCTGGCGTTGTTGGAAAAGGCAACAGCGAAACCGAAAGCCACGAAGGCGGCCTTTTGGAATATCCCCAGTATACCCGCCCACCGGAGTACCGCGGCAGAAAAGTGCCCGAAATACTTTTAAGCGGACACGATGGTATGATAGCAAAGTGGCGCAGATATATGGCCCTTAAAAGAACGGCCAAAAAACGCCCTGATATGTATGAAAAATTTGAGCTTTCCAAAGAAGATAAAAAACTGCTTGATGGCGGCGAACCGCAGGTGCCGCAGAAAAAGAGGTAAATTATGCGAAAAGAATATGGCTTATCTATAAGTACTCCCGATGAAAGAGTTTTTAAATGCGGGCTTTTCTCCTGCGTTGAGTTTTGCAGGTCAAATTTTGATGATGAAGATTCCTTTGAAAAATTTGAAGAAAATGCCAAGAAATTATATGAACTTTCCGAAAAATATAATGTAAAAGTAAGAAGCTTGCATTTGCCTTTCGGGGAAGGGTATTATAAATTTGCTCCCGCATCACTTGATAAAAAAGTGCGGGATGAAACATTTGAAAATACAAAAAGAGTAATCGAAATGATGCTCCCGTGCGGCATAGAAATTGTTGTAATTCACGGCAGCCTTGGTGTTGAGCCCTGTGACAGGGCAAAAAGGCTTGACTACTTTGTAGAATACCTTAAAGGGCTTTGCGATTTTTGTGCAAAGTTTAATATAAAGGTTGCGGTTGAAACACTTAAGCCACGCTGCTTGGGAAATGGTCTTTCGGAACACCTTTACATAATGGAAAATGTAAAACGTGAAAACATAGGCATTTGCTTTGACTCAAATCATTTGCTGGAAGAAGATAATATTGATTTTCTTAAAGCGGCAGGAAAATATGTAATTACAACTCATCTTTCTGATTTTGACGGAATTGATGAACGCCACTGGGATCCCGGCGACGGAATAATAAACTGGAAAGAGCTTATAAAAACTCTCGATGATAACGGCTATAATGCACCTTATGTATTTGAAATAAGCTTTTATGACAGAGAGAGAAGCGAAGAGGTTTTAAAGGGTATAATTGAAAAATGGGAAAAGTTATTTTGATATTAAAGCAGGTGTTATAATAGCACCTGCTTTTTAATATTTAGAAAAATGTAAGTGAAGAGAATATTAGTTGACGAAGGCAACTTTTTATAAAGCAACTTAAGTTGACAACTTCTGTATATTTTAAACTTGGCTGAAAAAAATAATAAAAACAATATCGAAAGGAAGTTGTTGAATATGGAATTTATTTTGAAAAGTGAAGTTGAAAAATTTGAGGAGTATTTGGTATTCGAAGAAAAATCCGGTGCTACAATTGAAAAATACAAGCGTGACATTATTGCCTTTTTAAATTGGACAGGTAAAGATGAAGCCGATAAAAAATCGGTGCTGAAATATAAGGCATATCTTATAGAAAATTATGCACCATGCTCGGTTAATTCGATATTGTCGTCCCTGAACAGTTTTTTTGATTTTTGTGGTTATTATGAGCTTAAAACAAAAATGCTCAAAGTGCCCAAGAAAATATTTTTAAGTAAAGAGAAAGAACTTACAAGAGGAGAATATAACAGGCTTTTAGATGCGGCACAAAGGAATAAAAAACTATATTATCTTATGCAAACAATATGTTCAAGCGGCATAAGGGTTTCAGAGCTTAAGTATATAACGGTTGAGGCACTGAGAGAGCGTCAGGCGGTTATAAAATGCAAGGGGAAAATGAGATGTATTCTTCTTCCCGGAAAGCTTTGTAAAATGCTTTTGAAATATGTAAAAAATGAGGGAATTAAGAAAGGCTCAGTTTTCGTTACAAAAAGCGGAAAACCGCTGGACCGTTCAAATATATGGAAAATGATGAAAAAATTATGTGAAAACACAGGAATTGATAAACAAAAGGTATTCCCGCATAATTTAAGGCATCTGTTTGCGAGAACATATTATTGTGTTCAGAAGGATATAGTACGTCTTGCAGATTTGCTGGGCCACTCAAGTATTAACACAACAAGGATATACACAATGGAAACCGGCGATATTCACAGAGAACAAATTCAAAGCCTGGGACTTTTGCGGATATAAAAAAACCACATAATTTCGATTATGTTGCGGGCAATTTTTTTGCCGAATTTTGTAGCAAGTGTTCTAAAGATTAAAATTTGAAGGGAGAGCAGAGGAAAAAATGAGTAATCGCGATGTGAAGAGCGAATTTATCAGAAGTTCGTTTGAATATCTCGTTAAATGCGGGCTTGAAAATACATCTGTACGCGATTTGTGCAGAGAAACAAAAATTTCTTCAGGAAGTATGTACTACTGGTTCAGTGGTAAAGACGATATTTATATAAGCGCTACAAAATATGGAATAAGCTATGTTGTAGAGTCGCTTTTTGAATATGTTTTCAAAACAATGGATAACCTTGATGTGTTTTTTGGAAACTTTCTTGAAGAGGTTGACAAGTATAAAAATGAACTAAGGCTCGTTTTTCAGATAACAACAAGCCCTGTATATGGCCCGCGTATGCGTGAAAAGGCAGAAGATTTTAAAGTTGTATATGGGGAATACATTAAGGAAATGAGTAAAAAACTTGGCGCAAGTCCCGATAAAATAGCACCGATAATATATATGCTCATTTCAGTAGTTGTAGACTACATTACCTGGGAAGACACCGAGGTAACCGTTATGCAACTTGAATATCTGCACAAAAATATGGCAGCAATAGTTAACAAACAGTAGACGGGAGGAATCAGATTATGTTCAGTACAAAAAAAATAATATCGGTTTTTGCGGCGTTTTGTCTTTTGCTTACAACGCTTGTAGGTGTAGCAGTTTCGGCTGAAGGGGAAAATATTACAGTTTACCTTGAAGATGTAACTGCAACCGATGATACAACAATGAAGGGCGAGGCAAAAATAAAAGTAAGTGTTTCAGGCGTTTCGGGAAGTGTTGCAATTGCGCAGATTGCGCTGAAATTCAGCGGCGAGCTTCAGTATAAGTCAATTGAGTTTTTGCAGGGAGTTAATACAGATGGTAATTTCCTTTACGCACCAAATGCCGCATATGCAAACTCTGTAAAAGCTATTACGCCAAGTATTATAAACCCGACAACACCAATGGTGTTTGATGAAGAGAAAGAGGAGCTTTTTATTCTCACATTCACAGGTAATACCGGCGATGAAGTTTCGGTATCCCTTGATAGTGATTTAACAAAAACTTATGTAAAAAGCGATATGATGTCAGATGACATAGTTCCTGCTTCTGCTGCACAGATAGAAAATGTACAGTCGAGCAGCCGCGATGTTGAAAGTAAAACTGCAACAATAAAGCTTGTTATGGATAAAGTTCCGAACTTTGCATCGGCAAGTTCACAAAGCGGATATGTTGATACAGGCGTTGAGGTTAAAATTACAAGTACAACCAATAAAGGCTATACAGTATATACAGTTTTGAATAACACTCTTGTTTCAAAAGGCGGCCATAGGGAAAGCACAACAAAAACAACATTTACAATAAGTAATAAGGTTTTAAGCAGCGATACATATTCTGTTGAAATTTCGGCTATTGGATATATTCCTTATAAAGCCGATAATGTAAGCTTTGACCAGGCGCTTGAACTTACAAACGAAGATTTAATTCCGGGCGATGTAAATGCCGATAAGGTTGTTGATGCTACAGATAAAACTTATGTAAGAAACCTTATCAACTCGCAGGAATACAGCGAAGCGGCAGATTTTAACCGCGATACATTTATAAATGAAGATGACATTTCAGTTTTCCCTGCAGATATGGACGACAATGTTGGCAGCGAAGATGATGAAGATGATAAAGATGATAACCAGAGCGGTAACACAGGCGACCAAGGCAATACTGGCGACCAAGGCAATACTGGTAACCAAGGCAACCAGGGCGGAGGCGGCGCCGGTGGCGGCGGTGGAGCCGGAGGAGGTGGCGGTGCCGGAGGTGGCGGCGGAGCTTCTTCTGACAAAACCGACGATAAAACCGATGACAAGACAGACGACAAATCTGACGATAAAACAGATGACAAAACTGAAACACCTGCTCTTGAAACATTTCTTGATCTTTCAAATTATTCCTGGGCAAAAGATTCAATTTATACTTTGAAAGCAGAAGGTATTATCAGCGGAACAAGCGCAACTGCGTTTTCTCCTGCAAATAATATAAAACGAGGCGACTTTATTTTAATTCTCACAAGAATGCTTAAATTAGAAGAAAAAGCCGCTGAAAACTTTGCCGATGTTCCCGAAGGAAGCTATTACTTCGATGCAATAAGTATTGCCAAGAAAGCGGGAATTGCAACAGGCGACGGAGTAAACTTTATGCCTGAGGCGGCAATAACAAGAGAAGACCTTATAACTCTCAGTTACAGAGCATTTTTAAATGCAGGTTATATTAAAGAAACTACCGATTTTTCATCACTTGATGCATTCTCGGACAAAGACATTATATCGGACTACGCAACTGCACCACTTGCATCAATGGTAAAGGCAGGAATAATTAAAGGCTCCGATGGAAAGGTAAATCCTAAAGGCAACGCAACCAGGGCAGAAGTTGCTGTAATGTGTGCAAGGCTTTTAGAAATAATGAAATAACTTATGGAACCATTTAACACCAATGACAGCATTCACATTTTAATATTAACAACAATATTGTTGGCGTGTACATTATTTTGCGTAGTGTTCGAAATAGCAATTTTCCGCCCTTTCAGGGAAGAAAGAAGATATTTCAAACTTGAAATCTCCCGCTCCGAGGGAGAGGAACGCAAATTCTGGGAAAGAGAGCTTAAATATTTTTATATCCGAACAATTCCAATTATAGGAAAAATGTTGTGGAAAAGGCGCAGAAAGCGCAAATAGGCGGAATTATTCCGCCCTCTTTCAAGGGGCATAGCTATGCTGTGTCCCTGGAGCAGCTCGGTTGCTACGGCGAATGGTATGCAGACTTTGTTCTTACAGTAAATAAAGATGTTACATTTAATGCCGATGGAACTGCAGATGGATACCTTGCGGGCGAATATGGTACATATGGTTGGATTTCGGTTCCGTTTACTGATTTCGCAGTAAAAGCCAATACTCCAATTAAAATTATGGATACAGCGGCAAAACTTTTGGGCCAGGGCGGTCTTAAGCTTACTTACAATGATGTATATGCAGGCGTTAAAGATTTTAATTGCGGTGTATTCTTCACTAAAGAATTCAGAGAAGCAAATCCTGATCTTGAAGTTAATTTGTCATTAAAAATGTTTAACAAAGTTAATGAAGAAGAATCATACGATATTGGTCCGGTTTACTCTTTCAAAGTTCCTGAAAACGAAATCGATTCAATCGGTATGGGTAAAATGGCTAATGGAAGTGCTTCATATTTCCAGACAAATCTTTACGATGTAAGTGCACTTAATAACCTTACTGTAGAGCTCTGGTCAGACGATGTTAAAATCGGCGAAACAACCTGGGCTAAAGAGTATCCTGTAAGAACTGAAAAAGGTTTTCTTACTTGCGCAGCATTCCTTACAGGCTCAGATGAATACTGGAACACAACATGGTACTACAAAAACGAAGCGCTTGTTCCAACAAAATCAGTTCTCAAAATCGATGGCGAAGTTGCCGATGAATGGGCTTATGCAGGAACAGCTAATGAAAACATTACAGATAGCTGGAATACACAGTTCCCGGGCATTGAAAGCGCAGCTGCAAAAATCGGAGATAAGAAATTTGCAACACTTCAGATGGCACTTGACGCTGCAAATACAGATGATGTTGTAGAAGTTACAAAAGACATTGTTCTTGATTTACAAAATGCAACTCATCTCGCCGCATCAGACTATGCCGGCGTGTACTACAAAGGTAGTAAAAGCTTTACACTCGACCTTGGTGGACATACAATTACCGCAGGAGAAGGTGTAAATAACGATGTTCTTCGTTTTTCAAATATTAATGGTATTGCAAAAAATACTATTACAGTTCAGAATGGTACCGTAATTTCCCCTGCAACAACCTGGCAGGCAATTGATGCCGGTGTTGGCGATGGTTCCGACACAGGTACAATTCTTAATCTTAAGAATTTAACTATCAATTCAAACAGAGGCGGCGCTTGCGCAGTTAGAAGCAGAATGGGTAATGTTATCAATATTACAGATACAACTATCAATACTGTAAATGGCGGCGGTGTATATGTACCTGGTGGTAAAGCAGAACTTACAAATGTTAATATTACTGTTACAGGCGATCCTGCTGTTGGCGGCTATAGCCCTGCAATTGGCGCTTGTGTAGCTGTATCTAATGAAGGTGAAGCTATTATAAATAGCGGTAACTATGTAAATGAACAGGTTAATGATTATAATGATGAATATACAACCTACATTATGAATTCCGGCGGTAAAATGACCATCAAAGGCGGAACATTTACCGGTGGTGGTAAGGGTATGCTTGGTGTTGCCGGAAAAGATGCTGCAGGAACACTCACTATTGAAGGTGGTTATTTTAAACCAAACGAAGCCCTTGTTTATAGCGAAGGCTATGGTAAAGAAACAGTTGCTATAAAGGGTGGAGAATTTACAGTTGACCCGACAGCGTACCTTGCAACAGGCTACGAAACAACAGTTATTGCTGATGGCTGGAAGGTAGTAAATGCAGAAGAAGCTAAAACAGAAGCCGATACAGCTTATATTCAGTTTAAAGAAGTAGAAGCTGAAGAAGGTACACTTAAATATGAAATAGTTGTAGTTGGTGCTAACGAAGAAGTTATCAACCGCCTCACAACTGCAGATTTAAGCCTTTACTTCAATGCTGATCCAATCAATGATAATGTTAAAATGGCATATAAATTGAAAGCGGCTGATGATATTACTCTTACAAAACCTGCTGCCGACAGATATGCATTTAACTTTGATGGCATTAATACTCCAAGCAAAACAGATAACAAAATTGTACTTGGTACAATTGAAGTTAGCGGCTATGGAACATTCTCAATGGGAATTAAAACAGCTGATACAAATATTGTAAACTCAACAACTCTTTACGACAACTTGGTTACAACATTCGTAGTAGGCGGCGACACAGATAACGATGATAAAACAGGTAAACTCGTTGTAAACGAAGATTTAGGCAACGGCCTTGTTGGTAGCATCGATAACAAATTAAACGCTGCTCCACAGAGAGAACTTACAATTAATGTTAAATTCCCTAACACTGTTTATGACCAGGCAGCAGCTTATATGGATATGACAGTTACAATCAGCGGTGGCGACCTTGAAAGTGCAATTGTTAAAAATCTTGGTAAAGCAACAGGGGAAGCTATTTCGTATGTAATTGAAGAAAACCTCACAAAAGACTTTACATATAATGTAACAATCGAAGGTGCAGGTTACAGAACATATGACTGCGCAGTTAAAATGACAGGAGATAAAACTCTTACATTCTGGAATAACGTAAGAACAGGCGAAATGGAAGTTGAAGAAGGCAATACAACTACAAAAACAGCTGTAACCTTCCTCGCAGGCGACATTGTTAAAGATAACAATATCAATATTTACGACCTTTCTGCAGTTGTTTCATACTTTGCAACAAATGCTCCAAGCTTAGCGGACAAATGGGATTATGCAAAATATGACTTAAACCGCGATGGCAAAATTGATTCAAAAGATGTTGCTTACATTCTCGTTTCATGGGGTAAATAATTAAACAAAATAAAAAAGCTGTGGTCTAGCTTAGCCTGGCCACAGCTTTTTTGTATGCAATTATTGTTTTTTGTACACTGCAAAATACGATGCAATCATTATAAATATAACTGCAATAAATACTTTTAAATCGGGAACAATTGCGTTTATAATAAGCGTAACAAATGGGGTTAAAATGGGCTTTATGAAAAAAGCAAGAGAAGCCATAATTGCGCCGCCTTTTTCAATTGCCATAAAGTATGCCGCATATCCTACGCCTGTTACCATAATGGCTATATAACCCAAAATTGAAAGCGGAAATGCTTTTGCAGGAAGAGATAAATCTGCTCCCATAAAAAGCAAAACCACAAGAAGAATAAGGCTACCTGTAAAAAACACAACACCCGTTTGAATAACTCCGCCAACTTTTTTTGTGTATTTCTGGCTTAAAACCGTGTAAAGGCTGAATGTGATAGCTGAGAAAAAGCCAAGAAGTGCAGAAGTGAGCGAAGTTCCTGATGAAAAGTCGGCGCAAAGTATTACGCCTATAATACCAAGTATAAGAGCTATTGCCTTGTTTTTTGTAAGCTTTTCGTGGTTAATTAAAACTGCAAAAATAATTGTAAAAATTG
This sequence comes from Clostridia bacterium, assembly GCA_045590195.1. GTDB lineage: Bacteria > Bacillota > Clostridia > UMGS1883 > UMGS1540 > JAZNQN01. Next base: position 176,648 of record JAZNQN010000044.1, on the reverse strand, counting down.
AGTTTGATGAGAAAATAATTGCGATAAGTGATGGGGAAGAAGCCTGTTTAATTGCAATCTGCAGCGCCAGCATGCTTACGCAAATAAATAAAATCCCAAGCAAAACCATTTTGCCTAAATCGGCAAGTGTAATATGTATTTTTTCTTTTTTAATTTTAATAACTGCCGGAACAATTAATATGAGTGAGCCAAGGAAAAATCGCCAAAAGGCAATAGCATAAGGCGTTACGTCGTTTGCAATCAGCTTGCTTACAGGCTCGAATGTTACAAATAAAATGGCAGTAATAAGTGAATAAATAATTCCGTTTTTCATTTTTTCTCCTATATATGTTTTTTAATAAATTTATAAACCATTTCGGCGAAAATACTTTTGCCGCTTTCGTCAAAATCATTTGTATATGAAGTATGAGTACAGTTTTCCATAACACGAAGTTCATATTTACTTTCGTGGCCAAAATGCTTAAGTGTAGAGCAAAGCAGCATTGTCTGCTCAAGGCGGTTTTCCATATCGTTATCGGCAACAAGAATAAGCATAGGCGCGTAATTTCTTTCCTCACAAATATGGTAAATAGGAGCTGCTTCGTCGATTATAACCCTTCTGCTGTCAATACCGCGTTCAGCCAAAACGTTAAAGTGGACAGTTGGCTGACCGGCGTCCATTATATAACCTGTAATTTCGTCGGCATCAATTTTGTGCATTTTAAGAAATCGCCCGTCAAAGCAAAGCATTTGTGTTAAGTATCCGCCTGCCGATGAGCCGCCAACAAATATTCCTTCTACATTTCCATACTCTGGCATATTACTCTTTGCCCAGGCTACTGCTGCAGCTGCATCCCACAAAAAGTCGGGATACTGTGCCTCGGGGTAGAGGCGATAATTTGCCGAAACTACTGCAACGCCCTTTTCACAAAGAGCCTCAAACCATTTTCCGCCTTCTTTGTTGCCTGCCACAATCCCGCCACCGTGAAAATAAACAAATACCGGGAATGAGTCGCAGTCGGGCAGATAAATATCTAAAAGAAAACGCTCGTGATTAGTTGTTTTGTAACAAATATTTTTAAGTTTTTTCATAAGCACCTCCAAAGTTTTTTACGAGTTTATCATATATTTACCCATTTGTAAAGAATAAAGTAAAATGCAGTAGCTATATATTGACATATATAGTAAACTTTGATAAACTAATTTTGGGTGATTTTATGGAAATACTTCAGCTTAAATACTTTATGCACACAGCCGAAAGCGAAAATATTTCGCAAACGGCACGAAAATTCATTGTTCCGCCATCAAGCGTTTCTTCTTCAATAAAAAAACTTGAAATCGAAATGGGAACAATGCTTTTTGAAAGGGGAGCCAACAGGCTGAAACTCAGCCCTTCGGGAAAAATATTATATGATGCACTTAAAAAAGCAGAGGAGCACTTTGATAAAGCTAAAACTGAAATATTAAACCTTTCAGAAAAACCGCTTGGAGAAATTAAGCTTTTAATTTTAAATAACCGCAATATTGTAACGGAAACCATATCAGATTTTAAGAAAAAATATCCCGATGTTTCTTTGAATATTAAACACAGTTTTTCCGGAATAAATTTCTCGGATTTTGATGTAATTGTCAGCGACAGAATTTTTGAAAGCTCTTCTTTTCGCAGAATAGATTTTGTAAACGAAGAAGTTTTTTTGGCAGTTTGCAATAATAATCCGCTTTCAAAGTTTAAAAGCGTAAGCATTAAAAACCTCTCGGAAGAAAAATTTATTTTAATGCCAAAGGGCGCAAGCATACGCGATTTTTCTGATAAATATTTTAAAAAAGAAGGTGTTGAACCGAAGGTTGTAATAGAGTGTGACGATCCGGCTTATATCCGCCAATATGTAAAAATAGGACTTGGTGTTACGCTTTTCCCTTTTGTGTCATGGAACAGCCATATAGGCGAAAATATAAGCCTTTTAAGAATAGGGGAAGGTATATTCAGAAAATCGTATATATATTTAACTGAAAACCCATCATATGCTGCTAAACTTTTTTCTGATGCTTTGCAGGAAAAATGTGACAGTAAATACCGCTTAACTATTGACAAATGGTTATAAAAGATGTAAAATGTTAAATAGTAACATTTTAGTTGTAAATTATTAACACTGAAAGGAATTTTGTTATGAGTTTTAAAAATTTAACAGAAATTGAAAAAGTGGTATCTATTGCTCCGGCTATAAAAATGCTTACAAAAAAGGTTGTAACTTTTGTAGCTTGTGAAAATGTAAAGGTAAATGAAAATGCAGTTTTGCTTAAGAATAATGATGTTGAAGGCATTTATGCCGAGCTTGAAAACGCAGACAAGAATAAAAACATTTTCGTTTTGGAAGGTGTTGGTATATTTGCTGCAGGCAACTCAAAAGTAAATGCTGACAAGGCTGCAAAAATGTTTTTGGAAAACGGCACAGTTCCTGAAGAAAGTGAAAAAGAAAACCTTCGCGCAAGCGGAAAAACCGTTATTGTAACAGGTAGTGCACAGGGCTTTGGACAGGGTATTGCCGAGGAGCTTTTGGCAGAAGGCGCAAACGTAATTATTGCTGACCTTAACGCAGAACTTGCCCAGAAAAACGCCGAAGAAATGTGTAAAAAATATGGCGAAGGCAAGGCTATGGCTGTTATGGTGAACGTTTCCGACAAAGATTCGGTTAAAGAAATGGTTGAAAAAACTGTTTTAGCTTACGGCGGTATTGATACTCTAGTAAGTAACGCAGGTATCGTAAGAGCAGGCAGCCTTGAAGAAATGACACTTGAAAACTTTGAACTTGTAACAAAAGTAAATTATAATGCATACTTCCTCTGCGCTAAATTTGTTTCGAATATTATGAAAATTCAGAATAAATTTGATAGCGAATATTTTATGGATATTATTCAGATTAACTCAAAATCAGGCCTTACAGGCAGTAACAAAAACTTTGCCTATGCAGGCAGTAAGTTTGGCGGCATTGGTCTTACACAAAGCTTTGCCCTTGAACTTGTTCCATTTAATATTAAGGTAAATTCTATTTGCCCGGGCAACTTCCTCGATGGTCCTCTCTGGTGTGACCCTGAGCGCGGCCTTTTCAAACAGTATCTTGATGCGGGCAAAGTTCCCGGTGCTAAAACTGTTGCCGATGTTAAGAAATTTTACGAGGCTAAAGTTCCAATGAACCGCGGTTGCAGAACAGAAGACGTTATGAAAGCTATTTTCTACTGTATGGAACAGCAGTATGAAACAGGCCAGGCAATTCCTGTAACAGGCGGCCAGAATATGCTTAAATAAGGAGATTAAAATGGACAGATTAAATCATAGCGATGTAAATGTAAGGCTTGAGGCGCTTTCTGAAATTATAAAAGATATGCCCAAAAGCGAGCCTTCGGGAAATGTTAATAACCATATTCATACATTTTATTCTTTTTCGCCATATTCCCCGACTAAGGCAGTTTATATGGCAAAAAAAGCAGGGCTTGACACTGCAGGTATTATGGACCACGACAGCGTTTCAGGCTGCCGAGAATTTATTAAAGCAGGGGAAATAGCAGGCCTTCCTACAACTGTTGGCTGCGAGTGCCGCGTAAGTATGAAAGGCACAGCCCTTGAAAGCAAAAGAATAAACAACCCTGATCAGAGCGGTATTGCATATGTTGCAATGCACTCAATTCCACATAAAAATATTGAAAAAGTTGCCGAATTTTTTAAACCCTATGTTGAAAAAAGAAATCAGCGCAACCGCCTTATGACAGAGAAAATCAATACTCTTACAGATGTAACAATTGATTTTGATAAAGATGTTTTGCCTCTTTCAAAATATGATGAGGGCGGAAGCGTTACAGAGCGCCATATTCTTTTTGCCCTTGCAGGTAAAATGCTCCAGAAACACGAGGATATTGTTTCATATCTTGAAAGTATAAATATTCCTGTTTCAGAAAAGGTTGCGGGATATTTAAATGATAAAGAAAACGAGTGCAGAAGGTACGACCTTTTGGGCGTTTTGAAAGGATACTTTGTAAAAGACTTTTATATTGATGCAACCGACGAATGCCCTCACGTTTCAGAATATATTGCCCTTTGCAAAGAAGTTGGCGCAATTTCGGCTTATGCATATCTTGGCGACGTTGGCGACAGCGTTACAGGCGACAAAAAAGCTCAGAAGTTTGAAGATGATTATCTTCCGCTTTTGTTTGAAGAAATATCAAAGGCAGGCTTTGATGCAGTAACTTATATGCCAACAAGAAACACCCTGGATCAGCTTATGCGAATTAAAGAGATGTGTAAACAATATGGCCTTAAGGAAATTTCGGGCGAAGATATAAATTCACCCCGTCAGTCATTTGTTTGCGAAGCACTTAAAAACCCTGTGTTCTCAAATTTAATTGATGCAGCATGGGAACTCATTGAACACGAGCGTAAATAAAAATAAAAAGCCGCTGAATTTCAGCGGCTTTTTTGCACCCTACCCTTTTATAATAACACATAAAATATCCGTTTGTAAAGAGAAAAATGCATTTTCAAAATAAAATCTCTTTTTTAAACAAATTGAGAATTAATTTTTTAAATAATTTGTCAATTGAAAAAGGGGAAAATGTATGCTACAATAAAATCAACAAAGGAAAGGAAGGTACGGTCCAATGAAACACTAAGTAAGAGCTTTTAAAGAAAAATTTTAAATGATTTGAATGCGTTGGTAGATAGATAAGAAACTCGGCGGAGATACGCTTTATATAGATTGAAGGATGTGAAAAAGAAAAAGGTTCAAATCAGAAAAATAATTCTTTAAAAAGCAGAGCGCATCTTCTGCAGCTTAAATGCACAGTTACATTAGGGTGTTCTCATTAGAGAAAGAAGAAAAAGAGTGTTAAAAACTTGGGAAGTATTGATGCGGCAGGGGATAGAATAAGAAAGAGAGGTTAACCACATGCTAGATATTAAGGAGATAGAGAGGTGACCTTTGATTACCTTAGAAAAGTAGTCAAAGGTCACTTCTTTTTTGCTGCAATTTTTCCATTTTAAGCCAAGCGGCAAAGCCGTATAAATCGTTTGCAAGAAAAACCACAAAGCAGGTTAAAACCGAAATGTAAGAAACATCGTAAATGCTTGCAAGGCCCCACAAAACAATTAAAACAATATCGTTTACGCCGTAAGCTATGGCATAGTAAGGGCTTCGCCTTGCGGTTAAATATGCGGCAATAAAGCTGGTGGTAACAGAAATGGTGCTTGGGATAAGATTTGCAGTATTAAAATATTTTAAAATAAAATAAAAAATAAGTGTAATCAAAGCCGCAAGGAAAAAAAGAAAAAAATATTCCTGAGGCTTTATTTTATTTACTTTAACCTGGCTTTTGCTGCCCTCAAATGGATTTTTAAACCAGGTGACAAGGGAAAGAACGGCCATCGGGAGCGACATTAAAACATAAGTCATAAGCTCGCCGTAGTATCGTGCCGAAAGGGAAATAATGCCGTAAAGAACGCAGAAAATAATCATTAAAATCTGACCGAAGGGGTTGCCCTTTGCACAGAAAATAAGCGCAGTTGCGCCTATAAGTGATGCCATTAGGGTTAAATATCCGTCGTTTGAAAACATAAAAAACGATATAATTATTAAAGCAAGCGACGAAAGCCATAAAGTAAGTTCGCCTTTGGTAAAATATTTCATAATTCCTCCAAAAAAATAAACATTCCAACACAACTTCTACGACCTAACGCTGTGTAAGAATGCCAAAGCACTTTGTTACCCGGTGGCAACACTAATTATCATATCACAGAAAAAAACAAAATGCAACATAAAATAAAAAAAGCTCTTGCCTTGGCAAGAGCTTTAAATTTTTTAGTTATTTCTCGTTTTTGTAAATTTCTTTAAAGTATTTGTATGTATCAACTTTAAGTTCGCCACAAGCATCTTCATCGCAGGCGATAATTCCGTCTTTGTGAAGCTGAAGTGCACTTATTGTCCACGCATGGTCAACGCCGCCTTCAACACAGTGGCGAAGAGCACGTGCTTTGTTGTGTCCGCTTATAAGAAGCAAAACCTGTTTTGAATCGCAAACTGTTCCCACACCAACAGAAAGAGCAGTTTTCGGAACTTTTTCAGGGTCGTTGTCAAAGAAACGGGAGTTAACAATTAAAGTATCCTGTGTAAGAGCACGAACACCCGTGCGTGATGAAAGTGAAGTGAAAGGTTCGTTAAATGCAATATGACCGTCAACGCCGCTGCCGCCAAGGAACAAGTCAATTCCGCCGTATGAAGCAATTTTATCTTCATATCTCTGGCATTCTGCATCAAGGTCATCAGCCATACCATTTAAAATGTTGATGTTTTCAGCAGGAATGTCAATATGATTAAAGAAATTATCGTGCATAAAATACCAGTAGCTCTGGTCGTGTTCTTTTGGAAGACCAACATATTCGTCCATATTGAAAGTAACAACATTTTTAAAGCTTACTTTGCCTGCTTTGTTCATTTCAATAAGTCTTTTATATACACCAAGAGGCGATGAACCTGTAGGAAGACCTAAAATAAACGGACGGTTTTCCTTGTGGGCATTTATTGCATCGGCAATATGATTTGCAGCCCATGCACACATCTCATCGTAATTGTTTTTAATAATAAGTTTCATTATAATCACTCTCCAGTTTAAATTGATAGACATATTATACACTTTTATTTTCGATTTGTCCAGTATATTTTTCATTTTTTTGGCAACAGAAATTGATTTTTCTGCTTTAATATGTTATACTAGCTTATAAAGATGTAACTATATATGAATGAAACAATTTATATCAGGTTTAAAATATGGAGGCGTAAAATGACAAAGATTTTACTTATTCGTCACGGGCAGAGCAAGGCTAATCTTGAAGAAATATTTGTTGGCCATACCGATGCCCCTCTTTCTGATAAAGGAAAAATTCAGGCGGAGAAAACGGCGGAATTTGTAGTTTCAAATTATAATGTTGAAAAAATATATTCAAGCGACCTTTCGAGAGCTTATGAAACTGCAAAACCAATTGCCGAAAAACTTGGGAAAGAAATTATAGCAGATAAAAACCTTCGCGAAATTTACGGAGGAGAGTGGGAGGAAATTCCCTTTGCCGATATGCCAAAAAATCATCCTGAGGAATGCAAAATATGGCTTTTTGATATAGGAAACGCAACCTGTCCCGGCGGCGAAAGCGTTAAAGAACTTCAAGCCAGAGCTGGCAAGGCAATTGAAAAAATAGCCAAAGAAAATGAAGGGAAAACTGTAGTAGTTGCAACTCACGCAACTGTTGTAAGAGTGCTTTGTTGCCTTTATAGCGGTATTTCTGCTAATAAGATGAAAGATGTCCCCTGGGTTTCAAATGCATCGGTTACCGAGCTTTCTTATGAAAACGGTAAAATAACGGTTTTAAAATCGGGAATAGACGAGCACCTCAAAGAACTTAAAACCGAGCTTCCAACTAATGTATAACTTGACTTATTTTAGGCTTTGTGTTATACTTTTATCTGCCTACTAATATTAACGGAGGAATAAAAAATGAAAGAATTTATGGACAAAGATTTTATGCTTCAAAGCGAAACCGCTAAAAAGCTTTATCACGATTTTGCGGCAAAAATGCCTATTATTGACTATCATTGCCACTTAAGCCCGAAAGAAATCTGTGAAGACAGAAGATTTGAAAGCATTACCGAAATTATGCTCGGGGGCGACCATTATAAATGGAGAGCAATGCGCTCAAACGGCATTGATGAAAGCTATATGACAGGGGATAAGGGCGATTTTGAAAAGTTTGAAGCTTTTGCAAAAACTTTAAAATATGCCATCGGCAACCCACTTTATCACTGGACTCATTTAGAGCTTCAGCGCTTTTTCGGCATAACAGATATTTTAAACGAGAAAAATGCAAGAGCTATTTACGATAAAGCCAACGAGCAAATTCGCGGCGAAGGATTTTCGGCTCAGGCGCTTATAGAAAAATCAAATGTTGATGTTATCTGTACAACTGATGACCCTGCCGATGATTTGCAGTATCATATTAAAATAGCAGAAGAAGGCAAACTCAAAACAAAAGTTTACCCAACCTTCCGCCCTGATAAAATTGTTGAAATCGGCCTTGAAACATTTATTCCGTACATAAATCTTTTAGAAGAAAACTTTGATGTAAAAATCAAAGATATAGATGATGTTACAGAGCTTATGGAAAAAAGAATTGAATTTTTCCACTCTGTTGGCTGTCGCCTTTCAGACCATGCTTTAGGCGGCGTTCCTTACTGCGAATGTGATAAAAAAGAAGCAGATAAAATTTTAAAAGCGGCACTTTCAGGTAAAACTTTGTCAGCTGAAGAAATTGATAAATACAAAACATATATGTATTCTTTCTTTGCGGCAGAGTATCATAAAAGAGAGTGGACAATGCAGCTTCACATCGGCGCACTTCGTAATAATAACCGCCGTATGTATGAAAAACTCGGCCCTGATACAGGTTTTGACTCCATAAATGACCTTTCTATTGCCGAGCCTCTTGCAGCGCTACTCAATTCCTTTGAAATTACTAATAAATTACCAAAAACAATTCTTTATACACTCAATCCAAAGGATAATTACGTACTTGGTACAATGCTTGGTAACTTCCAAAGTAGTGATGCTCCTTCAAAAATTCAGTTTGGCTCAGGCTGGTGGTTTAACGACCAGAGAGATGGTATGGTAGAACAGATGAAAGCTTTGGCAAACCTCGGTCTCCTCGGCAGATTTGTTGGTATGCTTACAGATTCACGTAGTTTTATGTCATACCCACGCCATGAGTATTTCAGAAGAATAATGTGTAACCTCATCGGAACATGGGTTGAAAACGGCGAATATCCTGCCGATATGGATGCTCTCCGCGATATAGTTGAAGGCATTTCCTATAAAAACGCAAAAGAATATTTTAAATTTGAAATGTAAAAATTTCTCATAACAAAAAGAACTCTTCGGAGTTCTTTTTTTGTTATACTTTTAAATTTTTTGGAAACAATGAATTTAGCAAACAAAATTATTAAAAGAAAGGATGACTATTTTGAAAAAAAGATTTTTAGCTTTAATGCTTATATGTGTAATGTGTATTCTGGCGGGCTGTGGAGAAAGCGGCGGAGCCGATGAGAACGGAGCAACTTTAACTGACAATATGGATGCGCCAAAAATTGGCGTATGCATATACAAATATGACGATACTTATATTTCAACAGTTCGCCAGACTTTGGAAAAAAGAGCACAGGGCAATGCACAGCTTTTCTTAAACGACGGTAAAAACGACCAGGGAACTCAAAACGACCAGGTTGACCTTTTAATTCAGAAAGGCGTTGACGTGTTGCTTGTAAATATAGTAGATGTAGGAGCGGCAGGAACAATTGTTTCAAAGGCAAAAAACGCGGGGATTCCGCTTATTTTCTTCAATCGAGAGCCTTCTGAAGAAATTTTAAAATCATACGATAAGGCAAGATTTATTGGTACAAACGCCAAAGATGCAGGCATAATTCAGGGGCAGATTATTGCCGAAACCTGGAAAGGCGGAAATTACGATACAAATGGCGATGGCGTTATGCAGTATGTAATGTTTAAAGGCGAGCCTGATAACCCCGAAGCCGTTGCAAGAACAGAGTATTCAATTAAAACTGCCGAGGAAAATGGCGTTAAGTGCGAAGAGCTTGAACTTCAGGTCTGTAACTGGGATACTGAGCTTGCAAATCGTGCAATGGAGGCCTGGCTTTCAAAATACGGCAATAAAATTGAATTTGTTGTAGCCAATAACGATGGTATGGCTCAGGGCGCAATTGCGGCACTTCAGGCAGTAGGCTATAATAAGGGCGACAGCAGTAAATTTATTCCTGTAGTCGGCGTTGATGCAACCGATGCGGCAAAAGAGCTTATTTCTAAAAAATATATGACAGGTACAGTGCTTCAGGATGGCGAAGAAATGGGCAACATTTTGTTTGCCGCGGCTATGAATGCCGCCGCAGGCAAAGAATATCTCGACGGAACGGGATATATGTACGATGAAAGCTCAGTTGCAGTAAGAATTCCTTATAAACCCTACAGCGGCCAGTAATTTTGAGAGGAGGGGGAGGCTATGGAAGAATATTTGCTCCAAATGCGAGGCATCAGCAAGCAGTTCCCCGGTGTGAGGGCTCTTGATAAGGTTAACTTAAACGTAAAAAAAGGCAGTACCCACGCCCTTATGGGCGAAAACGGAGCAGGAAAATCAACTCTTATGAAATGCCTTTTCGGAGTTTATAGCAAAGATGAGGGCGAAATTTTAATAAACGGCCAAAAGGTTGATTTTAAAAATCCCAAACAAGCGCTTGAGCGTGGTGTTGCAATGGTGCATCAGGAATTAAATCAGGTGCTTCAGCGTGATATTATGGATAATATGTGGCTTGGAAGATTTCCGACTAAAGGCGGAATTATTGACCGAAAGAAAATGTATAGAGATACGAAAAGCATTTTCGAAAGCCTTGGAATAAATGTAGACCCCAAAATAAAAATGGGAAAGCTTTCGGTTTCGCAAAGGCAAATGGTTGAAATAGCCCGTGCGGTTTCATATGGCGCTAAAATTTTAGTGCTCGATGAGCCAACATCATCCCTTACTGAAAGTGAAAGCGAAAGCCTTTTTAAAATAATTGAAAAGCTTAAAAAAGATGGTTGCGGAATTATTTATATTTCTCACAAAATGGAAGAAATTTTAACTATATGCGACGAAGTTACAATAATGCGTGACGGAAAGTGGATTACAACCGAGCCTGCCGCATCGCTTACAACTGATAAAATTATAAAACTTATGGTAGGGCGTGACCTTGAAAGCCGTTTTCCTGAAAAGAAAAACACTCCCGGCGAAGTTATTTTAGAGGCAAAAGACCTTTGCGGTAAATACGAACCAAAAGTAAAAAACGTAAGCTTTACATTGCGAAAGGGCGAAATTTTAGGCGTTGCAGGCCTTGTTGGCTCAAGGCGAACTGAACTTTTGGAACTGCTTTTTGGAATAAAGAAGAAAGAAAGCGGTAAAATATATCTTCACGGCAAGGAAATTGATAATAAAAACTGTGCCGCGGCAATTAAAAACGGCTTTGCACTTTTAACAGAGGAGCGGCGTGCCACAGGTATTTTTTCAGGCCTTGACATAACCTTTAATTCAACTATTGCAAACCTTAAAAAATATGCAAGCTTCGGCGTTTTAAGCGGCAGGAAAATGAATAGTGATACCGACTGGGTTATTGATAAAATAAGGGTTAAAACTCCTTCTAAAAAAACGTTTATCAGAACACTTTCAGGCGGAAATCAGCAAAAGGTTCTGCTTGGCAGATGGCTTTTAACAACGCCCGAAATTCTACTTCTTGATGAGCCTACAAGGGGTATTGATGTTGGCGCTAAATTTGAAATTTATCAGCTTATAATCGACCTTGCGGCAAGCGGAAAAGGAATTATAGTAGTTTCATCCGAAATGAGTGAACTGCTTGGCATTTGCGATAAAATACTCATTATGTCAGGCGGAAGGGTTGCGGCAATTGAAGAAACAAAGAATTTAACTCAGGAAAAAATTATGGAATATGCGGCAAAATATATCTGATTAGGAGCGTATTTATGAATTTACAAGGTGTAAACAAGAGAAAAATTCAGGATTTTTTACTGAACTATTCTTTATATATAGTGCTTGGAATTATGATACTGGCGGTAATAATTAAAGACCCATCGTTTGTATCACTTCGTAATATAACAAACATTTTAAGCCAGGCTTCAACAAGGGGTATTCTGGCTTTGGGGGTTGCAGGGCTTATAGTGCTTCAGGGAACCGACCTTTCTGCCGGCAGAATTTTAGGCCTTACCGCAATACTTGCGGCATCGCTTTTGCAGTCGGTAAGCTATTCTTCAAGAATGTATCCCGATTTGCCGCAACTACCTATAATTGTGCCGCTTTTAATTTCTGCGGCAGTAGGTGCTGCGTTTGGTGCGGTAAACGGTTTTGGCGTGGCAAAGCTTAAGGTTCACGCATTTATTATAACCCTTGGAACACAGCTTATTGCCTATGGCCTTTCCTGTATTTATATCGACCGACCACCACTTGGCGCACAGCCGATTGCAAATTTTGATGAAAGGTATACAAACTTTGTAACAGGCTCTCTTAAAATAGGCAGTTTCGAGTTGCCGTATCTTATAATTTATCTTATTGTTATAGCGGCAATTATGTGGTTTATATGGAACAAAACCCGCCTTGGCAGAAATATGTTCGCAATTGGCGGAAACCCCGAAGCGGCAGCAGTTTCGGGCGTAAACCTGGCAAAGAATATAATAACAATTTTTATAATTTCGGGCATTTTATATGGTATTGCCGGTTTCCTTGAGGCAGGACGAATAGGCTCGGCAACCAGTAATACGGGCATAAACTATGAGCTTGATGCAATTTCGGCCTGCGTAGTTGGTGGCGTTTCGTTTTCAGGCGGCGTTGGAACAATTCCGGGGGTTTTAATAGGAACAGTTATTTTGCAGTTTATAAATTACGGACTTAATTTTATAGGCGTAAGCCCGTATCTGCAGTATATAATAAAGGGCATAATTATTATTCTTGCAGTTTCAATTGATGTAAGAAAATATCTTGTTAAAAAGTAAGCAAATTTCAAAAAATCACTCATATAGTTTATATGGGTGATTTTTTTGAAAAGAATAAGTGTAATTTTAGTATTTTTAATATTATCCTGCTCTGTGTATGCTGATGGGTTAAACCTTTCAGCCAGAAGCGCAGTAGTAATAGATGCCGAAAACGGCAGAGTACTATATTCAAAAAATGCAACTGCACCGATGACTATGGCAAGCACAACAAAAATTATGACGGCACTTTTGGCCTGCGAATATGGAAAAGGCGATGAAATAGTAACTGTTTCTCAAAACGCCGCATATCAGGAAGGCAGTTCAATGTATTTAAAAGTAGGGGAAAAAGTAACTGTTTCCGAGCTTTTGTGGGGGCTTATGCTGCCCTCAGGTAACGATGCCGCCGTTGCCCTTGCCGAGCATATTAGCGGAAACGTATCTGCTTTTGCAGAAAAAATGACACAGCGTGCACACGAAATCGGAGCCTTGCAAACAAGCTTTAAAAACCCAAACGGCCTTGATGAAGAAGGGCATATTACAACTGCCCTTGATATGGCTAAAATAACTGCCCACGCAATGAATAATAAACTTTTTGCAGAAATAGCCGCCACATGGCAGAAAACAACTGAAAGGGCAACTTATACAAACCATAATAAGCTTTTAAAAATGTGTGATGGGGTAATAGGGGTTAAAACCGGCTACACCAAAAAAAGCGGCCGTTGTTTGGTTTCTGCCTGCGAAAGAGGCGGAAAAAGAATAATTGCCGTAACATTAAACGCCCCTGATGACTGGAGCGACCATACAAAGCTTTTTGATTACATATATGAAAACTATAAGCTTATAATTCCTGTTGAGGGCGGAAGTGAGTTTGGCGAAATAATGGCAGAAAACGGCGAAAGAGTACCCGTTGTGTGTGAAAACAATATTGGAGTGTTCTTAAGCGATGCCGAAGCTAAAAACCTTGAAAAATATACCGACCTTCCCCTGAAAATTACCCTGCCCGTAAAGAGGGGGCAAAAGGTGGGAAAGGTCACAGTTACTTTAAATGGAGTTAAAATGGGAGAGTGTGCGCTTATTTCAAACCGCGATGTACTGCTCCCAGAAAAAGATAATTTTTATGAGCTTTTCAAAAAAAGCGTAAAAATATTTGTGGGAGTATTTTATTAATTTTCCGAAAGCTTTAAAGAAAGCTCCTCCCAAAGTGCGTATAAATCTGCCAAAGCCTCGTTTAAAGCGGAAATTTCTTCGGTGATTTCTGTGGCCTTAACGTAATCTGAGCCTGCTTTTAAAAGCTCTTCTTCAAGTGTTTTTACTCTTTCTTCGTTTTTGGCAATATCGCCTTCACATTTTTCTAAATTTCGCTGAAGGCGTTTAAGCTCGGCTCTTTCAGCTTTTTGAATTTCGTAAGTATTTTCTTTTTTGGGGGATTTAACCGCCTGAGGCGTAGCCTCAATCTTTTTCTGCTTGTAATAATCATAATTACCTTCATAAAGGCTCATACCATTTTTTTGCAAAGCATAAATTCTTGTTGCAAGCTTGTTTATAAAATAACGGTCGTGAGAAATTGCCAGAACAGTTCCGTTGTAAGATAAAAGCGCATCTTCAAGCGCCTCACGGCTTTTAATGTCAAGATGGTTTGTAGGCTCGTCAAGAAGCAGTAAATTGTGGCCTGAAAGCATAAGCTTAAGTAAGGCAACCCTGGCTCTTTCGCCACCGCTGAGGGCAGAAATTTCTTTAAAAACATCATCGCCAAAGAATAAAAATCCTGCCAGAGCGCATCTTATTTCCGTATCAGTCATCTGTGGATGTGCATTTCTTATTTCTGAAATTACTGTTCCTGATGCAGAAAGGTCGGAAGAGTGCTGGTCAAAATATCCCAAATCAACCTTTGTACCAAGGGAAAAAGTTCCGCTGTCGGCTTCAATACGTCTGGTTATTATATTAAATAGCGTAGATTTTCCTGTTCCGTTACCGCCAATAATAAACGCACGGTCGCCTCTTTTAATGTCAATGGACAAGTTGCTGAAAAGCTGTTCACTATCAAATGCTTTTGAAAGTGAATCGCATTTTAAAACATCAAATCCGCTTTGTACTTTAGCCGAAAAAGAAATTGCAACATCTTTTTGAAGGGCATCAGGCTTTTTGAGGTTTGAAACCATTTTGTCAAGCATTTTCTGTTTGCTTTCAGCCGTTCTGATGTTTTTTTCTCTGTTCCATCTTCGCTGCTGTTCAATTATTCCTTCAATTCGCTTAATTTCTTTTAAATCGTTTTCGTAGTGTTTCTTGGTAATTTCCCAGTCGTTTTCCTTAAAACTTAAATATTTAGAATAAGGCGCATTGAAAAGCTTTAAATTTTTGTTTTCAAGCTCCATTGTTTTTTCTGTTACGCTGTCAAGAAAATAGCGGTCGTGAGAAATTACGATAAAAGCTTTTTTCCAGGCTTTTAAGTAGTCCTCCAGAAAAGCCACCGCATCCATGTCAAGATGATTTGTAGGCTCGTCAAGAAGAAGTAAATCAGAGTCAGATAAAAGCATTTTTGCAAGCGAAACCCTTGTTTTTTCGCCACCGCTTAAAGCGGATACAGGTAAATCTAAGTCATTTTCCGAAAAACCAAGCCCCAAAAGCATTGATCTGGTCCTCGATTTATAGGTAAGTCCGCCCATATTTTCAAACTGAACTCTCAAATCGTGCTGAAGCTCAATGTATTTAGGTATATCAAGGCCTAGAGCTATTTTGTCGGTCACTTCTTTTTCTTTTTTCTCAATTTCTTCAAGATATGAAAAAACCTGAAGTGCTTCATCGTAAACAGTTTTTTCAGAATCTTTTAAAGGAAACTGCTGCATATATGAAATTTTTATTTGGGAAGAGATAGAAAGCGTTCCATTATCTTTAAGCTCTTCGCCGCAAATTATTTTAAAAAGAGTAGTTTTTCCTGCTCCGTTTCCGCCAATAAAACCAATTTTGTCGTTTTCAGAAACAGAGAACGAAACATTTTCAAAAAGAACATTTTCGCCAAAACTTTTGCTAAGGCTTCCAATGCTTAAAATTGCCATAAATTCACCTCAAAATTTTTGTCTTTTAACATTATATATTATTTTTCAAAAAAATTCAATATAAAACTGTTTTATATGTTTTCGTTGACAACATTTGTCAAATAATGTATAATAATAAAGGTTAAACTAAATTCAAAAGAAAGAAGGTAATTCAAGTGGCAAAAGAAAAATTTGTTATCGGCAATGAAGGTATTCATGATGCCAAGGTTTTAGGCATACCGAAGATGTTAGTTCTCGGTTTTCAGCACACATTTGCAATGTTTGGTGCAACTGTGCTCGTGCCTTTGTTAACTGGACTTGACATTGCAACAACTCTTTTAATGGCAGGTCTTGGAACACTTTTATTCCACCTTTTAACAGGCGGAAAAGTTCCTGCATTTTTAGGTTCATCATTCGCATTTTTGGGCGGATATGCAGCTATTGCACCTATGGCAGGTGTAGGCGAAATGACAAATGCACAACTTCTTCCATACGCTGGAATAGGTGTTGCTGCGGCAGGTCTTGTATACCTTGTGTTGGCTGGGCTTATTAAAGCCGTTGGCATTAAAAAGGTTATGAAGTTTTTCCCACCTGTAGTAACAGGCCCAATCATTATTTGTATTGGTCTTGGCCTTGCAGGCAGTGCAGTAGGAAACTGTACATCAAACTGGCTTTTGGCTGTTATCGCGCTTGCACTTGTTGTAATTTTCAACATCTGGGGCAAAGGAATGGCTAAAATTATTCCTATCTTAATTGGCGTTCTCGGTTCAGTAGCTATTGGTGCAATTCTTGCTTTAGTTGGCGGAAGTGAAATCGTTGGTGCTGATGGAAACAGCTATATTGCTTTCCTCGGAAGCGACAATATGCGCCTTTTCTCAGCCTCAGCACTTGATCAGCTTAAAGAAGCTGCTTGGATTGGTTTCCCAATTAAATGGAACAATACAATTTTCGGTGGTGTTGACTGGTCAAATACTTCACTTGTAATCAGTTCAATTGTTGCTATTATGCCAATTTCACTTGCTACAATGATGGAACATATCGGCGATATTTCAGCTATTTCTTCAACAGTTGGTAAAAACTTTATCGCATCTCCCGGTCTTCATCGTTCACTTATGGGTGATGGTCTTGCAACATCACTTTCAGCTATTTTCGGTGGTCCTGCAAATACTACTTATGGCGAAAACACAGGCGTTTTGGCGCTTTCAAAAGTATACGATCCAAAGGTTGTTCGTATTGCGGCTGTAATCGCAGTACTTCTTTCGTTCTCACCTAAATTTGCAGCTTTGGTAAACGTTATTCCAACAGCTGTAATCGGTGGTATTTCATTTATCCTTTATGGTATGATTTCTGCAATCGGTGTCAGAAACGTTGTTGAAAACAAAGTTGACTTCACAAAGAGCCGTAACTTAATTGTTGCAGCTGTAATTTTGGTTTCAGCTCTTGGTCTTGGAACTGCCGCTACATTTACAATTGGTTCTGTAACAATTTCACTTTCAGCTTTGGCTGTGGCTTCTATTCTCGGTATCGTACTTAACGCAATTTTGCCTGGTAAAGATTATGAATTTAATGCTGAAGGCGAAGGCGACGATAGCGTAAACTTCAAACTTTAATAAAAGAGGGATAAAAATGAGTGAACTTTATGTAATGAATCATCCCTTAATTGCCCATAAAGTGACAATGCTTAGAGATGAAAACACAACTGTAAAAGACTTTCGTGAACTTGTAAACGAAATTGCTCTTCTTATGGGATACGAGGCTACTAAAGACCTCGAACTTACTGACAAAAAGGTTAAAACACCTATTTGTGAAACAATTGGTAAAGAAATTAAAAAACAGGTTGCAATTGTGCCAATACTTCGTGCCGGCCTTGGAATGGTTGATGCTTTAATGAGCCTTATTCCTGCGGCTAAAGTTGGGCATATAGGCCTTTATCGCGACCATGATACTCATCAGCCTGTTGAGTATTATTGCAAACTGCCAACAGATATTGAACAGCGCCAGGTAATCGTTGTTGACCCAATGCTTGCAACAGGTGGCTCTTCTGCGGCAGCAATTGATTTTATTAAAAAACGCGGAGCTAAAAAAATTAAGCTTATGTGCGTAATTGCAGCTCCCGAGGGCGTTGAGGTTGTTCAGAAAGCTCATCCTGATGTTGATATTTATGTTGCAGCTCTCGATGAAAAACTTAACGAAAATGCTTATATTGTTCCCGGCCTTGGAGATGCCGGCGACAGACTTTTCGGAACACTTTAATAAAAACAAAAATAACCCATCTTTCGATGGGTTATTTTTTATGCCTTTCTGATGATGCAATGGCGGCAACATATAGTTTGCAACCAAATGCTTTTTTAAGAACAGAACAACATTCTTCTGCAGTTGCAGATGTTGTAATAATGTCATCAACAAGTAAAATATTATTATCTTTTAAATTTTCGCCGGTATTTATTGCCTCAAAAGAGCCTTTAACTGTATTAATTCGCTGAGCGAATGAAAGATTTGAAAGCTTAGGCGTAAAATAGCTCTTTTTAAGAAGAGGCAAACACGGAACGTTTAAAAGCGCAGCCAGTTCTTTTGCAACAACCTCTGTTTGGTTGTAACCTCTTTTGAGAAGGCGTTTCTTATGAATTGGAACAAAGGTTACTTTGTCGGGAATAAAACCGTGTTGGCGAAGATGTGTAAAAATTAAAATTGCAAAAGTTTTGCTATAGCTTTTCCTTCCGCGAAATTTGAAGCTTAATATAGAATTTCGTACTTTATCTTTATATATAAGTGGAACAAAAACTCTTTCAAAGTGCCTGCTTTTGCCGCGGCAGTGCTGGCAAATAGGAGCGCCGAAAACGGCGTCAATTCTGTCGCCGCATTTAAGGCAGTAATTTTTGTTATAGCTTATATTTTTCGCACATTTATTGCAAATTCGAATTTTGCTGTCTTTTATAAAGCCTTCGCAAAAAACACATTTTGTTGGATAAAGCACGTGAAGTATTTTTGAAATCAGTTTTTTCAAAGCAGTTTCTCCAGTTTATTTCTAAGTCCGCAGTTTCTAACTGAAACATTGGTATTTTGAATCATTTTGTAAAGACAATCTTTTCTCCCAACAAAAACAACAAGATTTTTCGCTCTTGTAAGAGCCGTGTATAAAAGGTTGCGGTTCATAAGCTGTGGGGCAGATGGGTACATAGGAATTATTACCGCAGGAAATTCACTTCCCTGGCTTTTGTGAACAGTAACTGCATATGCAGGCTCAATTTCTTCAAACTGCGAAAAATCGTATATAACGCGCCGCTCCTCGTCAAAAACAATTGTAATAGTTTTTTCGTAACTGTTTATTGTAACAATTCTTCCGATATCGCCGTTGAAAATGCCAATGCCCTCACTGCCATCGTAAATATTTTTCCAGGTGGTAGTGTAGTTATTCTTTATCTGCATAACCTTGTCGCCTTCGCGGAAAGTGTACTCTCCAAAGGTTTTTTCGTTTTTCTTGTCGGTAGGTGGGTTTACATCTGCCTGAAGGCGGCGGTTCAGTTCAATTACGCCAAGCCTTGTTTTTCTGGCAGGGGATATAACCTGAATTTCTGCCATTTTGTCGTATCCGTACGCATTTGGAAGGCGTGTTGTATAAAGGGCAGAAACAGTATTTAAAATATCGTCGGCATCTTCTCTTTCCATAAAGAAAAAGTCGCGGTCCTTTTGGTTTAAAATCGGTGCTTCGCCGGCGTTTATTTTATGTGCATTTACAACTATCATACTTTCCGATGCCTGACGATAAATCTCCGTAAGCCTTAAAAACGGAATTTTGCCCGAATTTATCATATCGCAAAGAACATTTCCTGCTCCAACTGAGGGAAGCTGGTCAAAATCTCCTGCCATAATAAGGGTTGCACCGGGCTTTATTGCCTTTAAAAGCGAATTCATTAAAAGTATGTCAACCATACTCATCTCGTCAACAATTATAACATCTTCTTCAACGGGAAAGGTTTCGCTTCGCATAAAGCTTTGCATTTCGCCCTCGGAAAAACATATTTCAAGTAGGCGATGAATGGTTTTGGCTTCCATTCCACAAGTTTCTGTAAGCCTTTTTGCTGCGCGGCCTGTAGGCGCACAAAGTGCAACAGTTTTATCTTCTTTTTCCAAAATTGAAATAATAGTGTTTATAATGGTTGTTTTTCCAGTTCCCGGGCCGCCTGTAATAATAAAAACGCTGTTTGTACAGGCTTTAAAGCATGCCTCTTTCTGCTCCTGTGATAAAGTTATACCGCTGCTTATTTCAATGGCTTTAACTGTTTCATCAAAAGATTTGCATAAAGTAGAGCCTCTTTCCAAAAGCAGAGCTTCAAGGCGCCTTGCAACGCCAACCTCAGCATTAAAAAACGCAGGAAGATAGCAAAAAATCTTGTCGCCAATATTTTCTTTTATAATTTTGCCTGTTGTAATAAGCGAGAAAATTGCGTTTTCGGCACAAGTATTATCACATTTTAAAACCTTCTGGCTAAGTGAGATAAGCCCTTCGTATTCAACGCAGGTGTGCCCGTTTTGCGAGTATTCTTTTAAACAATATAAAACACCCTGCGTAAGGCGCTGCTCGTTGTCAGGCTCAACACCTATTTTAGCTGCAAGCTTGTCCGCCGTTAAAAAACCAATTCCGTCAACCTCGCAAAGAATATATGGGTTTTCTTTTATTTTATTTACAGCCTCGGGGCCGAATTTTTTAAAAACCTTCAGGGCAAAGGCCGCCGTTACGCCAAATGGCTGCAAAAACATAACAAGGTTTTGCATAACCTGCTTTGAAATAAGCGACTGACTCATAATAAGAGCCTTGTTTTCGCTTATGCCTTTAATTACGGTAAGCTGCATGGGGTCGTCACGCATAATATCAAGGGCCTTATCGCCAAATTTTTTAACAATTTTACTGGCAGTTGAAGGGCCAACACCCTTTATAATTCCCATAGAAAGGTACATAAGAATTTGAGTTTGAGTTTTCGGAAGAATGTTTTCGTAGCTTGTTACTTTAAACTGATGGCCATAGTCGGGATGGGTTGTCCATTCGCCGTAAATTCTTATGCTTTCGCCTGCGGAAAGGGAGGGCATAATTCCAACGGCAACAAATTCATCATCGCCATTGTCGATGGAACATACTGTATAGCCGTTATCTTCATTTGTAAAAATAATTTCCGAAACAACGCCTTCGGCAAAGTTTTGTTCCATATCATTCTCCTTTCCTTATAAAAAGTGCCCCTGCGGGCACTTATATTTTTTGCACATCATACCTTTTGCAAAGCAAATCAACCTGGAATTCGCTTCCGCCTTCTATGTATATCTGTGCACCAATTAAATATCTTTCTGCCACATCTTTTGCAGCAATTACAAGCCCTTCAAGGTTTTCGGGAGAAGCATCACCGTCAATTACAATTTTAACGCTTTCACTATTGAGGCGCAAAAGCGAAAAATTCAAAATAACAAGCCCGATAATGCCAACAAGAAAAACAAGCAGGGCAGGCAAAATATATTGCACCTTATAAACCACCCCCAATTCATTATATGAAAAGGGGGATAGTAATGTTACAGATTAAGTGAAATTGAAGTGTTTTCCCAGGGGAGGGCAACATCTTCTCTTCCAAAGTGACCATAAGCCGCTGTCTGGCCGTAAATAGGGCGCTTCAAATCGAGAGTTTCGATAATGCTGTCAGGGCGAAGGTCGAAGTTTTTGTTAACAATTTCTACAAGCTGACTTTCAGAAAGCTTTGAAGTGCCGAAAGTATCAACTCTGACAGATACAGGCTTTGCAACACCAATTGCATAAGCAAGCTGAACTTCACATTTTTCAGCAAGAGAAGCGGCAACAAGATTTTTTGCAACGTATCTTGCCATGTAAGCCGCGCTTCTGTCAACCTTTGAAGGGTCTTTGCCGGAGAAAGCCCCGCCACCGTGGCGAGCCATTCCGCCATAAGTGTCAACAATAATTTTTCTTCCTGTAAGGCCGCTGTCGCCGTGAGGTCCGCCAACAACAAATCTGCCTGTTGGGTTTATAAAATATTTTGTTTTGTCGTCTAAAAGATTTTGTGGAAGTGAAGGAATAATAACATATTTAATCATATCTTCACGAATTTGCTCGAGTGTAACATCAGGGTCGTGCTGAGTAGAGATTACAACCGTGTCAATTCTTACGGGCTTGTCGTTTTCATATTCAACAGTTACCTGGCTTTTGCCGTCAGGTCTTAAATATGTAAGAGTTCCATTTTTCCTAACCTCGGAAAGCTTTTTGGAAAGCTTGTGAGCGAGAGATATAGGCATAGGCATTAAAGTTTTTGTTTCGTTGCAGGCATAGCCGAACATCATACCCTGGTCGCCTGCGCCGCTGCCGCAGTTGCAGGAACCTTCTTTAGCTTCAAGAGATAAATCAACCCCTAAAGCAATATCAGGCGACTGGCCGTGAATACTGTTTAAAACAGAGCAGGTTTCAGCGTCAAAACCGTAGGCAGAGTTTGTGTAGCCAATATCTTTAACAGTATCTCTTACAATTGTCGGGAAATCAACATGGCAATTTGTTGTAATTTCGCCCATAACCATAACAATACCTGTTGTTGTACAGGTTTCGCAGGCAACCCTTGCGTTCTTGTCCTGAGCTAAAATAGCATCAAGAATATTATCTGAAATGCGGTCACACATTTTATCAGGATGACCTTCTGTAACTGATTCTGAAGTAAAAAATTTTCTCATAAGTAAAAGCCTTTCTTTAAAATACTAAAAAATACCAATAATCCACCCAACAATAGAAGTTCCAAAACACATTATAAGCCCTGCGGCTAAAACGCCAAGCGCAATGCTTGGAAATGCATATTTAAATCTCATATCAAAAAGTGCAGCAGCAAGAGCGCCCGACCATGCGCCTGTTCCCGGAAGAGGAATGGCAACAAACAGGAAAAGGCCAAATGCGCTGTACTTCATAATTTTTTCTCTGTTTGCCTCTGTTTTCTGTTCAAGCTTTTCGGCAATAGGGCGAAGGGGCTTTGTTTTTTTAAGCCACGCCATAATTGGCCTTGAAAACCAGAGAATAAACGGAATTGGCAATAAATTTCCTATTACTGCTATTATGTAGGTTGTAAGTGTTGAAAGCCCCAAAGCTGCACCAACAGGAATAGCACCTCGCAGTTCAATAAGAGGAAGCATTGAAACAAATGCCACATAAATTTCTTTTGTAAATAAATTTAAAAATGATGACATAGTTACCTCATCTGTAATTTGATAATATATAATTTTATAACACCTTTTAAGGCTTGTCAATAGAAAAAGACAAAATTAAAGCGTTAAAAAAACCTTTTCCAAAGTGAATATTACCCCATAGCTTAAAAAGAACCATAAAAGCGAAAACTGTGGGCAAATCTGGCCTGCAAAATTAAATGGACTGTTTGAATAGTTCCACACATCCATATTAAAATAAAGGTTAAATATTATGCCGAATATAAGTTCTGTGCCCGTAATGAACAAAGAAGAAAGCAGTGCTTTGAAAAAAACAGGCAATTCTTTAAAGTTTAAGCATAAATAACCCATAAACACAAGTGAAAGCGCACCTGCCAGAGCCATACTCCAATGAGTATAGCCTCGCCAGATAATTTCAAGCAAACAGTAACCTGTGCCACCAATAATAAATAAAATTGGATAAATCATAAATTGCAGCTCCTTACAAAAAATGTTATAACCGCAATTTAATTGATTATTCGTTATCTTGTAATTTTTCCGCTTGATATAAGCTCAATGGCTTTTAAAAGCTGAGGGTCGTTATCTGCCGACAAAGTAGTAACGGGTTGATTCAATGTATCTTCGGGTATTGCAACTTCAAAATCAGGTTCAATACCAATCCCGTTTATGCAAACGCCTGAAGGAGTGTAGTAATAAGCAATTGTAAGTTTTAAAGCACTATTGTCCTTAAATGGAAAAATCTCCTGAACACTGCCCTTACCGTAGGTTTTTTCGCCGATAAGTAAGCCGGCTTTGTTATCTTTAATAGCCCCTGCTAAAATTTCCGATGCAGATGCACTTTCGCCATTTATTAAAACTGCCACGGGAAGATTTATAAAGCTTTTGTCGCTTTTGAAATGTTTTTCTTTTCCGTCGCGCGTTTTAGTGTAAACAACGGTTGACTGAGGCAAAAGTGTGTCGCATATGTCTACAACTGTCTGAAGTATTCCGCCGGGATTATTTCGAACGTCGATTATAAGCCCCTTGCATTTGTCGATATCATTTAAAGCCGTAACAAATTCCTGATAGGTTGAAGGGGAGAAGGACGATATGCGAATATATTTTATATTGTCAATATTCTTTGAGAAAATAGTTTGAGCAACAATTTCATCGCGTGTTAGTTCAGCTGAAAAAGTGTTGTTGTTGCGAATCACCTGAATTGTCATAGTTTCAGCTTTTTTACCTTCTTCTGAAAGGCCGCGCATATAGCTTATGGCATCTGCCGAAGTTTCCATATCAACAACAATATCGTCAACCTGATAAATAATGTCGCCTGCGCGAAGGCCTGCTTTTTCGGCAGGAGTGTTCATAAACACGTTTGAAACAGTTAAATTTCCTTCTGCACTAACATAAACTTCAACGCCAATTCCCTTGTATTCGCCTGTAATGTCTGACATAAGTGCGGTGTACTCTTCAGAAGTAAGGTAATATGAATAGTCGTCACCCAGTGCTGCTGCAGCACCTTTTGCCATATATTCATCAATTTTACTGCTGTCAACATCTTCAACAAAGTGTTCTTTTATAATGCTTTCAACAAGCTCGCTTTTAGAGCCTGTAAATCCATAAAAGAGGTTAACACCAAAAACAGTAACAAGAAAAGTAATTATTACAGACAGAATAATTTTTTTACGTTCCGACAAAATAAAACTTCCTTTCGAACATTATTATGGGCGGCAAAAATGCCGCCCGTAAATTATATGGTTTAATTATCTTACATATGCCATAGGATCGGTATGCTTACCATTTATAAGTACTTCGAAATGAATGTGAGGGCCTGTGGAGTTGCCTGTCGAGCCAACAAGGGCAATTTGCTGGCCTTTTGTAACCTTCTGGCCAACGCTTACACTTAAAGAACTATTGTGGCCGTAAAGAGTTGTTATTCCGCCGCCGTGGTCAATTACAACACATTTTCCGTAGCCGCCGTTCCACTGAGCCATAATAACCTTGCCCGATTCAGCTGCAAGTACAGGTGTTCCCGAAGCGGCACCAATGTCAATACCTGTGTGGGTTTTGTAGCGCTTCTGAATGGGGTGGAATCTTGTTCCGTAAGGTGAAGTAATATATTTCGATGTAGCCGAAGGCCACTGCATAGAGCCATAAGATGCAACAGAAGGGCCCGACGATGTGGAAGAACCAAGCTTTGCTATCTGGCTGCGAAGTGATGCCATTTCGGCTTCTTCTTTGTCGGCCTGGGCACGTGCTGCTTCAACATCGGAGTTAATCTGGTTTATCTTCTCGTTTCTTAAAGCAATTTTTGAATTGTATTCGCTTTGCTTGTTTTCAAGAATCTGAAGGTTAAATTCTTTTTCTTCCCTTTGTTTTTCAAGAGCAGTTCTTGCGTCGGTCATTTCCTGAATAATAGCTCTGTCGTAATTTATTATTCGCTCTACCATTTTAACTTTATACATCAAATCGCTGAAACTGTTTGCCCCAAAAAGTACATCAAGGTAGGAAACGGAGCCGTGTTTGTACATGGTGCGGGCTCTTTCTTTGAATTCATCGTCGTAAATATCAATTTTTTCCTGCTGAGCTTCAATTTGAGCATTGTTTTCTGCAATTGCCGCGTTCATTTCGTTTACTTCGTTTTCAACCTCGGCAATCTGAGAATTTAAAGCTTCAAGCTCTTCTTTTATAGAGCTTTTTTGTGCATTAAGGTCTTTAACCTTTTGTTCTGCCGCAGATTTGCTGGCCTGTGACTGTTTAAGTTTTTCTTCAAGCTGAGCTCTTGTTCCGGCCGCATAAACAATATTTGAAATTGTAGGCAGGAGTGTTATTGCGAGAAAAGCAATTAAAGAGATAATTGCAATTATGGCAACATATCTTTTGCGTTTCATAATAAAATCTCCTTTCTGTTACACCCTTAAATGTTTTCTTATTGCTATAAGGCTGCCAAGTGCGCCGATAAGAGCACCGAAAATTGCCAGAACACCAATAAGTATCGGCATAACAGATGCGGCAGTTAAAAGCTTAAATGCCTGGAAATTAGCTGTTATAGCCTCAATAACTGCGGAAACTGCACCGCTTAAAATAAAAATTGAAATAATAGCGCCAATTAAACCAACAATAATACCTTCAATAATAAAAGGCCATCTTATAAACCAGTCGGTTGCGCCAACATATTTCATAATGTGAATTTCTTTCTGCCTTGCGTGAATATCAAGTTTAATTGTGTTTGTAATAATAAACACCGCAATAATTGCAAGTAAAACTGTAAAAATTATGCATCCCATTCTGATTGCAGCAGTTGCAGAAATAATGTTGTCAATGGTGTCGGTAGGGGTTACAACCTCGTCAACACCTTCAATTTTTTCAACAAGTTTAATAAGTTCCGGAATTTTAGTAATGTCGTCGGGAACAATTCTGCATGATGCAGGTAAAAAGTCGGCAGGGTCAAGGTCTTTTAAAACAATTGCCTTTTCGCCGAGCATTTCTTTGTAATTTTCATAAGCCTGTTCTCTGGTTTCAAAAGTAACTGTGCCAATTCCGGGTACGGCTTTAACGGCATTTAAGGTTGCCGCCTCCTGCTCTGCGGTGGCATCCATGGGAAGATATGCCTGCATTTCACACTGCTGTTCAACTTGCTGTGTTATGTAGTTGATGTTAAGGCCCAAAACCATAAAGAAACCAAAAAGCAAAAGGCAACCCATTACGGTAATTACAGAAGTTATTGCCATGGGCTTATTATACCATATACTTTTGAAAGATTCACTTAAATAATAACGAAAACCATTAAACCCCAATGTTGTAACCACCTTTCTCTTCATCACGCAAAATGGTACCCATATCAAGGGTTATAACGCGCTTTTGCATAGAATTAACAATTTTTTCAGCATGGGTTGCCATAACAATGGTAGTGCCCTTGCGATTTATTTTTTCCAAAATAGCCATAACCTCGTCGCTTCTCTTTAAGTCAAGGTTACCGGTAGGCTCGTCGGCAATAAGAATTGAAGGGTTGTTAGCAAGTGCACGAGCCATTGAAACACGCTGCTGTTCACCGCCTGAAAGCTGTGAAGGGTAAGCCTTTGCTTTGTGCGAAAGGTCAACAAGGCTTAAAACCTCGGGAACGCGGCGGCGTATCTGCTTTGGCGGAGCACCAACAACATTCATTGCAAAAGCAACGTTGTCGTAAACAGTTCTGTTTTGCAGCAGTCTGAAATCCTGAAAAACAACGCCAAGGCTTCTGCGAAGTGCGGGAATTTCACGTCTTTCAAGCTCGCCTATGTTAAAGCCGTTTACCATAACAGTTCCGCTTGTAGGGCGTTCTTCACAAAGAAGCATTCTTATAACAGAAGATTTACCTGCACCGCTGTGACCTACAAGGAACACAAATTCACCTTTTTCAACTTTAAAGCTGACATTGTCGAGGGCAACGGTGTTGTTATCTTCATATATTTTGCTTACACTGTCAAATACTATCATAAATCTACTCCTGTATTATAATTTAATCGGATTTGAGGTAAGATATTTTCTAACCATCATTGCAACCTTAAATATAATTGCGTGTTCAAAAATACGAAGGTCAAGGCCTGTAAGTTTCTGAACTTTGTCAAGGCGGTATACCAGCGTATTTCTATGTACATAAAGCTGACGTGAAGTTTCGGAAACATTTAAGTTGTTTTCAAAAAACTTTTGAATAGTGTAGATGGTTTCCTGGTCTAAAACATCGATAGACTCTTTTTTGAAAACTTCTGACAAGAAAAGTTCACAAAGAGTTGTGGGAAGGTGATAAATAAGCCTTGCAATACCTAAGTTGTCGTAAGAAACAATTTCCTTGTCGGTATCAAAAACTTTGCCAACTTCAAGAGCAACACAAGCATCTTTATAAGATTTAGCCAAAGTTGTAATATTCTGCGAAACAGTTCCAATGCCCACAATTGCCTGACACATAGCCTCAGAGCTGAGTGTTGAAATAATGCTTTTTGCAATTTCGCGGCACTGCGCGGTTGAATAGGAGGAAATTTCTTTTACAAGCACATAAGTGTTTTCGTCGATATTAACAATAAAATCATGAAGCTTGTCCGGAAAAACTCCGCTTAAAATTTCGCTTATGGAAACATCGGAAAAGTTAAGAGTTTTAATAAGAAAAACAATTCTCTGCTGCTCGTAGCTTATGCGGAGATCTTTAGCTTTTGTCACAAGGTCGCCTGTAAGAATATTGTCAAGAACAACATTTTTCATAAAATTGAACTTGTCAAACTTTTCGTCGTGAATTTTTTTAATGCCGTTGATGCTTATCATAAGAATGTCAAGATTTTTCATTGCAGCATCATCGGTACCTTCTGCAAAATAAATATAATCAATTCCGGGATTTGCCGCAGGGCAACAAAAAGTGTAACCGAACATTTTAAATGGAAGAGCTTTCTCTTTTGCCTCTTCGCTGATAAGGCTTATATTAGATTGAATTTCGGGAATATTGGAAAAAGGAATTACCGAAACATCGTCAATAACGCCAACTTTGCAGCCTAAGGTATCACAAAGTTTTGAAATAGTAGATCCTATAATCTTATTGGTCAATTTTAACACTCCTTTTAGAAAATAAAATTACCTAATATATATAATAACCTTTTTTTCGCTTTTTTGCAAGGAAAAATATAAATTTTTAACAAAATTTTAAAATAATTTTGTAATATTTTAAAAAAAGAAGGAGAAAAAATAAAAAAATAATTAAGCCGGATATATTATTATCATTTGACAAATATTATTTATAATGTTATAATAATCTGTAATATTGTGTACGAGAAATATAAAGCCGCCTGCGGCAAGGGCGGCCCGAAAAAATCAGGAGGATATTTAGTGCCAAAAAAACCAAAATTGAAAATTATCCCACTCGGCGGTCTTAACGAGATTGGGAAGAATATGACAGTTATCGAATATGGAAACGATATTATTGTGATTGACTGCGGCCTTGCTTTCCCTGACGGAGAGCTTTTAGGGGTGGATATAGTTATCCCCGATGCATCTTACCTTGTAAAAAATGCAGACAAGGTGAGGGGTATTGTGCTAACCCATGGCCACGAAGACCATATCGGTGCTCTGCCATATATACTGAAGAATTTACAGGTTCCCGTTTACGGAACACGTTTAACGCTTGGGCTTGTTGAGCTTAAACTCAGCGAGCACGGAGTACTTGGCGAGAGTACCCTTAAAACCATAAAAGCAGGAAGCCAGATAAAACTTGGTTCAAGCTTTAAGGTAGAATTTGTAAGGGTTAATCATTCTATTGCAGATTCTGTTGGCCTTGCCATAACAACTCCGCAGGGAACAATTGTTCACACAGGCGACTTCAAAATTGATACAACTCCCATTGAAAGCGAAATGATCGACCTTGCCCGCTTTGGCGAAATTGGCAAGCGTGGAGTTTTGCTTTTAATGAGCGACAGTACAAATGTTGAAAGACGTGGTTTTACCATGTCTGAGAGCAGTGTTGGAGAAAGGTTTGACGATATTTTCAGAAATTCTCAGTCGAAGCGAATTATAGTAGCAACCTTTTCTTCAAACATTCACAGAGTGCAGCAGATTATAAATGCTGCAGTAAAATACAAGAGAAAAATTGCCGTTTCCGGCAGAAGTATGCTAAATGTAATTGATGTTGCAATGAAACTTGGATATCTTCATGTTCCGGAAAATACGATAATTGATCTTGACACAATTAACAGATATAAGCCAAATCAGCTTGTTATTATCACAACAGGAAGCCAGGGCGAGGCTATGAGTGCCCTTACAAGAATGGCTTTTTCCGACCATAAGAAAATTGAGCTTGGAATAGGCGACCTTGTTATTTTTTCATCAAGCCCTATTCCGGGAAATGAAAAATCGGTTTCAAACCTTATAAATGAACTTTTCAAAAAAGGCGTAGATGTAATTTACGAATCACTTTCCGAAGTTCACGTTTCAGGCCACGCGTGCAGCGAGGAACTTAAAATAATTTTAAGCCTTATAAAGCCAAAATATTTTATGCCTGTTCACGGCGAACACAGGCACCTTGTAAAGCATAAGCAACTTGCTCAGGCGGTTGGCGTAAAAGAGAAAAATATATTTATTATGGATATAGGCGACACTCTTGAAATTGACGAAAAAACCGCAAAAATCGGCGACAAAGTATGTGCCGGCAGGGTTTTGGTTGACGGATATGGTGTTGGTGATGTTGGTAACGTTGTACTTCGTGACAGAAAACACCTTGGCGAGGATGGAATTATTGTTGTGGTAGTCGGGGTTGACGGCAGCGGAAACATTTTGTCAGGGCCTGAGGTTATATCCCGTGGTTTTGTTTATGTAAAAGAATCGGGCGACCTTATGGAAGAAATAAGAGATGTTGTTTTCGATGCAGTTGAAAGCGCCCGTCATAAACACGGAAACGATTTCACTTACTTTAAAAGTAACGTAAGAAACAGGCTTTCCGACTTTATTTATGAAGAAACCAAAAGAAAACCAATGATTTTACCAATTGTTATGGAAATATAAAAAGAAAGGCGAGAGAAAAAATGAAAGCAGTAATGTACGGAGCAGGAAATATCGGAAGGGGCTTTATAGGGCAGCTTTTGTCCCTTTCCGGTTATGAGGTTGGATTTGTTGATGTTAACGAAAAAGTTGTAAATCAGCTTTGCGAGCAGAAACAGTATCCTGTAAATATTTTGCTTGGCAGTGAAAGCCGCGAAGAAATTGTTAAAAATGTGTATGGTATCGATGGCAGAGACCCTGAAATCGTAGCAACAGCAATTGCACAGGCTGACATTATGGCAACAGCAGTTGGCGTAAATGTTCTTAAATTTATTGCCGCTCCAATTGCTCTTGGCCTTAAGAAAAGATGGCAGCAGGGCAATATGACACCGCTTAATATTATTATTTGCGAAAACCTTATTGGTGCCGATGCATACCTTAAAGGTCTTATTGAAAACGAAATGAACGATGATGAAAAGGAAAAACTTTCAGAGCTTGTTGGCTTTGTTGAAGCTTCTATCGGCAGAATGGTTCCTGTTCAGACACCCCAAATGCAGGGCGATAACCCACTTAGAGTTTGTGTTGAAGCTTATAATAAGCTTCCTCTCGATTCAAATGCAGTAAAAGGCGATTTGCCTGCAATTAAGAATGCAGTTTGGTATACACCATTTGAATATTACATCGAAAGAAAACTTTTTATTCACAATATGGGCCACGCTATGTGTGCATATCTTGGCAGCCTTTGCGGATATGAATATATCTGGCAGGCAATTGAAAACCCATACATTCATCTTCTTGTTTCAAAAGCGATGACTCAGTCAGCAATTGCTCTTTCAAAACGCCACGGCGTTTCTATTGATGAAATTTACGACCATGTTCTCGATTTGCTTCAGCGCTTTGCAAACCGTCAGCTTGGCGATACAGTTGCAAGGGTTGGTAATGATATAAAAAGAAAGCTTGCAAAACGCGACCGCCTTGTAGGTGCATATAATATGTGCAAAGAACAGGGCCTTTCCTGCGATTACATAAAAGTAGGAATTGCCGCAGCTTTGTCATTCCCGGGCCAGGATACAGGTATGGAAATTGATGAGCTTTTAAAAACTGTAAGCGAACTTTCTGATGAAGAAATAAACGAAATCAAAGCAATTTCAAACGAACTTAAAAATACTTCTCTGGAAGACTTTAAAGTTAAATTTACCAAGGAGCTGAAAGCATGAAAAAGAAGGTTTTAAGCGTTTCACTTTTTCTGGCAGTGCTTTTGATTTTGGCAGGTGTAGCTCTTTCGTTTTTTGGCGGTAACAGCGAAAAAAGCGATATGAAAAACATTCAGATAACAGTTGTTGCAAATGAGAATTCGCAACTTTATGATATTGAAACCGATTGTAAATACCTTGGCGATGCACTTTTGAATGAAGGAATTATAAAAGGCGAAGAGGGACAGTATGGCCTTTTTATAACAGAAGTGGCAGGTATAAAAGCCGATTCCGATAACGAGGAGTGGTGGTGCATTACCAAAGGCGGCGAAAGCATTCAGCTGGGTATAAGCAGTATCGAAATCAGCGATGGCGAAAAATATGAGCTTACCTTAATGGTTGGTTACGGTGAATAAGAAAGGAAGGAAATTATGGCTGAGATTTTAAAATACAAAGATAAACCTTTGGTTAGAAGAGGAGATATGATTTATTACGGAAACCCTGAAGACCCGTATATAATCTTGCTCCGAGTAAACTCAAGCGAAAAAGTTCAGGACCTTGAAATATCAAAGAATATTTCAATTATTCTTCAGGAAAATAACGGTAGCGGAAAAATGATTAAAAAAGCAGAAAGAGAAGGAATGTATGCGGCAATGGATATTGCTGAATACTGGCTGAATGATGCTCTTTCGTATGTTCAGTAAGGAGTAAAAAATGGACATTAGAAATTCTGATAATCTTACAATGCTGGCAGACTTTTACGAGTTTACCATGGCAAACGGCTATTTTGACAATAAAATGGAAGAGGTAACCGCTTGTTTTGATATGTTTTTCAGAAAGGTTCCCGATGGCGGCGGATATGCTATTTCTGCAGGTCTTTCACAGCTCATCGATTACCTTAAAAATCTTTCTTTCTCAAAAGAGGATATTGAGTATCTGAGAAACAAAAATATTTTTTCAGAAAAGTTTTTAAACTATCTCGAAAACTTCGAGTTTTGTTGTGATGTTTACGCAATTGAAGAAGGCGTTCCAATTTTCCCTGGCGAGCCTATTGTAACTGTTGTAGGGCCTGTTGTACAGGCTCAGCTTATTGAAACTATGCTTTTGCTTTCAATAAACCATCAGTCGCTTATTGCAACAAAAGCAAGCCGAATTGTACGTGCGGCTAAGGGCAGACCTGTTATGGAATTTGGTGCAAGAAGAGCTCAGGGACCAAGCGGCGCTATAAATGGCTCACGTGCGGCATTTGTTGGCGGTTGCGCAGGCTCATCCTGTACAATTTCTGAAAAAATGTTCGATTTTCCCGCTATGGGAACAATGGCTCATAGCTGGGTTCAGCTTTTCGATAACGAGTTTGAAGCATTTAAGGCCTATGCGCTTTCTTATCCCGATGATTGTACCCTTCTTATCGATACCTATAATGTTTTGAAATCAGGTTTGCCAAACGCAATAAGAGTTCATAAAGAAGTGTTGCAGCCAATGGGCAAAAGCCTTAAAGGTATTAGAATTGACAGTGGCGATATTACATATCTCACTAAAAAAATAAGAGCTAAACTTGATAGCGAAGGAATGGAAAACACAAAAATCTGTGTTTCCAACTCGCTTGATGAGTATATCATAAGGGGAACTTTGGCTCAGGGTGCCTGCATCGATTCCTTTGGTGTAGGCGAAAGGCTTATTACCTCTAAATCTGAGCCTGTTTTTGGTGGCGTTTATAAGCTTACTCAGGTCTGGAAAGATGGGGAAGCTATTCCTAAAATCAAAGTTTCAGAAAACGTTGAAAAGATTACAAACCCTTGCTTTAAGCAGGTTTACAGGCTTTTTGAGAAAGACAGTAATAAGGCTATTGCCGATGTTCTGGCACTTTTCGATGAAGAAATTTCCGAGGACGAGCCTTTTGAACTTTTCGACCCTGATCACACATGGAAAAGAAAGAAAATTACCGATTTCAAAGCTGAAAAACTTCTTGTTAAAATTTTTGATAAGGGTAAACTTGTTTATAAAGAGCCAAGCCTTAAAGAAATTCAGAAACGTTGCAAAGAGGAGCTTGGCAGAATTTGGGATGAAGTTCAGCGTTTTGAAAATCCCCATAAATATTATGTTGATATGACAGAAAAGCTTTGGAACATTAAACACGATTTACTTAAAAAGCATTCTAAGTAGTTTTTGGAGGAAAAATGGAAAGATTTTATATGCCTACTAAAATTTTTGAAGGCAGAGGATGTATATTTGATAACGGCGAGGAACTTTCCCGCCTTGGAAAAAGGGCGCTTATTGTAACGGGTAAAACATCAGGTGCAAAAAGCGGTGCACTTTACGATGTGCAGGACGTTTTAGACGGGCTTTCAATCTGCTATGTTGTTTATGACAATGTGCAGAATAACCCGACAGTTGCCAATGCTTTCGAGGCTGGTCAGCTTGCGAAAGAATTCAAAGCCGATTTCGTTGTGGGAATAGGCGGCGGCTCGCCACTCGACCTTGGTAAAGCGGCTGCTCTTTATGCTGCAAACGATATTGAGCCTATGGAAATTTATGACGAGCCCGAAAATAGTCCTCTTCCGTTTGTGGCAATTCCAACAACAGCAGGAACCGGAAGCGAGGCTACTCAGTACAGCGTTTTAACAGTGCCCGAAAAAGAAACAAAAGTTACAGCCAAAGGCGACTGGATGTTTCCTGCCCTTGCCTTTTTAGATGCAAGATATACTAAAGATTTGCCTGAAAGTATTGCTAAAAATACCGCTCTTGATACAATGAGCCACTTTATAGAAGGTATTTTAAGCAAAAAATGCACAGCAGATAGCCGTGCGATTTCTCTTAAAGGCCTTGAAATTTTGGGCAAACACATTGAAAAAACAAATCTTTTCCCAATTCCCGATGAAGACAGGGAGGCACTTTTGCACGCTGCTATGCTTGGCGGCGTTGCAATAGCACAAACAGGAACAATTGTTGTTCACTCTATGGGCTATGCTTTAACTTATTATAAAGATATGCCTCACGGCCTTGCAAACGGAAAACTTTTAATTCCTTATATGAGATTTGCAAACGAAAATGTACCCGAGGATTGCAAAGATATTTTCGAGGCACTTGGCTGTAAAGATTACGAAGGTTTCAAAAATCTTTTTGAAAAACTTAATCTGCCCGAAACACCGGTAACAGATGAAGAGGCAGCCCGTTTTGCAGAAAAAACAATAAAAGCTGCAAATGTTGCGCTAAATCCGTGGAAAATTGATTTTCTGCAGGAAAGAGAAATTTTAAGCCTGAAAGGTTGATATATATGACTTGCCCCAAATGTGGCAAAGAACTCATAATCGGCAGTACGCTCTGTCCAGATTGTGATGTTTTTGAAGAGCCTAAAAAACCAAAGAAAAAGCTTTCAAACCGCGGCAAACTGATAATAGTTATGCTTTTGTCGGTTCTGATTATTTCTGCCCTTGTATGGGCAATTTCTTACGCATCAGGCTTTAAAGTTGAGGGCGAAGAAAATGGTAATGGGATAAATATGTCCTATGCAGAAAAAATAGGAAACCATTTTTATTATTCCGATGGCGATGAACTTTGCGGAATTGATGAAAGATTTAAAAATTCAGAACTTATTGATAAAGGCGGCGAAATATTCTGCTTAAATGAAGTAGAGGGCGACCTTTATTATGTAAAAGATAATGTTTTGTGCAGATATTCCCCCGAAAAAAGGGTTAAGTCAGAACTTTTAAAACTTTCAGCAGAAAAAGAAGTTTCTGTAATTGGAAATAATAAAAACAGCATCTATTTTTTAATCGACGAAAGTGTTTACGTTTTTGATATTAAAACCTCAGCCCTTAAAGGCTTTTGCAGAGGTAATGCAGTTATATCTGATAACAAAATGTATGTTTTCAACGACGGTAAGGTTGAAAGAATTAACATTTCAAACGGAGAAAGTGAAATAGTTTGCTCCGCCGGAGAATTTGAAAAACCCATTTTTGTAAGCGGTAGTAAAATTTTCGTTGTAAACTATAAAGAAATGAAAGTTTATACTGTGAATAAGAAAAGTGGCGAAAGAGCCGAAATTTTCAATTCCGCTGATTATGAAAAAATTTCAGATGTTTCTAAAATGAATTATCATAGTGGCCAGTTGTTGCTTACAGGCGAAGATGGCATTTATAAAGTTAACATTAAAAGCGGAAAAGCAACGTTTTTGGGAGAAACCGGCTATGTTAACAGCATTTCTGTTGTCGATAATAAAATTTTCAGCAGAAGATATGAAGGCGCATCATATTTTACAAATCTTTCGGGAAAAGTTTTGTATAAAGAAGAATTTGATGCAGAGTAAAAAATGAGTGTGTATGAAAATACACGCTCAAAATTTTATAAGCTTAAATTGGGAGCATAAAATGAACAAAAAAGTAAGAAAAATACTGGAACTTGATAAAATACTTGAAAAGCTTTCAGAATTTGCAGTTATGAATAAAACCAAAGAGGCGCTTTTAAAAATTGAGCCTTCTTCATCGCTTTCGGAAGTTGAAAAGCTTTTAAACGAAACCGATGAGGGCAGAGTTTTTACAGTAAAACATTCGCGCCCGCCGGTTGTGCCCCTTTCAGAAATAGGGGCGGCAGTTAAAAGGCTTAAAATAGGGGCAACGCTTTCATGTGGCGAGCTTTTGACAGTTGGCCACGTTTTAAGGAGCGCCAGAACAATTATAATATATTTCAGCGTTGATAATTTCGAGGAGCAGTTTCCTCTTTTGCTTAAATATAAAAATCTGCTTTATGAAGATAAGCTTCGTGAAAACAAAATTTTCTCCTGCATTTTAAGCGATAGCGAAATAGATGATAATGCCTCTTTAAAGCTTTCAGAAATAAGAAGAAAAAAGATGTCGCTTCAGAATAAGGTTAAAGATATTTTGCAGGAGATAATCCATTCGCCATCTTATGCCAAGGCACTGCAGGAGCCAATTGTTTCCATGCGCGGCGACAGATATGTTGTTCCCGTAAAAAGTGAATACAAATCTTCTATAGGCGGCGTTGTTCACGATACTTCCCAAAGCGGTGGTACACTTTTTATAGAGCCAATGAAAGTTGTTGAAACAAATAATAAGATTCGTGAACTTGCGGCTGACGAAAAAGAAGAAATTGAACGCATTTTGGCAGAAATTTCAGGCGAGATAGCCGAAATTGCCGATAATCTTACCGATAATTTTGAAATAATTTCTCACATTGATTTTATATTTGCAAAAGCCGCTTATGCAGATAGTATAGAGGCGGCAAAACCGCAGATTAACGATAAAAATATAATAGATATTAAAGATGGAAGGCATCCGCTTATTGATAAAAAGAAGGTAGTGCCAATAAATATCCGCCTTGGCGAAGATTTTGATACTTTGGTTATAACCGGCCCTAATACAGGCGGCAAAACCGTTTCCCTTAAAACCCTTGGCCTTTTCTCTTTAATGGCACAATGCGGCCTTCACACGCCTTGCCGCGAAAGCTCACGCCTTTGTATTTTCGACGAAATTTTTGCAGATATAGGCGATGAACAAAGTATTGAGCAATCTCTTTCAACTTTTTCATCACATATGGTAAATATTGTTGGAATTTTAAAGAATTGCGGCAAAAAAAGCCTTGTTTTATTTGACGAGCTTGGCGCAGGAACCGACCCTGCCGAGGGAGCTGCCCTTGCAACGGCGATACTCAAAAATGTTCGTGCAAAAGGCGCTTTGGTTGCGGCAACAACTCATTATAGCGAAATAAAAATGTATGCTCTTTCAACCCCCGGAGTGGAAAATGCGGCCTGTGAATTTGATGTAAATTCCCTGAAGCCTACTTATAGGCTTTATGTTGGTGCACTTGGTAAAAGCTGTGCCTTTGATATTGCCAAAAGGCTTGGAATAGCGGATAGTGTAATCGACGAGGCGAGAGGCCTTGTAGATGCCGAAAACACTCAGTTTGAAGATATTGTTTCAAAGCTTGAGAAAAACAGAATAAAGGCTGAAAACGTTTCAAAACAGGCCGAGCGTGACCGCCAGATGGCGCAAAGCATTAAAGATAAATTAAAGGCAGAAGACGAAAAACAAAAGAAAATGCGTGACAGAATTTTGGACGAGGCACGCAGAGAGGCCAAGAAAATGCTTGAAGATGCCAAAAGTGAAATTTCGGAAAAAATGCGTGAAATTGAAAGGGCGGCAAGGGGAACTTATAAAGAAAAAGCAAAAGTTATGCAGGAGGCTAGAAACTCTCTTGGCAAAAATATCGGCGAGATTGACGATAAACTTACCCGTGGTCTTTTCAAAACCCATAAAAATCCAAAACCCGAAGAAATTAAAATAGGAATGGACATTTATCTCCCCGCAATGAGCGCCGAGGGCGAGGTTTTGTCGCTTCCTGATAAAAATGGCAATTTAGAGGTTATGGTTGGCGGAATGAAAATTAAAACAAAACTTTCAACCATTGAAATTATGGCATCAAAGCCTAAAAAACAAGAGCCTAAAACAAAAATTCCTGCAGCTTTTTATAAAGGCAATGCCGT
The DNA here is from genome assembly GCA_045590195.1 of Clostridia bacterium. GTDB lineage: Bacteria > Bacillota > Clostridia > UMGS1883 > UMGS1540 > JAZNQN01. Next base: position 138,663 of record JAZNQN010000044.1, on the reverse strand, counting down.
TAAAAGTGAAATTGATTTAAGAGGAATGATACTCGATGATGCTATTGCCGCAGTTGACAAATATCTCGATGATGCGGTTATGAGCCATCACAACGTAGTAACTATTATTCACGGCCGCGGAACAGGCGTTTTAAAAGCAGGTATTACCGAGTTTTTAAAAAGCAACCGCTCGGTTAAATCTTTCAGAATGGGAGCGCTTTCCGAAGGCGGCGATGGTGTAACCGTTGTAGAGCTTAAATAGAGTTAAGTACAATTAGTTTAAGAAAGAGGTGCGAAAGATGATTTCTTTATTATTTTTAATTTTATCAAGTATAATTTATTTTATTTACCCGATTTTTGTTTATAAGCCTAAAAATAATTCAATGACCAAGCAACAAGCAAATTATGTAGCAATGATAAATGGTGTTATTTCTTATTTTGTAATTCGGGTTTTATATGTACTCGTTTCGTCTATCTTTGTAGTTGGGGATGTTACTATTTTAGGAGTTGGCTTGGCGTATTGGATAAATTATGTTTCGCTAAAGAAAAAATATGTACATATCGATGAATACCATAAAAAAGTGGCATACAATCCAGTTTTTAAGGAACCGGTCTTTATTGAAAAATTTGACATGCGTTATTCTTTGGAACTTTCACATACTGAAATGCAAGAAAAGGGAAAATTGTATTTTAAATTAAATGATAGAATTTATTCAAAGGAAAAATTCATCTATGAAAGATATGAATTTTTAAAAATATACTCTGTAGAAGAATTAATTTTTTACAAAAAAAGTATTTTAAAATATGCTTCGATAAATAGTAAATCTGCACTTTGCATATGTGAATTAGAGGCAATAGAAAAGATTTTAATAGAAAAGAAAAAGAAAAAGAAAAAGAAATAACTTTTGTATTTACTTTTACACTTGAATATGATAAAATATACTGTAATCTAAATTTAGGAGATGGAATTTATGTTATTTGCAGACAGAGTGGCGCCACTTAAAGGCTCTGCTATAAGAGAAATGTTTAAACTTCTCGCAAAACCCGGAATTATTTCATTTGCAGGCGGAGCACCGGCACCGGCGCTTTTCCCAACTGAACAGCTTTCGGAAATTGCGGCTGAAATTATAAAAAATAACGGTGCTGTTGCCCTTCAGTATGGCGTTACAGAAGGCTACGGCCCGCTTCTTGAATTTATCGAAGGCAGAATGAATAAACTAGGTAACATTCACGCACACGATAAAGTAATAATTACAACAGGTGGCAATCAGGCGCTTGATTTGGCTTTTAAAACTTTAATTAACGAGGGCGATCCGGTTGCAGTTGAAGCGCCTTCATTTATTGGTGGCCTTAATGCTCTCCGTTCATACGGGGCAGACCTTTACGGTGTTCCCGTAATGGAAGATGGCCTTGATACCGATAAGCTTGAAGAAGTTGCAAAAGAAAAGAAAATTAAACTTCTTTATACAATTACAACTTTCCAGAATCCTTCAGGCATTACAATGTGCCTTGAAAAACGTAAGAAAATTTTAGAGCTTGCTTCAAAATACGATTTTTACGTTCTTGAGGATAATCCTTATGGCGAGCTTCGTTTCAAAGGCGAAGATGTTGCAACAATTAAATCAATGGATACTGAGGGCAGAGTAATTTACGCAGGCTCACTTTCAAAGGTTTTGTCATCAGGTATGAGAATTGGTTTCGCAGTTGCAAGGGAAGACATTATGGAAAAAATGGTAATCTGTAAGCAGGTTTCCGATGTACATACTCCTGTTTTAACACAGATGATGGCGGCAGAGTTTCTTAAAAGATACGATTTTGATGCCCACATCAAAAAAAGCTGTGACCTTTATGGCAAAAGATGCGATGCAATGCTTACTGCTATGGATAAATATTTTCCTTCTTTTGCAAAATATACAAGACCTGAAGGCGGTATATTCCTCTGGTGTACACTTCCTGAAGGCTACGATTGCGACAAAATGCTCAAAGTTGCAATTGACAAAGGCGTAGCATTTGTATCAGGCTCTACTGCACAAATCGATATGTCAGCCCCATCAAATGAATTAAGACTTAACTTTTCACTTCCTGATGAAGAGAAAATTGACAAAGGTATTAAAATTTTGGGCGATGTTATTAAAGAATATAAATAGGTGACGAAATGGAACAGAAAAAAAGAGTTTTCAGCGGTATTCAGCCAACCGGCTGTATTACCCTTGGTAATTATATAGGAGCGGTTAAAAACTGGATTAAACTTCAGGATGAATACGATTGTCTTTTCTCAGTTGTTGATATGCATTCAATCACTGTAAGACAAGACCCCGTGGAGCTTCGCAAAAGATGTATGCAGTTTCTCTGCCAGTATCTTGCCTGCGGAATTGACAGCGAGAAGTCGATAATGTTTTTCCAGTCACACGTTTCTGCTCACGCAGAGCTTTCCTGGATTTTAAACTGTTATACTTATATGGGCGAGCTTTCCCGTATGACACAGTTTAAGGATAAATCTGCAAAACACGAGGAAAATATTAACGCAGGTCTTTTTACATATCCCGTGCTTATGGCAAGCGATATTTTGCTTTATCAGACAGATGTTGTACCCGTTGGGGTTGACCAGAAACAGCACCTTGAGCTTGCAAGGGATATTGCAGGCAGATTTAACGGCGTTTACGGCGATACTTTTAAAGTTCCCGAAGGATATATTCCGCCTGTTGGGGCTAAAATTATGTCACTTCAGGAGCCAACTGCAAAAATGAGTAAAAGCGACCCTAATCCTAACGGATATATCTGGATACTTGATGACCCTGATACAATTATGCGTAAAATAAAACGTGCTGTTACAGATAGCGACGGCGAAATTGCGTATAAAGAAGGAAAAGACGGTATTTGTAATCTTCTTTCGATTTATGGTGCAATCTGCGGTATTTCTCCCGAAAAAGCGGCAGATGAATTTGCCGGCCTTGGCTATGGCGACTTTAAAGTAAGGGTTGCAGAGGCTGTAATTGAAGCTTTGGCACCTGTGAGAGAAAAATATGACGACCTTGTAAAAAACAAAGACTATATTGAAACAGTTTATAAAGAGGGTGCTGAAAAAGCTGCACGCATTGCGGCAAAAACACTTTCGAAAGTACATAGAAGAATTGGCTTTGTTGACAGAAAATTCAGATAACAGCTGAAAAATAAAGGAGGAGAGGGCAGTGTCGATAGGATTGGCTCTTTCGTTTGTAATTGCTTTTGCGGTGGCTTTTGGAACAACTCCGTTTGTTAAGTCGCTTGCAATCAGAATAGGCGCAGTTGATAAACCCGGCGAAGAGAGAAGAGTTCATAAAAAATCAACGCCGCTTCTTGGTGGTATAGCCATTTTTTACGGCTTTGCCATAAGCGTTTTGTGCCTTTGCGATATTGATGCCGGTGTCAGAGGTATGATGATTGGCAGCATTGTAATTGTAGTTTGTGGTGTTTTTGATGATATACACCCTATGCGACCGCTTGTAAAGCTTCTTTTCCAAGTGCTTGCGGCTGTAATTATTGTACTTCACGGAACCGTTATAACACGCATAAGTATGCCAACATTTATTGCGCCAAGTGGTGCTTTGGAGCTTGGTGTATTTTCAGTTCCTATAACAATTATCTGGATTGTTGGTGTTACAAACGCAGTAAATCTTATCGATGGGCTTGATGGCCTTGCATCGGGCGTTAGTGCAATTGCATCTATGACGCTTTTCTGCATTGCCCTTATTGCCAGCGAAAGCAATATTGCTATTATAACTGCCGCTCTGGCAGGAGCTTGCTTTGGCTTTTTGCCATATAATTTCAACCCCGCTAAAATATTTATGGGCGATACGGGAGCTATGTTTTTGGGCTTTATTTTGTCAACCGTGTCGATTATGGGGCTTTTCAAGGCTTATGCAGTAATCAGTTTTATAGTTCCGTTTATAGTACTTGGACTTCCTCTTTTTGATACAAGCTTTGCTATTTTAAGGCGACTTAAAAACCATAAACCAATTATGGAGGCTGACAGAGGTCATCTTCATCATAAACTTCTGGATATGGGCTTTTCGCAAAAACAAACTGTAAGTATTTTGTATCTTATAAGCACAGTTTTGGGTCTTTCAGCCGTTGTTTTAATCGGCGTTGGAGCAGTTAGGGCCATGGTTTTGCTTGCCGCTGTAATTATTGCAATAGTTGTTGCATTTGTTGTTTTGAAAAAAGGCGAAAGCAATAAAGAAACCATAGATGAGAGAATAATCAGATTTAACGATAAAAATGAAAGTGGTGAAACTAATGAATAAAATTAAAGTTATGACCGTTTTCGGAACAAGACCTGAGGCTATAAAAATGGCTCCGCTGGTTTTGGAACTCCAGAAAAGAGAAGAAATTGAATCAATAGTTTGCGTTACTGCACAGCATCGTGAAATGCTTGACCAGGTTCTTACGCTTTTTAAAATTAAACCCGACTATGACCTTGATATTATGAAGGAAAGACAAACTCTTACAGGAATTACTTCGAGAGTTATTGAAGGGCTTGAAGAAGTTTTAAAAGAAGCAAAACCTGATATTGTGTTGGTTCACGGCGATACTACAACTACATTTGCAGGTGCACTTGCGGCATTTTATTCAGGCGCAAAAGTAGGTCACGTTGAAGCAGGCCTTCGTACCTTTGATAAATGGTCGCCTTTCCCTGAGGAAATGAACCGCCGCTTAACAGGCGCTATGACCGATATTCATTTTTCGCCAACTATAAGAAACCGTGAGAATTTACTTCGCGAGGGCGTAAATCCCGATACAATATTTATTACAGGCAACACAGTAATTGATGCCCTTAAAACAACTGTTTGTGACAATTATGAATTTAACGATAAATTGCTTGGAGAGCTTTTAAGCCATAACTGCAGAAAAATTTTAATGACTGCACACAGAAGGGAAAATCTTGGCGAGCCCCTTGAAAACATAACAAAAGCGGCAAGAAGAATTGTTGATGAGTTCCCTGATGTTGAACTTGTTTACCCAATGCACTTAAACCCTGCTGTTCGTGAAGTTGCAAGAAAGAATATGGGTAATCACCCCAGAATTCATCTTATCGAGCCCCTTGAGCCGGGCGATATGCATAACGCAATGGCAAGAGCTGATTTAATTTTAACCGACTCTGGCGGCCTTCAGGAAGAGGCTCCTTCACTTGGAAAGCCTGTTCTCGTTTTAAGACATGAAACAGAGCGCCCTGAAGCAATTGAAGCAGGTACTGCAAGGCTTGCAGGCGTTTTAGAAGAAGATATTTATAATATGACAAAAACTCTTTTAAGCGATAAATGCGAATATGATAAAATGGCTAAAGCTGTAAATCCTTATGGCGATGGCTTAGCTTCAAAAAGAACTGTAGATGCGATTATCTATATGCTTGGCGAAGGAAAACGCCCTGAAGATTTTAATATATAAGCGAAAGGAAAAAGCTATGAAAATTAGAACAAGATTTGCCCCAAGCCCAACAGGATATATGCACGTTGGAAACCTCAGAACTGCTCTTTATGCATATCTTCTTGCAAAGCACGATGGCGGCGACTTTATTTTAAGAATTGAAGATACCGACCAGGAAAGATATGTTGATGGCGCGGTAGACCTTATTTATAAGGCGCTTAAAGATACAGGCCTTGTGCACGATGAAGGCCCTGATGTTGGCGGCGAATACGGCCCATATATTCAGAGCGAAAGACGTGACCTTTACAAAAAATATGCTCTCGAGCTTGTTGAAAAAGGCGAGGCTTACTATTGTTTCTGTGACAAAGAGCGCCTTGACAGCGTAAGAGCTCAGCAGGAAGCGGCAAAACTTCCGCCTAAATATGACGGCCACTGTAAAAGCCTTACTAAAGAAGAAATTGAAGAAAAACTCGCCGCAGGCGTGCCTTATGTTATAAGACAGAAAATTCCGCAGACGGGCACAACTTCATTTGACGATGAAGTTTTTGGTACAATTACTGCACCAAACGATACACTTGACGATAACGTTCTTCTTAAAAGTGACGGGCTTCCAACCTACAACTTTGCAAACGTTGTTGACGACCATCTTATGAATATTACACACGTTATCCGTGGCAGCGAATACCTTTCGTCAACACCAAAATATAACTTGCTTTACAAAGCTTTTGGCTGGGAAATTCCAAAATATGTTCATTGTTCGCCTGTTATGAAAGATGCACAGAAAAAGCTTTCAAAGCGTGAAGGTGATGCATCTTACGAAGATTTTATAGGCAAAGGCTATCTTAAAGAGGCAGTTCTTAACTATATAGCCCTTCTCGGCTGGAGCCCCGGGGATGACAGAGAGATTATGACTCTTGATGAAATGGTTGAAGCCTTCAACGTTAAGGGTATCAGCAAATCTCCTGCTATTTTCGATGTTAACAAGCTTAACTGGCTCAACGGCGAGTATATCAGAAGAATGACTCTTGAAGAATTTAACGAGGCGGCTATGCCTTATTACAAAGAAGCAGTTAAAAGAGATGTTGATACAATGATACTCTCAAAATGCCTCCACGACAGATGCGAGAAATTTTCTGATATTCCTGAGCAGATTGACTTTATTGATAATCTTCCTGATTACGATATTGAGCTTTACACTCACAAGAAAATGAAAACAAATCCTGAAAATTCACTTGCATCACTTAAAGCTATTTTGCCAATTCTCGAAGGAATTGACACTTGGGAAGCTGAAATTATTCACGACAAAATGATTGAGCTTGCAGGCAAAATGGAAGTTAAAAACGGCATTGTACTTTGGCCTATGCGTGTTGCACTTTCAGGCAAAGCATTTACTCCGGGCGGCGGCATTGAAATTGCCACACTTCTTGGCAAAGAGGAAACTATTGAAAGAATCAAAAAAGGAATTGAAAAACTTTCGTAGGAGTTGATACAAATGGAAAAAGGAAAACTTAAAAAAGGTTTATTCGGATACAGAAAAAAATATGTAAATGCATATGTTGCAGAGCTTTGTGAAAAATATGAAAAAAAGCTTTTGCAAATGCAGGAAGAGTGTACTACTCTTAAAAAACAAAATGCAGTTTTAACAGAAGAAAATGCCGATAGCTTTAAAAAGCTTTGCGAGCTTGAGGCGGAGAGGGAATATATTTCCAAAGCAGTTATTTCCGCTGAACAGAGAGCTCAGAAAGTAATGGAAGATACTGAAAAGGAAATGGCAACACTTAAAGCTAACAAAATGGCAGAAATTGCCCTTGCCAACGAGGAGCTTGAAAAGCTTCGTCAGCAAATTAACGAGCTTAAGGCATCTGCTGTGGCAACTCTTCGTAAATATGAAAGCCAGATGGGCGACCTTATCGATAAATAGTTTTCGGCAAAAGCTGCGCTGATTTTGATTTAAACGTCAAAACCAGCGCTTTTATTTTGCACTCTTCGATGGATTTTTCCTCGCGATGTAATTTATAATTATAATAAATATATTGCCGAGGTGAAAAATGCAGATAAAAATTGCCCGTGTACGAAAAAGAAAAATGCATTTAAGTTGCGACGAAGAGCTTGGTTTTCTTTCAGCTTTGATAACTAAAATATTAAGAAAAGTTAATTTTAAAAAAGTAATAATTGCATCATCACTTGTAATTACAATAGTTTTTTTAATAAATTCAGGAAACGTGGTGTTTTCGTATAATGTTTTTTGTGGCGGGGCAAAAATTGGAACAGTAAAAGATACTGCAACCCTTGAAAGCGCATATAATATGGCCTGTGAAAAAAACGGAGAAAAAATCCAAAAATCGTTTTCTATATACCCGTCGTTGTGTTTTATGGGAAATTTTTCAAAGGAAAGCGAACTTTGTGAAAACATTTTATTGTCAAGCGGTAATTTTAAAAGGGGCTTTGCGCTGAAAATGGGCGAAGATGTAATTTTTCTGGCAAAAGATGAACAAATAATTCTTGCACTTATTAACGAGTTTGAAAAACAAAATGAAATAAAGCTTGAAGGCGACTTTAAAATTGAATATGGTATTTTTAAAAATGCAGGAAAAAACTATAAAAATGCTTTGGATTATTTAAAAGAAATGCAAAACGAAGTAGTTGAAGAAACAGGTTTTTTGCAGCCCGTTGTGGCAGAGGTATCTTCTTATTTTGGTAAGCGTTGGGGCAGAGAGCATAAGGGAATAGATTTTGCCGCAAACGAGGGCGACAGTATTTTGGCAGCCAATGATGGAAAGGTAAAATTCAGTGGTTTTGAAAGCTCTTTCGGAAATCTTGTAATAATAGAGCATGATGGCGGATATGATAGTTATTATGCCCATATGAGCAAAAGAAGTGTTGCCGAAGGAGAAACAGTTTCAAAAGGGCAGAAAATTGGCGAGGTTGGAAGTACGGGAAACAGCACCGGTCCGCATCTCCATTTTGAAATAAGATATAACGGAAATGCGGTAAATCCGGCAGATTTTATTGTATTTCAATAAAAAAGAATTGTATTTTTGTATAAAATTTATATAGTAATTTTTAACTAAATGTGATATAATATTTATAAAATAATTATGCAACTTGTCGGTAATTTCCAAAAAAAGGAGATTATTGTATTTGTTGTACATTGTTTTTTTAAAGGACATCATAACAAATTGGAGGTGTATCTTTTATGATACGCGGAAGAAGTAAAGAATGTATTGCAATGCTCCTTGCAGGCGGTCAGGGCAGCAGACTTCAGGTTTTAACAGAAAAAACGGCCAAACCTGCAGTTCCTTTCGGAGGGAAATACCGTATTATCGATTTTCCTTTGTCAAACTGTGTAAATTCAGGTATTGATACAGTTGGAATTATGACTCAGTATCAGCCACTTGAACTTAACGATTACATAGGAAACGGCGCTCCTTGGGGCCTTAGCCGTAACTTTGGCGGCGTTCACGTTTTGCCGCCGTACGCCAAAAGTAAAAAAAGTGAATGGTACAAAGGAACTGCCAATGCAATTTATCAGAATATAAATTTTGTTGACAGGTATGACCCTGAATATGTTCTTGTTCTTTCAGGTGACCATATTTATAAAATGGACTATCATAAAATGCTTCGCTACCACAAAGAAAAAGGCAGCGAATGTACAATAGCCGTTTTAGATGTTCCTATTGAAGAGGCATCACGTTTTGGTATTATGAACACAAGGGCAGACCACTCAATTTACGAATTCGAAGAAAAACCAAAGCAGCCAAAAAGCACAAAGGCTTCTATGGGAATATATCTTTTTAACTGGAAGGTGCTTAAAAAATATCTTATTGCCGACGAGGCCGACCCAAATTCTTCAAACGATTTTGGTAAAAACATTATAAATGCACTTTTAGACGATAAGAAGAAGGTTTTTGCATACGAATTTTCAGGTTATTGGAAAGATGTTGGAACAATTCAGAGCCTTTGGGAAGCTAATATGGATTTGCTTGACCCTGATGTTCCTATAGAGATTAAAGACTCTAAGTTTAAAATATATGCCAGAAACTATGCTGAGCCACCGGCACTTATTTCAAAAACTGCCGAAATTAAAAATTCCTTTGTGGCAGAGGGCAGCAGGGTTAAGGGAAATGTTATAAACTCAATTATTTCAACAGGCTGCACAATTGCGGAAGACGCTGTAATTATGAACAGTGTTATTATGCCGGATACAAAAGTTGAACAGGGCGCAGTTGTAAAATACTCAATTATCGGCGAACAGTGTACTATTGGAACGGGCGCGAAGATAGGAAAAATTCCGTCAAATCCATCAGCTACAAAGAAAAATATTTGTGTTGTCGGCAAGGGCACAGTAGTTGATGCCGACGAAACTATACTTTAAGGGAGGGCACTACTATGAAAATGACAGGAATTATATTTTCGAATATTTACGATACCTCTCTTGGAGATTTAACAATGAGAAGAACTGTGGCATCTCTGCCTTTTGGCGGCAGATACCGCCTGGTTGACTTTGCCCTTTCAAATATGGTAAATTCAAACATTTCCAAAATTGGTATTATTACAAAATACAACTACCAGTCGCTTATGGACCATATTGGTTCAGGCCTTGAGTGGGATTTAAATCATAAAAATACAAATCTTTACTTTTTACCACCGTTTGTTACAGGCGGAACAAATGTTTACAGAGGAAATTTGGAGGCACTTTCAAACGCCGTTAATTTCCTTCAGCAGAATAAGCCTGATTACGTTGTAATGTGTGATACTGCGGTTATTTGCAATATAGATTTTGAACAGGCTCTTGAAAATCATATTAAATCAGGTGCCGATGTTACTGCTATTGCCAGTGCAGACATTGAAGGCTATGAAAAAGACGATAGCGACCTTCACCTTAAAACCAATTCAAGAGGAGAGGTTATCGACCTTGCTATCGGCAAAAATTTAGGCGACGATTCCCTTATCGGTATGGGAATGTTCATAGTTGAAAGAAAGTTTTTGATAAATATTATAAATAACTATGTTTCAAGGGGCCGTTACAGCTTTGAAAAAGACTTTTTGCTTTCAAGCTTTGTTGAAGACAGCATCAAAATAAATGTGTTTAAATTTGACAGGCCCGTTCTTCGAAACCATAACATTTTATCTTATTTTAAGAATAATTTTAAACTTATGGACGAAAATGTTAGAGTAGATATATTTTATAAAAAAGCGCCAATCTACACAAAAGTTCGTGATGAAGCGCCAACATATTATGCTGATGGTTCTTCTGTATCCGATTGCCTTGTTGCCGACGGTTGCGTTATTGGCGGAAAGCTTGAAAACTCGGTTTTATTCCGCAATGTTTCTGTTGAGGAGGGGGCAAAGGTTAAAAACTCCATAATAATGCAGGGAACAACCATTGGAAAAGGCGCAAGAATAGAAAACGCAATTATAGATAAAGATGCAACTATAACCCCCGGCGCTGTGCTTGTGGGCGGTTCATCTTCTCCTATTGTAATTCACAAAGGAGTTACTATCTGATACACACATTGAAAGGAATAGACAAAATATATGAAAATTTTATTTGCAGCAAGCGAAGCGGCACCTTTTATTAAATCGGGCGGTCTTGGCGATGTTATGGGTGCTCTGCCACCACAGCTTTCAAAAAATCCCGATGCGGAAGTAGCGGTTATTTTACCTTACTACGACAAGATAAAAGAAGCGGGGTTTGAAAATATTGAATTTTTAACCTCTTTTGGAATGACTCTTGCCTGGAGAAATTGCCATGTTGGTATTTTTAAGGCTGAGATTAAAAAGAGAGGTGCGGGCAAAAGAAAAGGAACAAAAGTAACATATTACTTTGTTGATAATGAAAGCTATTTTTGCCGCGGCACACTTTATGGTTGCGAGGACGACGGCGAAAGATTTGCCTATTTTTCAAAAGCAGTTTTAGAGGCTTTGCAGCATATTGATTTTGTGCCTGATATAATTCACGCAAACGACTGGCAAACTGGCTTTTTGCCGCTGTTTTTAAAAGCACATTACAGCCATATTGACTTATACAAAAACATTAAAACAGTATACACAATTCATAATATCGAATACCAGGGCCTTGCAAACGGCGATTTTCTGCAGGATGTTTTGGGTGTTGATGAAAAATACAGAATTGATGCTACCCACGATAATATGATAAACGCAATGAAATGCGCAATTGTGCTTTGTGATAAGCTTACAACAGTTTCCGAAACTTATGCAAACGAGCTTTCGTTTTCATACTTTGCTCACGGCCTTCAGGATATTATAAGCGATAATCGATATAAAACCTGCGGCATTGTAAACGGCATTGACACCGATTTATATAATAGCGCAAAGGACGAAAAAATTCCGCATAAATTTACCGCTGAAAAACTTGCGGGCAAGGAAAAATGCAAAAAAGCGTTGCAGAAAGAGCTGGGGCTTCCCGAAAGTGATGTACCGATGTTTGCTATGATTACCCGCCTTGTGAAACACAAAGGCCTAGAGCTTGTTGAAGGCGTTTTGGAAAACCTTGCAAAAATGGATATTCAGCTTGTAATAATCGGTACGGGTGACAAGCATTTTGAAGAAATGTTTAAACACGCGGCTCAGGCTTATCCTGAAAAAATTTCGGCAAATATTTTGTTTGATGCTAAAATGGCATCAAAGCTTTATGCCGCGGCCGACTTTTTCTTAATGCCATCAAAAAGTGAGCCTTGTGGCCTTTCGCAGATGATTGCAATGCGCTATGGCACAATTCCAATTGTAAGAGAAACAGGTGGCCTTTTTGATACTGTTAAGCCTGTAAATACGGAAACCAGTGAGGGCAGAGGTTTTACCTTTAAACTTTTCAATGCTCACGATATGCTTTATGCCATTGAAAGAGCGGCCGATTTTTATAAGGACAGCGAAAAAATGGCAAAACTTCGCGCGGGTGTTATGAAAATTGATTTCAGCTGGGAAGAGGCTGGGGAAAAATATTTATGGCTTTACAGAGAGATTTGCCAATAAACTTGATTTTTAGTTGAATTTGTGATATAATTTTTGGGAAGACTTTTTGTCTTCCCAATTTATGTTTTTACACTTTTGAAAGGATGTGTTATATATATGAAAATGGACCAGAAAACAGCGCTTAATCTGATGGAGGAAACCTGTAAAAAGCAGTTTGGCTGTACTATTGCCGATGCTACTGATATCCAGGTTTACAAAAGCCTTTGCTTGGTTATTCGCGATATTTTGGCAGAGAAAAACCTTGAGTTTAACAAAAAGGTAAAAGAAAAAGAAGAAAAACAGGTGTATTACCTTTCAATGGAATTTTTGGTAGGTACTTCACTTCGAAATAATCTTTCCAACTTAAAAATTGAAAAACAGTTCCGCGGTGCTCTTAAGAAAATGGGCATTGATATTGATAAGCTTTACGAAATGGAGCCTGATGCAGGCCTTGGTAACGGCGGCCTTGGAAGGCTTGCTTCCTGCTATATGGACTCGCTCTCTTCCACTGGAATACCTGCAACAGGTTATTCTATCAGATACGAGTTTGGTATTTTCAGGCAGAAGGTTGTTGACGGATGGCAGATGGAATTTCCTGACGATTGGCTGGGAATGGGCGATGTATGGCTCAGCGCAAGAGCAGATGAATCAATGGAAGTTAAATTCGGCGGCAGAGTTTTGGAAAAATTCGATGAAAACGGCTACAGTGCACAGCACGTAGATTATTCATCGGTTATCGCCGTGCCTTATGATATGTTTATATCAGGTTACGATAGTGCGGCTGTTAACAAACTTGTTTTGTGGAGCGCTAAATCGCCAAAAAGCCTTGATATGGCAGCTTTTTCGCGCGGCGATTATGCAAAAGCTCTTGAAGAGAATACAAGAGCAGAGGTTATTTCTAAAATTTTGTATCCTGCCGATGACCATATTGACGGCAAAATTTTAAGGCTTCGTCAGCAGTATTTCTTTGTTAGTGCATCGCTTCAGACAATTGTTTCAAAGCACTTTAAGAGATACAAAACTCTTGATAACCTTGCAGATAAAGTTTCGGTTCATATAAACGATACTCATCCTGCCCTTTGTGTACCTGAGCTTATGCGTATTTTAATGGACGAATATTCATACGGCTGGGACGATGCATGGGCAATTGCAGAGAAGACTCTCTCTTACACTAACCACACAGTTATGAGCGAAGCACTGGAGCGCTGGAACGAAAATATGTTCCGCGATCAGCTGCCAAGAATTTATCAGATTGTTGCGGAAATTAACCGCCGCCTTGTGCAGTCGCTTTACGAAATTTATCCGGGCGACCACGCAAAAATCGAATATATGGCTCCAATCGCTTTTGGCGAAGTTAAAATGGCTAACCTTTGTCTTGCCTGCTGCCACAGCGTAAACGGCGTTTCAAAGCTTCATTCAAACATTTTAACTGAGAGCATTTTTAAAGATTACTATAATATTGCCCCCAAAAAGTTTACTAACGTTACAAACGGTATTGCTTACAGAAGATGGCTTATGCAGGCAAACCCTGAACTTACTGACTATATTGAAGAACTTATCGGCCCTAAATTTAAGAAAAATGCAACTGCGCTTGAAGATTTAATGAAATTCAGGGGCGATGCAGCAGTTCATGAAAATCTTGAAAAAATTAAAAGAAACAATAAAATAAGACTTGCAAAATACATTTCCACTGCAAATGGCGTAAATGTAGACCCGGATTCTTTATTTGATATTCAGATTAAAAGGCTTCACGAATACAAACGTCAGCTTTTAAATGTTTTGCAGATTATGCATATGTATAATGTTATTAAAGAAAACCCTTCCATTAACATTCCGCCAAGAACATTTGTTTTTGCGGCAAAAGCATCGGCAGGTTACTTTATGGCAAAACAGATTATTAGGCTTATTGTTGCAGTTTCAAACCTTGTAAATAACGACCCCGTTGTAAGGGACAAAATTAAAGTTGTATTTATCGAAGATTACCGCGTTTCTCTTGCAGAAAAAATTATTCCTGCGGCTGATATTTCCGAGCAGATTTCAATTGCCGGCAAAGAGGCATCGGGAACAGGTAATATGAAACTTATGATAAACGGCGCTGTAACCCTTGGTACACTTGATGGCGCTAATGTTGAAATTTCCGAGGCAGTTGGCGAGGATAACATTTTCCTTTTTGGTATGCATGCCGACGAGGTTGAAGATTTATGGCGCAAAGGCTATTCTCCAACCGACTTTATAAGAAATAACGACAGCCTTAAAAAGGTTTTGGATATGCTTACTTCAAATGTGCTCGGCGCAAGATTTGATGATATTGCCGCATCGCTTCTTACAAACGCATATGGCACAGCCGATGCATATATGACTATTGCAGATTTCGATTCTTATGTAAAAGCTCAGCAGAGAGTTGGCGAAACTTATATGGATAAGAATAAGTTTTTCGATATGTCGCTTGTTAATATTGCAAAAGCAGGCATTTTCTCCTCTGACAGAGCTGTGCTTGAATATGCAAAAAACATCTGGCATTGCAAATAATATAAAAGGATAGGTTGATTTGAGAATACTTTACGATTCCAAAAAAACTGAATATAAATCGCCTTTTGGTGCACTAAGGCAGGGAGAGGAATGTAAAATTTCAGTTAAAGTTCCCGCTTCCTGCCGCACAAAGGCGGTAGAGTGTAGGCTTAAAAACGATATAAGCGGAGGGGAATTTATTGTTTCCCTTTCGCTTTCAGGAAAATGTGACAGTTACGAAACATATTCTGCCACTTTTTCATTATCGGATTGCGGCCTATATTTTTATTATTTTTATTTTTACTGCGAAGAATCTGATTTTGCCCTTTATAAATATGGCGAGAGCGATACAAATATTGAAGAGGGCAACCTTTGGCAGATAACCTGTTATGACAAAAATTTTGCCGTGCCCGAATGTTTTCAGGGCAAGGTTATGTATCAGATTTTTCCTGACAGATTTCATAGAGTGCGACTTTGCCCCTTTGATGAAAAATTAAAGCCTTTTAAAATTCATACTGATTTGGAAGAAACCCCTGAATTTCTGCCTGATGAAAACGGAAAAGTTTTAAATTGTGACTTTTATGGCGGAAACTTAGAGGGAATAGAGAAAAAGCTTGATTATATTAAAAGCCTTGGGGTTTCCATTATATATTTAAACCCTATTTTCAAGGCTTATTCAAATCACAGATACGATACCTGCGATTATAAAACTATTGACCCGCTTTTAGGTAATGAAAACGATTTTAAATCACTTTGTCGCTCGGCACACGAGAGGGGAATTAAAATTATACTTGACGGCGTTTTTTCTCATACAGGAAGCCGCAGTATTTATTTTGACAAAGAAAATGAATTTGGCAGCGGTGTTTGCTCAAATGAAACCTCGCCTTATAAGGATTGGTTTAATTTTATAAGTTTTCCCGATAAATATGATGCATGGTGGGGAATAGAAACACTGCCCTGTGTAGAGGAACTTAGTGAGGGCTTTTTAAATTACATTATCCGCGATAAAGATAGCGTAGTAGAGCATTGGCTTTCACTTGGCGCAGATGGCTTTCGCCTTGATGTAGCCGATGAACTGCCTGATGAGTTTATAAAACTTCTTAGGGATAAGGTTAAAGAAGTTAAGAAGGAAAGCTTTGTAATCGGCGAGGTTTGGGAAGATGCTTCAAACAAAATAAGCTATGGCAAAAGAAGAAAATATTTTTCTCACGCCGAGCTTGACAGCGTTATGAACTATGTTTTCAAAAATGCGATTATTGATTTAGTTTGTGGCAAAATTTCTGTGAAAGACTTTGCTTCGCAAATTATGAATATTGCGGAAAACTACCCTGCCGATGCACTGCATAGCCTTATGAACAGCCTTTCAACTCACGATACTGAAAGAATTATAACAGCTCTTTCTGAAGCTGACAAAAATATGACTAAAGCTGAAAAAGCTGAATATATTCTTTGCGGCGAGGAACTTGATAAAGCAATTCAAAAGGTTTTTGTGGCAACATTTTTACAGTTTACCTTGCCCGGTACAGCCTGCATATATTATGGCGACGAGGTGGCTATGCAAGGCTTTGGCGACCCCTTTTGCCGCGGCTATTTTACTGAAAAGTTTAAAAACGACGAGCTTTTTGAGTTTATAAAAACACTTTCAAAGTTTAAAAATGAAAATGTTGCTTTACAAAGAGGTAACATAACTTTTGAAACAGAAGAGAATGTTTTGGTTTTTGGAAGAAAATATAAAAACGAAACTGCCACTATGGTTATAAACATGGGTAAAAATCAATTTGCTTGTGAATTTTTAAATCCTGCAGTTTTAAGAAATGCAGAATCAAGTGATGATAAAGTTTTAATTGGCGAGAAGGGTTTTGCCCTGTTTTTAAGAGAGGAAGGAAAATAAATGCCTGGCTATCTTTTAATTGCGGCGCTTGTAATTTTGGCGTGTGTTATATTTAATAAAATATCGGGCAAAATCGGCGTTCCTGCTCTTCTGGCTTTTATTATACTTGGTATGATACTTGGCTCTGACGGGATTTTTAAAATTCCTTTTGAAAACTATCAGTTTGCCGAGCAGATTTGTACCATAGCTCTTATTTTTATTATGTTTTATGGTGGTGCGGGCGTTAGAATTTCTCAGGCGAAAAAGGTTATGGGAAAGTCAATTCTGCTTTCAACATTAGGCGTTTTGTTAACTGCATTATTTGTGGGCCTTTTCTGCCACTATGTTCTTAAAATAGGCTTTTTTGAGAGCTTTCTTATAGGCTCGGTTATAAGTTCAACTGATGCGGCATCGGTGTTTTCAATATTAAGGTCTAAAAAATTAAGCCTTAAATATAATACCGCCTCACTTCTTGAAATGGAAAGCGGCAGTAACGACCCCTTTTCTTATATGCTTACCATTTTGGTGCTTTCTTTTATGGAGGGTAAAACGGCAACAGGTTCCATATTATATATGCTTTTTGCACAGGTGTTTTTTGGTGCGGCATGCGGCGTTTTGGTTGCATGGGCTTCGATGATTTTTCTTAAAAAACATCGTTTTCACACCGAAGGGTTCGACGCAGTGTTTATAGTTGCAGTTGCACTTATATCCTATGCTTTGCCTGCATGCATTGGCGGTAACGGATATTTAAGTGCATATATTACCGGTATTATTTTAGGTAATACTGAAATCAGAAACCGCCGCTCACTTATTCACTTTTTTGATGGTGTAACTGGCCTTATGCAGCTACTTTGTTTCTTTTTACTGGGGCTTTTGGCCTTTCCTTCACAGTTTGATGCTGTTGCACTGCCCGGGCTTTTGATTGCGCTTTTTATAACATTTGTTGCAAGACCGTTGGCAGTATTTTTACTATTAACGCCATTTAAGTGCCCAATAAATCAGCAGCTTTTAATTTCCTGGTCAGGGCTTCGAGGTGCAGCATCAATTGTTTTTGCAATTTTGGCGGTGGTAAGCCCCGTTGTAACTGATAACGATATTTTTCACATAGTGTTCTTTATCGTATTGTTTTCAATTTTAATTCAGGGAACACTACTTCCTTTTATCGCCAAAAAACTTAATATGACAGATTTAAGCGGCGATGTTATGAAAACTTTTACCGACTATACTTATGAACTGCCTGTAAGCTTTATAAAACTTCAGCTTTCTGAAAAACATAAGTGGGTTGGAGAGAAAATAAAAAATATTGGCCTTCCGCCGGGGGTTATGGTAACCCTTATAATAAGAAACCACGAAAAAATCGTTCCAAACGGCGAAACTGTTTTAAAGCCGCGCGATACTTTGTTTCTAGGCGGCGAATCGGGCGACAGTATTGAAGGGCTTTCAATAAGCGAACACGATATTGATGAAGGAGATTCAAGAATAGGGAAGAAACTTAGTGAACTTCCGCAGTCTGACGAGCTTATTATAATGATTAAACGAAACGGCAGAGTTATTATTCCTCACGGCAAAACAGTTATAAAAGAAGACGATGTTATTATACACCATAAAAAATAAGCCTCTGCAAGGCTTATTTTTTATGGAATAAATTATTTTGAAATATATTCTTTCTGTTCGGGTGTTAACTCATCTATTGTTTTGCCCCAGGCTTTAAGCTTAAGGCGGGCAACAAATTCGTCAATTTCGGCAGGAACATCATAAACTTTGTTTTCCATTGAAGCGTGGTTTTTAATAAGATATTCAAGAGATTTTGTTTGAATTGCAAAGCTCATATCCATAATTTCTGCCGGGTGGCCATCGCCTGCGGCAAGGTTCAAAAGTCTGCCATAAGCTAAAACAAAAAGGTTTTTGTTTCCAACATTGTACTGGGTTATGTTAGGCTTTATGTCAAAATGTTCACTGGAAATTCCTTCAAGGTCGGTAAGTGAAACTTCAACATCGAAGTGGCCTGCATTACCCATAATTGCACCATCTTTCATTTTTTCAAAATGCCTTTTGGTTATAACATCTTTGCAGCCTGTAACTGTAATAAAAATATCGCCAAGAGCTGCGGCGTCGTCCATACTCATAACATCGTATCCGTCCATAACCGCTTCAATAGCTTTAACCGCATCTATTTCGCATATAATAACTCTTGCACCCATACCTTTTGCTCGCATAGCGCAGCCTCTGCCACACCAGCCGTATCCAGCAATTACAACGGTTTTGCCGGCAATAATAAGGTTTGTTGTTCTTGAAAAACCGTCCCACACGCTTTGTCCTGTACCATATCGGTTATCAAAGAGGTGTTTGCACAAAGCATCATTTGCCGAAATCATAGGGAAGAGCAAATCTCCTCGTGCCTGTCTTGCTTTAAGGCGCATAACGCCGGTTGTTGTTTCTTCGCTTCCGCCTTTAACATTTTTTGCAAGCTCTCTTTTTTCGCCGTGAAGTGCACTTACAAGGTCGCCACCGTCGTCAAGGAAAATATCGGGGCAGTTGTCAAGAGAATAGCCTATGTGTTTAAAATATTCTTCGTCAGAAACGCCGTGAACTGCAAATGTTTCAATTCCGCCCTCATAAAGTGCAGCGGCAACATCGTCCTGAGTTGAAAGCGGGTTACAACCGGTTACGGTTACTTTTGCACCACCAGACTGAAGAACACGTGCCATATAAGCAGTTTTAGCTTCAACGTGAATACTTATCGAAATTTTCGCGCCATCAAAAGGCTTTGTTTTTATAAAATCTTCTTCAATTGAGCGAAGAAGGGGCATATTCTTTTTAACCCACGATATTTTTGCTTCGCCACTTTTGTAAAGAGATTTGTCTTTAACAATACTCATAATTTGCTCCTTTGTATATAATAATTACCTGAGTATATTTTACCACATTTTTAAATAATTTCAATAGAAAATGAAAAAAACCCATAACCAAAGCTATGGGTTTAAAAATTTTATGCTCTGCCTTTTGCAATATGCTGGCGAAGGAAATCGGCCGCAAGAGAAATATCAGCCGCGGGGTCGGCGCCGCATTCTCTTTCAATTGTTAAAAAGCCTTTGTAACCAATTAAGTCGAGGGCTTTAAGGTAAGCTGCAAAATCAACACTGCCTTGTCCAAGTGGAACTTCTTCAAAAAGTTTTGGCCTTTCAATGCTGTCGCCATATTTTGCCTCGTAAACTTCTTCTGGAGAAAAGTCGGGGCAAAGCTTAACACCGTCTTTCGCGTGAGTGTGAACTATGTAAGGAGCAAGAATTTCAACAGCTTCCACGGGGTCTTGGCCTGTAACCATTACAAAGTTTGCAGGGTCAAGGTTTACGGCAACGCCTTTTGAATTTAGGCTATCTAAAAATTCGCGAAGTGTTTTTGCAAGTTCGGGGCCTGTTTCAATTGCAAAATGAGCGCCAAGCTTATCGGCATACTGTGAAAGCTCAAAGCAGGCTTCCTGCATAATTTTGTAGCGGTCACAATTTTTATCTTCAGGAACAATACCTATATGAGTTGTAACAACGTTTGTTTCCATATCGAGAGCCAAGTCTAAAATTCTTTTTGAGCGCTCAATAAGATATGGATTTCTTTCTACACGCCAGAAACCTTCGCCAAGGTCGCCACAGATGGCAGAAAATTTAAGGCCGTTGTCTTTTGCAAAGTTTAAAAGCTCACGTCTTTCCCTGCCAACAAGATTATCAGGCGAGTTTACGCCGTTTGTGCAGTACATCTGAAGGCCTTCAGCTTTAATTGAAGCCGCCTTTAAAATTGCCTCCTTTGTTGGGAGCTTGAAAGAATCAACTATTACACCAATTGAAAAATCGTACATAATAACCTCCAAAAATATGTTATAGTTACATTATAATAGAAAAAAATTGTGTTGTAAATGAACATTTTTGCCTTGTTATGTAAAAAAATTGCTTAATACTTCGATGGCGGAATTCCGCAAAGTTTTTTAAAGGTTCGTGAAAAATCGTAGATACTGCTGTATCCCAGAGAAAAAGCAATATCGGTAATACTTCCGTAGTCGCTTTTAAGCATTTCTTTCGCTTTTTCAATTCTTAGATTATGAATATATGAAATAGGAGAAGTGCCCATAATTTTTGTAAAAAGCTTTCGAAAATAAACGGTTGAAAGCGAGCAAAGCTTAGCAAGCTCGTCGTTAGTAATAACTTTATTATAGTTTTTTGAAATAAAATCAAGGGCAGGGGCAATTTTTTGCTCTTTTTCAGACGAAAAATATTCTCTTTCGCGGCTTCGTAAAAGCATTAGCAAAATGGAATATACAGTACGAATATTTTGAAGATTTGTTGTGGGGGTTTTAATAGTGTTGCTGTATTCAAGTGAGTGGAAAATATTTAATAATTTTTCGCCGTTTCTTATTTTAAAAGTAAATATTTCGTCGCTTTCTTTGTTGCTTTCAAACTCGATAATTGAGTAGTGGCCGGATTCGGTACAATGCCATTCGTAAGAGCAGCCTTTTGGCAAAATAACAACATTATTTATGTTTGAAACATATTCACGGCCTTTTGAAGTGTAAACGGTTTCGCCCTCAAACTTTATAACAATAGCCCAGCAGGGGCGGTTTTCCCTTTTAAGCTTTGTGTTTTTCTCGTTGAACATAGTAGAAGCCGAATAAACGCAATTTACAATCAGATTTGTTAAAATATTTATATCCATTTTTATCACCCAAGCTTAATATTATCATAAAATTTAATTTAATTCAATATTTTAAGCATCAAAAATGTTAAAAATATCATATTTGATATTTACTGAGATATAATAGTTTGCTACAATACCCTTAGTAAGTATTATTTTGGAGGCAGGAAATGAAAAAGATCAGACTTGGCCAAATTGGAATTGGCCACAATCACGGCATGGGAAAAATGCTGGCGGCAAGAAAATTTCCCGAGCTTTTTGAAATAGTAGGTTATGCCGAAGAAAGTGAAGAATGGATAAAAGAGCGAGGAGATTACGAATGTTATCGTGATTTAAATCGCTACAGTGAGGACGAGCTTATTGAAAAATGTGATGCGCTTTTAATTGAATGTGATGTATGGAATCTTACAAAAAAAGCGCAAAAGTGTATAGATGCCGGAAAACACGTTCATATTGATAAGCCTGCAAGCGGAACACTTGCTGAGTTTGAGGGTTTGCTTATGTGTGCAAAAGAGCAGAAGTTAACTGTTCAAATGGGGTATATGTACAGATATAATTTTGCTTTGCAAAAGCTTATGAATATGATAAAATCTGGCGAAGTTGGCGAAATATATCAGATAGATGCCGAAATGAGCACTTATCATCCAAAGGAGTACAGGCAGTGGCTTAAAAGATTTAAAGGCGGCAGTATGTACATATTCGGTTCACATTTAATTGACCTAATAATTAGCATTTTAGGCGAGCCAAAAAAGGTTACCCCGTTTATTAAGCAAACAGGTTTTGAAGGAGTTTTTTCCGATGACAACGGCTTTGCAGTTTTGGAATACGAAAGAGCTGTAGCAAAAGTTACAACCCTTTCTGTTGAGCCAAACGGCTGGGGGATGAGGCGTTTTGCCGTTATGGGCAGCAAAAAAACAGTTGAAATTAAGCCTATTGAGCTTGATGTTAAAATGACTTGTTCGGGCAGGGATTATGCAGAAAAGAATTACTCTGATTTGACAGAAGAAATTGAAACTGCTGATGTTCCAACTCTCTCAAGATATGATGAAATGATGAAAGATTTTTATTTGTCAATTCTGGGAGAGAAAGAAAATCCATATTCTTACGAACACGAATATATAGTACAAAAAACCTTATGCAAGGTTGTAGGCGAAAATTGAAAGGAGAATAAAAATGAGTAAAGTAGCAGTAATTACAGGTGGCGGCGGTTATATAGGCGGCGAGGTTGCCGTAACTCTTGCCAGATCAGGCATTAAAGTTGCAGTTTGCGACATTAACGAAGAAACAGCCTTAAAAACCGTAAAAAGAATTGAAGAGGAAGGCGGAGTTGCCAAAGGCTATGTTATTGATGTAACTGATTCAAAAAATGTTGACGAAGTTATCAATCAGGCCTTTACAGATTTGGGCGGACTTGATATAATGGTACATGTGGCAGGTGGAAGCGCAAGAATTGCAGGTAAAAATGCAAAATATGCGCCGCTTATTGAGCAGGAAGATTATGTTATCGATACTGTTTTAAAGGTTAATTTATACGGCGCTTTCTGGGCTAGCCGTGCGGCAGCGAGAATAATGGTAAGAGAAGGAAAGGGCGGAAAAATAATAAACTTTTCTTCAGCCGTTGGCCTTAACGGCCTTTCCTGGAGCTGCGATTATGCGGCTTCAAAGGGCGGTGTAATATCTCTTACAAAAGCCCTTGCCAAAGAGCTTGGACCACACAAGATAAACGTAAACTCCGTAGCACCTGGTGTTGTTTGCCGCCCTGAGGTTGATACTGAAAGCGAATCGGGAAGGCATTATGCATATGAAACAAATCTTCTTGGCGAAAAATGCACAGCCACCGATATTGCAAATCTTGTTGAATTTCTTGCATCAGACAAGGCAAGATTTGTTACAGGACAAACTTATGTTTGTGATGGCGGAAGAAGTTTATCAATGAAAGGAACTGACTGATATGAAAGCTATGCTTATTGATGATAACAAAAACCTTGTATGGAGCGATGTTGAAGATCCAAAAATAAAAGACGATGAGGTTTTGGTTAAAATTTATGCTGCGGCTTTAAACCGCGCAGACCTATTACAAAGACAGGGCAAATACCCATCTCCTGCAGGCTGCCCTGAGTGGATGGGGCTTGAAATTGCCGGAAAAATAGTTGAAGTTGGTAAAAATGTTACTACCTGGAGCGTTGGCGACAGTGTTTGTGCGCTTTTAGGCGGTGGCGGATATGCCGAATATGTAGCAGTTAAATACGATATGTTAATGCCGATTCCAAAGGGGCTTACAATGGAAGAAGCATCGGCACTTCCCGAAGCTTATGCAACATCTTACTTAAACCTTTTTATTGAAGGCCATCTTGAAGAGGGACAAACTGCTTTTGTTCCTGCGGGCGCATCAGGGCTTGCATCGGTTGCAATTCCTATGGCAAAGGCTTTTGGTGCCAGGGTTATAACATCGGTTTTATCTGATGAAATTGCAGAAAAAATAAAAAATCTCGGCGCTGACAGAATTATAAATTCTTCAAAAGAATGTGTTGAAGAGATACTTGCAGAGGAAGAACAAAACGGAACACCCGTAAATGTTTCAATGGATTGCTTAAGCGGCGAAACACTTGGTAAAAGCCTTCCGTTTATGGCAAGAGGGGGATACTGGATTGTAATTTCAACTCTTGCAGGTGTTGAAACAAATGTTCTTTTAAGACCTCTTTTAACAAAAGGCCTTCACTTGGTTGGCAGTATGCTAAGAAACAGAACGCCTCAGTTTAAGGCGTATATTCTTTCGCAGCTTGTTGAAAAGGTTTGGCCTAAAATTGAAAGCGGTGCTATAAAGCCTTCGATTTATAAGGTTCTTCCTATTGAGCAGGCAGAAGAGGCTCACGCGATTTTGCAGCGCAGTGAAAATATAGGAAAAGTTGTATTGAGGGTTTGTAATGAGTAAAAAAAGTAATATTATTAAAGCGCTTATTGTAATGCTTCTGTGGGGAACACTTTTCCCCATGGTAAAGCTTGGGTTTAAAGCGTATGATATTTCCGGTACAGGCGATATTCTTTTTTTCGCCGGTGTAAGATTTGTAATTTGCGGAGCGGTTATTTTCGGTTATTCCTTCATAAATAACAAATCGTCGTTTAAAAGCGCAAAGCCAAAGCTTTTTTCAATTTTTATGATTGGCTTTTTTGCCATTATACTTCATTATGGCTTTACATATGCAGCGCTTACTTCAACCGACAGCTCAAAAACTGCAATTTTAAAACAAATTGGTGCACTTTTGTATGTTTGCTTTTCATCTTTCTTTATTAAAGATGACCACGTTACATGGAAAAAGGTTGTTGGTGTAGTGCTTGGATTTTTAGGCATTGTTGCGATAAATACCAATATTACAGGAATATCCTTTACCCTTGGAGATGCTTTTATAATTGCAGCATCACTTTGCACAGTCTTTTCAAACGTAATCGGCAAAAATGTTTTTAAAACTGTAAACCCCATAACATCGGCTGGTATTTCACAGATTTTTGGCGGCGTGATACTGCTTGTGGTTGGTTTTGCCATGGGTGGCAGAATGGTTTTCAGATTTGACACGTCACTTCTTATTCTGCTTTATATTTGCTTTGCATCAGTTTCAAGCTACTGTATGTGGTACTTGCTCCTTGATAAAGGCCACCTTTCAAATTTATTTATCATTAAATTTGCCGAGCCGCTTTTTGCATGCGTGTTCGGGGCAATTATTCTTGGCGAGAACATTTTTCAAATTCAGTACCTTGCGTCGTTTTTACTTATTGCAGGAGGAATTTACATATCCAATAAATAATAAAAATCCCGAAATATACTTTCGGGATTTTTTGGTAGCAAAAAAGGTTGCGGAAAAATCCACAACCTTAATTTTTTTAATTAGTATACAAGTCTTCTTGCACAGTAAAGTTCTCTGTTCATAGGTTCAGCAGTAATTGTTCTGCCTGTCTGAGGTGCGTGAATATAAATATTGTCACCACAGTAAATACCAACATGTCCGCCGCCACGGAAAACAACCAAGTCGCCGGGCATAAGTTCATCGCGTGTAACAGGGGTTCCAACATTCATTTGTGAATAAGATGTTCTTGGAAGGTTAACACCGAAGTTAGCGAACACATATTTTACAAATCCGCTACAATCAAATCCCTGTGAAGGGGAGTTGCCACCGTAAACGTATGGGATACCGGTAAAGGTTTTTGCATAATCCACAACTCGCTGGCCGGTTGTAGGCTTGTTATCGGGATGATAATTTGAAACATAGTCACCACTAACATAACCCATAACGCCCCAGTAATAAATTAAGTACCAGTTACCTTCTTTGCCGTAAACAATAAGCGAGTCACCATACAAAGCCTGTCCCATAATTGGGGAATCTGTTGAAGGGGCATTGCGTATGTTTAAAGCATCGCCTGTTACATACACATATTGATTAGCAGAAACATTTATAGAAAAAAGAGAAATAGCAATAACAAAAATACATAATACTGATAATATTTTTTTACTCATAAATACCTCCAATCTCATTTAACAATTAAAATTATAACATAATTATTTCATTTTGTCAAACTTTTTTAACAATTTTTTGAAATTTCTTAATTATTAACTTAAAAAAGCCCGTAAAATGGGCTTTTTGGTGTAAAAATATTTGTAACAATTTTTAAATTTTTTACTAAAAAACTCTTCTTGCGCAATAAATGTCGCGGGTAAGAGGGTCGATAGAAACTGTTCGTCCGCTTTGTGGAGCATGAAGATAATTTCCGTCGCCCACATAAAAACCAACATGTCCGCCGCCGCGGAAAAACAATATGTCACCGGGCTGAATTTCGGAAACATCAACAGCTTCGCCAACGTTCATCTGTTCGTAAGAGCTACGGGGCATATTGATATCAAAATTGTTTAAAACATATTTTACAAAGCCGCTGCAGTCGAAACCACGTGGAGTGCTTCCTCCATAAACATATGGAACACCAATAAAGTTTTTTGCATATTCCAAAACCGCTTCGTATTTGGGAGTGTTCATTTCTTCAATATACTTGTCGATAAAATCTTTAAATGTTTTAAGCTCGTTATTTTCATTTAAAATGTAATATGTTCCAATACCATCAGCCTCGGCCTCATTGCCCGAAACGTTTACTGAAGGTGTTGTTACAATTTTATCGGCAGATATTCCTGCGGCTGAAAAAACTGTGATACATACAGCCGTAATTGCGCCGCAAATAATCTTTTTCATCAAAATTCATTCCTTTCTGTACTGTTGCCACATCAGGCAACGAAGCTAATAATAACATAAAAATTAAATTTTGTCAAACTTTTTTAACAACTTTTTAAAATTTCTTAACATTTATTTTTAATCTATGCAATTAAAAAGCGTAATATTCCACAAAATAGTGTATTTTTTCAAAAAATCCGTACAAAATATTGTAACAATTTAGTTAAAAAATATTTTGTAAAAAAATTAAATTGTTGACAAAAATGCGTTTTTACATTATAATTGGCATGTATGTATTTTTGCTTTGCAAAACTCCTGCGAGTTTTTAACTTGCTTGCAGCCTTTCAGGCTACGTATGCCAATTGACGGCGTTGTAAAAATGCCCTTGCGAGCAAGCATTTTTACTCCTGGTAGAATATAATATATAAATATGTAAATGCTGGTGTAGCTCAGTCGGTAGAGCATTTCACTCGTAATGAAAAGGTCACGTGTTCGATTCACGCCACCAGCTCCAATAAAAAATGCTGTAACCATTAGGGTTACAGCATTTTTTACTATAAAATTAATAACATATCAAAAAAGAAGTTTTCCTGGCGTCGACGGCTCTTCCTCTGAAAGCCAGAGGCGCTCTAATACCAAGAAAGCTTCAAAGAGAATGATACCACAAAATGAGGCTATTGTCAAGTATTCAACCAAAGATGATTCAGATGGCAGAACACAGATTTAAAATTGGAAACGGCACAGGATACTTTGAAAGAGCAGTTGAAATGAGGAACGCAAATGCGTTGACAAGTGCGGCGGCGGTAAGAGTAAAAGCAGAGCTTGAGCTTAAATTTGATGAAGGTATTCCGCTTGGCAGCGAAGAAGTTGGCAGGTGGAATATATTTTTTTATTGACTTTTTAAATCCTTTATGTTATACTTTAATGGATCTCAATTGGAGCAGTGTTTCCAAAGTAAGATTTAAGACCGTCTATTTTTAGACTAAGGCCATACGGACAGCCGGGTCGAATGCCGAAAAACCCTTTAGGGTTGGCGACTTTAGTTGCCTTATTGATTGAGTTAAAAGCTCAGTTTTATAAGTTGGTTACTTTATAACCGAAAATGCCTTGGGCATAAGCTTGTGAAATGGTCAATAAGAGTAGTAAAAGTAATCTTTACTATATAGACTCTGATCTGATTGCGATTTAGCATACCGGTATTTTTTGTGATGGGTTTTCTGTATTTATCGGTAAAATATCGTAATATTTGTTTACAAGTGGCATGCCGCATTCGGCGTGCCTTTTAATTTTACTGCGATAAAAGATAGGGGAATAGAAATGAAAAAAATCATTGAACTTAAAAATATTTCCAAAACATTTGGCGATGAAATGGTTCTCGACTGCATAAGCCTTGATATTCACGACAATGAGTTTATTACCTTGCTTGGCCCTTCAGGCTGCGGTAAAACAACAACTCTTCGAATTATCGGCGGATTTGAAAACCCCGACAATGGCGACGTGATTTTTATGGGAGAGAGAATAAACGATGTACCTCCTCATAAAAGACACGTAAATACAGTTTTTCAGAAATACGCATTGTTTCCCCATCTTAATGTATTTGAAAATGTGGCTTTTCCTTTAAGAGAGAGAAAAGTTCCAAAAGATGAAATTAAAGAAAAAGTTGACGCAATGCTTAAAATGGTTATGCTTTCAGGCTTTGCCGACAGAAAGGTTACAAGCCTTTCAGGCGGTCAGCAGCAGAGGGTTGCCATAGCGAGAGCGCTTGTTAACGAGCCAAAGGTTTTACTTCTTGACGAACCTCTTGGTGCACTTGATTTAAAACTGCGTAAAGATATGCAGCAGGAGCTTAAAAAAATTCAGAAAAATACCGGAATTACATTTATATTTGTAACTCACGATCAGGAAGAGGCCCTCAGTATGTCTGACACAATTGTTGTTATGAGCGAGGGTAAAATTCAGCAGATCGGCACGCCAACAGATATTTATAACGAGCCTGCAAACGCCTTTGTTGCCGATTTTATTGGCGAAAGTAACATAGTTGACGGCGTTATGCTTGAAGATTTTAAAGTTTCATTTGGCGGACATACTTTTTCATGCCTTGACAAAGGTTTTGAAAAGGGCGAGGCAGTTGATGTTGTTATCCGCCCTGAAGATGTTGACATTGTATCGCCTGACAATGGAATGCTTTGCGGAAAAGTTACTTCTGTAACATTTATGGGCGTTCATAACGAGGCAATTGTTGATATTGGCGGCTTTAAATGGATGATTCAGACAACCGACCCCGTTTACGAAGATTCTTATATCGGAATTTCTCTTGATCCTGATGCAATTCACATTATGAAAAAATCGAAATATTCAGGTATGTTTGGCGATTATTCTTCGTTTTCAAATGAGCTTGACGAGCTTTCAAACCCCGGAGGTGAAGGCGAAGAATGAAAAAAATAAACAATCAAAATACATACCGTGCGGCACTTGCGCCATACTCGGTATGGTCGGTTCTTTTTGTAATAGTTCCGCTTATATTCGTGGCTTATTATGCTTTTACTGACAATAATTTTGCTTTCACAACTGAAAATATTACTCGCTTTTTTACGGCAACAAGTAATGTTTTGGAAGACGATGGCTCAACCCGAGAAGTTCGTACTTACCTTTTAATTTTTGCAAGGTCTTTAAAACTTGCAGTAATTTCAACGGCAGTGTGCCTTTTAATGGGATATCCTATCGCTTACATTATGGCACGTGCCAAAGAAAAAACTCAAAAAACAATGGTTACTCTTATTATGATTCCAATGTGGATGAACTTTCTTATAAGAACATACGCATGGATGACTATTTTGCAGGATACCGGTATTATAAATACTGCTCTTTCTAAATTAGGCATAATGCCAATAAGCGTTATAGGAACGGAAACTGCAGTTATAATTGGTATGGTTTACGATTATTTTCCATATATGGTTTTGCCTATTTACTCAATTTTGGCAAAGCTTGATTTAAACCTTTTAGAAGCCGCGAGAGACCTTGGCTGTGGCAGCTTTTCTGTTATGAAAAGAGTTGTTTTTCCTTTAAGTATGCCGGGTATTGTATCGGGAATTACTATGGTTTTAATTCCTTCTATCAGCACATTTTATATCTCGCAAAAGCTTGGTAACGGAAAGTTTTTCCTCATAGGCGATGCTATTGAAGGCCAATATATTGCAAATAATCTTCACTTTGCGGCGGCGATTGCATTTATTCTTATGGCAATTTTGCTCGTTGCTATGGCGCTTGTAAAATATGTTACGGCCAAATATGTATATGGGGGTGAGTGAAAATGAAAATGTCATCTAAAATATACAGCACAGTTATTTTTGGCTTTTTGTTTGCTCCCATACTTGTTTTGCTTTTCTTCTCGTTTAATGAATCGAAAAGTTTATCGGTTTTTTCGGGCTTTTCGCTTAAATGGTATAAAGAGCTTTTAAGTGACAGAAATACTCTTGAAGCCGTAAAAAATACGCTTATTCTTGCAACTGCGGCAACGGCTATTTCAACAGTTATGGGAACTTTTGCGGCAGTTGGAATAAATAAGCTCCGCTCAAAATGGTATCGTGCGGCTATGAACACCGTTACCGACCTTCCTATGACAAATCCTGATATTATAACAGGTATTTCACTAATGCTTATGTTTGTATTTGTTGGAAGATTTTTCGGCGCATCAACAAGCCTTAACTTTTTAACAATGCTTATAGCTCACGTTGCTTTTTGTACACCCTATGTAATTTTGCAGGTGTTACCGAAGCTTCGCCAGATGGATAAATCCCTTCCTGAAGCGGCAATGGATTTAGGCTGTACACCGCTTAAAGCTTTTTTAAAGGTTGAATTGCCTGAAATTCTGCCCGGTATTATAACAGGGGCTATTATGGCGTTTACTCTTTCGCTTGATGATTTTGTAATAAGCTATTTTACCTCAGGAAACGGCTTTGAAACTTTACCTATCAGAATTTACAGTATGACCAAAAAAACTGTTACACCGAAAATGTATGCCCTTGCAACCATTATTTTCTTTGTAACAATGGCACTTCTTTTAATTAGCAATGTTATTGATAACGATGATATGAAAAAACTTAATAAAAAGAAAGCAAAAGGGAGGACTTCCAAATGAAAAAAATAATTGCAGTTTTAGTTTCACTTTTAATAATGTTGCCGCTTTTTGGCGGTTGTGGCGGGAATAAAGTAACCCTTAATGTATATAACTGGGGCGAATATATTTCTGATGGAAGCGAAGGCAGCTTTGATACTATCCGCGAATTTGAAAAATGGTATGAAGAAACTTATGGCCAAAAGATAACCGTAAATTATACTACATTTGCTTCAAACGAAGATATGTATAACAAAATTTCAAGCGGAGCGGTTAGCTACGATGTTATTATTCCATCTGACTATATGATAGCAAAAATGGCTGACGAGAATTTACTATTGCCACTGAATTTTGAAAATATACCAAATTATAAATACATTGATGATACTTTCAAAGGCCTTTATTATGATAAAGATAATAAATACACAATTCCTTATGCATATGGCATAGTTGGTATAATTTACGATGCCAATATTGTTGACAAAGCCGATACCGGTAGCTGGGATTTAATGTGGAACGAAAAATACAGCGGAAGTATTTTACAGTTTAATAACCTTCGCGATGCATTTGGAACTGCAATTTACAAACTTGGACTCGATGTAAACTCAACAAACAAAGCCGACTGGGACGATGCCTTTGAAGAGCTTGTTGCTCAGCGCCCTTATGTATATAGCTACGTTATGGACGAAATATTTAATATGATGGAATCGGGCGAAGCGGCAATTGGTGCATATTACGCTGGCGACTATTTCACAATGGCAGAGGCTCAGGCGGAAAATGTTGACCTTCAGATTTATTATCCTGAACAAACAAACTTCTATGTAGATGCTATGTGTATTCCTTCTTGTGCACAAAATAAAGAACTTGCCGAAATATTTATAAACTATATGCTCTCTGAAGAGCCTGCCGTTGCAAATGCAAAGGCAACCTGTTATGCATCGCCAAACAGCCTTGTTTATAATAACGAAACATATAAAGATGATATGGGCGAAAAGGCAATGGAAATTCTTTATCCTGAGCTTGGAAGCTTTTCGGAAAAATATAATAAATTTGCTTTCCGAAATCTTGATACTGATATGATGGGATATCTTAATACTCTTTGGGAAAACGTAAAAATAAATTAATAGGAAAAGCTGAAAACTTTTGTTTTCAGCTTTTTTATGTATTAAATCCCGCATTTTTTCTGAACTGATGGGGAGTTAAATCAAACTTTTCTTTGAATTTTCTATAAAACCAACTTAAATTCTGAAAGCCACATTCATAACAAATATCAATTACGGGCAGATTGCTGTTAAGCAGTAAATTTGCGCTGTAATTTAGTTTTTGTTCGTTCATAAACTGGGCAACAGTAACCCCGTAATACTTTTTAAAACATCTTGAAATATGTTCTCTGCTTTTATTTGAAAATTCTGCCATTTCCTGAAGGGTTATATTTATATTTTCTGCCTTTTTACAATGAAGAACAAGAGAGGAAAGCCATAATGGCGCAAGTGAGCGGCTTCTCTCGCTATCGCCTTCAATAATAAAAGCCATTATATCTGTTAAAATAAGCTTCATTTTAAGGTTAGCCTTTTCGGTATCGCTAAGGCTTATTGTATTGAGATTATTCAGTTTTTCAAAAACTGAATCAAAATTTTCGCGGCTTAAAATTACAGTTGGAGGAATTTCTTTTTTAATAATATTTTCAAGTGAGCTGCCAAAGTAATCGCAAAGCTTTTTCATAGTATCACTTGTAAAAGTTAAATTAACAAAAGAAAATTCGCCCTCTTTAATATACGTATGAACATCGCCCGGGCGCACTAAAACAAGGCTTCTCTCAGGCAGAGATTGCCTTTTGCCATTAATTTCCTGAATCGCTTTACCTGAAAGGGTTAAGAAAAATTCGTAATAATCATGGTGGTGCAATTCAAAATTTTCAGTAAAGCTATAGTTCATTCGCAGTGTAAAGCCCGTATCTCGGCTAACATAACTGTCGCTTTTGTATAGTTTGGATTTCATCAAATCACCAAAATATCAATATAGTATAATTATTTTATCATTATAAAGGTAGAATGTCAACTGTGTTATTGATATAATAAAATTAACAAACTAAAAGGAGAGATGAAAATGCTTACAAAAACTGACTACGAAAAATTCAGC
Organism: Clostridia bacterium; assembly: GCA_045590195.1. Lineage (GTDB taxonomy): Bacteria > Bacillota > Clostridia > UMGS1883 > UMGS1540 > JAZNQN01. The sequence goes on along the minus strand of JAZNQN010000044.1, from coordinate 105,788 downwards.
CGCGAAGCTGAAAAATATCTTGAAAAAGCCGGTATTGCAATTACCGAAGAAGAAAGAAAAAATATTGAAGTTGCAGAATACGAGCTTGGTTGTATTGAAAAGGTTGGCCTTGAGCTTGTTGTTTATGTTAATACCGACCGCTGCTGTGCAAAAGAGCTTGTGCTTTTGCCCGGCCAGACTTGCCCTGAACACCGCCATCCTGAAATTAATGGCGAAATTGGCAAAGAAGAAACTTTCCGTTGCAGATATGGTAAAGTTTATCTTTATGTTGAAGGCGAAGGCAAAGACGAAATTCAGGGTAAACTTCCTGAAGGTATGGAAGAATACTTTACATGCCGCAATGAAATCGTATTAAATCCGGGCGAACAGTATACAATTATGCCAAACACACTTCACTGGTTCCAGGCCGGGGAAGAAGGCGCAGTTGTTTCTGAATTTTCAACAAAAAGCCGCGATGAATACGATATTTATACCGACCCAAGAATTGATGCCGCAGGCAAAAGAAATGTTGACTGATTGAAAGGGTGAATTTAATGAAAACCTTTGATGTAGTAGCACTTGGCGAAATTTTAATTGATATGACTTATGCAGGAAAAAGCGAAGGTGGACAAACTCTTTTTGAGCAAAACCCCGGCGGCGCACCTGCAAACGTTCTTTCGGCAGTTAAACGCCTTGGCGGAGAGGCCGCTCTTATCGGCAAAATAGGAAAAGATATGCATGGCGACTTTTTGAGAGAAACTCTTGAAAGCGAAAATATCTGTACCGATGCCCTTATAAGCGACGATAGCGTTTTCACAACTTTGGCTTTTGTAAATATAAATGAAAATGGTGACCGAAGCTTTTCCTTTGCAAGAAAACCTGGTGCCGATACTTGCCTTACAAAAGAGGAAGTTAAAACTGAGCTTATTAAAAACTCGAAAATATTCCATGTAGGCTCGCTTTCCCTTACTGATGAGCCTGCAAAAAGCGCAACACTTTTTGCCCTTGAAGAGGCGAAAAAAGCAGGCTGCATAATTTCCTATGACCCTAATTACAGAGCACCGCTTTGGAAAAGCGAAAAAGCTGCAATTGAAGGAATGCGTTCAATTCTCGGCTTTGTTGATGTTATTAAAATATCTGATGAAGAAACAAAGCTTTTAACCGATTTTGAAAGCCCTGAAGATGCATCGAAAGCGCTTGTTGATTTGGGAATTAAAACTGTAATTGTTACAAAAGGTGCAGAAGGCGCAATAATAAGAACAAAAGAAGGCGTTGTTACTTCTGCTGCAATGGACGTAAAAGCTGTTGATACAACCGGAGCAGGAGATGCTTTTATGGGAGCATTCCTCTTTAACGTTGCAAACTTTGGCAGTAGCGAAATTCTACTTGAAAAAGTACAGGAGTTTGCTGATTTTTCAAATAAAGTTGCAGGCTTTTGTGTTCAAAGACGTGGCGCAATTAAAGCGATGCCTTATTTAAACCAAATATAAATTTATAAGGAATTTGGAAAAATTTTTCAGAATGGACAAACTGAACACATAGTTGGTACCCGAAGGCGTATGTTATACGCCGAGAGGTGAAGTTTGTCCATAACAAAAAGGCTTAAATTAGTAAAACCGCATTATAAAATGCGGTTTTTTCATTGTTGATAATTATGTGTACTTTAGCACTATTTATAATTTAAGTTTATTTGCCTTTTTGTGATATGGAATATTTTTACATTTCCGTTGGTATAAACCAGCCTAAATCACCAGGAGAAACAGTTGATTTTCCAAGCGAATAAATTGCCATTTCATCGCGAAGCCATTTAGCCCCTTCAAGTGTTGAAATGCAAAGCTTTATAGGAGTTTTACCGTTCCACTCAATGCCTTTTCTTGAAACTGTAACTAAAACACCATCATCTGTTTTTTCTGCTTTCCATTTTGCGATTTCACTTACTAACCTTTCGCCAAAATAGTTATAGTAAAATTTCGCTTCGTAATTAAAGTTTGCTTTTCCATCGGCTGAAATGCAAACAGGTGGATATGGGTGCATTGGAATAAATTCAGGAGAAATAACAAAATTTTTATTTCCCGAAACCTTTATATATATGTTTTCATCGTCATATGAGGTGCTAAAGTATGAGGAATCATCGTCAAGAAAATGCTTTTCAGCATTTTCTATATTATCCTTAATAAGAGAAAAGTGAACTTCATCATCGCTTCCTGATAAAAAGTAGGGAAGTGGTTCAAGCCCTTTTTCAATTCGCTCTTTAACTTCGGCAAATTCTGTTTCTAAAAGCATTTTTAGCTTTTCTATTCTGTCCTCAATTTTTTCGGGGAAATATTTATAACCCTCCGCCTCAGAATGGTAACCTAAACGGTTGTCATTTTTGCAAATTTCAATCATTTTTTCGGAGTTTTTAATTTCATCATAAACTAAAGCTTCCATTTCGGAAAGTAACGTAGCACTGTCGCCTTCAGAAAAGCCTATTTGCTCTCTTTTTTTGTAAAACTTAAGAACATTGTTTCCGCTTCTGAAAAGAGTTGCCATAGCCTTTATAACGCTTTCGTGCTCTTTTGGAACAGGTGTTCCGTCAACTACCTTTAAACCTTCTTCAAATTTTGTTGCCATTTCATCAGTTAAAGCAATAACTTCATCAAGAGTGTGTCCGCAGGCAAGCGCTTCGTAAATTCTGTCGCCATCAGGGCGGTCCATTAAAAGCCACGAACGGGAAAGAGAAAAGTTTTTAGGCTTTAGCTGAAGCTGCCAACAAACGCCATCGTGCATAGGGCCGTAGTAGCTAAACATTACGTTAAGCGGATATTTTCTGTAACCTTCCTCAAAAAGATACCAGGCAGATACAAGATTTTCAGCATTACTCTGTCCGCCATAGATAGATGCAAGTCGATTTAAAAACCCCTTTTTGTCGCCAAAATCTTCCCAGAAGGAAAGCTCGCCTGCAGCTTTACTCATAATTGAAGGATAGTTTCCAAAATACCAACATTCCAAAACGCCTTCAACACCGAGTTCGTGTGCACCTTTGAATTTATCAAAGATAATACCTGGTGCAGGAACATAGGGTACTGTTGCAATTTCGTGCGAACAACATACCTGCATTTTTGCATATATATGTTTGTTATATTCCCTTGCCGCAAGTGCAGTGTTTTTAAATAAATCAGATGGGCCGGGGTATGAAAGCCAGTAGTCAACGCCCTGCCTTACACGGCCTAGTTGCTCTTCGTATGCCATATCGTCAAAATTTTGCATAAGCATAACGTCGCTGGGGGCGTGTTTTACATAGTCAATAATATCTTCCTCTTTGTCCCACATTCTATGGCCGTAAGTCCAGCTAATATATTCAATGGTTTTGCTTCCGCTTTGCCTTATGCCTTCCTGAATACAGTCAATAGTTTGAGCTAAACCTTCGCCACGTGGAATATGGCCGCAGTTTGGACAATTGCTGCCTGCTTCTGCTGCACAGGAAGTTATTCTTTCGCCTGCGGTAATGCTCATGATGCCGGCAATTTCAGGTGCGGCAACGCAAAGCCTTCTTGTAGCTTCAATGCAGTAAGCTCTGCCAGCCTCTGTGTGAGTACAAAATGTTTTAATTCCGTTTGCCGCTCTGAATTCGCTGTTTCCCGATCGCCCACCCAAAAGTTCCGGATGAGCCTCGTAAATTTCAGGCTTTGTTGGGGCTTCAGGTTCGATTGCAAAAACGTAAATACCAATACCATATCTTGCACATTTTTTGCAAACACTGCGAAGTTTTTCAATTCTTCTTTCGCCGCCTTCGCCGTACTCGGGAATAATATCTGTTTTAACCAAATCGGAATATCTTGTATAAATCCATAAACCGTTTGAGCCATCGTGGGCAAGGCGGTTTAAATAGTTGTCATCGTAATAATCAATATCGTCGGAAAGCTCGTCGCCAAATTTTGGTGCACGATTTGTAGGGCTGAAAAATCCGCGCGTAATACGTTTTCTTATGTGCGGAGTACGTTTTATAATACCAAGTGGCAAAAATGCCGCCTCGCGCGATTTAAGCTCGTCTTCAATATAGAATATGCCACGTCTTATGCCTTCTGTATCGCCTGCACAAATGGTAACACCGTTTTCAGTAATTTCAATTATGTACTGCTCAAAAACATCTGTTTCGCAGTATCTCGTCTTTACAGGAAAAAGATTTCCGCCAAGGCAGTATGCATCTAAAAAACATTTAAAATCATCGTAAGCTGTTTCAAGTAAACCATTTTTATCATCAAATTCAGGTACTAAATAAAGCCCCTTTGCCGAAACTTCGCCTTCTTTGGCTTTGCGTTCCTTGAAAAGGCCTGGAAGCTCAGGATGCAAGGGAGCTTTTAAATCTTTTAAAAATAAAAGTGGAGGTTGTTTTTCAAAAAAGTCGTCAACTTTGTTTGTTCTTTTCATAAATTATACCACCTTAAAATAAGAAAATAATTATAACCTAACTTAAAATATATCACTAAAATACTGCAGTGTCAAGGAGCGAAAAAGAAAAGGGGTATTTGTGAATAATACCCCCTAAACGCGAAATTTTATCGGTTGTTCATATAAAGTTTCAATGCTATACTTTAATCGTGAGTGCAGTATTTTTGCAAACTGCAGGTAAGATGCCTGTTTTCGGCAAAACAATTTTTTTTATGAGGACACATTTGGGATTTTCTCACAAATCCCCTAAACTCTCTTGGAGTGCAGCCCAGTATTTTTTTAAACACTTCTCTGAAGTATTTTGTATCGCTGTAACCAACTTTTGAGGCTATTTCCTCAACTGTTACATTTTGCTTTTGCAAGAGGGTGCAGGCTTCAAAAATTCTTCTTTGCCGAAGATATGTATTAAATGATGTGCCAACCTCTCGTTTAAAATTCTGGCTGAGGGCTGAATGGCTTATGAAAAACTGCTTTGAAAGTTCCAGAAGTGAAACCTCGCCTGAAAAGTTTTTGTTAACAAAATCGAGAACCTGTTCAACAACAAAGTCGATATTTTTTTCTCTTGGCAAATTGTAGCTGCGCAGCATTGAAATTAAAATTTGTACAAGCAAACTGCTTATTTTATCAGTGTATGCCACCAGTCGGAGAGCACTTTCGTTTAAAATATCGTTAAAATATGAAAAAACACTTCCATCGTTATCGTGATAAATTTTGTTTTTATCTATATTTACATTTGTTGAAGGAAAGTAGTACTTAAAAATTTCGTTTAAGTTTCGCGCTTTACCTGCTGCTGACATAAAGAAATCAGTATTTACTGAACATATTATCATGTCAATACTTTTGCTGAAAACTTCGGGAAACTCGTGTTCAGAAGAAACATCAACTGCAAAATAGTCGCCTTTTTCTATAATAGATTCGCTGTCGTTTAATATATGTTTTGCAGCCCCTTCGGTAATGTAAACAAATTCAATGGTGTTTGACATATGGCTGTGGCGAAAACATTCCTTGTGCGAGGCTTTGTAGCATTTTATTAAGTAGAAAGAGTTGTCGAATCTGTGCATAAAATCAATAGACAATTATCACACCTCCCAAAGTAAATTATAAAATAAAAATAAAAATAAATCAAGTAAAGGAGAAAAATTATGAAACCATTAAAACTTGGTGTTGCTTATCACGGCAACAGAATGCTTCGTCAGGTTAAAGACGATATGCTTGATATTATTAATCATAATATGAACCTTGTGGTACATATGTTTACCCATAACGATATGGAACGCCACAAGAGCGTTATGAAAGACATTATCAGCGCCACAAAAGATGCAGGCCTTGAATGCTGGATTGATAACTGGGGGCTTGGAGGCCCTCCGGGGGATATTTCACACGTGCTGCAGTTTTACCGCGATTCACATCAGGTAAATAACAAAGGCGAAATTGATCCTCTGCGTATTTGCTTTAACAGCCCAGGTTACTTTGAATTTATTAAAACCTGGATTGATATGGTTGCAGAGGCGGGGGGAGAAACACTTTTCTGGGATGAGCCTCATCTTAGAATTTCTGAAGATGGAAGTGAATTTGCCTGCTGCTGCCCAAGATGCAAAAAGCTGTTTGAAGAAAAATATAATAAGCCTATGCCAAACATTATTACGCCAGAGGTTGAACAGTTCCGCCGAGACACTGTAACAAACTTTTTTGCAAAGGTTACTAAATATTCAAGAGAGGCAAACCTTCGCAATACTGTTTGTACACATCTTGAAAGCTGGTGGTTTGCGAAAAATCTTGCAGCTCTTGACACAGTAGATGAAATTGGAACCGACCCTTACTGGACAGAAAAAACAGGAGATGTTTACGGCTATGTTTACGATAAAACAAAAGAATTTATTGATAGCGCAAATGAGCTTAATTGCCCTAATCATATTTGGGTGAAAGGTTATAGCTTTAAAAACGGTTTTGAAGAATCTGTTTATGAAGGAACAGAGGCTGTTTACGATGCAGGTGCAAGAACAATTCTTTCCTGGAGCTTCAGAGCAGGGGAGGCCTGCGATTATAGAATGCAGTGTCCCGATTTGGGATGGCATATAATAGGCGATGCAATGCGCAGAATTAAAGACAGATATATAGATGACTGCATAGCCGAAAAAAGAGCACTAAAACAAAAATAGCAACCAAAAGGCAACTTCGTTAGAAGTTGCCTTTTATAAATTTTTGCTTTTTAAGAAAAGAACGAAGCTGAGTTTTGTGCTGACAAAGCTTCTCCTGGCACTTTGCGCAGGAAAGAGATAGGTTAGAACTTTCCAAAAATCTTTCAGGATGCCTTCGTACAGTTATTTCCCACTTAATTAAAAGCAGCAGTGCAATGGCCAGTAGTGACCAGGAATAAGCATTTTTAACAAATAAAAGTGGTGTAAACATCATTGCGTAGTCCCAGTTATATATTCTGCAACTTCCACAGCATTTGTTTTTCATAATCCATGTCTGAAATGGGCAGAAAAACAAAATGCAAATTACATCACAAACAGAGTAAAACAGAGCGATTAAAAGCATTATTCCACGAGTAAAAATTCCGCATAAATAAAATATACCCAAAACGCCATTTAACAATAGCCATACTAATGCAACAATAAATGTAGTTTTACCACAGGTAAGGCGAGTTTCGCCGCCTTCTATCGGAATGTAATTTTTAGCAAACTGCTTTTGGCAACCCATGCTTTCAAGCTTTGCAGGGAAAAACCTTAAAGCCATTTCTATAAAGAATACAAGCCAAATAAAAGTTAAAAGCTTGTAATTATTTTCAAAACCCATAAATCCGCTTTTGCCGTTTGTAACTGCATTATAAATGTATGTTCCTGTTGCGAAAAGAAACAGGGCAGAGCGGAAAATAAACTTAATATAGTGCATTAAAACAATTTTCGTCATTTTATGTTTGGTATTTTTCATTTAAATTATTGCCTTTCTAAAAACATAAAAACATAATACCACAAATAAGTGAAAAATTCAATATGTTTTAAAAAGAAAACCCCTCCGCGTTTGCGGAGGGGTTTAAAATCAGTAATTACTCTACATTATTACCGGGAACCATAGTTACAGGAGCCAAAGCAGAAATATCAGCTTTGTTCCAAAGTCTTATTGTAGTATCAGCAGTTGCTGAGTAATTTGGCAATGTGCCATAAATTACGCCACTTTCGCCACCTTCAATAAGGTTTGTAACAAATTTAGTATTAGCAACTTTTGAACCATTATACTGAGTAAGAATGAGGTAAATGTCAACTGAAGAACCGCCATTGATGTATTTAGCCATAGCAGTTAAGTTACCAGCGCTATCACTAGCAGTTGCAAATGGGAATACGCAGAGAGCGTTTTTGTCTGCAACGTAGAGAGGAATAACAAGCTCTGTATCAGTTGTAGCACCATTGAAGAATGCGTATTCAGAAATAACAATTTCAATTTTTGAACCAGCTTTAACGCCTGCAAGACCGGAAACTGTGAAGTTTGCACCATCAGTTACGTTAATAGTTGCAGCATCGTAAGCTTCGCCATTAACTTTTACTGTGATAAGGCTTGCATCAAATGCGTTTGCAGCATCGTTATCATATGCACTTGTAAGAACAACAGCTGCATCTGCAGTACCTTCTTCAATTACATAGCTGTCAGAACCGTTTACAGTTTTAGTAGTAGGAAGTGTAGTTGGGGAGTATCTGTTAAAGTTATCAACCACAACAGTTGCTGGAACGCCAGCCTGAGCAGCAGCATTGTCGTTAGGAAGAACGCAAAGATTGTATTTAAATGTTATTACGATATCATTTTTCCAGTTAGGGAATGCAGTTGCTGCATTGGTTGAAGCGATACCGGAAATATCATCATTAGTTTTAAGAACAAGCTTGCTGAGTTTGCCATCAGTGCCTTCTTCATATACTTCCCAAATATTTGTCATAGTGTCAAAGTCAATGGTCTGTTTGAATCTGTACCACTTATTAGGTGTATACTGTGTAGAAGTTCCGAGGATAGTACCATTTTTACAGAAAATTCCTTCGTTAGGAGCTTTGCTGCCTCTGATATAGAAAGTCTGGTAAGAGGAAACATTGCTATTACCTACTGCAACAGTTTCTCTATCAGCATAGGTTTTACCATTCATGCTGTAACCAATTTCAGTATATACATATGTATTTTCGCCAGCTTTAAGCTCAAATTCGTTTACCATTTTTCTGTAAAGGTTGTTGCTAGGTCCGAAAGAAGATGTATTTGAGTTTAAAGAATCTTTGTTTTCAGCACCATCTATAATTGTACCAACTTTACTTGTAAGCTTATAAGCTACGCTGCCATCAAAACCGGCACCGTCAACAAATTCGCCTGTTGCACCAGAAGCTACATCCATTTCTTTTTTGTCGTTCATGTTGTTTGCCTGTTTCATGGACTGTGCTCCGGGCAAGTAGTTAAAGTTTGAAGTTAAAAGTTTAATGTCGTCGCCTTCGTAAATATAAGCATCAAAAATCTGAATACCAGAATTTACCGGTGTGTATTCATAAGAATAAACACCATTTACTGCATCAGAATCGTTAAGTTCAACAACAGTACTGTCGTTTACAGCGAAAACAACTTTGTCAGCATTAGGAGCGTAAACTTTAAGAGTTGTTGCGCTCGAAACAGTTTTGTCAGCTTCAGAAGCTATAATGCTGTCTTCTGATTTAACTGCAAAATCAATTTCGCGGTCAAGGCCAATTGCGTTGCCTTTAAGAGTAGCTGCTTTGTCGATAACGAGTTTGTAATCGCCATCAGCTAATATAGCACCGCCGAATGTAGCTGTGAAAGTACCATCAGCATAGGAGAGAGTTGTGTTAACTTTATCGCCGTCAGCGTTTACAACTTTAGCAGTAGCGTCTGTAATGCTTGCGCTGTCAAATGGAAGGCCGGTTTTAACTTCAACCTTTGAAAGGCCTACTGATGTAAGCGCTTCATCAGCGTAATCTACAGAAGTTCCGTTTTCGTAACCAAATGTAACTGTAGCAGGAGCAGTAACTGTGCAATATTCTACAAGTTTAAAGTTATCAAGAAGAACTGTTGAAGTAGCAGCATTTGCATCAGAATAGTTAAGTATCATACGAACGTCTACAACCTGGTCAGTTACGCCTTTTTCTGCATAAAGTGTACCTTCTTCACAAAGAGTACCATTTATGTATGCATAGTATTTGTTTTCATAAAAATCAGCTCTTACTTTGAAAGTGTTCCAGTCGTTAAGTTTATACTCAACGCCCATTTTACCAATTTTTCTGCTTGCATAGCCGTTTAAGAAGTAGTGGTAAGGATCACCGTTGCCTTTTTCCCACGTAAACGCTGCACCATTATCAGTATTAGCAGTCATTCTAACTCTAATCTGATTGAGGTTTGTAGCAGTTTTAAAATCAAAGCTATAGTCTACAATACCTTTAAGGGCAGGAGTAATAGCATCAGTAATGTCTATCTGGCCTTTTTCTGTAACAGCCCAAACGCCCTGATCATCTTCGGGAACTGAAAGTGTACCACCGCTTGCGAAACCACGAAGGCCTAATTTTGATGCATTGGTATCAGGAGTGTCGATAGTTTTGCCATTACCTGTTAAGAATGTGCTTGTAATATCTGTAACAGCTGTAGCTTTAACATCTTCGCCGTTAATTTTACCGCGGATTTCGATTACAGCTTCGCCATAGCCTGTACCTGCAGGGAGGGCAGAAGTGATAGTGTAATCAATTTCGCCTGGTGTTAAAGCAATATCTTCAACGAAAGTATCATTGATATAAACTTTAGCATCTGTCAAGTTAACAGGAAGAGTTGCGCCGAAAGTAACTGTGCCTTCAGCGTTTGCCTGATAGCTTGGAGCAATAGTAATACCAAAGTAGTTTTCAACAAAGATATTGTCGATAGTAACAGCGGCGTCAGTACCTGCAGCAATAGAAGTATCAAGCTTGTAAAGCTCAACAAAAGCATTCTGGCATTCGCCTGAAACACCTGTAGAAATGTTACCTTCTTCATCGATAATAACAGTGCTGTATGTATGTTCTACAGTATTAACGTTTACTTTATAAGTATATGTTTTGCCCTGCTCGAGCTGAGCACTACCAAAGAAAATAGCAGGTTTGCCGTTAGCACCGTTTATAAGAGCACCATCTGCTTTTCTAGTTGTAAAGGAGAGGTCGTCGCCGCTTTTCTTAAAGCACCAAGCAGTTTTAGAGGCTTTTCTTTTCCAGTTTCCTGCATCATTTTTTGTGTCAACCTCTTCAGGTAAATATGCACCGGATGGATCTAAAGTACCAACAACATATTCGCCACTGTCAATCTTTGCTTGAGCGCTGTCAGCAAAAACAGTGTTCTGAGTACCTGGGTTGTTTGAGAAAACAGCGTCACCGCTGTTTGATGTAAGCCCACTGAATTTTACATCATAACCAAACACATAGTTGTCATACTCATAGCTACCACCATAGCCAATGTAAACAAGACCACTTTTTGCGGCATCAGAATGTGAAAAACTAAACTGTCCTCCGCTAAAAGCAAATGAAATAGGGTAGCTTGCGTTTCCGCTGAATGGTGAGCCTGTCATAGAAGTTGCACCATCCGCAATAGAGCTTAAATCATTGAGATAAGCCTTTGAAGGGTATGCAGGATCAACTGCAACAGCGGCAAATGCAGGAACCATTGTAAGGAGCATAAGCATTGCCACCAGAACCGAGATAATTTTTTTCATAAAAAATCTCTTCTTTTCATAAATAAATACTTTTTAAGATATGAAAAAGCGCAAAAAGGCCTAAAAATAGGCATTTTTAACAATTTAAACATATCTTATGTTAATAGTTTAACATAATTAACTAAAAAATGCAACAATTATTTTAAAAAATTTCAGTTTTTTTACAACAATATTACCAAAGCGCCTGTTTTAGGGATTTTTTAAATGAATTGCATCTTCAACAATGAATAAAAACCTACGGTTTTGTGAATTGACACGATATGTCATGAATTGGCGGCAAGCCGCCATGAATTGAATTTGTTCCAAATTCGTTAATGAAAAAATTTGCAATCAAATTTTAAAAAATTATTGATTTTGTTGTTAAGAGGTTTTATAATATTTATAAATAAGGTGTTGGAGGTTTTTTATGAAGGAAAATTTGCTGGTAAATTTTTCTAGACAATTTGCAATTGAAATTGTAAAATTATGTTTAAATTTTGAAGACAGAGGAAAATATTCAGTTTTAATAAATCAGCTTTTAAGATGTGGCACAAGTATTGGTGCAAATATTCACGAAAGTTGCTATGCCGCAAGTCGCGCCGATTTTATAAACAAGCTTCACATTGCATTAAAAGAATGTTATGAGTGTGATTATTGGTTATCACTTTTAAAAGACACCAATATTATTTCGGCTGATATATATAACTCTTTTTATGAAAAATGTAGTAAAATCCGCAGACTTTTATCTGCATCTGTTAAAACTGCGAAGCAAAATTCATAGAAAATCTTTGATTTTCAACCATAACGAAATTCTGAGAATTTCAATTCATGGCGGCTTGCCGCCAATTCATAACACAAAGTGTTAATTCATGCAAACTCAGTTTGCAATTAATTTATAAAGGGGATTTTATGAAAAAATCAGGTTACAAAACTTCATATCTTTTAAAAAAGTTTCTTCCTTATTATTATAGCTATAAATGGATTGTTATTTTTGATTTGCTTTGTGCCGCGCTTACAACAGGCTGTGAGCTTGTTTTTCCGCTTATAGTAAGAAAAATAACCTCGGTTGCAACTGTTTCGCCACAAAATCTTACCCTGGGGCTTATTGCTTCGGCAGGAGTTTTATACATAATTTTAAGGCTTATCGATACTGTTGCCAACTACTATATGGCAAACACAGGCCACGTTATGGGAACAAGAATGGAAACTGATATGCGCCGTGACCTTTTTGCGCATTTACAAACTTTATCTTATGCTTATTATTCCGAAACAAAGGTTGGCCAGATTATGGCAAGAATTACCAGCGACCTTTTCGATATTACCGAATTTGCTCATCATTGCCCCGAAGAGCTTATTATTACAGGCCTTAAAATTATAATTGCCTTCTCGGTTTTAATGACAATAAATGTACCACTTACTTTAATTTTATTTATAATTTTGCCTATTATGCTTCTGGCGTCGCTTAGTTTTCGCGGTAAAATGAGAGTTGCATTTAAAGAATCACGCAAGCAGACAGGTGAACTTAATGCAAGAGTTGAAGACAGCTTGCTTGGCATCAGAGTTGTAAAATCTTTTGCTAATGAAGAAATTGAAATTGAAAAATTTAACGAGGGTAACAACAAATTTTTGAAAATTAAGCAGTATGCTTACAAATATATGGCAGGCTTTCAGTGTACAACCCGTTTTTTTGAAGGCGTTATGTATATTTCAGTTATTATTGCAGGTGCACTCTTTTTAATGAACGGGAAAATTACAGTTGCCGATTTTACGGCCTACATTTTATATATTTCAACCCTTACCGCATCAATACGCGTTATTATAAACTTTACCGAGCAGTTTCAAAAGGGTATGACAGGGCTTGAAAGATTTGTTGAAATTATGGACACCAAGCCCGATATTACTGACAGCGAAAATGCAAAAGAGCTCCGGAATGTCAAGGGCGAAATTGAGCTTCGCAACGTTTCGTTTAACTATCCCGATAACGAAAAAATTGTTCTTTCTGATATAAATATTCATATCGGCGAAGGCGAAAATGTTGCTCTTGTTGGTGCTTCGGGTAGCGGAAAAACAACTATATGCAACCTTTTGCCAAGGTTTTACGACACTGTTTCGGGCGAAATTTTAATAGATGGGGAAAATATCAAAGATTACACCATGCAATCTCTTCGCAAAAATATTGGCATAGTTCAGCAGGATGTATATATGTTCTCGGGAACTGTGCTCGAAAACATTGAATACGGAAAGCCGGGAGCAACATTCGAAGAAATTAAAGATGCCGCAATTAAAGCAGGAGCCGATGAATTTATAATGTCCTTGCCAAACGGCTACGATACTTATATTGGCGAGCGTGGCGTTAAGCTTTCAGGCGGGCAGAAACAGCGCCTTTCAATAGCACGTGTGTTTTTAAAAGACCCTAAAATTTTAATACTTGACGAGGCAACTTCTTCTCTTGACAATGAAAGCGAAAAGGTTATTCAGGATTCCCTTGAAAAGCTTTCAAACGGAAGAACTGTTTTAACTATCGCACATCGTCTTTCTACTATTAAAAATGCCGACAATATCGTTGTAATAAGCGAAAGAGGCATTGAAGAGCAGGGTACTCACTCCGAACTTCTCGAAAAGGGCGGGGTTTACCATAAACTATATAATATTTAAAGGAGTTTTGTTTATGAAAAGATTTTTTTCACTTTTACTGGCAGTTTTAATTTTGTCAACTTCAGTTTTTGCTGCAATGCCGTTTGATGACATGGAAAGTGCTCAGTGGGCAGCAGAGGCAGTGGGATATTTAAACGAAGAGGGCGTAGTTTCAGGCAGAAGCGAAACAATTTTTGCTCCTATGGACAACGTAACAAGAGCCGAGTTTGCAAAAATGGTTTTGGCACTTATAAAAGAAAAACCTGAAAAAGAAGGCATTATAAAGATTGCATGCATTGGCGATTCGCTTACTGCAGGATATGCTGATGCTGACGGAAAATATCAAACACAAACAAGCTATACTGACCTTCTTCAAAAGGCTTTAGGCGATGGCTATGAGGTTAAAAACTTTGGTAAGGCCGCTTATGGTATTTACAGCGAGCACGAATATTCTTATACGAAAATTCAGCAGTATGCTGATTCGCTTGCATTTGAACCAGATATCGTGGTTTCAGTTTTCGGCTCAAATGATATGCGCTCTATTTATTGGGACGTTATAAAAAATGATTATGTTGACATTTATAAAGATTTTATAAGAACTTATCAGGAACTTCCGTCAAACCCTGAAATTATTATTGGTTTGCCCGGCCCTGTTTACGAAGGCGAGTATATAAAAAGCAGACCTGTTGAAAATCAGCGCGAAGCACAGGCGGCTATTTTAAAAGCGGCTGAAGAGCTTGGTGTTAAAGTTGCAGATACATATACAGTTTTAGATAACGTAGGCCCTTCAATTTTGCCCGATGGTATTCACTTTAACGAAGAAGGCGCACGTCTTTTTACAGACGAAATTGTTAAAACAATTTTAGAAGAGCCTGAAACTATAAAGGTTTCTTTTGAAGATGTTCCTTCGGATGTTTGGTTTTATGAGCCTGTTTGCAAAGCGGCAGAAAAAGGCCTTGTAAACGGCTATGGCAACACTTTTAAGCCTAAAGATTTTATTACCCGTCAGGATGCGGCACTTATTATTTTCCGCGCACTGGAACTTCCCGAAGGCGGTGTATCCTCGTTTACCGATGAAGCAGAAATTTCTGATTACGCCAAAAACGCAGTTGTGGCTCTTTCTACAAGAGGATATATTTCAGGCGTTGGCAATGGGGCTTTCGCTCCTAAGTCGCTTTTAACAAGGGCACAGGCCGCTCAGCTTATTTATAATGCCATCAGGTAAAAATTTGCTTGACAACAAACATAGTAATATGTTAGAATAACTGTAAGAAAATTGAAAATACTACTTAAAGGAACCAGCTGTCTGTAGAGAACGTTGGTTCCTTGTGTTTTATTGCGGGAAAACAAATTTAAAAAGGAGAAGTAGATATGGAAATACAACTTAGTGAATTTATCGACCAGATTAAAAAAGAAGGGGTAGAGGCGGCAGAAGCAAAGGCAGCTGCTTTGCTTGATGATGCCAAAGCCCGCGCAGAGCAAATAATTGCCAACGCAAAAATAGAAGCCGACAAAATTATGGCAGATGCTAAAGAGGAAAACGACCGTGCTGTAAAATCCGGCGAAGAAGCAATAAAACAAGCAGGAAGGAATTTGCTTATTTCCTTCAGAGAAAGTGTTGCGAGGGAGATTAGTACCATTTTAAATAAAAATGTAAGTTCCGTATATTCATCCGATGCACTTGCTGACATTGTTATAAATGCTGTAAAGCGTTGGTCTGAAAACCCTGAGCTTGAAAGCCTGGATATAATTTTAAACAGCAGTGATTTGGAAAAATTTGAAGAAACTATTCTTTCGGGATTTAACGAAAAAATAAAAGAAGGAATTACTTTAAAGGCAAACGATAACTTTGACGGAGGTTTCCGCATTTTAGTAAATGGCGGAAACGCTTATTATGATTATTCAGCTGAGGCTGTAGTAGATATGCTGTCAAAATATCTTAGCCCTAAGGTTACAAAACTTTTGAAAGAGGCTGAATAATTATGGCAGAATATTATCTTATATCGCAGTTGCCATCTCTTGACAGTGTTTCATATAATACTCCTTTGTCTATTGACGAAGAACGTTTTTTTGAGTTGTGCAGGCAGTTTTTAAGAAAAAAAGCACAAAATGAAATAGAAAAATTAACACTTTTGCCGCCTGCTGAGCCGGAACAAAATTATTACCGTCTACTAAGCGATTGGTATGAAGGCGAACGTAATTTGCGTTTTGCTCTGGCAAAAGTTCGCGCCGAAAAAATGAATAAATCTTTTGAACTTGAAAATGAGCAGCTACCTGAAAAACTTTTAAAAGTTGCAAATGAAGCAGCTAATGCAGAAAACCCGTTTGAAGCAGAAATAATTTTGTATGATTATCGTATGAGTTTTCTTGAATCGCTCAGACCAATGGATGCCTTTGCTGAAGATTATTTATTTTATTACGGGCTTAAACTTAAACTTATAATGCGGATGAAACGTTTTGATAAAGAATTGGGAGAGGCCGCATACAAAAATATTTACAGTTCCATTTTAAGTGGAGACAGAATGGAGGCTTTATAATGACTGAAAACGTGGGAAAAGTTGTCAGCATTAACGGAAACCTTGTGTCGGTAGAATTTTGCGGCAATGTTTCTATGAATGAAATATGTTATGTTAATGTTGATAATACAAAACTTAAAAGCGAGGTTATCCGCATAAGGGGCAATATTGCTCAAATTCAGGTTTATGAAATGACCGGCGGCATTAAATGTGGCGATAATGTTGAATTTACGGGAGATATGTTATCGGCAGAACTTGGCCCCGGGTTGCTTGGCCAAATATATGATGGGCTCCAAAATCCCTTGCCTGCCATTGCTGAAAAAGCAGGTTGGTTTTTAGAGAGAGGGAACTATGCCGATGGGCTTGATGCCGATAAAAAATGGGAATTTACTCCTACTGCAAAACCCGGTGATATTTTGCATGCAGGCGAGTATATAGGAACAGTTCCTGAAGGCGCTTTTACTCATAAAATTTTAATTCCATTTTACCTTACGAAAAATTACACTTTGAAATCTATCGCAGAAAAGGGCGAATATAACATAAAAGAAACCATAGCCGTTATAGAAGATGAACGTGGACACGAAATACCCTTAACCATGTCTTTTAAATGGCCTGTTAAACGTGCAGTAAAATGTTATAGCGAAAGACTTTTGCCCGTTGAAACTATGGAAACAAAAGTTAGAGTTGTAGACTCTCTTTTCCCTGTAGCAAAGGGCGGAACTTATTGTACTCCCGGACCTTTCGGTGCAGGTAAAACAGTTCTTCAGCATACTACCTCAAAGTATGCCGATGTTGATATTGTTATTATTGCAGCTTGTGGTGAACGTGCCGGCGAAGTTGTTGAAACCTTAACTGAGTTCCCTGAACTTATCGACCCTAAAACAGGTCGCTCTCTTATGGAACGTACTATTATTATATGTAACACTTCTTCAATGCCGGTTGCATCGAGAGAGGCGTCGGTTTACACATCGGTAACACTTGCAGAATACTATCGTCAGATGGGGCTTAATGTTTTACTTCTTGCCGACTCTACGTCCCGATGGGCTCAGGCACTTCGTGAAATGTCCGGCCGACTTGAAGAAATTCCCGGCGAAGAAGCCTTTCCGGCATATCTTGAGTCATATATCGCTGCATTTTACGAAAGAGCAGGCTATGTTCGCCTGCCTGATGGAAGCACAGGCTCCGTTACAATTGGCGGAACTGTTTCGCCTGCAGGTGGTAACTTTGAAGAGCCAGTAACGCAGGCAACACTTAAAGTTGTTGGAGCTTTTCACGGCTTGTCACGTGAGCGCTCCGATGCAAGAAAATATCCTGCAATCGACCCGCTTATTTCCTGGTCGAAGTATCAAGGTGTTATAAGCCGCGAAAAAAGTGAATTTTGTAAAAATATACTTTTGCGAGGCAATGAAATTGATTCTATGATGAAAGTTGTAGGCGAAGAGGGTACTACTATTTCTGACTACGTAATTTACCTTAAATCAGAAATGCTTGATGCAGTATATCTTCAGCAAAACTCTTTCGATTTAATAGATGCTAACTGTGGCACACCACGTCAGCGTTATGTTACTGATAAACTTATATATGTTCTTGGCAGTGAATATCATTTAAATACCAAAGATGATGCACGTGCTTTCTTTAATCGCATGCGCCAGAGATTTATCGACTGGAACTACGCAGAGTTTGAAAGTGAAGCTTTCAAAAATGCTGAAAAGGAAATTGATGCACTTTATGCTGAGGGCAGCGGTAAACTTGAAAACAGCGCCGAGCGCTTATTAAAGGATGGTGAGTAATATGAATAAAGTTTATAACAAAATTGAATCCATCACAGGTAATGTAATTACCGTAAAAGCATCTGGCGTAAAATATAATGAACTTGCTCAGATTAACACTCGCTTTGGTAAATCGCTTGCTCAGGTAAATAAAATTGAAGGGGATGTAGTATCTCTTCAGGTTTTTGCAGGCGGTAAAGGTGTTTCAACCGGAGATGAAATCCGTTTTCTCGGCAGCGAAATGCGTGTATCCTTTAGTGAAGATTTGCTTGGCCGTATATTTAATGGTTCCGGCGAACCGATAGATAAAGGCCCTGCTCTTACTGATAATATGAAGGCAGTTGGTGGGCCGTCTGTTAATCCTACAAAACGTATTCTCGCAAACAGAATGATGCGTACAAATATTCCAATGATTGATATGTTCAATACTTTGGTTGTATCGCAGAAACTGCCGATATTTTCTATATCAGGCGAGCCTTATAACGAACTTCTTGCACGTATTGCAATGCAGGCTGAAGCTGATGTAATTGTACTTGGTGGAATGGGCCTTAAGTATGACGATTTTCTTTACTTTAAAGATGAACTTTCAAAAGGCGGTGCGCTTAGCAAAACAGTAATGTTTATTCATACCGCTTCTGACCCTACTGTTGAATGTATGATGATTCCTGATATGGTTTTGGCAGTGGCTGAGCAATTTGCACTTCAGAATAAAGATGTACTTGTACTTCTTACTGATATGACAAACTTTGCAGACGCTATGAAAGAAATTGCCATTACTCAGGAACAGGTTCCATCAAACCGTGGTTACCCCGGCGATCTTTATTCTCAGCTTGCTGCCCGCTACGAAAAAGCGGTTGACTTTGCCGATTCCGGCTCTGTTACAGTTTTGGCAGTTACAACAATGCCGGGCGACGATGTTACGCATCCCGTGCCTGATAATACCGGCTATATTACAGAAGGCCAGTATTATCTCAAAGGTGGCCGCATTGAACCATTTGGTTCACTTTCAAGGCTTAAACAGAATGTAAACGGAAAAACACGAAAAGATCACAGGGCGCTTATGGATGCCATGATAAGGCTTTATTCTTCATATAAAGAAACAGTTGAAAAGAAAAATATGGGTTTTTCAATGAATAACTGGGATGAAAAGCTTTTAAAATACGGTGAGCTTTTTGAGGATAAGCTTATGGACCTTTCTGTTAACCTTTCCCTTGAGCAATCTCTTGATTTGGGATGGGAAATTTTAGCAGAATGCTTTAATAAGGACGAAACCGGTATTAAAAGTGACCTTGTATCAGAGTTTTGGCCCGACAGGCAAGGAGGGCTGTGATTTTGGCAAAAATCAAATTAACTAAAAACGAGTTAAAGGTACAAAAAGATGCTCTTAAAATGTACCGCAGATATTTGCCTACTCTCACACTTAAAAAACAACAGCTCCAGGCAGAAATACGCAGTATAGAGTCAAAAGCTGATTCTGTTAGACGTGAAAAGGAAGAACTTGAAAAAAGCTTTGGCGAGTGGATAGCTGTTTTTTCTGAAAAAGATGCTTTTCCTGACGGGATAATCAAAGTAAGCAATATCCGCAAAGGGAGCGGAAATATTGCCGGTGTTGACATTCCAACTTATGAAGGAGCAGATTTTGAAAGAGGCGACTATGATTTATATAATACGCCTCTCTGGGTTGATATTGCCGCAAATCACATGGAAAAGGCAATTATGCTTGATTTGGAGGCAGAGGTGCTTTGCGAGCAGGTAAGGCTTTTAAATAAAGAGCTTCTTACAACTTCACAAAGGGTTAATCTTTTTGAAAAAGTTAAAATTCCCGAAACAGAGGAAAATATTAAAAAAATATCGATTTATATGGCAGACCAGCAGGTTAGTGCCGTTGTGCGTTCTAAAATTTCAAAGCGCAAAATTGCACTTCGTAATGTCGATGTTTCGGAAAGGCAGGTTGATATAGTATGATCGTGCCTATGAAAAAAGTTTCGCTCATAACTATGGGCAACAAGAAAACCGAAACACTTAAAAAGCTACGTAAACTGGGACTGATTCATATTGAAATTGCCGAAGGCTTTGGCGAAAAGCTTAAAAAACTTAGTGAGCAGATTTCTCTTCTTGAAAGTGCGGTTTTCTTGATTGGTAAAACAAAAAATACCAATCAAAAGGAATATGATAAAGAAAATGCTTTGGCTCTTGCGGAGGAAATTATTAAGCTGACCGAGGAGAAAAAAGATTGTATTTCTGAAATAAGCGCAATCAATTCCGAACTTGAGCGGCTTAAAAGCTGGGGAGATATCAATGTAGAAAGTATCAGTCAGCTTTCGCTTTGCGCAGCGGAGCTCAGTTTCTACGAAATGCCGAAAAAAGAGTATGATAATCTGCCGGAAAGTATTAAAACTGTTACACTTTCCAAAGATAAAACCTCGGTTAAGTTTTTAATATCAGAAAATTGTGCTGAAACAGACATTGACTTAAGTACTTTCCGCCTGAAACTGCCCGAAGTTTCAACCGACAAAATGAAACAAAAGCTTAGCCTCTTAACAAAACGTGTTGGCGAGATTGATGAAAAAATATCATCAGCCGCAGCATATGTTGACAGTTTGCAAAGCGCTGTAAAAGCATTGGAAAAAGAAGTTGAGTTTGAAACCTATTCTACGGGTATGGCAAGTGAAAATCTGTCACAGCAGGCAACCGTTGCTTATTTTAAAGGTTACGTTGAAGCGGAAAATGTTGAAAAGTTAAAGGAACTGGCAACCGAGAATATTTGGGGACTGATTGTGGAAGAACCCACCGAAGAAGATGATGTTCCAACAAAGCTTAAGAACAACAAATTTGTAAGCCTCATATATCCGCTTACAGATTTTCTGGGAACAGTGCCCGGTTACTTTGAGTATGACATTTCTGCATGGTTTCTTGCATTTATACTCATATTCTTCGGAATAATTTTTGGCGATGGCGGTTACGGGCTTTTAATTTGTGCAGTTGTAGCCGTTCCGATTATAAAATCAATTATTGCAAAAAAAGAAGTTTCGCCAATAATGTTGCTTATCGGTTTATTTGGCCTGTCAACAGTGCTTTGGGGAACACTTACTTGCACATGGTTCGGCCTTTCGCCTGAGCAGTTGCCGCTTTGGCTTAAATCTTTATCGGTGCCTGTAATTTCAAATGTTTATGCCGATAAAATCTGGCCTTTGCCGTGGACAGGCGATGGGGTAGGGCTCACTACGTCACAAAACCTGCAGATATTCTGTTTTTCGCTTGCTTTGGTGCAGCTTTCGGTAGCGCACATTAAGGGAGCTATGCGAAACAGAAAAACTATGAAAATCCTTGGAGATATCGGGGCTGTGTTTCAGCTTTTGGGTATATACTACCTTGTGCTGAGCCTTGTTGTAAATCCTCAGGTTTTCAGTTTTAATCTTGTATTAGGTGGCATACCTGTAGGTACAGTTTCTATCTCGCTTATTGCAGTAGGATTTTTGCTGAGCTTTGTATTTTCAAACTATGAAGGAAGCATAGTAAAATCAATACTTGCAAGCCTTACAAACATAGTTTCTGTGCTTCTTGGCGTAGTGAATGTATTTTCAGATATTGTTTCTTATATCCGCCTTTGGGCTGTTGGCCTGGCGGGCGCGGCAATATCTGCAACTGTAAATGAACTTGCAGGACCTTTTTTAGGAAACTTTATGTTTATGATAATTGCAATAATTTTGCTTGTATTTGGCCACGGGCTTAATATGATTTTAAACATTTTGTCAGTTATCGTTCACGGAATAAGGCTTAATACGCTCGAGTTTTCTTCACATCTCGATATGTCGTGGAGTGGACATAAATTTAAACCATTTGAAGAATAAAAAATATAAAGGAGAATTATTATGAATTTAGGATTATTGGCAACAGCATTATGTATGGGAATAGCCGCAATTGGTTCGGCTTTTGGTATTAATATTGCAGGTCAGGCTGCAATAGGTGCTTGGAAAAAATGTTATCTCAGTAACAAAGCAGCTCCGTTTATACTTACAGTATTTGCCGGCGCTCCCCTTACACAAACAATTTACGGCTTTCTTCTTATGCAGCAGATGAAAACATCTTCTGCAGATCCTGCGTTTTTGTTAGGTATAGGAATTGCATCAGGCTTGGCTATGGCTTTTTCAGCTGTTTTTCAGGGAAAAGCCGGTGCTGCCGGTGCCGATGCTTTGGCTGAAACAGGAAAAGGCTTTTCGCAGTATATTACCGTTGTTGGCCTTTGTGAAACAGTTGCGCTTTTTGCCCTCGTTTTCAGTATGGTAGCTTTGGGTTAAAAAATTGCATAAAAAAACCTCTTGCTTTCGGCGGTTCTTCTTAGGGATTAACCGCCTAAAAACCATGTTTTTGGCACATTACTGCGTTAAAAATTTTCACAATCCGTCAAGGATTACTCAAATTTTTGCCTTGTTCTGCACTCAAAAACAAGATTTTTATGGTGCAAAGCAGTTTTGGGTTAGAGATTTTTTGTCTTAGAGAAGTCATAAAAAATGCAGGCATACTGTCGTATGTCTGCATTTTTTTACGCACTATAAGCGGAAAATATCAAGCCAAAACCGATTTATCCCTAAGAAGCACCGCCGTTTGCAAGAGTTTTTTGTTTTTACTTATCAAGCGGTTTCATTGTCGGGAAGAGAAGTACATCGCGGATTGCAGCAGAGTCGGTAAGGAGCATACACATTCTGTCAATACCAAATCCGATACCGCCTGTTGGAGGCATACCAATTTCAAGTGCACGCATAAAGTCTTCATCAGTTGTGTTAGCTTCTTCATCGCCCATAGCAAGAAGTTCTTCCTGAGCCTTAAAACGTTCTCTCTGGTCAATTGGGTCGTTAAGTTCTGAATAAGCATTTGCCATTTCCCAGCCGTTCATAAAGAATTCAAAACGTTCAACATAATCAGGATTTTCCGGTTTCTTCTTGGTAAGAGGAGAAATTTCAACCGGATGATCCATAACAAATGTAGGCTGAATTAAGTGATGTTCAACATATTCTTCAAAGAAAAGGTTTAAGATATCGCCTTTTTTATGATGTTTCTCAAATTCGATATTGTGTTCTTTTGCAACTGCGTGAGCTTCTTCGGTAGTTTTAATTTCATTAAAGTCAACACCGGAATACTTTTTAACTGCATCAAGCATTGTAATTCTTTCAAAAGGCTTGCCTAAATCCATTTCAATACCGTTATAAACAATTTTAGTTGTGCCTAAAACTTCGTTTGCAACATAGCGGTAGAGGTTTTCAGTTAAATCCATCATACCGTGGTAATCTGTATATGCCTGATAAAGCTCCATAAGAGTAAACTCAGGATTATGACGGGTGTCAAGGCCTTCGTTTCTGAAAACTCTTCCAATTTCATATACTCTTTCAAGACCACCAACGATAAGACGTTTTAAGTAAAGTTCAAGAGAAATACGAAGTTTGAAATCTTCATCAAGAGCATTAAAATGTGTTTCGAAAGGACGGGCAGCAGCGCCGCCTGCGTTTGAAACAAGCATTGGTGTTTCAACTTCGAGAAAGTTTTCTTTTGCAAGATATGTGCGGATTGCGCTGATAATCTTTGAACGCTTGATAAATGTATCTTTAACATCGGCGTTCATAATAAGGTCGACATAGCGCTGTCTGTAACGAAGGTCGGTATTTGTCATACCATGGAACTTCTCAGGGAGAGGCTGAAGTGATTTTGAAAGAAGTGTAAGTTTATTTACACGAACTGAAATTTCGCCTGTCTGTGTTGTGAAAACTTCGCCTTCAGCGCCAACAATGTCGCCAATATCATATTTTTTAAATGTATTATAGTCATCTTCGCCAAGAATATCTTTTTTAACAAAAAGCTGAAGCTGACCGTCAATATCAGCAATGTGAGCAAAGCCAACTTTACCCATACCACGTTTTGACATAATTCTGCCGGCAACAGTAACAATTTTCCCGTCGAGAGGGGAGATTTTAGCAGTTACCTGTGTTTCCTCTCCGCGAACAGTTACTGTGCGTTCTTCGGTTGTGTATCCTTCGCAAATATCTTTTGAAGAATGTGTACGGTCAAATTTTGTTATCTGAAAAGGATCGTTGCCGCTTTGCTGAAGTTCGGCAAGCTTATCTCTTCTTACCTGTAAAATTTCGTTTAAATCCTGTACCTGTTCTTCTGTGGTACTTTTAATGTTTTCTGCCACTTGATTCACTCCTCGTAAAATGCATTATTAAATAATGATAACATATTATAGGAAAAAAGTCAAAGTTTTTTTAGCTATATTTGTGTAATTTTGTTATCCAACATTTTTTATATAGTCATTATGCAAAAAAAGCATAGGTAAAAACGGAAAATACGCGGTAAGTTTTGTACAATGTAACCAAAAATAATTTAGGTACTTGTGTAAAAGTGATATAATTGATATAATATTAACAATGATGTGTTATTATGCATTAATATAAAACATAGGAGGAGTTTTTAATGGCACAAACAATACCATTTGCAGGAACAAGTGAACAGGCTGCAAAGCTTAACGAAGTTATTGAAATGCACAAAGATCAGCCCGGCGCAGTTATTCCTGTTTTGCACGAAGCGCAGAAAATTTATGGATATCTGCCAATCGAAGTGCAGACAATGATTGCAGAAGGACTTAATATTCCTTTGGCTGAAATTTATGGAGTTGTAACTTTTTATGCTCAGTTTTCACTTAATCCAAAGGGCAAATATCAGATAGGTGTTTGTCTTGGTACTGCATGTTATGTAAAAGGTTCAAATCTTATTCTGGAGAAGGTTAAGGAAATTTTGGGAATAGAAGTTGGAGAATGTACTCCCGACGGTCTTTTCTCTATCGATGCTACAAGATGTATCGGTGCCTGCGGTCTTGCTCCTGTTATGACAGTTGGCGAAGACGTTTACGGAAAACTTACCGTTGACGAAGTTGAAGGCATCTTGAAAAAGTATATGGAATAAACCAGATTTGAACTTGGAGGTTTGATTATGAAAAGCTTAAATGAAATAAATGCTATACGTAGTGAAACTTTTAAAAGAATTTCACTTCGTAAAGATAAAAATGTGGTTCCCGATAAAATTCGCCACCATGTGCTCGTATGTGGCGGTACAGGTTGTACTTCATCGGGTTCGCCCAAAATTATTACAGAACTTAAAAAACAGCTTGCAGATTTTGGTATTGCAGACGAAATTCAGGTTGTTCAGACCGGTTGCTTTGGCCTTTGTGCACTTGGCCCGATTATGATAGTATATCCTGAAGGATGTTTTTACAGCTGCGTAAAAATTGAAGATGTTAAGGAAATTGTCAGTGAACACCTTAAGGGTGGAAACGTTGTAAAACGCCTTGTTTATCAGGAAACAATTGATGGTGAAAATATCAAAGGTCTTAACGATGTTAATTTCTACAGAAAACAACAGCGTCTTGCTCTTCGTAACTGTGGTGTTGTTAATCCTGAAAATATTGATGAATACATAGCTTTCGATGGTTATAAAGCCCTTGAAAAAGTTCTTACAAGTATGACACCTGCTGAAGTAATTGATGAAGTTAAAAACTCAAGTCTTCGTGGCCGTGGCGGTGCCGGCTTCTCAACAGGTATGAAATGGTTGTTTACTGCAAATGCTCCCGGCGAAGAAAAATATGTTGCATGTAATGCCGATGAAGGCGACCCTGGTGCGTTTATGGACCGTAGTGTTCTTGAGGGTGATCCTCACACTATTATAGAGGCTATGTCAATTGCAGCTTATGCAGTAGGCGCTAAGCAGGGTTATATCTATATTCGTGCCGAATATCCTATCGCGGTTGACCGCCTTAATATTGCTATTGAACAGGCAAGGGAATATGGAATTCTTGGTAAAAATATTTTTGGAACTGATTTCGAATTTAACCTTGAGCTTCGTCTTGGTGCCGGTGCATTTGTTTGCGGCGAGGAAACAGCTCTTATGACTTCTATTGAAGGTCACCGTGGCGAACCACGTCCACGTCCTCCGTTCCCGGCTGTTAAAGGTTTGTGGCAGAAACCAACTCTTCTGAATAATGTTGAAACTTATGCAAATATTCCTATGATTATAAATAATGGTGCCGCTTGGTTTAAAGGTATTGGTACCGAAAAGAGCGCAGGTACAAAAGTATTTGCTCTTGGTGGTAAAATCAATAACACAGGTCTTGTTGAAGTTCCTATGGGAACAACTCTTCGTGAAATCATCGAAGAAATTGGCGGCGGAATTCCAAACGGTAAGAAATTTAAAGCCGCTCAGACAGGTGGCCCTTCGGGAGGATGTATTCCTGCATCTTTGATTGATACAGCTATTGATTACGATTCGCTTATGAGCATTGGCTCTATGATGGGCAGCGGTGGTCTTATTGTAATGGATGAAGATAACTGTATGGTTGATATTGCTAAATTCTTCCTTGAATTTACAGTTGATGAGAGCTGTGGTAAATGTTCGCCATGCCGTATCGGTACAAAACGCCTTCTTGAAATTCTTACAAAAATTACAGAAGGTAAGGGAACAATGGAAGATATTGATAAGCTTGAAGAGCTTTGTGAAGCTATTAAAACTTCTTCACTTTGTGGCCTTGGCCAGACAGCTCCTAACCCTGTACTCAGCACACTTCGTTATTTCAGGGATGAATACATTGCTCACGTTCGTGATAAAAAATGTCCTGCAGGCGTATGTAAAAAACTTCTTAAATACGAGATTGTTGCAGATAAATGTAAAGGGTGTTCACTCTGTGCAAGAAAATGTCCTGTTGGCGCAATTTCAGGCGAAATCAAATCGCCATTTACAATTGATACAGACAAATGTATCAAATGTGGCGTGTGTATGGATAGCTGTAAATTTGGCGCAATAGAAAAACACTAAGAGAGGGGAGCAGATAATTATGGAAAATGTAAATATTAAAATTAACGGCAAGAGCCTTAGCGTTCCTGCAAATTATACCGTTCTTGAAGCTGCACGCAGTGCAAATATTCACATCCCTACTCTTTGTTATTTAAAGGATGTAAGCAAAACAGGTTCATGCCGTATGTGCGTAGTTGAAGTTTCAACTGCAAGAACACTTCAGGCGGCTTGTGTTTATCCTGTTTCAGAAGGCCTTGAGGTTGTAACAAACAGCGAAAAAGTCAGAAAAGCAAGAAAAATCACACTTGAGCTTATTCTTTCCGCTCATGACAAAAGATGTCTTACTTGCGAAAGAAACAGAAATTGTGAACTTCAGACTTTGGCTGAAGAACTCGGTGTTCGTGATATTGCTTTTGAAGGCGAGAGAAATGTCCAGGAAATTGATGATTCATCAGCATCAATTGTTCGTGATAACAACAAATGTATTCTCTGCCGTCGCTGTGTAAGTGCTTGTAAAAATATTCAAACTGTATCTGTTATTGACGCTGTTAACCGTGGTTTCAACACTTCAATTGCTTGTGCGTTTGAACAATCACTTGGCGATGTTGCCTGTGTTAACTGTGGTCAGTGTATTGCTGCTTGTCCTGTTGGTGCACTTTATGAAAAAGACAGTATTGCACAGACTTGGGAAGCAATTGCCGATCCTGAAAAATATGTTATCGTTCAGACAGCTCCTGCTGTAAGAGCGGCACTTGGCGAAGAATTCGGATTTGAAATTGGCACACCTGTTACAGGTAAAATGGCAAATGCACTCAAGATGCTCGGATTTGACAAAGTTTTTGATACAAATACAGCTGCCGACCTTACAATTATGGAAGAAGGAACAGAGCTTATAAACAGAATTAAAGATGGTGGTAAGTTGCCACTTATAACTTCTTGCAGCCCTGGTTGGGTTAAGTTCTGTGAACATTACTATCCTGAATTTATTCCAAACCTTTCAAGCTGTAAATCTCCTCACGAAATGTTTGGTGCTGTTCTTAAATCTTACTATGCAGAAAAGAATAATATCGACCCTGAAAAAATGGTTGTAGTTTCCGTTATGCCTTGCGTAGCTAAAAAGTTCGAAGCTGGCAGAGAAGAACTTGGCAACGAATTTCAAGATGTTGATATCGTTCTTACAACAAGAGAACTTGCTAAAATGATTAAAGAACAGGGTATAGATTTTGCTTCTCTTGAAGATGCAAAATTCGATGACCCATTTGGTATGGATACAGGCGCAGGTGTTATCTTTGGTGCAACAGGTGGTGTTATGGAAGCAGCACTTCGTACAGTTGCCGAAATTCTTGACGGTAAAGAGCCTGCAAGCCTTGATTTTGAGGCAGTAAGAGGTGTTGAGGGCATTAAAGAAGCTGCTCTTACTCTCGGGGGTAAAGAAGTTAAAGTTGCTATTGCTCATGGCCTTGGAAATGCACGTGCACTTCTCGACAGTATTAAAGAGGGCAAAGCAGATTATCACTTTATCGAAATTATGGCTTGTCCCGGTGGTTGCGTAACAGGTGGCGGTCAGCCGATTGTTCCGGCTAAGCTTCGTATGGATATGGATGTTAAGGCTGAAAGGGCAAAAGCCCTTTATGCTGAAGACAAAGCATCTACTGTAAGACAGAGTCATAAGAATCCTGATGTTGACAAACTCTATAAAGAGTACTTTGGCGAACCCGGTTCACACAAAGCTCACGACCTTTTACATACTCACTATGTAGAAAGAAAGAAATACTGATTTAAATAATTTTAAGCAGCGCGGTACATAATAAATGTATCGCGCTGTTGTTATGTAAAAACGAAATAACCATATGCCTATAAGTATATAACGGATATGCAAATTTTATAATATGCAAAAAAGTGTAATTGTGTTATTATATATTATGTAAAGTTATGTATGTAATATAACAATTATTTAAAATATAGAGAGGTGAATTTTTATGTACAAAATTGTGCGTAAAAGAGTGTTAAACCCAACTGTAACCCAGATGGAAATTGAAGCTCCGTTAGTTGCAGCAAAGGCAAAACCAGGTCAGTTTATTATTTTACGTGTCGACAGCGAAGGCGAAAGAATACCGCTTACAGTTGCAGGTTGCAACAAGGAAGATGGCACAGTTAAAATAATTTTTCAAATAGTTGGAGGAACAACTGCAAAACTCGGTCAGAAAAACGAAGGTGAGTTCATTGAAGATTTTGTTGGTCCTCTTGGAAGAGCAACTCATACTGAAGGTATTAAAAAAGTTTGTATCGTAGGCGGAGGCGTTGGCTGTGCTATTGCTATGCCTGTTGCGCAGGAATTTCATCGCCTTGGGGCTGAAGTTACAAGCATTATCGGTTTCAGAGATAAAAATCTTGTAATTTTGGAAGATGAGTTCAGAGAATGCTCGGACAACCTTATTTTAATGACTGATGACGGTTCTTATGGTCGTCACGGTAACGTAACTGTTCCGCTTAAAGAAATGCTTGAAGGCGGAGAAAAATTTGACATTATCATCACAATTGGTCCGCTTATTATGATGAAGTTTGTTACTCTAACTGCCAAACCTTTTGGTGTTCCTGTAACAGCTTCAATGAATCCTATTATGATCGACGGAACTGGTATGTGCGGCGGTTGCCGACTTACTTTGAACCAGGATGGCAAAAAGGTTACAAAGTTTGCATGTGTTGACGGGCCTGAATTTAATGCCTACGAAATCGATTTTGACGAGGCAATGTCAAGAGGCAGAATGTATGCAGATTTTGAGCGTCACGCATATGAAGAAGCTTGCAATCTTTTCAAAAATGCCTGAACTGATTTAGAAGGAGGAATTTAAAATGGCAATAAATCCTAAAAAGCATGAAATGCCAACACAGCCTGCTGATGTGAGGGGCCATAACTTCAATGAAGTTGCTCTTGGTTATACTCAGGAAATGGCTGTAGGAGAAGCTGAAAGATGCTTAAATTGTAAAAACCAGCCTTGCGTTGCAGGCTGTCCTGTAAATATTGATATTCCTGATTTTATTACTCATATTAAAAATGGCGATTTTGAAGGTGCATATCAGTCTATTTCAAAATCATCTTCACTTCCTGCGGTTTGCGGAAGAGTTTGCCCACAGGAAACACAGTGTGAGAGTAAATGTACTCTTGGAATTAAGTTTGAGCCTGTAGGCATTGGCCGACTTGAGCGTTTTGTTGCTGACTGGCATAATGAAAACGCCAAGGAAAAGGCTGAAAAACCATTGTCTAACGGCCACAAAGTTGCCGTTGTTGGTAGCGGCCCTTCAGGCCTTACCTGTGCAGGTGACCTTGCTAAAAAAGGTTACGACGTAACAGTTTATGAAGCACTTCACACAGCAGGCGGTGTACTTGTTTATGGTATTCCTGAATTTCGTCTTCCAAAGGCAATAGTTGCTAAAGAAGTTGAAACTTTAAAAGAACTTGGCGTAAATGTTGAGCCTAATGTTGTAATCGGTAAAACCCTTACAATCGACGAGCTTTTTGATATGGGCTATGAAGCTGTTTTTGTAGGCAGCGGTGCAGGCCTTCCAAATTTCATGGGAATTCCCGGCGAATCTCTTAAAGGCGTTTATTCTGCAAACGAATTCTTAACAAGAAGCAATCTCATGAAAGCTTATCGTGAAGATGGCAGCACACCTATTATGAAAGGTGGCCGTGTTGCAGTTGTAGGCGGCGGTAATGTTGCTATGGATGCTGCAAGAACTGCTTTAAGACTTGGAGCTGAGAAGGTTTATATTATTTACCGTCGTTCAATGGAAGAACTTCCTGCAAGAAGGGAAGAAGTTGAACATGCTGAAGAAGAGGGAATCGATTTTCAGCTTCTCAGAAACCCGGTTGAAATTCTGGGTTATAACAATCCTGAGGATCCAAGAGATCCTAAAAACGGTTTTGTAACAGGTATTCGCCTTATGAAAATGGAACTTGGCGAACCTGATGAAAAAGGAAGAAGACGTCCTGTAGAAATTCCGGGTTCAGAATATGAGTTAGAGGTTGATGCAGTTGTAATGTCTATTGGTACTTCGCCTAACCCGCTTATAAAAGATACTACAAAGGGCCTTGAAGTTAATAACAGAGGCGGAATTATTGTAAATGAAGATGGCCTTACATCACGCGATGCAGTTTATGCAGGCGGCGATGCAGTAACAGGTGCTGCAACGGTTATATCTGCTATGGGCGCAGGTAAAACTGCTGCCAAGGCAATCGATGAATACCTTAAGAATAAATAATTAAAAACAAAGGAGTAAAACTATGAGTGAACAGTTTGATTTTGCAATCGTAGATAAAATAGTCGATAAATACGACAAAAATCCACAGGCAATTATCGCAATTTTGCAGGAAATTCAGGAAGAATATCATTACTTGCCAAAAGATATTTTTCCACATCTTGCAAAACAGCTTAACATTCCTGAAGTTAGGATTTTCAGCGTAGCAACATTTTACGAAAACTTTTCTCTTGAACCAAAGGGAAAATATGTAATAAAAATATGCGACGGAACAGCTTGTCATGTTCGCCGTTCCATTCCGATTTTGGAGCGTCTTCGCAGTGAACTTGGACTTAGCGAAAGCAAAAAAACTACCGACGACTTAAACTTTACACTTGAAACAGTATCATGTCTCGGCGCTTGTGGTCTTGCTCCGGTACTTACAGTAAACGATGTTGTATATTCTGCAATGACACCGGATAAAGCATCAGAGCTTTTGAAAAAACTCAGAGAGGAGATAAACAATGCTTAAAAACAGAGAAGATTTTATGAAGCTTCGTGAAGAAGTGAAAAAGTCTTATGAACTACAAACCGAAAAAATCATTGTTTGTGCCGGAACAGGTTGCGTTGCCGGTGGCTCACTTAAAATTTATGACAGACTTAAAGAACTTTGTGATGAAAGAGGCATTAAAGTTGCAGTGGAGCTTGAAGTTGATCCCCACGATGAAAGCATAGGCCTTAAAAAGAGCGGTTGCCATGGTTTTTGTGAAATGGGCCCACTTCTCAGAATCGACCCACAGGGTTGGCTTTACACAAAAGTAAAAGTTGAAGACTGTGAAGAAATTATTGAAAAAACAGTTCTTAAAGGAGAACCCATTGACCGCCTTGCCTGCAAAAAAGATGGCGTTTCATACAAAAAACAGGATGAAATTCCTTTTTATAAACAGCAAACCCGTATCGTTTTGGAACACTGCGGTAAAATTGATGCCGAATCAATTCGTGAATATATTGCCATTGGTGGTTATTCCGCTTTTGAAAAAGCACTTTTTGATATGACTGCTGATGACATTGTATCTGAAATCAGTAAATCAAACCTTCGCGGACGTGGGGGCGGCGGATTTCCTGCCGGAAGAAAATGGGAACAGGTTAAACGCCAGAAAGAGCCTATTAAATATGTTGTTTGTAATGGTGACGAGGGTGACCCCGGTGCATTTATGGACAGAAGTATTATGGAAGGTGACCCTCACAGAATGCTTGAGGGTATGATGATTGCAGGTGTTGCCTGTGGCGCATGTGAAGGTTACATATATGTTCGTGCTGAATATCCTCTCGCTGTTGACAGACTTAAAAATGCAATAACTCAGGCAGAAGAACTAGGCCTTCTTGGCGAAAATATTCTCGGAACAGGCTTTTCGTTTAAAATGCACATCAGCCGTGGTGCAGGTGCGTTTGTTTGTGGCGAAGGTAGTGCGCTTACTGCTTCAATCGAAGGTAAACGTGGTTTCCCGAGAGTTAAACCTCCAAGAACTGTTGAACATGGTCTTTTTGATAAACCAACAGTACTTAATAATGTTGAAACATATGCAAACGTTGCTGAAATTATAAACCGTGGCGCAGACTGGTATCTCGGTATCGGAACAGAGGGAAGTGCAGGCACAAAAGCTTTTGCTCTTACAGGTAACATTGCAAATACAGGCCTTATCGAAGTTCCTATGGGAACAACTCTCCGCGAGATTATTTTTGATATCGGTGGCGGTATGAAAGGCGACGGCGAATTTAAAGCCGTACAGATAGGCGGCCCTTCAGGTGCTTGTCTTACAAAAGAACATTTAGACCTTCCTCTTGACTTTGATACACTTAAAAAGGTTGGAGCTATGATAGGCTCCGGCGGACTTGTTGTTATGGACTCAAATACCTGTATGGTAGAGGTTGCAAGATTCTTTATGAACTTTACACAGAACGAAAGCTGTGGTAAATGCGTTCCTTGCCGTGAAGGTACAAAGAGAATGCTTCAGATTCTTGAAAGAATTGTCGCAGGCGAAGGTCAGGATGGAGATATTGAACTCCTTCTCGAGCTTGCTGATACAATTTCGGCTACAGCTCTTTGCGGACTTGGCAAAAGTGCTCCTTCTCCGGTAGTAAGTACAATTAAAAACTTCCGTGATGAATATGAAGCTCATATTTACGACAAGCGTTGTCCAGCGGGTGAATGTCAGAAACTTAAAACAATTGTTATTGACCCTGAGCTTTGTAAAGGTTGCTCAAAATGTGCCCGTCAGTGTCCTGTTGAAGCTATCGAAGGAAAAATTAAGGAACCATTTACAATTAACCTTTCAAAATGTATTCGTTGCGGTAGCTGTATTGATGCTTGTGCATTCAAGGCTATAAAGGAGGTTTGAGAAAATGACTGAGAAACAGTATTTGACAATCGACGGTATCCCCGTTGAAATTAACGGAGAGAAAAATCTTCTTGAACTTATAAATAAAACAGGCGTAAAAATGCCTACATTCTGCTATCATTCCGAGCTTTCGGTTTACGGTGCATGCCGTATGTGTATGGTAGAAAACGAAAGAGGCGGACTTGATGCCGCTTGTTCAACACCTCCTCGTGCAGGTATGAACATAAAAACAAATACAGAGCGCCTTAGAAGATACAGAAAAAATATTCTCGAACTTCTTCTTGCTAACCATTGCCGCGACTGTACAACCTGTGAGAACAACGCAAAATGTAAATTGCAGGATTTGGCAATGCGCTTTAATATTGAAGGCGTTCGTTTCCCTAATACTGCAGTTTCAACAAAAGATGAAGATACGTCTTCCGTATGCATTACAAGAGATACAGGCAAATGTATTCTTTGCGGCGACTGTGTGAGAATGTGTAACGAGGTTCAGAATGTTGGCGCTATCGACTTTGCATACCGTGGCTCTAATATGACAATCAGCACTGCGTTTAATAAACCACTTTCAGAAAGCCCATGTGTTGGCTGTGGTCAGTGTGTTGCAGTATGTCCAACAGGTGCTCTTGTTGTTAAAAATAATATTGCTCCCGTTTGGAAAGCAATAAGCGACCCTGAAGTTAAAACAACTGTTCAGGTTGCTCCTGCGGTAAGAGTTGCACTTGGTAAAGAACTTGGTGTTCGCGACGGGGAAGATGTAATGGGTAAAATTGTTGCCGCTCTTCATCGTATGGGATTTGATGAAATTTATGATACTTCTCTCGGAGCAGATTTAACTGTTTTGGAAGAAAGTGAAGAATTTCTTACTAAACTTGAAAAAGGCGAAAATCTTCCACTTATTACTTCATGCTGCCCTGGCTGGATTCAGTTCTGCGAAAAGAAATTCCCTGAATTTCTTCCTAATGTATCAACTTGCCGCAGCCCAATGCAGATGATGGCTTCAATTTTGAAAGACCAGGCAAAAGAAGCTTCAAGAAAAATGTTCCATGTTGCAGTAATGCCTTGTACAGCTAAAAAGTTTGAAGCTGCAAGAGATGAGTTCAAAATGGACGGTCAGCCTAATGTTGATGCAGTTATTACAACTCAGGAACTTGTTTCAATGGTTAAAGAAGCAGGTATTATGTTTGATACCTTAGAGCCTGAAGCTGTCGATATGCCATTTGGTACTATTTCAGGTGCAGGTGTAATATTTGGTGTAACAGGTGGTGTTACAGAAGCTGTACTTCGCCGTGTTGCTGCAAATAAATCAAGAAGCGGACTTCTTTCTATTGCAGATTGCGGTCAGCGTGGCCTTGATGGCATTAAAGAATTTAAACTTATGTATGGAGAAAGAGAACTTCATATTGTAGTTGTAAGCGGTCTTGCAAATGCTGAAAAAGTTCTTCAGCGCGTAAAAGACGGCGAACAGATTGACTTTATTGAAGTTATGGCTTGCCCTGGCGGATGTATAAATGGTGGCGGTCAGCCATTTGCAATGCAGCACGAGATTGCTGCCAGAAAGAGCGGACTTTATAAATCTGACAGACTCTTAAGCATACGTCGTTCAGAAGAAAACCCAATTGTTTCGTCACTTTATAACAATATTATTAAAGGTAAAGTTCATAAACTTTTACATGTGAACTATGCGAAAAAATCGGAGGAATAATAATGATAAAAATTAGTGTATGCATTGGAAGCGCGTGTCATTTAAACGGAGCACATAATGTTGTGTCATCATTTCAGCATATGATTGAAGATAATAATCTTCATGATAAAATTGAACTTGCGGCGTCATTTTGTATGAAAAATTGTACAAATGTTGGCGTTTCTGTAAAAGTAGATGACAAAACATTCCGAATTACCGAAAAAGAGGCAAGAGCGTTTTTCAAAGATAATATACTTCCTCTTGTAAAATAATAACATATGGCCGCGGTGCAACCGCACTGCGGCCTTTTAAAAAATCAAAAAGGAATGATTTATTTTTGCTTAAAGTATTAGTTTGTATTGGCAGTTCCTGTCATATTAAAGGTTCATATGAAATAGCAAATGCTTTTGAAAAAGCAGTAAGTGATTATAATATTGGCGACAAAGTTTCTGTTGCCGGAAGCTTTTGCATTGGAAAATGCAATCGCGAAGGCGTAACCGTTCAGATAAACGATGAAGTTTTTGTAGGACTTACAATACATAAGTTCGATGACTTTTTTAAGGAACATATACTTAAAGTATTAAATATAGGGGAGTGAGCATAGTGGAATGGCTTAAACTTAAAAAATCAAACTGTAAAAACTGTTATAAATGTATTAGACATTGTCCCGTAAAAGCCATTCGTTTCTCAGGTAATCAGGCACATATTATTGGCAATGAGTGTATTTTATGCGGTCAATGCTTTGTTGTTTGTCCGCAAAATGCTAAAGAAATTACAGACCAGCGCGAAAAAGTAAGAGTAATGATTGCAAATGGTGAACAGGTTGTTGCTTCTCTTGCTCCGTCTTTTATTGCAAATTATGATGGTGTCGGAATAGAGGCAATGAAAAAGGCTTTATTAAAACTTGGCTTTTTCGATGCTGAAGAAACTGCTATTGGTGCAACAATTGTAAAAAACGAATACCAGCGCAAACTTCGTGAAGAAAAGCCTGATATTCTTATTTCTTCCTGTTGCCACAGTGTTAATTTGCTTGTTCAGAAGTATTTTCCTTCTGTTTTGCCTTACCTTTCAAACACAATGTCGCCTATGCAGGCTCATTCCATAGAAATTAAAAAGAAATATCCAGGTGCGAAAACAGTATTTATCGGCCCCTGCCTTTCCAAAAAAGATGAGGGTGATTACTACGGAGATATTGTAGACGCAGTTTTAACCTTCGATGAACTTACAAACTGGTTCAAAGAAGAAAATATAGAGATTGAAAAAGAGCTAGATGTTACCGAAAAAAGCCGTGCAAGGCTTTTCCCGACAACGGGAGGTATATT
The DNA here is from genome assembly GCA_045590195.1 of Clostridia bacterium. Lineage (GTDB taxonomy): Bacteria > Bacillota > Clostridia > UMGS1883 > UMGS1540 > JAZNQN01. The sequence continues at coordinate 69,295 of JAZNQN010000044.1, read as the reverse complement.
AAAAACAATGGACGAGCGACTTCCTGAATATACATATATGGCCATTGATGGCACTAATAACTGTATTGAAGCGCTTCGTGATATTGAAAGCGGAAAAGTACACGGATGCTTTATTGAAATGTCGGCCTGCAGCGGAAGCTGTATTTGCGGTCCGATAATGGAAAAATTCAATTCAGCTCCTGTGAGTGAATTTAAAGCTGTTTCTGATTATGCAGGCGAAAAAGACTTTGAAATTTCACAGCCTGATTTTACTGAACTTCAAAAAGGCATTGAGCCTATTGAAAGACGACTTCAGCCACCTGCCGATGAAGAAATAGTCAAAGTACTGAAAACAATGGGAAAAGTTCGTCCTGAAGACGAGCTTAACTGTGGCTCCTGTGGATATGATACCTGCCGTGAAAAAGCAATTGCAATATACCACGGAAAGGCCGACCTTTCAATGTGTTTGCCGTTTTTAAAAGATAAAGCTGAAGTTTTCTCAGATACAATAGTTAACAACACACCTAACGGAATTATTGTTGTAAACGAACAACTTGAAGTTCAGCTTATCAACAACTCCGCAAGAAAAATTTTGAACGTAAAATCTGTTTCCGATGTAATGGGTGAGCCTGTTGTAAGAATTTTAGACCCTACTCCGTTTATAAATGCAATGGAAAGCGGAAGAAGGATTTCTAACAGAAGAAAATATCTTGCAGAATACGACAAATATGTTGAAAAAACAATTATTCCGGATAAAGAGTATAGAATTATAATTTGCATTTTGCGTGATGTAACTGCCGAGGAAAGAGAGAAAGAGCGTAAAGAGAGAATTGGGACAGAAACCATCGAAGTAGCAGATAAAGTTGTTGAAAAGCAAATGCGCATTGTTCAGGAAATTGCATCGTTACTTGGCGAAACAGCTGCTGAAACAAAAATTGCGCTTACAAAACTTAAGGAGACAATAGCTGATGAATGATTTGTGTGCTGATATTGGATATCGCTCATTAAACCACCACGGTGAGGAGCTTTGCGGCGATCATATAGATGTTGTAAGCTCAGGCGAAAATTCATCTGTAATTGTTCTTGCCGATGGGCTTGGAAGTGGTGTTAAAGCTGGCATTTTGTCAACACTTACTTCTAAAATAATTTCAACTCTTCTGGCAGCAGGGCTGTCAATTGAAGACTGCGTTTCAACTATTGCAGCAACACTTCCCGTTTGTTCGCAAAGGGGAGTGGCATATTCAACATTTACAATTATTCATATTGTTAATAATGAGTTTGCAGAAATTATTCAATATGATAATCCGCCTGTAATTTTGCTTCGCGACGGAAAGAACTTTGAATATAACCAGGAAACATTTTCAATTGGCGATAAAAAGATGCTTCGTTCGAGAATAAAGCTTTGCGAAAACGATTTATTTCTTGCAATGAGCGATGGTTGTCCTCATGCAGGAATTGGAAATATTTATAATTTCGGTTGGAAAACTGAGCAGATAACTGAGTTTATGGAAACTATTGAATGTGCCGGATATAACGCAAAAACCCTGGCAACCATTTTAACTGATGAATGTAATAAACTTTATGGCGGAGAACCGGGCGATGATACCAGTGCCTGCGTTGTAAGAATAAGAAAAAGAGCGCCTATAAACCTTGTTTTTGGTCCACCATCAAACAGAGATGATTGCAGAAAAATGATGGCACTTTTCTTTGCAAAAGAGGGTAAACACATTGTTTGCGGCGGTACAACATCTTCAATTGCAGCCGAATACCTTGGCAAGGAAGTAAAACCAACTTTGAAGTTTGAAAAACAAGGAATTCCGCCAGTAGCGATAATTGATGGCGTTGACCTGGTAACTGAAGGTGTAATTACAATGAGCCATGTGCTTAAATATGCCGAGGACTTTGTTAATGAAAACCGCCTTTATAATGACTGGGAAATGGGTAAAGATGCTGCGTCGTTAATTTCTCAACTTTTGTTTGAAGAAGCAACCGATATTAACTTTTATGTTGGAAGAGCTGTAAATCCTGCTCATCAAAATCCTGATTTGCCCATAAATTTTAATATCAAAATGAATATGGTAGAAGAGTTATCCAAACATCTTGAAAAAATGGGTAAAAGAATTAAAGTAAGTTATTTTTAAGGTGAATATTATGAGAAAGTTTGATACTAAAGTTCAACACCTGAAATATAAAGTATTAAGAGAAGTTGCCCGTCTGTACTGGGCAGGTACTCTTATGGAAAATATATCCGACATCCCGGAAATACTTGTGCCCGGGAAAGAGGCAACTATGCGTTGCTGCGTTTATAAAGAAAGAGCCATTCTTGCAAAAAGAGTTAAAATGGCGATGGGTGGTAACAAAAGGAATAAAAATGTAATTGAAGTTATCAGTATTGCCTGCGATGAATGTCCTATGGGCGGATACGAGGTAACTCATTCATGCCGCGGATGCCTGGCACACAGATGTGAAGATGTTTGCAAATTTGGTGCCATAACTTTTGATGAAAACCCAAAAGCGCACATTGATAAAACCAAGTGTAAAAACTGTGGTGCCTGCGCAAAAGTTTGTCCGTTCAACGCAATTGCAAACTACCGTCGTCCGTGCCAAAGCGCTTGCAAGGTGGATGCAATTGAAACGAATGTAGATATGTCGGCAAAAATTCTTGATGATAAATGTATTGCGTGTGGAGCCTGTGTATATCAGTGCCCATTTGGCGCAATTACAGATAAATCATTTATTCTCGATGCAATCGACCTTTTAAAAGGTAGCGAAAATAATACAAAGTATAATATTTATGCCGTTGTTGCACCTACAATTTCAAGTCAGTTTAACTATGCAAGGCTTGGTCAGGTTGTGACAGGTATTAAAGAACTCGGATTTTTCAATGTTGTTGAGGCTGCACTTGGCGCTGATATGGTTGCAGCATCCGAAGCAGAGGAGCTTGCAGAAAAAAGATTTTTAACAAGCTCTTGTTGCCCTGCGTTTGTAAAATATATTGAGCAAAATTTTGATAACCTTTCTGAAAATATTTCACATAATCTTTCGCCAATGGCAACTATTGCAAAATACATTAAAGAACACGATGAAAGTGCAAAAGTTATTTTTATCGGTCCATGTACTGCAAAAAAAGCTGAGGCACAGAAAGCAGAAGTTTCAAAATATGTTGATACTGTTTTAACTTTTGAAGAGCTTCAGGCGCTTTTTGACAGCCGCGATATAGATATTACTTCTCTTGAAGAAAGCGAACTTGACGGCGCATCGTATTTCGGAAGAATTTTTGCCCGTTGTGGTGGCCTTGCCGATGCAGTTGCACAGGGGCTTAAAGAAAAAGGAGTAACCGACTTTACACTTAATGCAATTTCGTGCGACGGAATTGAAGAGTGTAAAATAAACCTTCTGAAGAAAAGCAAAGGGATGCTCGATGCAAACTTTATAGAAGGTATGGCTTGTGTTGGTGGTTGTATTGGTGGGGCAGGGTGCCTTACTCACACATCGCGCGATAAAAATATGATAGATAACTTCGGAAAAAAGGCCGCAGACAAAACTATATATAACGCCGTGAGTGATGCAAACAGTATAATATAATGCTAAAACTCTATATTTAAATATAGAGTTAGCTTTTTAAAAAAGATTGTTAAAAAATTATCAATTTCTATTGATTTTAATTTAAATGTGTGCTACAATTGAGGTTGTAACGATATTTCATACACGAAAGGAAGAATACCATGAACAAAATTACAATAATAGGAACAGGTAGTGTTGGCTCAACAATTGCGTATACTTTAACTGTTATGGGGCTGGCATCTGAAATTGTGCTTATTGATATTAATCAGGAAAAAGCACTTGGCGAAGCACTTGACATTCGCCAGGGAACACCGTTTTGCTCATCAGCAACAGTTTACGCAGGTTCATATCAGGATGCAGTAGGCTCAAATATAGTAATAGTAACTTCAGGTATTGCAAGAAAGCCAGGTCAGTCAAGGCTTGACCTTGCTCAGACAAATGTTAATATTACTAAACAGATTATTCCTGAAATTGTTCGCTATGCACCAAATGCAGTTTACCTTATAGTGAGCAATCCTGTTGACATTTTAACTTACACATTCTTTAAATGTTCAGGGCTTCCTGAAAATCAGATTATAGGTTCGGGAACTATTCTTGATACCGCCCGCCTTCGTGCAAGGCTTTCGGAGTATTACTCAATCAACCAGAAAAATGTTCACGCCTATGTTCTTGGTGAACATGGTGATTCTTCTTTTGTTCCGTGGTCAATTGCAAATGTATCTAACATTCCTATTCAGGAAGGTCAGTCTTCGGTAGTAGGCGATTTTTCTCAGAAAGGCTTTAAGCTGCCAAGTATAGACTTTGATGAAGTTGAGGATTATGTTCGCAAATCAGGCGGAAGAGTTATTGAAAGAAAAGGTGCAACATTCTACGCTGTTTCAGTATCTGTTTGCCACATTTGTAAATGTATTCTCGGCGGTATAAATACTACTATGACTGTTTCAACAATGCTTCACGGCGAATATGGAATAGATGATGTTTCTTTGAGCCTTCTCAATGTTGTTGACAACAAGGGCGCTTGTGGAAAAATGCTTTTGCCTCTTAATGATGAAGAGGTTCGCGCACTTCACCATAGCGCAGATACTTTGAAATCACTTATAAAACAAATGGATATATAAAAGAAAAGAGGAGTAGTTATGGATTATCGTATTGAACACGACTCGATGGGAGAGGTTAAAGTTCCTGCCGACAGGTTGTGGGCGGCTCAAACCCAGAGAAGTCACGAAAATTTTGAAATCGGTGTAAATATTGAAACAATGCCACGTGAAATTACACATGCATTCGGCATTTTGAAAAAAGCTGCAGCAATCGCAAATCACGCTTTGAAACCCGAAAAAATGACTGAAGAAAAACTTTCGGCAATTTCCAGTGCTTGCGATGAGGTTATAAGCGGCAAGCTTAATAGCCATTTTCCTCTTGTTGTATGGCAAACGGGCTCCGGCACTCAGTCGAATATGAATGCAAACGAAGTAATTGCAAACCGTGGAAATCAGATTGCGGGCAAAAGTATTCTTCATCCTAATGATGATGTTAATATGAGCCAGTCGTCAAACGATACTTTCCCTACAGCTATGCATATTTCCGCAGTTTTGATGATAGAAGATAAACTTATTCCTGCTGTCCAAACTCTTATCGATACTTTTTCACGCCTTGAAAAAGAAAACGAAGATATAGTAAAAAGCGGAAGAACACATCTTCAGGATGCAACTCCAATAAAATTCAGCCAGGAAATCAGCGGCTGGAGATCAAGCCTCCAGAAAGATGTAGAGCTTTTGAAGCAAAGCGTAAAGCCGCTTTGTGAACTTGCACTTGGCGGAACTGCAGTTGGAACAGGACTTAATGCTCCAAAAGGTTTTTCAGAAGGCGTTGCGGCAGAGGTTTCGAAAATAACAGGAAAACCATTTGTAACTGCTGAGAATAAATTTCACGCATTAACTTCAAAAGACGAGCTTGTTTTTGCACATGGTGCAATTAAAGCCCTTGCCTGCGATATGATGAAAATAGCAAACGATATCCGTTGGCTTGCAAGCGGTCCTCGTGATGGCCTTGGAGAAATTTTCATCCCTGAAAATGAACCGGGCTCATCAATTATGCCGGGTAAAGTTAACCCAACTCAGTGTGAAGCGGTAACAATGGTTGCCGTTCAGGTAATGGGTAATGATGTTGCTGTTTCTATGGCAGCTTCACAGGGTAACTTTGAACTTAATGTATTTATGCCTGTATGCATATATAACTTTTTGCAGTCGGCACGTCTTATGGCAGAAGCCATTGTTTCATTTAACAAAAACTGTGCAGTAGGCATTAAGGCAAACCGCGAAAAAATGCATCATAATCTTCATAATTCACTTATGCTTGTTACTGCGCTTAACCCTTATATCGGTTATGAAAATGCGGCTAAAACAGCTAAAAAAGCTTATAAAGACAATATTTCTCTTAAAGAGGCTTGTATCGAGCTTGGCTTTTTAACCGAAGAAAAATTTGACGAAGTGTTCCATCCTGAACAGATGGTATAATTTTGCAGAAGGGAGTTTAGGTATGAATTTTTCATATTATCCCGGTTGTACTCTTAAAACCAAAGCAAAAGAACTTGATAAATACGCAAGAGAAAGTGCGGCGGCATTAGGGGTTAATCTGGAAGAAATAAATAACTGGCAGTGCTGCGGCGGAGTTTTTACAACTTCGAAGGATGAAATTGCAACAAAGCTTTCCTCAATTCGTGCCCTTGTAGAGGCAAAAGAAAAAGGTCAGAAGCTTGTAACAGTTTGTGCTGCCTGCCATAATGTAATAAAACAAACAAATTATCAGTTTAATAACGATAGCGATTTTGCTTTTAAAGCAAATAACTATATGAATCTTGATACGCCTTATGAGGGAGATGCAGAGGTTATTCATTATCTTGAGCTTTTGAGAGATGAAATTGGCTTTGAAGAAATTGCCAAAAAAGTTACAAATCCTCTTGAGGGTAAAAAAATTGCTCCATATTATGGTTGTCTTTTGCTTCGTCCTGGTAAAGTTATGCAGATGGACGACAGCGAAAATCCGCAGATTCTTGAAAATCTTGTAAAAGCTATGGGTGCGGAAGCAATAGTTTCGCCATACAGAAACGAATGCTGCGGCGGATATATAGCTCTTGAAGATAGTGAAAGTGCAAAGAAGAAGAGTATTGCTATTTTGGAAAGTGCCAAAAAAATGGGTGCAGATATGATAGTAACAGCTTGCCCACTTTGCAAATATAATCTTGAAAAACACGCCGACGGTATAGAAATTAAATATTTTACCGAGCTTTTAGCACAGGCGCTTGGCGTAAAGGAGGGCTGTGCAAATGAATAAAACAGAGCTTTCAAACGAAATTTTGCGCATCAGCGGTGTTAATCCTAAAAAATGTATGAAATGCGGCAAATGCACAGGTACATGTCCTTCTTATGATGAAATGGAATATCATCCTCATCAGTTTGTTTATATGGTTGAAAACGGTGATGTTGATAAACTTATGGAGTCGCCTTCAATTTTCAAATGTCTTTCTTGTTTTGCCTGTGTTGAGCGTTGTCCCAGAGGCGTAGAGCCGGCAAAACTTATTGAAGCAGTAAGGCTTTTAAAAGTACGTCAGCAGGGCGAAAATCATCTTAAAGCTGATGCAATACCTTCACTTTTAGATGAACAGTTGCCACAACAGGCAATTGTAAGTGCAATGAGAAAATATAGTAAATAGAAAGGAGAAAGCAAATGCAAAGAATTGGTGTATTCGTATGTTGGTGCGGAAGCAATATTGCGGCAACTGTTGATGTTGAAGCAGTTAGCGAAGCCTTGAAAAAAGAGCCTGGTGTTGTTTTCTCCACTAACTATCAGTATATGTGTTCCCAAGCGGGACAGGAAATGATTAAAGATGCTATTAAAGAGCATAATCTTACCGGTATAGTTATTTGTTCCTGTTCACCCCGTATGCACGAGAATACTTTCAGAAAAACCGCTGAAAGTGCAGGGATTAACCCTTATATGGTTGAAATTGCAAACATTCGTGAGCAGTGCTCATGGGTTCATAAAGATATCCCTACAGGAACTGAAAAAGCAATTATTTTGGGCAAAGCGGCTGTTGCAAAGGTTAACCTTAACGCTCCGCTTACACCTGGCGAAAGCCCTGTTACAAAGCGTGCTTTGGTTATCGGTGGCGGTATTGCAGGTATTCAAACAGCTCTTGATATTGCCGATGCAGGTTTCCCGGTAGATATAGTTGAAAAAAATCCTACAATCGGCGGCAAGATGGCGCAGATTGATAAAACCTTCCCAACACTTGACTGTGCGGCTTGTATTTTAACTCCAAAAATGGTTGATGTTGCACAGAACGATAAAATAAGAATTTTTTCCTATAGCGAAGTTGAAGCAGTTTCCGGTTTTGTAGGAAATTTTGATGTAAAAATTAAGAAAAAAGCAAGATTTGTTGACGAAACTAAATGTACAGGTTGCGGCCTTTGTACAGAAAAATGTCCTCAAAAGAAAGTTCCTAATGAATTTAACCTTGGAATGGATATGAGAAGAGCGGTTTATATTCCTTTTGCTCAGGCAGTTCCAAAGGTTGCAACAATTGATGCTGATTACTGTAATATGCTTAAAAATGGCAAGTGCGGCCTTTGTGAAAAGGTTTGTGCAGCAGGAGCTATCAATTATAAGCAACAGGATGAAATTATAGAAGAAAAATATGGTGCAATTGTTGTTGCAACAGGCTTTAATCCTATCAGTATGGAAAAATTTGATGAGTATGCTTATAACCAGTCGAAAGATGTTATAACTTCTCTCGAATTTGAGCGTCTTACCAATGCGGCAGGCCCAACAGCAGGTAAACTCTTACGCCCTTCAGACGGAAAACATCCTGAAAAAATCGTTTTCGTTCAGTGCGTAGGTTCAAGATGCGATGCATGCAATGAAAAAGGTAAGGAATACTGTTCTAAAATTTGTTGTATGTACACAGCGAAACACGCAATGCTCACTCGTGATAAATATCCGGATACTGACGTAACAGTATTCTACATCGATGTCAGAACTCCCGGTAAAAACTTTGACGAATTTTACAGAAGAGCAACCGAGGAATTTGGTGTTCACTACATTAAAGGTATGGTTGGCAAAATTATGCCTGAAGGCGATAAGCTTAAAGTGCGTGCAAGCGATTTAATTTCAAATAAACAGATTAACATTGATGCAGATTTGGTTGTTTTAGCAGCCGCAATCGAGCCTGATAAATCAGCTCGTCCTCTTGCAACAATGCTCACTGCAAGTATGGATACAAACGATTTCTTTACCGAGGCTCATCCAAAGCTTCGTCCGGTTGAAAGCCCAACCGCAGGCGTATTTTTGTCAGGTGCTTGTCAAGGCCCGAAAGATATTCCTGAAACTGTTTCCCAGGCGGGAGCGGCGGCTTCAAAGGTTATCGGCCTTTTATGCAAAGATAAACTTCTTGGTAATCCTTGTATTGCCGCATCAGACGAAATGATGTGTAACGGATGCAGTAGTTGCGAAAGAGTTTGCCCATATGGTGCAATAACTTATGTAGTTAAAGAGTTCCGTATGCCAAACAGAACAACAAAAATGCGCCGCGTAGCTCAGGTTAATGAAGCTGTTTGTCAGGGCTGCGGTGCTTGTACAGTTGCCTGTCCATCAGGTGCAATGGATTTAAAAGGCTTTAAAAATGCACAAATTTTAGCGGAGGTGGATGCAATATGCAAATAGAAGAGAAAAAACCTTTAATAGTGGCATTTTGCTGTAACTGGTGTTCTTATGCCGGTGCCGACCTTGCAGGTAATAACCGACTCAGTTACCCTGCCGAAGTTAAAATAATTCGTGTTCCATGCTCTTGTAGGGTAAACCCAATGTTTATTTTAAGAGCATTTCAGCGTGGAGCAGACGGGGTTATAATCTGTGGTTGCCACCCTGGCGACTGCCATTATACTTCTGGTAACTACTATACAAGAAGAAGAATGTCGCTTCTTTTCTCAATGCTCGATTTTCTCGGTATTGAAAAAGAAAGAACCCGTGTTGAATGGGTTTCTGCGGCTGAAGGCGCAAAATTTGCGCAAACAATGAATGAATTTGCCGAAGCAGTTGCTGCTCTTGGCGAAAACAAAAGATTGGAGGATTTAAGATGCAAACAATAAATCGTGATATTCTTATAGATAAAGCATTAAACCTCCTTGAAAGCGGAAAGGTTGACAGAGTTTTAGGCTGGAAAGAGGGCGAGTTTTCATACGATGTAACCCCCGGTGTGTTTAAAGATGCCGAATCTCTTAAAAAAGATTTTGTTTACAATGCTTTTTGTGGTGCAAACTTTTCAAAATATCTAGTAAAAGAATGCCAGAAAGATGGAAAAGTGCTGGTTTTCTTGAAACCATGTGACACATACAGTTTTAATCAGCTTTTAACTGAACACCGCATAGACCGCGAAAAAGTTTATGCCGTTGGAATTCCCTGCGATGGAATGACTGATGTTTCAAAAATTAAAGCTGAAATTTCTGCTGTTTCTGAAATTTTGGAAAACGGCGATGAAATTTTGGTAAAATCAATTTATGGCGATGAAAAAGTATTTAATAAAGCTGATGTTTTAGCTGAAAGATGCATCTCTTGCAAAAGCCGCAAGCATGTTGCATACGATGAACTTATTGGCGACGAAGGCGAAATTATTGATTCTAACCGCTTTGATGAAGTTAAGCGCCTTGAAAAAATGTCTGCCGATGAAAGATTTGCTTTCTGGCAGGGCGAGCTTTCAAGATGTATAAGATGTAATGCCTGCCGCGATGTCTGTCCCGCTTGTACTTGTGAACAGTGCGTATTTGGCAATCCTAAATCAGGCGTGGAAAACAAAGCCGCAGCAGATAGCTTTGAAGAAAAAATGTTTCACATTATAAGAGCTTTTCACGTTGCCGGAAGATGTACAGATTGCGGCGAATGTTCAAGAGTTTGTCCGCAAAACATTCCACTTCATCTTTTAAACCGTAAGTTTATAAAAGATATAAACTCTTTCTATGGTGAGTATCAGGCAGGGGAAGAAGTAGGCCTTCGTGCTCCGCTTGTAAACTACACTACAGAAGATTTAGAGCCTTCCGAGGCTGTGGAGAAAGGAGATGGCGAAAATGCGTAAAATTAACATTTGCGATTTTTTCAAGGCCGTTGCCGATAAAATGCCACTTTATCTCCCGGCTGACGGAAAAGAAGGTGCTTCATTTAAAAAATGGGAAGAAGGAATAGAATATTCCAAAAAACTTAACACAACCAGGAGCGCGAAAGACTTTTTCTTTCCTCAGGTTGAAAATATGATGCACTTTAAAACAGAAGGCAAAAATATAGAAGTTATCGATATTCGTGAAGATATTGGTAATTTTGCGATTTTTGGTGTTCGCGCCTGCGATCTTAAAAGCTTTGAAATTCTTGACAGAGTTTTTCTCTCAGAACCTGTTGACACATTCTATCAGAAAAGAAGAGAGGGAGCAACTATAATAACTGTTGCTTGCTCGCGCCCTGAAGAAACTTGTTTTTGTGCTGCTTTTGGTATTGATGCTTCTGCACCCGGTGGAGATGTTGAATGCACAATTGTTGATGATGTGGTTTATATCGACGCAAAAACTGAAAAAGGAACTGCTCTTCTTGAAGGGATTGGCCAGGAGTGCGATACTGTAGCCGCAGATGAAGAAAAAGCAAAAATTCGCACTTACATTGAAAAACTTCCACTTAAAAATTTAAAAACTGATGCTTTTGGTGGAGGTAAAACAGAAAAGTATTTTGAAAGCCCAAAATGGGAAGAACTTTCTGAAAGCTGCCTTGGCTGTGGAACCTGTACTTTTGTATGCCCAACCTGTCAGTGCTATGACATTAAAGATTTTAACACAGGAAATGGTGTTCAACGTTTTCGTTGCTGGGATTCGTGTATGTATTCCGATTTTACTAAAATGGCTCACGGCAACTCCCGTAATTCTCAGAAAGAACGTTTCCGTCAGAGATTTATGCACAAACTTGTATACTTCCCTGAAAATAACGATGGAATATTCGGATGTGTTGGTTGTGGCAGATGCCTTTCAAAGTGTCCTATTTCAATGAATATTGTAAAGGTTATGAAAGAACTTGGAGGTGCAGACAATGAATAATCAAGATCCATTGATTCCAAAAATTGGTACAATTTGTGATGTAAGAATTGATACCCCCGATGTTAAAACCTTCCGCGTTTTAACACCCGACGGCAAAAAAGCATTCGACCATAAACCGGGTCAATGCGCAATGCTTTCAATTCCCGGAGTGGGAGAGGCTATGTTTTCAATTACTTCTTCTCCAACAAATACTGAATATATGGAGTTTTCCATTAAAAAGTGCGGCTGCGTTACCGAGTGGCTTCATCAGGCAGAAGTAGGCCAGCAAATTACAATTCGTGGCCCTTACGGAAATCCTTTCCCTGTTGACACCGAATTTGCAGGCAAAGATATGCTCTTTATTGCCGGCGGTATCGGCCTTGCACCGCTTCGTTCAGTTATCAACTACTGCCGTCACTATCGTGACCGCTATGGTAAAATTGATATAGTTTACGGCTCAAGAAGTATGGACGACCTTGTTGATTATAAAGAAATTATCGACGAATGGTGTAAGGATGAAGGAATAAATGTTCATCTTACAATTGATAACCCTCAGGATGGATGGGATGGCCATGTTGGCTTTGTTCCAAACTATGTAAAGGAACTCGGGTTTGACACGAATAAAACAGCAATAATCTGTGGTCCGCCTATTATGATTAAATTTACCCTTCAGGGCCTTCAGGAACTTGGCTTTGAAAAAACTCAGATTTATACTACTATGGAACTTAAAATGAAGTGCGGCGTTGGTAAATGCGGCAGATGCAACATTGGTTCTAAATATGTATGTAAAGACGGCCCGGTTTTCAGGTGTGACCAGCTTGACGAGCTGCCTGACGAATACTAAGAAAAAGGAGATACTACTGATGGAAAAAATGGTAAATATATTTTTGTTCGGTAAAAAATATGAAGTACCTGCCAGCATGACAATTATGCGTGCTATGGAATATGCAGGCTATCAGCTTAAACGTGGTTGCGGATGCCGAAATGGTTTTTGCGGTGCATGTGCCACAATTTACAGAATAGAGGGCGACAGAGAACTTAAAGCTTGTCTTGCATGTCAGACAAAGGTTGAAGATAAGATGTACATTGCTACATTGCCATTCTTCCCGCTTGTTAAAGAAATTTATGATATTGAAAAAGTAAAACCTACTGAGCAGATTATGATGCAGCTTTATCCTGAAATTTATTCCTGCATCGGCTGTAATGCTTGTACAAAAGCTTGTACTCAGAAGCTTAATGTAATGCAGTATATTGCTTATGCACAGCGTGCTGAGTATGAAAAATGTGCTGAAGAATCTTTTGACTGCGTAATGTGCGGCGTTTGTTCTTCAAGATGTCCTGCAGGTATTTCTCATCCACAGGTTGCAATGCTTGCAAGAAGACTTAACGGTAAATATTTAGCTCCTGGTTGTGGCCATCTTGATGAAAGGGTTAAAGAAATTAAAGATGGTACTTTCAATGACCTTATTGAAGCTCTAATGCAAAAGCCAATTGATGAGATTAAAGAACTTTATAATAACCGTGATATTGAAAAGTAAGGAGGGCGCAATATGTATTCAGAAGAATTAACAAAATCAATAAAAGCTGTTGAGGCGGCGAGAGATAAAAATATTGCATACGAGCCCGACAGAATGACTGCAAAACAGAAAGAAGATTTGCTTGCGGCATATCATCCCGATTATAAAAAAGACGAATTTTCTGAGCTTAAAATAGGTCCTAACAAAGGCCAGTGTGTTCCAAAAGAGCTTTGTGAAATTTTAGAGGCAAAAAGCCGTATTAAAGCAGAAGACGTAAACCTTGATGCACCCGACTACGATGTAGATGTTCTTGTAATTGGCGGTGGTGGAGCGGGTTCTTCTGCCGCAATCGAAGCTCACGAGGCAGGGGCTGATGTTATGATTGTAACAAAGCTTCGTATTGGCGATGCCAACACAATGATGGCAGAAGGTGGTATTCAGGCGGCTGACAAACCAAACGATTCCCCTGCAATTCACTTTGTTGATGCTTTTGGCGGCGGACATTTTGCAGCTAAACGCGAGCTTTTATCAAAACTTGTTTGCGATGCACCTGAGGCTATTTGGTGGCTTTCAAACCTTGGCGTTGAGTTTGATAAAGCTGAAGATGGCACAATGATTACAACTCACGGTGGTGGTACATCAAGAAAGAGAATGCATGCTGCACGTGACTATTCAGGTGCTGAAATTATGCGTACACTCCGAGATGAAGTTTTAAACAGACAGATTCCTGTTGTTGATTTTACAGCTGCAATCGAAATTATTCTTGATGAAAACGGAAACGCGGCAGGTGCGGTGCTCCTTAATATGGAAACTGAAAAACTTATGGTTGCACGTGCTAAAACTGTCATAATTGCAACAGGTGGTGCAGGAAGAATGCATTATCAGGGTTTCCCAACATCGAATCACTATGGCGCAACTGCCGATGGTCTTGTTTTAGGTTACAGAGTAGGGGCTAAGCTTCTTTATGCTGAAACTTTGCAGTATCACCCAACCGGTGCTGCATATCCTCAGCAGATTTTCGGTGCACTTGTTACTGAAAAAGTTCGTTCACTTGGTGCCAAACTTATAAACTCAAAAGGCGAAGTGTTTATGCATCCTCTCGAAACACGTGACGTTGCGGCGGCTTCTATTATCAGAGAATGTAATGACAGAGGCAACGGCGTTGAAACAGGAAACGGCCTTGGTGTTTGGCTTGATACTCCTATGATTGAAAAAATAGGTGGAGAGGGAACAATTGAAAAAAGAATTCCTGCTATGATGAGAATGTTTGGTCAGTACGGAATTGATATCCGCAAGGAGCCAATTTTGGTTTACCCAACACTTCACTATCAGAATGGTGGTCTTGACATAAATGTTGATGGTTCTACAACAAATGTAGAAAACCTTTATGTTGCAGGCGAAGCTGTTGGCGGAATTCACGGCAGAAACCGCCTTATGGGTAACTCACTTTTAGATATTATTGTATTTGGCAGAAACGCAGGTCAAAATGCGGCGGCTAAATGCAAAAATGTTAAAGTTGGCAAGCTTACACTCCAGCATATTGCTGCGTTTGAAGCTGAAAGAGAAGCGGCGGGCATTGCAGGCGATATGGTTTCTCCTAAACTTCTTCCAAACTACACAGGTCAGAAAAGTGGTATTTGATACTTGTAAAATAATTGAAGTTATGCTATAATGAATCGGTACAGATTCATTATAGCATTTGTGTGTATTTTACTTGAAAAGAGGTCTTTAAAAATGAGTTTATTTGGTGGAGTTATCCCCATAACAGGAATTACATTTCTAGTTTTTTCAGTACTTATTATTTCAGCAGCAGGCTACCTTCTCGGCCGTATAACAATAAAAGGTGTATCGCTGGGTACTGCAGGCGTATTTATTGCTGCATTGGTTTTTGGTTGCCTTTTTTATAAAACTCTGCAGGCACAGCTTGGCGATTTTACAAAAGATGCACTTAAAATTGTTGAAAATATAGGCCTTATTCTTTTTGTAACATCCGTTGGATTTATTGCCGGACCAAAATTTTTCAGCAATATGAAAAAGAATTTTAAATCTTATGTTATGCTTGGCCTTATAATTATAATTGCAGGGGGAATTTCGGCTGTAATTTGTATTCTCATTGGCAGAGCACTTGGAGAAACCAACACAGAAAAGTTTACTGCTATGGTTGCAGGGCTTCTCTCAGGCGCACTTACTTCAACACCGGCATTTTCAGCCGCAAAAGCAACTGTTGGAGAAATGTATGAAGATATAGTTGCTGTTGGTAATGGTATTGCATATATTTTTGGTGTAATCGGCGTTGTGCTTTTTGTTCAGCTTGTTCCAAAGATTGTTAACGCTGATATGGCAAAGGAAAGAGAAAAGCTTGTTGCCGCTGAAAAAGCTGAGAAAAAAGAGGTTTCCAAAAATCTTTTAGAGCTTGATTCATTTGGTATATGCGCTTTCGCAATTGCGGCAGTTATTGGTATTATTATTGGAATGGTTAAAATTCCGCTTTCTTCAAGTGGCCTTTCGGGAACAACTTTTTCGCTTACAACAACGGGCGGATGCCTTCTTGCGGCACTTGTTTTTGGTCACTTCGGAAAGGTTGGTATGGTAAGCATTATGCCTCCACAGCCAACTCTTAAAGTTTTCCGCGAGCTTGGCCTTATGCTTTTCTTAATCGGTGCAGGTGTTGCAGGCGGAGCAAAATTTGTTGAGAATTTCCAGCCGGTTTACTTTGTA
Source organism: Clostridia bacterium (assembly GCA_045590195.1). Classification (GTDB taxonomy): domain Bacteria; phylum Bacillota; class Clostridia; order UMGS1883; family UMGS1540; genus JAZNQN01. The sequence goes on along the minus strand of JAZNQN010000044.1, from coordinate 53,415 downwards.
TATGGCGCTGTTATGACAATTTTGCCAATGATACTTGGATATCTTTTTGCAAGATATGTACTAAAGCTTAATCTTCTCAATGCTCTTGGCTCAATTTGCGGTGGTATGACATCAACTCCGGCCCTTGGAACACTTATAAATGTTTCAGGAACTGAAGATGTTGCATCAGCTTATGCGGCAACTTATCCTATTGCACTTATTGCAGTTGTGCTTGTGTCACAGTTTTTGATAATATTGTTCTAATCAAAAAAACCGCGAAAGCGGTTTTTTTATGCATAAATTTTCCTTTTAGGCAAACAATAAAGAAAAAATTTGCAAAAAGGAGAACTTTATGATTATTAAAAACATAAAAGCTTATGAAATACTCGACTCAAGAGGAAACCCAACAATTGAAGCAGAAATTTTTTCTTCTTGCGGCAAAAGTGCAAAAGCTTCTGTGCCATCAGGTGCATCAACAGGAGTGCACGAAGCGGTTGAACTTCGTGACGATGATAGCAGTCGCTTTAATGGTAAAGGCGTTTTAAAGGCGGTTTGTAATGTTGAAAACACAATAAAAGATGCACTCTTAGGAAAGTGCTGCCTTGAACAGGAAAAAATCGACAGGATAATGCTTGAAGCAGACGGAACTGAAAACAAATCAAATCTTGGTGCTAATGCAATTTTGGCAGTATCAATTGCCAATGCACGCCTTGCGGCAAAGTGCGTTGGCGTGCCTTTTCACAAATACATTGGTGGAATAAATGCTTATATGATGCCGCTGCCTATGATGAATATTTTAAATGGCGGAGCACACGCAGATAATAATATAGACATTCAGGAGTTTATGATTATGCCTGTAAGTGCCAAATCCTTTGCTGTAGGAATTAAAATGTGTAGCGAGATTTATCATACTCTTAAAAAGCTTTTATCCTCTCAGGGGTATTCTACGGGCGTTGGAGATGAAGGCGGATTTGCACCTGATTTAGATAGCGAGGAAGAGGCAATTGAACTTATAATGCGAGCAACCGAAAAAGCAGGATATAAGCTTTATGATGATATAAAAATTGCCCTTGACGTTGCAAGTAGTGAGTGGTATGAAAACGGAATGTACAAAATGCCGAAAAAAGGAACTGTCATGACAGGGGAAGAGCTTTGCACATATTACGAGCATCTTATTGAATGTTACCCGATTTTGTCAATTGAAGATGGAGCGGCAGAAGATGATATGGAAACGTGGGACCATTTAACAAAAAAACTTTCGAAGAAAATACAACTTGTTGGCGATGATTTGTTTGTTACTAACACAAAAAGACTTCAAAAGGGAATTGATAAAAAAATTGCAAATTCAATTCTTATAAAGCCAAATCAGATAGGAACAGTTACCGAAACCTTGCAGGCAATACATCTTGCAAAGGAAAATGGTTATGGTACAGTTATTTCACACAGAAGCGGGGAAACGGAAGACAGTTTTATTGCCGACCTTGCAGTTGGCACAAATGCAGGACAGATTAAAACAGGGGCTCCTTGCCGAAGTGAGAGAAATTCAAAATATAACAAACTTCTGGAAATAGAAAGTAATTTTCACGAAAAATAAAAAAGATGGCTTAGCCATCTTTTTTATTTTGTTCCTGTTGTGCCAAAGCCACCTGCGCCACGAACTGTATCAGAAAGTGTTTCGCATTCTACAAAGTTTGCAGCCGCATAAGGCATAATGCAAAGCTGTGCAATTCTCTCGCCGTTTGAAATCACTTGTGGAATTTCGCCGTGGTTATGAAGTGCAACCATTACTTCGCCTCTGTAATCTGAATCTACAACACCAACTTTATTTGCCGGCGCAAGATTTCTTTTTGAAGCAAGGCCGCTTCTTGCAAAAATAAATCCGCCATAACCTTCAGGAATTTCCATTGAAATGCCTGTGTGAATTAAAATAGTTGTGTGGGGAGCAATTTCAACCTCACTGTCGCAAAGGGCATAAAGATCAGCTCCGGCTGCGAAAGGCGAACCATATGTAGGAATTTGTGCTCGCGCATCAAGCTTTTTAATGTTAATATCAAATTTAATCATATCAGCACCTACTTTACGTATTTTCCATAAACTTCAATTTGTGTAAGAGCTGCCCATGAAAGGGGATATGCTGCCTGTTTAAAATCTGTAAGATGAATTCTGTCAGTTTTAAAGCTTTTTCCAAATGTGAACGACTGGCCTTCGCCTGTTTTTACAAAAGTAAGAGGGAGGCGAGTTCCGTCGGAAAGCTCTGCAGTCATAGATTTCCAGTAAGTATCGTGGTCATCAGCAAAATCTGCACGAAGGTAAATTGTGATTTTGTCAAACTCAACTTCGCCGCCAAAATAGAGGGTATAGTCAATATCTTCTCTTGCGCCGCCTGCATATGACTGATAAGGATATGCACCATGTGAGCAGTTGTCAAGTACACCGTCGATTGAGTTTCTCTCTTCAAACCATGGCTCATCACGTGTTACAACATTTGCTTTAGCATATGGGAAGCAGTTTTCATAATGTCTTACACACGCAGTATTAAGAGCAACATTTCTGTAAGCATAATATTCTTCATCGGAAACAGTACGAACAGAAATAACGTTTACATCTTTGTTCCAGGCATCCGGATGATAGCTTTTTGCCGCAACGCCAAAAGGAATAGGGAACTCGTATTTCTTTTCACTTAAATATACAAAGCTTTCTTTCATTGTGCTGTCAAGCTGAATTGCAACTTTGTCAATATCAGCAAGTTCAACTAAAATTTTGTCGCCTTCTTCGTATTTTGCGTTGTATGTAGCTTTAATATTGTTTCCTGCTTCTTTGAATTTAATGTTACCGTCTTTGTCAACAATTTTTAAGTATATCATAATGCTCTCCTTTATTTAAGCTCGTTTGTTTTTACGTGGTCCATATCGGTAAATGTAAGATTTTCGCCGCACATACCCCAGATAAATGTATAATTTTTAGTTCCGCAACCGCTGTGAATTGACCAGGAAGGAGAAATTACAGCCTGTTCGTTTGTCATAACAATATGTCTGGTTTCCTGAGGTTCGCCCATCATATGGAAAACAGCCTGATCTTCTTCCATATCAAAATAGAAGTAAACTTCCATTCTTCTCTCGTGAGTGTGGCATGGCATTGTGTTCCAAACGCTTCCCTCCTGAAGTTCGGTAAGGCCCATTGAAAGCTGACATGACTTTATTACTTCAGGATGAATGTACTGATTTATAACCCTTTTGTTAGCCTCAGCTTCGCTTCCACAAGGTACTTTTTTAGCTTTGGTAATGTCAATATGAACTGTGTCATATTTCGCGTGAGCAGGGCAGGAGTTTACATAAAATTTTGCAGGTGCAGATGCATCTTCGCTTTCAAAGATAACATCTTTTGTGCCCATACCAATATAAATACCATCGCGTGGGTTTAAAATGTATTCTTTACCGTCGAGTGTAATTCTACCTTTTCCACCAACGTTAATAACGCCCATTTCGCGTCTTTCAAGAAAATAATCTGTGCCGAATTCTTTGCCGCTTTCAAGCTTTAACACTTTTTTAACCGGCATAACGCCACCGGCAACAATTCTGTCAAAATGGCTGTATGTAAATAAAATTTCATCAGCAGAGAAAACTTTTTCAATTAAAAATTTCTCTCTGAGTTCTTCTGTTGTGTAAAGTTTTGCATCGTCCTGATGAGATGGATAACGAATATCAAGTTTCATTTTTATACCTCTTTCTGCAAAGTGCTTTTTATAATAGTCTATACTTTTTAGTTTAAATTGTCAAGGTCAATTATATTTGCATTTCCTTCAAACTCGGGAATAGGGCGGCAGGTGAAAAATATAATCTGCTGTCCTTCCTTTGCTCTTTCTGAAAGGAGCTTAAATGCAGTTTTTTCTCTTTCTTCATCATATTGTAAAAATGCATCGTCGATAAAAATTGGCTTGTCTTTTCCAAAGAGCAAATCTATAACCGCAAGCCTTATTGCAAGATATGTCTGGTCAGATGTACCAAGTGAGAAATAAGAAAGGTCATAAACACCATCTTTTTCTGCTGTAACAGAAAACTTTTTGTCGATATAAATTTTATCAATACTACCGCCTGTTAAAAGGCTTAAATATTCCGATGCTTTTCCATTTACAAGCGGAGTAAAGTCGCTTCTCATTTGCGAGAAAACATCGTTTATTGCATCAAGTGCCAATGTTGCCGCATCGTGCTCAGCTGTAGCTCTGTCAAGCTTTTCAATTAACACAGTTCGTTTATTAACAAGAACATCAGGAGTTTCTTCTTCGTTTTCTGCCGCACTTAAAAAACCATCAATATGACTGCTGCGTGAAATTGCATCTTCAAAAATAATGTTCAGATCTCTTTCTTCTTCTGCAAGTTCATCGGCAGTATATGGCGATGAAACTCTCTCTATACCTTCAGTTTTCTTTTCATATAAATCAATTTCCGAGTTAATATCATTAAGTTTTTTCTCGGCTGTTTCGAGAGTAGAAACAAGAATTTCAAGTTCGCTTATAAGTGAGGTGTATTTAGCCTTTTTCTCGGCAAATTCTTTAATATCAGCCGCACCATAAATATTAAGTGCAGATTTAATATTATTGTTTTGTGTTTCGGTTTCGTGTAAATCGTTTTCAGCTTTTACAAGTTTTTTGCGCTGTGAACTGCTTTTTACCAAAAATAAAACTAAGGCAGTAACAAACAATATTTCAGTAAAAACCAATGGCAGGTAAAAAACTGATAAAACGCCAAAAATCGCTGCCAGAACCAAAGAAAGCAAAGAAAACATATTTGCAGATTTAATTTTGCTTTTGCAATTTAAAATTTCGCCTTCAAGTGAAGCAGTTTCACAAAGTGGAGTAAAAATAGCTTCAGGAGGCTCGTTTTTGTAGGCTGTCAGAGAAGTTGCAACATCTTCAAGTTGTGAAATTTCAGTTTTAAGAGAAGATATTTCGCCCTCCAAACCTTTTTTGCTATTCATAAGGTTATCAAGTCTTTCAAAAATTTCCTGGTTTTTTGCGCTTTGCTGATATTTTTTAATAACTAAAAGTTTATCCTTGCATTGTTTAATCTTGTCAGCAAGGCTTTTCTTTTCTTTAATTTTTTCAAAGGATAAAAGCCTTTGTTGTTCAGATTCTGAAATTTTTAAATTTATATCTGCAATCTGGTTTTGCAGGTCAAAAATCAAACCTTTTTCGCCGCGCAAAGCTTTAAATTTTTTAATGTAATCGGTTATAATTGCTTCGCTTTTTTGTGCGCTTATATCTTCGTTTCCGCTACCGATAAGGTTAATAAGCTTTCTGGAAATTTCATCATCCTCACCGCTTATAGCAGTTTGAAGCTGCTTTATACACAGAGTTTTCAAAAAAGCATCTTCGTTGCATGTAACCTCATTTTCAGGTATAAAGTTAAAATCATCGCCATTTGCAACGTCGAAACATTCAAGTTTATCGTATCCCTGACTTTTGCCCGACGTGCGCGAAATTTTAACTGTTTTTCCGCTGTCAAGAGAAAGCTCCATTGTGCCGGAAAGGGTTTGTTTACCCCAGGGGAGATAATGCTTTCTGTCGTTTGCTAAAATGTTTCCTCTTCCGCTGAAACCATAAAGCATTGCTTTAATGAAAGATAAAACGGTTGATTTTCCGGCCTCGTTTGAGCCTTTAATAATATTAAAACCATTAGAAAGAGTAATTTCGCGGTTTTCAAACTTGCCGTAGGAAATCAGGTTTAAATTTTTAATTTTCACTTTTGATTTCCTCCCCTCTGATGGCTGAAAGGCCTATATTAAAAGCTCTTTCAATAATCTCGTCGCTTTTGCCGCTTTTTTTAAGGGTATCGTAAAACATCTGCTCAATAGGAGAGAGTGATGTTTTTTTGCTTTTTTCTGTGTTGTCAGTTACCTTGGCGTAGAAAAAGTTTTCACAGAGCAGCTTTTCAAGTGAAGGTATGTTAAAGTAAACATTTTCTGAAACAGTGCCTGTGAGAACAAAGTTATATAAATTCTTTTTATCTAATTCTCCAAGCTTTGCCAGAATGTCAGAATTTAAAAGGCAACCGGTAACATCGATTTCGTATTTTGATAAAGTTCTTGTGCTGCTTTTAATAAATTCTGTTTCGAATTTATTTTTGTCAATTAGAATTTTTAAAAAACCTTTCTCGCCACATTCGGCAACTTTAAAATGTCTGCCTTCAGGCATTCCGGGAAAAACTGCATAGGTGTCGCCGTACTTTTTAATTCCTTCAAAAATATGTATGTGTCCGGAAGCTATAAAGTCGAACCCGCTTTCAGCTATTTCTTCTTTAGTGATAGGAGAAGTATCTGTATATGGCGGAAGAGCGGCGTGAACAAGAAAAATATTTATAAAGCTTTTGTCAAGTGTTGGCATATTTTCCTGAAGGTTTACCTGATCTGTTCTTGTAAAAAGGCCGTATCCGTAAACACGGGTGTTAAGGGCAGAAATTTCTACAAAATCTATTTCAGGAGAAAAAACAACAACATTTTCGCCTAAATCTATGTTAGAATATATTTCGTTTCCTGAAATACAATCGTGATTTCCGGGAGAAATAAAAACATAAGTATCAGGAATTTCGGCAAAACAATGCTTTAAAAACTCAACTGTTTTATATGAAACATATTCGTTTTCAAAAATATCTCCTGCCAGAAGAAGAATATCCGCCTTTTCATTTTTGGTATATTCAATTATTTTTTTAAGTGTGGCAAGCTGTTCTTCACTTCTGATTTTTGCAACCTCATCAGGAAAGCCAATATATGGCGAATCGAAGTGAAAGTCGCCGCTGTGAATTATTTTAACCAAGTAATCACCTCAAGAATAAAGTGTAAAAATAAAAAGCGCAAATTTTTGCGCTTCTTACTATTGTGGTCTTATTTTTCCAAGTTAAATCTCTTTTTGAATTTCTCAACACGTCCGCCTGTATCAACCAATTTCTGTTTACCTGTAAAGAAAGGATGACACTCGGAGCAAATTTCAACAGAAAGATTTTCCTTTGTCGAACCGGTTTCTATAACATTTCCACAAGCGCACTTAATTGTTGTGGGCTGGTATTCGGGATGAATTCCTTCTCTCATTTGTTTCACCTCTTTCATAGAATACATCTAATAACTCAGTTATTATAACACATAATTTTTAATAATGCAAGCAAATTTATGCAAAAAATTTATTTTTTTTAATAAAGTCCATTAAAACCTCATATTTGTTTGAAATTTCGCCTTGCATTACGAGGTTTAAAATGCTATTCAAAATTTTCCCAACATCTTTTCCATTGTAGCCAAGCTTTATAATATCATTGCCGGAAACAGCGAGATGTTTTTCAAAGTAGCATCCGTTTTCTGCCAATTTATAAAAAGTTTTAAGAAGGTGGCAGTTTTTTGAAAGAAGCATAATCTTTTCAGTAGCATCAACTCCACCGCAATTTAAAAGGCTTAAAATATCGTAGTCAGAAATAATAGTTTTGTGGCAGTTTTCTTTTATGAATTTAATGATTTTGCTGTCGCTTGCCGAGAGCCTTAAAAAATCAGTTTTTTCAAAAAAGGAAAGCAAAATGAGAGGATCGTTTTTTTCAAGATAAAGTTTTTCAGATATTTTGCCTCCCGATAAGTATTCAAAAATTTCAGAAAACTCTTTTAAAATAATTTTGGCGTGTTTTCCGCCTAAAAGTTTTAATATCTCTTCGGTAATTCTTTCTTTTGAAACAAATGATAAAAGCTTAAATTTTGAAAAAATAGCTTTTTTTGTTGTATCTTCAACATCAAAACCCAGAACCGAAGAAAAACGAAGGGCTCTTAAAATTCGCAGAGCATCTTCTTCAAATCGTTTTTCTGCATTTCCAACGCAGCGAACAATATTGTTTATCAAATCTTCTCTGCCGTCAAACAAATCCAAAATGTTTTGATTTTCGTCAAAAGCCATTGCGTTTATGGTAAAATCACGCCTGCTTAAATCTTCGTAAATTGAAGTTGTAAACAAAACTTCATCAGGTTTCCTGTGATTTTTATATTCGCCATCAATTCTGTAAGTTGTGATTTCTACGGGGGTTTTATCAATTATAACCGTTACGGTTCCGTGTTTAATTCCTGTTTCATAAACATTAAATTCGGTAAAAACCCTGCCTATTTCTTCGGGCAGAGCGTTTGTACATATATCAATATCAGAAACAGGAAGTCCCATTAAAGTGTTTCTTACAAATCCACCAACAACATAAGCCTCAAATCCCGAAGACTTTAAGTATTTAATTGCTTTTTGTGAAATCACTTCAAAATCACTCATTAGATACTCCAAAGTTTTTTCTTAAATTTTAACACAATACTTTAAAGTTTTCAATATTTTTTAAATAAAAGGGTGTACATAAATAAAAAAATGTGGTAAAATAAACTGGAATTTGGAGGGATAATTATGAAAATATATATAGCGGCTTCCTGGAAGCATCAGCACGCGGTTGAAATGCTTACAAATCTTTTAGAAGAGAGAGGACACACGATTTTGTCGTGGCTTCGTGAGGGTAGACCTGAAGAGGCTTTTCTTTCTAAAAAAGACCTTGATGCGTTTATATATAGTGAAGTTGGACAGGGTGTATTCAATTTTTGCGTAACCTCCGTTAAAAGTGCCGACCTTATAATTTATGTTGGCCCATCAGGATGCGATGCATGGGCAGAAATAGGTATGGCGTACGGAATGGGAAAACCGATTTTTGGTCTATTGGCAAAATCGGAAGATGTTGGAATGATGCGCCATATGATTATTGAATGGTTCAAAAGCGTGAATTCACTACTTGAAAACGTTGATAAATTTGACAAAGAGAGGAATTAAGATGTTTAAAATAGGATGTCACCTTTCCGCTTCAAAAGGTTATCTTGCAATGGGAAAAGAAGCAATTAGTATAGGTGCTAATACTTTTCAGTTTTTTACAAGAAATCCACGTGGCGGAAAAGCTAAGGATATTGACGAAAAAGATGTTGCCGCTTTTTTGGAGTTCTCTAAAGAAAACGGAATAGACGTTATTTTAGCCCACGCTCCTTATACATTAAATCTTTGCTCAGCTGATAAAGGTATAAGAGAATTTGCAAAAAATACTATGGCCGACGACCTTATGAGAATGGAATATACCCCAAACAATTTGTATAATTTTCATCCGGGCAGTCACACGGGGCAGGGAGTAGAGGTTGGAATTAAGTTTATAAGCGATGCCTTAAACGAAATTTTAAAACCTGAGCAAACAACAACTGTTTTACTTGAAACAATGGCTGGAAAAGGCAGTGAAATTGGCAGAAACTTTGAGGAAATAAAAGAAATTATAGACAAAGTTGAACTTTCTGAAAAATTAGGAGTTTGTCTTGACACATGTCACGTACACGATGGCGGATATGATGTTGTAGAAAATTTCGATGGCGTTTTAGACGAATTTGACCGTGTTATTGGTCTTTCACGCCTTCGTGCAATTCATATAAATGACAGTATGAATCCACAAGGTGCTCACAAAGACCGTCACGAAAAAATAGGCGACGGCAATATTGGCATTGATGCTATGGTAAAAATTATAAATAATAAAAGGGTTTGTAATTTGCCATTTTATCTCGAAACTCCAAACGAAATTGAAGGTTATGCCAGAGAAATTGCACTTTTGAAAAAGCTTTATAATTTGGAGGCATAAAATTGTTTGAAACATTAAATTTAACATTAAATCAGCTTGGGAATATGTTCCTTTTTATGATAATAGGCTTTATTATGAGGAAAAAGAAAATAGGCGGGGATGATGTTAGCAAAGTTTTATCAAGCTTGCTTGTAAATCTTTTTCTTCCGGCCATGTTTTTTCTGAATTTTCTTGAAAATTTTAATTTGAAAAATCTTTCGGAGAATATGTATTTACTTCTTTTTGGTATTTTAGTTTTGGCAATAAGCTTTGTTCCTGCGAAAATTTTTTCAAAACTTCTCGCGAAGAATAATTTGCAGAAAGATGTTTATATGTACAGTCTTTTAATTCCTAACCTTGGTTATATGGGTTACCCGCTTATGGAGGCTGTTTTTGGCGAGCAGATGCTTTTTTTTATGATGATGTTTGCAATTCCGTATCAGTTTACAATTTATACTTACGGAATGTACATACTAAACCCAAACAGAAGCTTTACCGCAAAAAAACTTTTAAATCCAATAATTATTGCTTTGATTTTAGGAATGATTTTTGGAATTGCAGAAATAAAACTTCCTACTTTTCTTATGAAAGCGCTTACCTCGGCAGAAAGCTGTATGTCGCCTTCAGCAATGATTCTTACAGGGTTTGTTCTTGGTGCAACGCCAATTAAGCCAATTTTTAAAGACATCAGGCTGTTTGTTACTGCATTTTTACGTGGTATTATAATTCCGATAGCTTTTTTTGCAGTAATGATGCTTTTAAAAGTTGATACAATATTTGTAACTGTTGCTATTGTTACACTAGCAATGCCACTTGGGCTTAATAGCGTTGTTTTTCCCGAGGCATACGGCGGCGATTCGCTTACAGGGGCGAAAGCTACATTTATGTCGAACATTTTAAGTATAATTACTATACCAATTATGTTTGGAATTTTGGGATTATATGTATAAAACACTTGAAAGTTTTACTTTTATGTGATAAAATACTATATTATGCTAAAGAGAGGATAAATTTATGACTAACGTTTTTGATATTTTAAAAGAGCGCGGTCTTATTGCGCAAACAACTCACGAAGAAGAAATTCGTGAACTTTTAGGAAAAGAAAAAGTAACTTTTTATATTGGCTTTGACCCAACTGCAGATTCTCTCCATATCGGCCACTTCTTGCAGATGGTTGTAATGCGCCATATGCAAAACGCAGGCCATCGCCCAATTGCCCTTGTTGGTGGTGGAACCGCTATGGTTGGCGACCCATCGGGCAGAACAGATATGCGCCAGATGATGACTGTTGACACAATTAACTATAACTGTGAAAGATTTAAAAAACAGCTTTCATGTATAGTTGATTTTTCTGATGACAAGGCTATTATGGTAAATAATGCCGATTGGCTCAGAAACTTAAATTACATTGAATTTTTAAGAGATATCGGCTCGTGCTTCTCAGTTAATGAAATGCTTCGTGCAAAATGCTTCCAGACAAGACTTGAAAAAGGTCTTTCGTTCCTTGAATTTAACTATATGCTTATGCAGAGCTACGATTTCCTTTGTCTTTCAAAAGAGTACGATTGTAAAATTGAGCTCGGTGGCGATGACCAGTGGAGCAATATTTTGGGCGGTATCGACCTTGTAAGAAGAAAAGAAAACAAACAGGTTTATGGTATGACATTTACCCTTCTTACAAACAGCGAAGGCCAGAAAATGGGTAAAACTGCTAAAGGTGCTCTTTGGCTTGACCCCGAAAAAGTTTCTCCGTTTGAATTTTATCAGTACTGGAGAAATGTTCAGGATGCCGATGTTTGCCGCTTTATGAAGCTTGTTACATTTGTACCTATGGAAGAAATAAGAGAATATGAAAAACTTGAAGGACAGCAGCTTAATGAAGTTAAAGAACGCCTTGCTTTTGAGGTTACAAAACTTGTTCATGGCGAAGAAGAAGCTAAAAAAGCACAGGATGCTGCAAGAGCAATTTTTGCAGGTGGCGGTGTTTCGGCTGATATGCCTACTGCAGAGGTTTCAAAAGCTGATGTTGAAGCAGGTATGACAGCAATAGATTTAGTTGTAGCCGCAGGTTTCCTTCCTTCAAAATCTGAAGCTAAACGTCTTGTTCAACAGGGTGGCCTTACAATTAACGATAAAAAAGTAGCTGCTTTTGATGAGAAGGTTACAGTTGAAGATTTTGGCGATGATGGCCTTGTTGCAAAAAGAGGTAAGAAAGCATACCTTAAAATTACATTAAAATAAGAAAACTAAAAGAGCTATGACGCTGTCATAGCTCTTATTTTTTATTTAGCCCCGCAAGTGGCGATAAACGGATAAATTTTAACCTGAAAAGTCAGGTGGGTGATTATCATTACAATCTACGGGTTACCCTCAAACCGCAAAGCGGGGGGCCTTACACACCAATTGTATTTATTTAATCTCCCGTTTAAAATAGCATCGGAAAAAATTATTGCTCCGTCTCCCGACACACAGCAGGGAACTTATTATTCTTCAAATTCGAATTCGTCTGCCATATGTTCTTTGAAAATTTCGAAAACTGCCTGAAGAGTAGCCTCGTCTGCAACAGGCTCTAAAATATCTTCTTCTTCGTTTGCGTGAACAATTTTCATAATAATAACAGTATCTTCTTCATCATCAGAATCAGCCTTGTCAGCATCAAGGCCTGCGGCATATTCGCTTCCTTCATACTCGATTATATCAAGAACTTCAAACTTAAGCTCCTGGCCTTCATCATCAACAAGTACAACAATATTATCTCTTTCTTCGCTCATTTTATACTACCTCTCTTAAAATATATTAAAGGCTGTCAAGATAACCCTGCAAAATAAAAACTGCAGCTATTTTATCAAGAATACCTTTTCGTTTTTTTCCACTTACGTTACTTTCGGAAAGTGTTCTGTGTGCGGCAGAAGTTGTAAGGCGTTCATCCCAAAAAATTATGGGAACAGAGGTTTTTTCCCTGAGTGCATCGGCAAAAAGCTGAGTTTTTTCGCCGCGTTCGCCAATTGTTCCGTTCATATTTTTAGGCATACCTAAAACAATTTTTTCTGCTTTGTATTCATCGCAATACTCTAAAACCTTTATAACTTGTTTTTCAAAGTTTTTTTCGGCTATAAGGCCAACGCTCTGGGCTGTAAGCCCTAAAAGGTCGCTAACTGCAACGCCTATTCTGCTGTCACCATAGTCAAATCCTATAATTCGCACAAAAATTCTCCTAATTTAAGTATAACTATATTATACAGTATATTTCTAAACTAATCAAGACTATTTTAAATATTAATCCGTTTCAGCTTTGTTTTCAGATATTTTTTCATTCATCTGATTTAAAATATCGCCAAGCTGGTCAAGGGCTTTGCCAAATGTTTCAAAATTTCCCGAAGCGCTGTTTTCTTTTGCCTCTTCGTATTTTTTAACTGCGTCCTTCATAAGGTCATCAACAGTTAACTGCTGAGTGCTGTCGGCAGGAACAGTGGGCTGTTTTCCGCCGAATAAAACATCTATTGCTCCCCAAAGGGTGGGTTCCATGGCAACTTTGTCGCCAAAGCATACAACAACTCTTTTAACTTCAGGCAGAGCTGCCGAATTTTTTGCAGTGATATATATTGGCTCAACGTAAAGCAGAGAATTTTTAATAGGTATTACCAGAAGATTTCCTTTGATTACCTTCGAGCCGCCCTGATCCCAAAGTGAAATTTCTTTTGAAATGTTAGGGTCGTTATCGATTTTGTTTTCTACGTGAAGTGTACCATAAACAGTTTTTCCCTTAGGGAAGGTGTAAACAGTTAATTTGCCGTAGCTGTCGTAAAGGCTGCTTGCGGCAATCCATGCTACCAGTGTTTCTTTTCCCTGAGGGGTATATGGCTGCATTAAAACGAGGTCATCGCCGTTTCCTAAGTTCATTAAGTTATAATAGGGTGCAACATCAACAGTTTCATCCTGTGAGTATTTTTCTTTTGCAGTTACCCATATATCTGAATTACTGTAAAGTGCCTCGGGCTCGGTAACATGATACATTTTATAAACTTCCGACTGGAGTTTGAATATATACTCAGGATAACGCGCCTGATTTATAACACATTCAGGAATAGGATCAAAGCAAAACAGAGTTGGATACATTCGGCTGAAAACCCTTATAATAGGATCTGTCATATCAGTAATATAAAAAGTAACTTCGCCGCTGTATGCATCTACAACCGCTTTGGCGCTGTTTCTTATATAATTTATTCCATTGTAGTTTTGAGCGTAGGGGTAAAGGTTAGTTGTAGTATAAATGTCAACAACCCATTTTAAAGTACCATCTGAGTCTATAACAATATACGGGTCGTTATCGTAGGTTAAAAATGGAGCCGCAATATTAACCCTGTCTAAAATATCACGATTAGTTAAAAGCCTGCTTTCGCCCGAAATATAGCTTGACATAAGAAGCATTGGGTCAAGCTTATCAACAGAGAAAATAATTCTGTTTAAAAAATTTAATTTAATTCCACTGTTTCCGGTATAAGAATACTCAACAGTTTTATCGCCTTCCATATAGTCAAGCTCGTTGTATCTTGTACCAACGATTACATAATCGTCGGTTTTTTCTCCGTAGTAAATGCGGGGCTGAGTAATTTGGGGTGCACCCGAAAGCGAAGAAGAAGGAATATCTTTAATAATATAGTTTGGCTGACCTTCTTCTGTAACAGAATTTGTTGGATTTGCAACAATGCCATATCCGTGTGTGTAACGAAGTTTTTTATTTATATAGCTTTGGGCCGATTTCTGAAGTTTATCCTGATCGGTTTCACGAACAGAAACCATAAGCGGAGTTTTAACACCATTTAAATTATACGGAATAATGTCGCTGTCGTTAAAAGAATAAAAACTTCTTAGGCTTTGAAGCGAATTAGTAGCTGCAAGAGTTTGATTTATGTCGGTAATTCGAATATTATCAACAGTATTCTTATTTTCGTAAACATCTTGCAGAGTAATGCTGTCATCAGCAGGAAATTCTTTAAAAGTTATGTTATCAAGGCCAAAAGCCTTTTTGGTTGCATCGAGATTATGATTTATATATGCTCTTTGCATGGAAACCTCGTAAGGTTTTACAAACCAAAGTTCGGAAACAGCCGAGGTTATAAAAGTTCCAACCCAGAAAAGAGGAACGATAAGTAAGGTGATAGCGGCAAATTTAATTTTGCTCTTCTTAAGAAAAATAAATGTTAACACAATTACTGCTATTAAAACAAATGGTGCAATTTTATAGTGGTTCTGCCAGATAAAAACATCGGTAAAACCTGCCCCTGAAAGATGATTGCCAAATTCGCCGAAAAGAATATTTTCAGCAGTAAACTTATAAGAAATTGCAATACTTATAAAGTAAATTACAACAGATGTTAACAGATGATTCATAATTCTTTTTTCTTTAAAAAGCTCTTTATACATAAGAAAATCTGTTTTAAGATAGCTTATTGAATAAATTGCAAAAGAATAAATAATCTGAAAGAAAAGCACAAACTGAATCATATTTGAGGCTTCAAGCAAAAATGGTCGCTGAAATACATAGTAACCAATGTCCTGCCCAATTATAGGGTCAACCGTTCCAAAGGGAATACTGCTGAAAAACTGAAGGTAAAGTGGGTAAAGTCTTAATGTTACAAAAATTGATATAATCAAAGAAAAAACTGCCGAGAACACAAAAGAAGATGTAACAGATTTCATTATGCTGGGTGTTCCCCAAATACGCACAAGATTTTTGCGCAAGATTAAAAGATTTGCGGCAAAAACAACAAATAAAATACCAAAGGAAATTAAACCTGTTACTACAATTGTAGACAGATTTTTAAAATAAACATCTTCGTATCCGATTTCGCTTATTTCTAAAACATTTGCTGCAAATTTAATCAGAACAAATGAAAGCAGTATGAAAGCTGCAAGCCAAATGGCAGCATAGAATAAGCGGTTTACAGTTTTTCCTTTTAAAATTTCAATCAACTCCTATTCGAAAAGTGCCTTTGCAAAATCGCTTGGATTAAACGGTTGAAGGTCGTCAGCTTCTTCGCCAACACCAATGAATTTCACGGGAATATCAAGGCTTGAAACTATTGAAATCACGATACCGCCTTTGGCAGTTCCATCAAGTTTTGTAAGAATAATTCCTGTAATTTCAGAGGTTTCTGCAAACATCTGAGCCTGAACCAAAGCATTTTGTCCGGTAGAGGCATCAAGTACAAGCAAAGTTTCTTTTGAGCTTTCGGGAAGTTCTCTGCCAATTACACGATACATTTTTGAAAGCTCATCCATAAGGTTTTTCTTGTTGTGAAGCCTTCCGGCAGTGTCACATATGAGAACATCTGCACCGCGTTTTTTTGCAGCTGTGCATGCATCAAATATAACAGAGGAAGGGTCGGCCCCTTCTGCACCTTTAATAATATCAACACCTGCACGTTGTGCCCAAATATCAAGCTGATTTATAGCGGCTGCACGAAATGTATCGGCCGCAGCCAATAAAACTGTTTTGCCTTCAGCTTTAAGTTTTGATGCTATTTTACCGATTGTAGTGGTTTTACCAACGCCATTAACGCCAATAACAAAAATAACTGCAGGCTTTCCCGATAAATCAAGCGAAGGTGTATCGGTTGCAAGTTTTTCTGCAATAATTTCGTAAAGCGCATTTCTCACCTCATTGCCGTCAGTAATTCGTTCGGATTTAACTTTGTCACGAAGTTCGTCGGTAATGTCCATAGCCAGTGTTGCGCCAAGGTCGGCTTCTATAAGTGCCTCCAAAAGCTCTTCAAATAAATCTTCATCAACTTTTACAAAAGCTTTAAATACATTTTCAACGCTTTCTGAAATTGCTTCACGGGTTTTAGTAAGCCCGGCTTTAAGGCGTTGAAATAATCCCTTTTTTTCTTCCATAATTTTTTCCTTTCGGCTTAGTTTTCAACCTCTACTTCATCGGGACGCATCGAAAGAAGTTTTGAAATGCCTTTCTCCTGCATTGTAACACCATATAAAATATCAGCCGCTTCCATTGTTCCGCGTCGATGAGTTACAACGATAAACTGAGTAGTGTTTGAAAAGTTTTTAATGTAGTTACAAAATCTTTGAATGTTGTTGTCGTCAAGTGCTGCCTCGATTTCGTCAAGAATACAAAATGGGGTAGGGCGCACTTTCAAAATTGCAAATAAAATTGCTATGGCAGTAAGCGCCATTTCTCCGCCTGATAAAAGGCTTAGGCGTTGAAGCTTTTTGCCCGGAGGCCTTACGCTGATTTCAATTCCTGTTTCGGCAATATTAGTAGGGTCGGTAAGGCTGAGTGCAGCAGTACCGCCACCAAAAAGCTCTCGGAAAATATTTGCAAAATGCTGATTTATGTTTTCAAATTCAGTAATAAATCTTGTGTTCATACTCTTAACGGTATCACTGATAAGAGAAGTGAGCTCATTTTTTGAAGTTGTTAAATCTTCAATTTGTTTCGACAAAAACTCGTATCTTTCTGAAACTTCTTTGTACTCTTCAATTGCCTCAACATTTATATTACCAAGTGCACGGATTTGTGCTTTTAATGTGCCTGCAGTTTTCCTGGCTTCTTCAATATTGTCAATTTCAGTAGCACGGTTTTGCGCTTCAGAAAAGCTGATGTCGTATTCGCTCCAAAGCTTTCCAATTGCATCATCAAGGCTTTGCTCAGAGTGAGAAATGCCATCTTCCATTCTTGCATAAGCAATTTTAAGATTGTTTAATTTCTCGTTCTGAACCCGAATGTTTTCCTTTAAAGCAGAAATTTCCTTGTCACTGTCAGCCTTGGAAGAAATAATGCTTGTAATTTCGCCTTCGTATTTATCGGCTAAAGCCTTGTTTTCTTCAACATTTTGCTCTTTAACTTTAATTTCAGCCTGAAGCTGGGAAATTCGCTTTTCCATTTCTTCAATGCTGAATTTTAAAAGCTTAATTCGCTGTTCCTGGCGCTGATGCTCGGCAGAAATGTTTTCGGATTTCATATTACACATTTCGATTTGCGAATTCTGAGTTGAAATTTTAACACGAATTTCAACTGTTTTTGAGTTAAGGCTCTCACGTTTTTTGATAAGGTCGCTTATTTGCTGACGCAAAAGCTCTGCGTCGGCTTTAATTCTTTCCCTGTTTAAGTTTTCAGCATCAATTTGTAATTGAAGCTGTTTCTTTTCAGATGCGCTGTTTTCGCCAGCTCTTTTAATAAGGGAAAGTTCGGAGGAAAGTTTTTCCATTTCCGATTCTTCTCTTGATAAAATGTGCGATTGAATTTCGCGTGTACCAATAAGCTTTAATATCTCTTCGCCTGTTTTGCGAAGATTTTCGCTGCAAACCTCGTGTTCTTTTAAAAGTGAGCGGATTTCATCGGTGAAATCGGCAATTTTGTCATCTGCTTTATCCATTTTCTTTTCGAGGTTGCGGCAAACTTCAGTAAGCTTTGCAATTTCGCTTTCTCTGCCCAAAAGCCCTGAATTTTTTGGTGCACTTCCGCCGGAAATTGAACCGCCGGGATGAAGTGCCTCGCCGCCAAGTGTAACAATTTTTATTTTATAGTTAAATTGCTTTGCGGCTTTTAAGGCGTTGTCTATATTGTCAAAAAGCGCAGTTTGGCCTAATAAGCTCTCTGTAATTTCGCGATACTGCTCGCTACATTCAATTTTGTCGCAAACAAGGCCAAGGTAACCCGGGCACGATTTTATTTCGCCTTCAAATGTTCCGCGTTTGCCTTTAACAGATGATACCGGCAAAAATGTTACACGGCCATGATTTCCGCCTTTTAAGTATCTTATTGCCGCTTTTGCATCGCTGTCAGTTGAAACAACTATGTTTTGCATTGCATTTCCAAGGGCAACTTCAACTGCGGTAAAATATTTTTCGTCGGTTTTAATAAGCTTTGAATAGATGCCGTGAATATTATATTCCTTTGAAACATCACTTTTTAAAAGTGCTTTTACGCCGTGTGCAAATCCGTCAAGATTTTTTTCCATATCTGTAAGAATATTCAGGCGTGACATCTTTTTATTATATTCGTCATTTAAGTCGTTATACTCATTTTTAAGCTGTGAAATTTCAGTTTTTTTGGCTTCGGCATCGCTTTCAAGTTTTTTCGATGTTTCCAAAAGCTTAGCCTGATGAGCTTTTTTATCATTTATTTCTTTTTCGTACTCATCATATTTTTCTTTTGCGCTATTATGGCTTGCCTTTGCATCGTTTGCAGCCTGAGTAAGTTTTTCAAGCCTTTCATCGAAATTCTGATCAAGTGCATCAATTGTTGCAATTTTGCCCTGAAGCAAGTCGATTTCACGCTGTTTGTTGTTTTCCTCCTGCATTTTAAGCTGAAGAGAAGAATTAACCTGGTCAACTTCAGCAGAAATGTCAGAAATTTTTTCGCTTATGCCGTCAATCTCCGATAACAGACGATTTTTTTCGGCAGTATATTTTTCAATATCTGCGGCAATTTCTGCCTTTTTGGCATCTTCGCCGGAAAAGTCGCCAAGTATCATATTGATTTCAGTTTCAGTTTCAGAAATTCTGCGGCCAAAATCACTAATATTATTTTTAATAAGAGATATTTCGCCTGCAAGCTCTGTTTGAGAAATCTGGGTTTTATGTAACGCTTCGCGAAGGTTTGATAAGTTAAGCTCAACTTCAGCGGTTTCTGAATAAAACTGTGCCTCTTTTTCCTGAAACTGCTCATAAAGCGCATTTTCAGTTTCAAGTTCTTTTATGTGGAAAGAAAGTTTTTCTCTCTGCTGTTCAAGTGATTTTGTGAGGTGTGTAATTTTTTCAACATAAAGATTTATGTCAAGCTGAGTAAGTTTGTCACGAAGTTCAAGATACCGCGTAGCTTTTTCTGATTGTTTTTTAAGAGGGGAGAGCCTGCTTTCAAGCTCGCCTGCAATATCAAGTACTCTTTCAAGGTTGTCCTCTGTCTGGGCGAGTTTATGCTCAGCCTGAATTTTTTTGTATTTAAATTTTGAAACACCTGCCGCTTCTTCAAAAATTTTGCGGCGTTCTTCAGGCTTTCCTGATACTATCGCATCAATTTTACCCTGGCCTATTATGGAATACCCGTCTTTACCAAGGCCTGTATCCATAAAAAGTTCGGCAATATCACGAAGGCGACAAATTGCACGGTTTATAAAGTATTCGCTTTCACCGCTTCTGTAAACTCTTCGTGTAACAGTTATTTCATTATAGTCAATATCAAAAATTCTTTCAGAGTTATCAAGTGTTAACGAAACCTCGGCAAAGCCGGTAGGCTTTCTTTTTTCGGTTCCGGCAAAAATAACATCTTCCATTTTGCTTCCGCGCAAAGTTTTAATGCTCTGCTCGCCTAAAACCCAGCGTATAGCATCGGAAATATTACTTTTTCCGCTGCCGTTCGGGCCAACAATGGCGGTTATTCCGTTACCGAAATCAAGCGAGATTTTATCAACAAAAGATTTAAACCCCTGCATTTCTAGTTTTTTTAAATACACAAAAAACACCTCATAATACAGTATAACAGAAAAAGAAAATTTAATCAACAAAAATCGTTATATAAATAGGTAAAAAACTTTTTTTGTTACCGGATTTTAATTTTTTTGTAAAATTCTCTTGCAAAATTGGCGTATTTAAGGTATAATACCTAAATAGTATGTAGTGAGGTGATTGTTATGGTTATTGCGATTGACGCAATGGGCGGCGACAATGCCCCAAAGGAAATAGTTCGTGGAGCTGCTATGGCTTCTTTGGTTATTGACGGTAAAATTTTAGTTGTAGGCGAAGAAAAAACTATTTCCGATATCCTTGCAAACGAAAAATATGACAAAGAAAAAATTGAAATTATAAATGCAACCGAGGTAATTACAAACGATGATAAACCCACCTCGGCCATCAGAACTAAAAAAGATTCTTCCATGGTTCGTGCTTTTAATCTGCTTGCAGAGGGGAAGGCAGATGCTTTAGTTTCTGCCGGAAGCACAGGTGCTCTTTTAACCGGTGCTATTCACTTTCTTAAAAGAATTGAGGGCGTTTCAAGGCCTGCTCTTGTGCCAACTCTTCCAAGCGATAAAGATAATTTTATTATTGTTGATACAGGTGCAAACACAAACTGTAAACCCAAAAACCTGCTTGAATTTGCAATTATGGGCTCAATTTATGCACAAAGGGTTTTAGGAAAAGAAAACCCTGAAATCGGCCTTTTAAATATTGGTGCTGAAGCCGGTAAGGGTAACGAGCTTGTTAAAGAAGCTTATGAACTTTTACAAAACAGCGGCCTTAATTTTGTTGGCAATGTTGAGGGAAGAGATCCTGTGATGGGCGCGTGCGATGTAGTTGTGTGCGATGGTTTTTCAGGAAACATTCTTCTCAAGGCAACTGAAGGCACTGGTCTTGTGCTTTTCAAAAATGTTAAAGAACTTTTTTTAAGCGGTATTGTTTCAAAACTTGCAGCTTTGATGCTTAAAAAAGGTATTTATAAACTTAAGAAAAAAATGGATTACAAAGAATATGGCGGTGCGCCTTTCCTTGGAGTTACAAAATGCGTTATTAAAGCTCACGGAACAAGTGATGCAAAAACTATAATGCATACAATAAAGCAGGCAGATGCTTTTGCAAAAAGCGACTTTATATTAAAGCTTCAGGAAGAAATGGCAAAATACTCGGCTGTAGAAGAAGGAGGTGCAGATAGTGGTATTTGATAAAGTTAAAGCAATTATCGTTGACCAGCTTGGAGTTTCCGAAGACAAAGTTACTATGGATGCTTCATTCGTAGATACACTCGGTGCGGATTCACTTGATATTGTAGAGCTTGTTATGGCTTTTGAAGAAGAATTCTCAATTGAAATTCCCGATGACGCTGCTGAAAAAATTTCAACAGTAGCAGATGTTGTAGACTATATCGGTTCAATTGCCGAATAATTTTAAATCCACACTGCAAGGTGTGGATTTATTTTTGATTTTTCAGAAGGAAGGTTTGCAATGTGGATTTAAAGAAAATATTTTTGCAAATTACAAATCACGAATTTAAAAATATGTCGCTTCTTAAAACTGCGCTCACTCATTCTTCGTATGCAAATGAAATGCATGGAAAATCGCCTTATAACGAGAGAATGGAATTTCTTGGCGACTCGGTTTTAAGCCTTGTTATAAGTA
The DNA here is from genome assembly GCA_045590195.1 of Clostridia bacterium. Classification (GTDB taxonomy): domain Bacteria; phylum Bacillota; class Clostridia; order UMGS1883; family UMGS1540; genus JAZNQN01. The sequence continues at coordinate 31,666 of JAZNQN010000044.1, read as the reverse complement.
AATATCTTTTTTCTCTGAATACTCTGGCAGAGGGCGAAATGTCGAAAACAAGAGCAAATATTGTTTGCGAGCGCTCACTTGCTGAATGTGCTCAGGAAATAAACCTTGGCGAATATATATATCTTGGCAAAGGCGAAGAAATGACAGGCGGAAGAGAACGTCCTTCAATTTTGGCCGACGCTCTGGAGGCTTTGATTGCCGCTTTGTATCTTGATGGCGGATTTGAGTGTGCCGAGGAGTTTGTTCTTGAAAGATTAAAGCCGCAGATTGCAGAGGCTCTTGGCGGAAAGCACATTTCTGATTATAAAACTGCGCTTCAGGAATATATTCAGGGCAGAAACGGCGGCAAAATAACATATAAGCTCATTTTGGAAGAAGGGCCTGACCACAATAAGGTTTTTACAACTTCTCTTTTAATTGACAACAAGGAGTTTAAGCGCGGAGTTGGCAGAACTAAAAAAGATTCTGAACAGCTTGCCGCAAAAAAGGCACTTTCCGAGTTTGGGGTTATAAACTGATGAGTGAAAAGTATTCGAATATTCCGGTTTTTATTCCGCATTTTGGTTGTAAAAATGACTGCGTTTTTTGCAATCAGCACTCAATCACAGGAGAAAAAAGCGAGCCTACTGCCGAAAATGTTAAATCGACTATTGATACATTTCTGAGTTTTTTGAAAAACAGAAAAGCACTTATTGCTTTTTTCGGTGGAAGTTTTACGGGAATAGAAACCGAAAAACAAAAAGAATATCTTTCTGTTGCAAAAGAATATGTTGACAGAGGAATTGTTGATGGCATAAGGCTTTCTACAAGGCCTGATTATATAACTGAAGACATACTGATAATGCTGAAAAATTACGGTGTTACAAATATTGAACTTGGTGTCCAGTCGATGTGTGATGATGTACTTAAATTATCAAACAGAGGCCATAGTGCAAAAGATGCCGAAAATGCGGCAAAGCTTATTAAAAAACACGGCTTTATTCTTGGTCTTCAGATGATGCCCGGTCTTCCCGGAGATACAGAAGAAAAAACTATTTTCACAGCAAATGAAATTGTGAGGCTTGGTGCTGACGAGGCGAGGGTATATCCAACTTGTGTATTGAAACACACAAAGCTTGGCGAAATGTATAAATATAGCGAATATAAGCCACTTAGCATTACTGAAGCAGTTGAAATTTCTGCAAAGGCTGTTAAAATTTTAGAAAGCGGCGGCGTTAACGTTATAAGGGTAGGTCTTCAGGAAACAGATACTCTTGGCGATGAAATTCTGGCAGGCGGATATCATAGCGCTATGGGCGAAATGGTCAGGGCGAGAATTTTACGCGATGAAATTGAAGAATTTGTGAAAAATTCTAGCGAAAAAGTAATTTCAATGAAGGTTCCCAAGGGTAAACTTTCCCAGTATTTGGGACAAAAGCGATGCAATGCAGATTATATTGAAAATAAATACAAAGTAAAACTTGAGTTTTACGAAGAATAACCGTTTGCGGAAAGTTTGTTCTGCAGGCGGTTTTTTGTAACGAAAAGAAAATTTGCTGAATAGAATAAAAATGGTGATGCTTTGTGGCTAAGAAATATCGGCGAAGCAGTAGGAAAAAATGGCTTTACATATTTTTCTGCATTTTTCTGATTTGTACAATAATTTCATTTACAATTTTCGAAGTACGAATGAGGCCAATAATAAACGAAGTTGCATCTTCTCGGGCAAAAAGCGTTGCAGTAAGAGTTATTGCAAATGTTGTAAACGATATAATGGCAAATTCGGATATTAAATACAGCGACCTTGTATCTTTTCAGAAAAATGGAGAAAACAATGTTGCTGCGGTTACTTCGAATGTTGTTGAGATAAACAGACTCAAGTCAACTATTGCTATGGAAGTTGAAAAAAAGGTAAGCGATATTGACCTTATGACTACGAAAATACCGCTTGGAAATCTTTTAAATCAAAGTATGTTTTCAGGCCTTGGGCCTAAAATTAAAATAAAAATGGTACCTGTTGGTTACGCCGGAATTGATGTTAAAAATGAGTTTACTTCTGCCGGTATTAACCAAACGAAACACGAAATTTATCTTGAAATAAGTATGACAATCTCAGTGCTTCTTCCAATCAGCTCAAAAAGTACTTCTGTTAAAACCCAGATACCGATTGCGGAAACAATAATTGTTGGAGGAGTACCGGGAACATATACTAATGTTACAGGGCAAAGCGACCCTCAGGACGCAGTTTTAAACCTTTTGCCGGATGGCGATTAAAAAAGCTGAGCAAATTTTGCTCAGCTTTAAATTTATGGTTTTGGTGTTCGCAGAATAAAATCGTCTGTTGGTACCGGGGTGGGAGAAGCATCGTTTTCTGAAGTCATAAACTCATCAGGCTTCGGCGATGCAGTTTCTGTGATAGTTGCTCCTTCATTTGAAATTTCAGGTTTTTTGGAACAGGATTTGAATGATGAAGTTATAAATGCAACAAAAACTGCAAGTAAAATAACCCCAAAACAAAGCGATACAGCAGTTTTTCTCTTCTTGGGCGAAGAATAAGGTGTTGCTCCATTTCTTATAATCATTACAGTTATATCATCGTTTGCACCGCGGGCGAGGGCTTCGCTTACAAGCCTTGTAGCAAGGCGCTCATCAGATAAATCAAGTGAAAGTATGTATGAAATTCTTTGCTGATTAAGTGCTGAAGTAAGCCCATCAGAGCAAAGAAGGAAAACATCGTTTTTTACAATTTCGTATGAATCGGAAAGGTCGGGCGTTAAAGTTTCGCCACTTCTGAAATTTCCAATCATATTTCCGTTTCCTGGAACGATAGCCTTATGCAATTTTGCAACATTTGGCGAGGCAAGCTCAGTAAGCTGACCATCACGCATTAAAAAAGCTGAAGTATTACCAACATTTGTAACTGTTGCAACGCCGCCGTTTACAGTGAGAAGAGAAAGAGAGGAAGCGTAGTCTTTATAAGATGAAGCAGAAGCAATAACGCTTATTTCTCCGTTTAAATCTGTTGCAAAATCACGCATTACTGCATCAAGCTGTTCAACATTTGCTTCAGCAAGCTTATCGTGATATTTTTTTAGCATAGTACAAAGCGTATGAGAAGGTGTTGGAATATCTTCTGAAACGCAAAGACTATCAGAAACTGCAAAAACAAGATTTTTCCCGTTAACGCTGCGAAGAACAGGTTTTGTCATAATTTTTGAGCCGCCGGGCGGGCATGAACCGTTTATGTAAAAGCAATCGGTTGCCGTCTTATTATGAACAGACGAAGAAACCGTTACATTAAATCTTGGTAAAAAAATAAAATCACCACATTTCGAAAAATATACTTAATTATATAAAAAATATCATATTTTGTCAATAGATTTGCTTTTATTACAAAATACTTTTAATGCCTGGAATTTTTCTTAAAATCAGATATGCAAGTGATGAAAGTATTGTGTTTGAAATGAGCAAAAGAGGGAGAGAAATAAGAGGATTCATACAAAAAATAGTAAATCCAAGTTTTTCAAACAAAATATTAAAACACTCGTGTACAAGATAAATTGTAAAGCTTACTTTTGAAATAAATTTAAAAATTCTTGATGCAAAAGAATGTTCACTGATATTTTTGCTTAGTTTTTTTGCTGAAGAGAACAGCGCTGTCGACATAAAAAATACAGTTGGCGAAGTTCCCTGCAGATAAATTTCGGAAAGAGAGCCGCTTTCAATAAGGCGGTTTGTTGTGCCGAAAAATGTTATAAAAACACTAAGTATACCAAGTGCAATTGTAAGAATAAATTTCTTGCCTTCTGGAGGGAATTTGTTTAAATAGTATCCAAGTATGTAGTAAACAATCAGGCTGTATACAAGATTTAAAGAGTACTGAAAAGTCATACCTCCGAAATAGCGGTCGAGAGGATAAAAGTTTCTGAGAAACGGCAGAAAAATGCTTGTTATAAAAATAAACAAAATTATATATTCAATATCTCTTTTCCTGGCAGATTTTAAAAACAATTTAATTGTTGGCGTAAGAGCATAAAGAATTATAATTATGTAAAGATAATACAAGTGAAAATGGGTGTTAAAGGTTAAAAGGTTTTTCAAGGCAGTGACAAAAAAAGCAGTATCCCAAACGCCCGTATTAAGAAAAGAACAACAAATTGAAAACCCTTCGTAAATTACCGCAAAAATGAAAAGGGCTATAACTATACGTGGTATGTATTTTTTATAAATACTCCTTACTGAAACTGATTTGTTATCATCAAGAAAAAGTGTACCGCTGCACATTACAAAAACAGGTACACTAAAGCGTACCAGGCAGTTTATAAAAACAGTAAATATATACTGAAATGAATAAGGAGAATATTCAGTATAAGCTCTCGGTGTGAAATGAATTATTAAAACGCCGAAAATTGCGATAGTTTTAAGAATATCAATAAAAAGCATACGCTTTTTTTCTATTTTAGGTTCAGAAGTTATAGTATTCATAAAAAACCCCTTTGTTTTTATTATACGACAATTTTACAACATCTTATAAATTTTGTCAATGTGTTGATTTTTATTGCATATTTATATATAATAATAGAGTAGTTTACAAAAAATTTACTTTTACTTAAAAAATACACCTACATTTTATTAACAAATTATGTTAGAATAAAATAAAAGGAGTGAATTTAATGAACGAAACGAAAATTTTGGTTGTTGACGATGATAAAAATATTTGCGACCTTATAGGTTTGTATCTTAAAAAAGAAGGTTATGAAACCTTGTTTGCATACGATGGCGAAGAGGCAATAGAAAAGTTTAAATCAGCATCGCCTGACCTTATAGTGCTTGATATTATGCTTCCTAAAATCGATGGAATAAGAGTTTGCAGAGAAATCAGGGCAGAGAGTAATGTTCCGATAATTATGCTTACTGCCAAAGGCGAAACATTTGACAAAGTTTTAGGGCTCGAAATGGGAGCGGATGACTACATTGTTAAGCCTTTTGAGGCAAAAGAGCTTTCTGCAAGAATAAAGGCAGTTTTAAGAAGATTTGAAAATAAAGCTGACAAAGCCGATAATGGCGAGGTTTCCCTTCCCGGGCTTTACATAAGCCTTAACAATTACGAGCTTCGCGTTCAGGAAGAAGAAATTGATGTTCCGCCAAAGGAACTCGAGCTTTTATATTTTCTTGCATCTCATCCAAACCGCGTTTTTACTAGAGAACAGCTGCTGGGTGAAGTTTGGGATTTTGATTATTTTGGCGATTCAAGAACGGTTGATGTTCATGTAAAAAGGCTTCGTGAAAAGCTTGAAGGCGTTGATGAAGGCTGGTCGCTTAAAACTGTGTGGGGAGTAGGATATAAGTTTGAGGTGAAGTAAATGCTTAAAACAATTTACTCGAGAATTATATTTGTAAGTGTAATTATAACGCTTGTTCTTTTAATTGTTACGGGAACTGTTTTATTTGGCTTTTTAGGCGACTTTTTTATAAATGAAAAAGGCGACATTTTAAGAGATGAAGCAGAAAGAATAAATGACCTTACGATATTTTATCTGTCAAACAGAACGCCTACTGTTGAAAAGCTTTATAAAAAAAGCTTAAACGATTCTGCAAGCAAAGTAAACGGCGTTGTGTATATTATGGACAGGTATGGAAATCTGTTAACCAGCAACAATGCATCGAAGCATTTTGGAGACAGAGTTCCTGAAGATAAAATTGCCAAAAAGGTTTTAGATGGTAACGATTTTTTGCAGATTGGTAATATGAACGGCCTTTTTAAGGGGACATATTTAACGGTTGGAATTCCTCTTAAAGGGAATAACTCTATTGTAGGGGCAACTTTTTTGTCTGTTCCATCTCCGGTTGTTAATCAGCAAAAGTATTATTTTGTTAAAACCTTTCTTACAACAATAACTATCGTTTTTTTCGGCGTTGTTGTTATGCTTTATTTTTACTCTAAAAGAATATCAAGGCCGATAATGGAAATGAATAAAATTTCCAAAGAAATAGCAAAAGGGAATTTTGATTTGAAAGTTCGGGCAGAAGGGAATACTGATATTGCGGAACTTGCTGAAAACTTTAATAAAATGACCGATTCTTTAAAAAACCTTGAAGATATGCGTTCTGATTTTATTTCAAACGTTTCTCACGAACTTAGAACGCCTATGACTACAATTTCAGGTTTTGTTGAGGGGATTCTTGATGGAACTATTTCAGAAGAAGATAAGGATAAATACCTGAAAATTGTTCTTGATGAAACAAAACGTCTTGCAAGGCTTGTTGGAAAACTTTTAGACCTTTCCAGAATTGAATCGGGCACTATGAAGCTTTCGCCAAGAAGCTTTGATATTAACGAGCTTGTAAGAATAACTATATTAAGATTTGAAAATCAGATTAACGAGAAAAAAATTGATGTTGATATTGAATTTGAAAATGAAAACGAATTTGTTTTCGCCGATAAAGATGCAATTTCACAGGTTATGACTAACCTTATCGATAACGCAATTAAATTTAATTTTGAAGGCGGATATATAAAAATTAAAGTATTGCGAGCTTCGGGAGGAAAGGTTGATATTTCTGTTGAAAATTCTGGCATTGGTATTACCCCTGAGGAAATAAGCCATGTGTTTGAAAGATTTTATAAGTCAGATAAATCTCGTAGCTATGATAAAAATGGTATGGGATTAGGGCTTTTTATGGTTCACAGCATTTTGGCAAATCACGGCGAAAAAATTTTAGTTGAAAGCGAAAAAGACAGGTGGGCAAGATTTAAGTTTAAACTAAAAAAAGCCTAGGTTTTAAATTTTTTTTTAAGTTTGTTCATAGATTGATAATAATTAAGTGTTAAAATTAAATCAAATAAAACAAAGGAGAGAAACTATGCAAGAAAATTTTGAAAACAACAATTTTTCTGAAGAAGAAGCAAATATGGCTTTTGATGCAGAAACATTGGAAAATGAAAATCAACAATCTTTCTTTACAATAGATGAAGATACTTCTTACAGATTTAAAAAAGGTGATGTTTATCCTGTGGTTGTTTCTTCTTATAAGCAGAATATAAAAAGAGAGAAAAAGCATAAAAAGCCCAAAACCTGGCTTGTTGCAACGGTCAGCGCAATAATGGGAGCTCTCATTTTTTCGCTTGTATCGCCTGTAATCAGCGGCCTTATGCAAAACGGAAATATGCAGCAGTTTTCATTTGGAACTTCACAAATCGAAGAAAACAAAACAAATGCACAGCCCGTAACTTATAATAAAGACGACAGAAAAGTGTTGTCAACAGTTGATATTGGAAAACTTGTTGGCCCATCAGTAGTTGGAATTGTCAGCACAGTTCAGTATCAGGGCTTTTTCTCAGATGTTTCATCAGGTAGTGGCTCAGGTATTATTTTTACAGAGAACGGATACATTGTTACAAACTACCATGTAATCGCAGGTGCAACCTCGGTTAAAGTTGTTTTAAATACAGGAAAAGAATATGAGGCAAAACTTATTGGTGGCGACGAAAAAACCGACCTTGCGGTAATTAAAATAGAGGAAACAAATCTTCCTGCGGCTGTTTTTGGTGAAAGCACAAATCTTGAAGCAGGCGAAAAAGTTGTTGCAATCGGTAATCCACTAGGGCTTGAGTTTGCAGGCTCGCTTACTCAGGGTATTATAAGTGCCGTTAACAGAACTGTTACTGTTGACAGAAGAACCTATAAAATGATTCAGACAGATGCTGCAATTAATCCTGGTAACAGCGGTGGAGCGCTTGTTAACGAATTTGGCGAAGTTATCGGCATTAACTCGGTTAAGGTTTCTTCAAGCGGGGTTGAAGGCCTTGGGTTTGCAATTCCAATAAGTGATGCAAAACCTATTATTGAAGACCTTATTAACTTTGGCTATGTAAAAGGCCGTCCGCTTATTGGGCTTTCAGTAAGATATGTTTCCGAGCAGGAAGCTTATTATTACAATCTCCCTGCAAAAGGACTTTTTGTTGTAGAAGTTACAGAGGGAACAGGTGCTGCAAAAGCCGGAATTATGAAGGGTGATATAATTATTTCCTGTAACGGACAGGAAGTTACAAGCTCCGAAGGCCTTAATGAAATACGCGATTCACACAAAGCAGGCGACACTATAACTCTTAAAATCAACAGAAACGGCTCTGCAATGGATGTTTCGGTTGTTCTTGGCGAAGATACTACAAAAGCGCAATAACCACGTTTTCATAGATATATCCCTAAACCCAAAAAATCCGCCTTGGCGGATTTTTTGGGTTTTTTGGAACTTTTTTTAAAACTGCTCGTCTAAAAAGGAAAAAGGAGGTATAATATGAAAAAAATATTTGCTTTATTGTTAGCTGCCTTAATGCTTTTCGTATCTGCTTCGGCAGCAATCTTACCAAGGGAAGAAATACCTATTGATACCGGTGCAGAAGGTATGGCAATACTTGGCATTTTAAAGGGTACAGATATTGGTTATGAACTGGAGAGAGAGGTAACTCGTGCAGAAGCGCTAACTTTCATCTGGCGCACAACAGGAGTAGCATTTAGTGACATAGCTATGGCCGATTTCCCGTTTGAAGATGTAAAAGGCCACTGGGCGGCCGATGTTATAGAAAAATTTTACATAGCAGGCTATATTGACGGTACATCAGCTACTACTTTTCAGCCGCAAAGAACTGTTACGGGAAAAGAGTTTTTAAAAATTTTATTGACTGTTATGGGATATTCTGAAGTTACAATTGAAAACGCTCTTAAAATTGGAAAAGCTGCAGATGTAATAAACAATAATTTTACCAAAAGCGTTGTTGAAGGAAATTACAGTCTTTTAAGAAGTGATGTAACAAGGCTTTGCCGCAGCGCTCTTACATCAAAATGTGCTGACGGACAAATGCTTTATAAAAAGCTAATTGATAAGGGACTTTACACACAAAATGATTTTGAAGGAATACTATTTGGCGGTACACCTGCCAAAAGTTATTTTGCAGATGATTTAAATAGCGGTATGCCGAAAAATAGTAACTATATGTTTTCGCCGCTTTCAATTAAAATGGCTCTTGCGCTTGCAGCAAACGGGGCAGAGGGCGAAACTTATAAAGAAATAAGCGAAGTTGCCGAAATTTATGATATAGCTCAGTATAATGAAACTGCAAAGTCTTTAATTGAAAGCTATTTAGAGGCAAAAGCTGTTAAGCTTAGTATTGCAAATTCTATTTGGCTTAATAAGGATGAAAGCACCAAAAATTTTTCAAGAACATATAAAGACACAGTGTATTCCTATTATGGTGCTGAGGCAAAAGAGGTTGACAGAAAAAATGCTGTTAAAACAATAAATAACTGGGTTTCGGATAAAACAAACGAAAAAATTCCTGAAATTATAAATAGCGCTGATTTTTGGGCCGCACTTATAAATGCGGTATATTTCAGCGGAAACTGGAATAATGAATTTGAAGAAGAATTAACCTCTAAAGATAATTTTTATAATTTCGACGGAACAGTTTCAAAAGCTGAATTTATGCAAAACACAGCTAATTTTATGTATTTTGCTGATGATAAAACAACTGTAATAGAGTTACCTTATGAGAGTACTACTCACACTTTAAATGATGATGGCTCTGTGGCCGATTTTCATCGTGATAATGTAAATATAAGTATGTATATAATGATGACAGATTATGAGAATAGGGTAGCTGAACTGGAAAATATTATTGGTCTTGGCAGAATGAAAGGTCAAAGAATTCATCTTTATGTGCCGAAATTCAAAATCGAAACATCAATAGAGCTTAACGATATTTTGAAAAATGCCGGTATAATTAAGGCCTTTGATGCCTTTGAGGCTGAATTTGAAAAGATGTTTGATAAAAAAGACGAGTTTAATATGTACATAGATAAAATACTTCATAAAACGTATATAAATGTTGACGAAAAAGGAACTGAAGCTGCAGCTGTAACTGCAATAATGATGGCAGGTGCTGCCTCTGCGCCAACAGAGCCAATCGAAGTAAAATTTGATAAACCATTTACTTTTGTAATTCGTGATAATACAAACGAAGAAATATTGTTTATTGGCGAATATATGATTGCGGAATAACTGATTAAAGGTGCAACAAATTGTTGCACCTTTAAAAAAATATTTGACTTTATGTATTCTCTGTGCTATAATAATTTAGGTTGTTACGGGGTGTAGCGCAGTTTGGTAGCGCGCATCGTTCGGGACACGGTACTATTCAATTCATTAGTAATCAGCCGAACTCCCGCAAACCTTTTAACAATGCCACTTTACGGTGACTAAAAAAACAAAATACATGTGGTCAAATAAGTTTTGACCACATGTTATCCCACAGATACGGGAATATAGAAAAAACCAAATATTTTATATCGGGATGTAGCGCAGTTTGGTAGCGCGCTTCGTTCGGGACGAAGAGGCCGCAGGTTCAAATCCTGTCATCCCGACCACCTTAAACCTCAGTAACCAAGCGGTTTCTGAGGTTTTTGATTTGTCTAAAAAAATGTCAAAAAAACGAGTTTGACCACATTTTTTCATCTTCAACTGTGGGACAAAGTCTTTTTCTTTGTTTAAGGCGTATCAAAATTTAATACACCAAAAGCTATGGCACGGATTTTTTTATGTCCGTGCCATTTGTGTTATTTTGCATTTTTGAGCTTTGCTTTTTGTTCTGCGATTTCGGCTTTCATTTCCTTTATCAGTATGCCGAGCTTTTCTTCACATTCTTCTCTTGTCGGTGCATATATGTTTCTTGCCATTCGTTTGCCGTAGTCATCCTTTGGCGAGTATCTTCCTTCGTATAGGTGGTCGTTTATCTTACTGATGCATCCTGTGCCGGGCTTTCTCATCTTGCCCTTTTTAGGCTCAAATTTGGCTTGCGGAGGCTTCTCTTGTTCTTCTGTGATTGTTTCTTCGCTACCGTTTGTATCCTTGTTGAATCGGGCGTTAATCTTTTCAGCCGCTTCTTTCTTCATTTCCTCGGTGCTGTGCAGGTATATATCAAGTGTTGTTTTGCTTGATACATGTCCGAGGATGGTGGATAAGGTTTTGATGTCCATTCCGTTTGCTACCGATGTGGTTGCGAAGGTGTGGCGGAGATCGTGGAATCGAAGCTTTTTACATTCTGCTCTTTCTAATATTACCTGCATCATTCCATATACTGCTGAGGGATCTCTTGGCATCCCTTCAACTTTTGGTGATGGGAACATCCACTCTGAGTCTATTGTTTCCTTATATTCCTTCAGGATGTTTACAAGGCTTTTGGGTAGTATTATCGTTCTTACCGATTCTTCTGTCTTTGGCTCTGTTATGACCAATCTGCCTTTTGTCCGTTTGACTTGTCTTCGCACCTTTAGTTCTCCTGTATCGAGGTTTAAGTCTTCCCATTTTAGTGCCATATCTTCTCCTCGCCGTAAGCCTGTAGATAAGGCTACTAAGAAGATTTCGAAGAATCCGTCATATTTTGCTTGTATAAGAAACCTTTTAATTTCATCCGGCGTCAGCACCTGCATCTCTCTTGACTTTTTAGGTGGTATCTTGCAGCCTATTGCAGGATTCTTTTTTATAAGTCTGTCATCCGTTGCCTTTTGAAGTGCAGTTCTGCAGTTTGCATGGCAGCTTCGCACGAACCTGTCGGACAGTCCTTCGCCGAGCGTATCCCGATATCTCAGTCTGCCGTCTTGTTTAAGGCTGTTGTAGAATTTCTGCAGGTCATTTTGAGTCAATTCATTTAGGGGAATTTTTCCTATCTTGGGGATTATATGATTATATATTCTTGTTTCATAGCCCTCTTGAGTTGATTCCTTTATTCGCATTTTGCAGTAATTCTGATACCAGAAGTCCATCCATTCACCGAAGGTCATTCTGCTATGCACTTTTTCTCTGCGGATAAAACCTGTTTCATCTTTGAGCTTTTCCAGCTTCTCAATACATTCCGTTTTTGTCTTGGCTGTTACATTTTTTGTCTTAGGAAGACCATTTTCATCGTAACCGATTACAATTCTGCCTTCCCATCGACCATCTTTTCTGAGTCTTACTGTTCCTTGTCCGCTTTTTCGTCTTGCCATGGTTTCATCTCCTTTCCGAGTATATCTTCCATAAAGATTTCTATTATATTTGATGCTTTTTGTTGCATATCTGTTGTTACATGTGTGTATGTGTCGAGGGTGAAGCTTGGGTTTGTATGTCCAAGTATCGTTGATAGTGTTTTTGCATCTACACCGCTTGCTATGGCATGTGTTGCGAAGGTGTGTCGTAGGTCATGGAAGGATATGTTCGGCAGATTCAGACTTTTTAGAATCAGTTTTGCTTTTCTGTAGGCTGCCTCCGGTGCTATGGGTAATCCAGGAGTTGTCAGGTTCGGGAATATCCATTTTGATATCCGCCTTCGCTGTTTTAACATATCCGCAGTTGCCTTTGGCAGTATGATGCATCTTTCGCCCTCGTCCGTTTTAGGTTTACCTTCTTTTAATTCTCCGTTATCTCTGTATATGTTTGTTCTGATGTAGAGCTTGTTTTGTTCTTCATCGAAGTTTTCCCACTTGAGACCGCATATTTCTCCCCGCCTTAAGCCTGTGGTCAGTTCGAGGTAGAAGAAGTCACCCCATTCCTTGTCTTCATTTAAGGCTTGCATCAGCTTGTCAAGTTCACTGTCATTCAACACCTTAAGATCTTTTTTCTTTTTCTTTGGTACCGTTGTCCCTTCTGTTGGATTTTTGGCTATGAGATTCTTTGCGATTGCCATTTCCATTGCCAGGTGCAGTGTGCTGTGTATCTTTATTATCATATTACCTGCAAGCTTATGTCCATGTACGGGATGTTTGTTAATTCTGCCTTCCTTTTTTAATTTCGCATACATTTTCTGCACATCATTTGTTGTGATGAAGGCTATCTTTTTATCTCCCAGATATGGCTTTATGTAGCATCTGCATATTAGTTCAAAGCCCTTTAGAGTGGTTGGTCTTACAGCCTGGGGCATTAATTCATTTATCCACTTGTCGAGCCATTCACTTAATGTTATGTTGCTGTCTTCGTTAAGGTCGGCATCCTGATATTGAAGCTTTAGTGCATTTAGCTTTTGCATCATTTCTTTTTGTGTCTTGCCATATGCATATCTGAATATGGAATCGCCATTTTGCTTATGCCCGACCACAATTCTGCCTTCCCATTGACTTTCTTTTTTAAGCCTTACCATGCCGTCACCCGATGGTCTGCGTTTTGACATTTATATCACCTCGCTTTTTTTCGTAACACACACAATACCGTAAAGGTTCGAACAAGTCAAGCGAAATGCTGAAACAAATCTGCAAAGAATTTCAAAAGACATATAATAGTAATTTTATTGACACAAACCCAATGAAAAAGAGGTTAAGCATGCATTTTACGCTTAACCTCTGGTTATATAGATTCTATTCCATTGTGCCGACCATTTTATTTATATCACCGTCTGTGTCTAAGATGATAGTTTTGGTTTTTGCAGGTGCTACATAGCCGAAGCCTTCGATGTAGGCTTTATTTTTCTCCTCTATGATTTCGTTCCTTTTTACAGTTTCCTCATCGGTGAGGTAGCAGGTATCCTTGTTCATAATTTCATCATTCGGATTTATAGATTCTTCCGGATTCTTATCCCATTTCGCATACAAGACATCAGGCTTTATGAATTTGAACGTTGTTACCTGATTTTGCTTTGTCCTTGGATCGGTAAACCATCCTTTGAATGTGTAACCGTATTTTGTTGGGACATAACTCTCTAATCTGACGCTCTCGCCGTACCTTTTGGTTATTGGCCTAATAAAGCTTCCGCCGTCCGAAGCGAAGGTTAAGGTTACAATTCCTACGATTCCAAGTTCATTATCGAAGGTTACTCGGTACTTACTAAGCCACCAAGGTTTTGCAGTTGCCGATACCGTTGTTGTTAGCAACATAGTCACTGCCAATGCCGTACATAATACTTTTTTCTTCATAATCTTTCATCTCCTAAATTTGTATTTACCTTTTGGCAACACAAACAATATCGTAAAGGGTGCCACAAGTCAAGTGTTTTTGCGAAGAAAAAGCATCAATTTTCTAAAAGAATAGAATCAATTTTTAATAGTGGAATTCAGGATTTAAAATATTGACATTTTATAGTTATTGAGTGTAATTCTTTTAAGATTTACGATAGAGTTCAAAAGAGGTTACACATACTTTTTATGCGTAACCTCTTTGAAAATACTGATTTAATTACTAATGGCATTCATTGTGTTTTGGATTATTCTGGCTTCCACAACAAGCAGCTTTTATTTAGCTTTTCATTTATGGTTTTTTCGCAATATATCTGTGTTTCTTTGTCGTTTGTAACATTTTTTATTGCCTCGTAAGCCGTGATTTTCAATGCTCGTTGTATGTTGTCAAGGTGTTTCATAACAAGTACATCATCTTTAGTATAATTTCCCGTTTTAATATTGCTATGTATATTTTTATATGCAATATCTAATGCGTCATTAAAGCAATATAAGCCATAAAATGTTTTTAACGATTGTCCTTTTTGAGTTGCACCTGTAATCTTAAATGCTTGTTCCCAAGTAAATACGCCCCAATGAAATACACCAGCTGTAGCCAAATCTACACCTTCTGTTATTGTAAACTTGGTCAATTCATCACGAGTGTTGATTATTATTTGTAAAAATTTATTGGCATATTCATTTTCCAAATTGGTAATCGCTGTATTTATCTCATTATTTATGACTGCGTTTTCCTCTAAACTCGTCTTTAAGGAATACAAATGAGATATGTTCATTTCATAATTACTAAATATTACTGCTAATTGTTCAGCAGAAAATGAAGCTATATCATAAGCTATTCCTACAGTGTTAATAGCATTATTTAATGATTTTAATGTAGGATGCTTTTGTAAAAACTTATCGTCAATACCATTAGATATATCGTAATACTCTTTATTCATCATAAGAGAACTTTTTATATCATTAAGCATTTTTGTGTCTATTTTTACAAGGTCATTGTCAGGAATGTTAGATAACATAGTTTCCAAACTTTTTTGCATAACATTAACATCGTTATTAAATCCAGAGATTAAATCTTGAACACCTGCCCAAATATCACTCACACCCATAGCAACAGCATCAATTTTGGGGTCCCTTTGCATAATAAATTCGTCTAAATCATCTGAAAATTCGTCAAACTGATTTGATGATGTGTTTAGAGCATAATATACAGTATTGATTTTTTCAAAAGTTTGAGCATCCATTTTTTCTGTTTTGTTTTTAAAATCGTATGTTATGTAGGCAGTATAGCTATCTCCATCCCATTTTACATCAGATCCAAGACTTTCACAGAAAGCTCTCACGGGAACAAGCGTGCGACCATTTGCTGAAAAGGCTACTACATCGAGTTGTTTTTCTTTCCATTGTGTCCAATCTTCATTTTCTACAATTTTTATGTTATCTTCCAATAGCTTAATAACAAGTGCCTGCTTGCCGTGTTCAATGAAGGCGGTTTGATGTTCTTCATTCCACATTACTGCATCTCCCATAGCTTCAGCTATTTTTCTTATGGGAACTAATATTCTATTTTCTGCCATAATTGGTGGTTGGTCAAACTTAATTTCTTTACCATTTAATACAACTCTAATTTCATCTGTTTCATTATCTTGTTTATATGCGATATATTGTGCATCAGATATTTCTGCATTGCCACTCCAAAAACGGACTTTTGAAGTGTCAGTAGGAAGAATTTTTCCACTATAATCTATAACTTCCACACCTTCGGGAAAAAGTACACATAAAACGCCATCAAAGCATTCATCCCCTACATAACAATTTATTGACCAAGTATAAGTGCCATCAGACTCCTTTGTTATGTCTTCTACTCGAAACACAGTATCACTGTCTGTTACATCAATATCCCTTAATCCGTTGCTAAGTAGTTCTATCGTTGTACCATTTGTCATTTTATATACACTAGCAAATGTTGAAAAATCACCTTGCAACAGAGGGTCATAATTAGCCATAAATTTGATAGTGGTTTCAGCCGAAAAATCATTGAATCTGTCTATTTGGATGTTGTTCCAATCGTTTTCTGTTCCACTAAAATATATATTTTTCAAATTATTACATCCGTAAAATGCTAATTCTTTTATATTTGTTATACTTTTGGGAATTGTAATATCGCGCAAATTTTCACAAAATCCAAATGTGTTTGAATTTATTGAGTTTATGCTTTCTGGAATTATAAAACTTACTATGTTGATACAACCTGCGAAAGCACTTGCACCTATAATTTTTACATTTTGGGGGGTGTTTATAGAATATAAACTTTCACATCCCATAAAAGCATAATCGCCTATATGTATAATACTTTCAGGCAAAATAATACTTACTAATTTTTTGCAGTTATAAAAAGCTGAGTTTTGTATTGTTTTAATATTTTTAGACAATTTAACTGATGTCAAGTTATTACACTCAAGGAATGCCTCTTTGCCAATTGTAGTTACGCTATCGGCAATTTCTATGTTTTGTAACCCTATATATGAAAATGCAGCATCACCTATGCTCGTTACACCATCTTTTATTACAACAGAATTTATTTCGTTATACGATGCACGCCACGGAACATCTTTGCAAATATCAGCGTTAGCTTTATAGTCATCAGTAACACTATAATTTTCCATTTCTCCTGTACCACTTATTGTGAGTGTTCCGTTAGCATCAAGCGACCAATAAACATTATCACCACAATTACCGGATGCAGCACTAACAGTTGTAGTATTCATAAAAGTGTAACAAGAGAATATTACACTTATGCTAATAATATAACTTAAAATTCTATTTTTCATTCTAATTGTCCTTTCAATTTTTTATATAATTTGCTAGTCCTATCCAGGCACACGCTTCGGCGTTATTTGCGGCTATTTCAGCATATTGTGCAGACCTACTTGTATTTTCTTCAATACTTGACAATTTATCCAATGCTTGCTGATTTCTACTAATTAACTCTTTGTTTTGAGCTGCAAGAATTGCCTGTCCTATTATTATTTCTTCCTGTTTTTCGATTATAATATCAAGTTTTTGTTTAATTACATCTAAATCACAATGTAAAAAAGCAGAAGAAAGTGTTTCATTAGATGTTGATATATAATCGTGGAGAAAATATATGGCTTGAAGAGTTCTAAATTGTTTTGGTATTATATTCACATTATATGCTTTATTCAACAATTCTGTAACTTTAGTATGTTCGTCATATATCCCATTTAATTTTTTTATTAAGGATTGAGTATCATTCCCAAATTGCATATGTTTGCTGTGAGCATTAGCCTTAAATGTTTCATAGTGTTGTAAGAATTTGTCACGAACTTTTGCTCTTTCCTTTGTGGACCAAGTTGTTCGTGATAGCCAATTCTTTTTATTGTTTAAATATTTGAAATTTTCATCAACAGAATACCAAACTATTTTTTCATCTGTACCCCACGGGGCAAGATCATAATGTTCATTTATCCATTGTAGTTGTCCACTAGCACTAGTGTGGAAAGCAATGTAACACTTTTTTCCATCATACTTAAACCAAACCCAATGCCCGTTAACATTGTTAGTTGTATCTTCTTTTGTTAAAAATCTTTCGCAATACCCAGTGGCTTTTCTTGATTTTATTCTTCTATCAAGTTGGTGCCAATCTCTATTCAGTTTTTTTCTCATACACTCTAAAGATAATATATTGGACAAGTATATTTTTATAGCTGTAGTATCATAGTCGTTGTTAGTTGTTTCTTTTGGTGTACTAATAATTGCATTTTCATTTTTAAAACCACAATTACTACAGAATTTTGCAGTATTAGGTAATTCAACCCCACAATTTTGACAAAACATATAATCCTCCTGATAAATAAACTTATTTATTGTTGTTGTTAGAACCGATTACACTACAAATCAATATAAATAAGAGGAAGCAGTTAATTGTCCGTATGTTCCAAATAATCTATACAAAAGTATTGACATATCTTCAAATTCAAAATCATTGCAAATCATTTTTCCAATCCATATCAAAGATGTAATGACGATTAAAGATATGGCAGAAGAAACCGCTAATGACTTATTTTTTACATTACCATTTATTCCTTGCAAGCAATCACATAAAACTACAAGGCTAATAACCCAATGTAAAATCATACCTATTGTTTTGTATCCATCGCTTAACCATTCAAACGCATCTTGGTTTCCCTCAAAACTCTTAACAGCCGTAACAAGATATGTAAAAGCTAATATACCAAACAATATCATTGACACTACATTAAATAAGTTGCTTCCAATTCCTGTTATTGATGAAGGTGTTGCGTTTTGAGTGCTGATTGGTGTTTCTATTTGTTCTATTCTTTCTCCACACGAAGTGCAGAACTTTACATTTCCTTCTATTTCATTTCCGCATTTATTACAATACATAATTTATATCCTCCGTACTTCTATTAATATTAAACTTATTCTGTTTCTGTTGAGATGGAATTGTAAATATTATATACAAGGGTAGGAACATTCCTATCATCGGTATCTCCGGTGCCTAATTGTCCTCTTGTATTCCAACCGCAGGTATATACATCACCATTTTTGTCTAAAATAATCATTGTTGACTCGTCAAGAGAAGCCGATTTAACATTACTCATTATTTTAGTTGGCAATAATACATCATTATCATCCTTTTCAAAGTCAATGCCTTGACCAAGACAGCCATAACTATTATGTCCCCAAGTAAACAATTCGCCGTTTAGATTGACCGCTAAAGAGGTGTTTGTTCCGGCATCAGCTAAAAGTACATTGTCCATTACTTTAACTTTCTCACTCGGTGTTTCTGTATTACCAATACCTAATTTACCAAATCGGTTGTAACCCCAAGCATATAGTTCGCTGTTTGTTGTTACAGCTAAAACATAACTATCCCCGATAGAAACAGATTTTACATTATCCATTACTTTTATTGGTTGGTCAATAGGTTCTTCGGTGTTTGGGTTGATTATTCCGTGACTATTATCACCCCACATATACAATTCGTTATTTTTTGTTATAGCAGCAAAAGTTTGCCCATAGTCGTTGTTTGTTGATAGCTCGACATCTATCACATTATTCATAATCTTAACAGGTGTAGAGCTTTCTCTTGTGTTGTCTTTATCTCCAAAACTTACTCTTGGATAACCCATAACATACATTTCGCCTTTTTTATTTACATAAGCACAGGTTGAGCCGGTTATAGAAACATCTATTATATTTTTTTCTATTTGAGTAGGGGTAGGACTATCATCACACATCCCATATCCAAGTTGGTTATAAGAATTATATCCCCAAGTATATAGATGATTTTTGTTTGTTATAGCAGCAAAACTTGATGAACCACAAACTGCTTTAACATTTGAAAATACTAATTTGTGTTGAGTTATAAAATCTTCTACTGTATCGCCGACCTGTCCTGCCGAGCTGCTGCCACATATAAATAAGTTGCCTTCATTGTCAATTATTGATGTTGTATGTCCCCCGGAGTAAACATTTCCACCTGTATCTAAACCTATGTCGTCGTAAACAGGTTCATCAGTTGTTTCATTTTCATCAATATTATTAACATCATTTGTTTCTGCTACTGTGTTTTGCTCAGTTGAATTAGTATTTTTTGTGTTGGTTTCTGTACAAGCTGAAAAAGCAATACAAATACAAATGGTTAAAATGGTTAAAATTATACTTTTGCTTAATTTATACTTCATACTTATCCTCCGCTAATTTGTTGCTTTAAAATTGTCCTCTATGTGTTCGATATAGTTTTTGTAAACATCTACATATTCCTCATCGCAAGTAAATCTGAATGTATAGATATTGTCTTTAACAAAAATTTTTTGATATGTACTAATGCTGTCAGCGGTGGCAGACATAGCTATCCAACTATCGCCATTTGCTTTGTAAGTTATACTATCTCCAAAATCTTCAATTACTTCTTGAAGTAAAACCTCAGATGTCTTTCGGTCAAAGTTTTCATTTACAAGTACAGCAATAGAAGCCGTTCCATCGGGGTCATTAAAAATTCGATATTTTTTATCACTGTGCTTGTCTTCAACAAAGTGTGTTGGAATATCAATATAATATGAATATTCAGGACTTTCCAAACGATAATATGTTGGTGTATCAATAATATTGATAATTACATTTTCTGTAGTTTCTTCAATATCGGCTTGTTCGTTTTCTATAACACCGGTATCATATTGAACATATTCCTTCTGTGATGATATATTCTGTTTTTGTTCTGTTTCATTACTAATATTGTCTATATAAAATGAGTAACCGATTAAAGAGATAACAAAAACCACCATTGACCACAACAATACAGTAAGGAATATAAAAAAGTTTCTTTTTCTTTTAGTCCTTTTTAGATCTGTGTTTTGTGGAGATTTTATAGTTAAAGCCTCCGTTGTGATTTCGTTTTGAACTTTATGACCGCAGTTATCGCAAAATATAGAGTTTTCAGATAACTTATTTCCACAATTTCCGCAAAATTTAATATCATTTTGTGGAACACCTTCTTTATTTTGATGTAATTTAAATCCACAGTTTGAACAAAATGCTGTTTGGTTTGGTGCGATACGAGCATCCACGAATTCTCCGCAATTAGGGCAAGGCATCATATCTAATGGGCAAACAGAAGCTTTTTGTAATTTTTTTACCTTATGCGACAATATAAAAGTGCAGACTAGTGTTATTATCGCCAATAAAACTATTAGTGGAAATATCATTACAAATAACCCACTCATCTTTTCGACCTCATTTCATAAATTTAATTAAATTGTTTAGAAAAATCTGCATATATAGTGTTTATTATTTCGTCATAGGTTTGAAATTCATCTACAGGGAAGTCAAGAGTGAAACTATGTACCAGGCCATCTACAAATTCACTATAACGATAGTAATACATATTATTGTCTTGTTTTTTTAACCTTATGGCAAAATAATCATCGCCAACAGATTTATAATCAATTTCCGCTTCATCATACGATGAGATATAGTTGTCGATAGTTTCCTGAATGGTATATCCAAAATTGGTTGTACTGACTGTCATCTTTGCTTTTCCATCTTTAGACTCGCAGTTCAAAATGCTACCATTTTTGAATGTTTCCTCAAACCACGAAGGATATTTACACGCATACCCATAATTTGTATTTTGATATGTTGCATATCCCTTGTTATCAACATCTATTGTTTTAGATGATACAAGGTCGCTTCTTACCCAACCACTTGTCCCATCTTTTAGAGTTATTTTATACCAATCGTGCAATTTACCATCAGAACCAAGTCCTTGTTTACTTTCACCATAGTATGACATAAGTTCACTTTCGTCATATATTTTTACTACTAAATCACTTTCGTGCTTAGCTTCACTTCGGACATTTAAAGGAACATCTGTATTTTTTACATATTGCTGAACTGATAAATGTTCGACTTCGTTTTCTGTCGGTACTTCATCCACATTATCCACTTCTTCCTTTTCAATCTGAACATCATCAGAAGTTTCGTTAATGGTGGTTTCAATAATTTCGCTGTTGTTGTTATTACTTGTGCCTATATAATAAAAGTAACCAACAATGCAGGATAGAAGAATAATGATTATTAAAACAAGTATAGAAATAATTAAACCATACTTTTTGCTTTTGATTGGTTTCTCTTTTTTCTTGGTATGCTCTTTGTTTTCTTCAAAGCCTATATATGTATTTTGATTTGTTCCACATTCTCCACAAAATATTGTTTCATTATCAATTTCACAACCGCATTTTACACACCTTTTTGTAGAATTTGTTAATTTGGCACCACATCCACTACAAAAAACTACATTTAGCTCGTTAGAACATTGACAATTATGACAAATGATTTGAGCAGGTGCTAAGATTTCATTTCCACATTCAGCACAAAATTTTGAGTCTGCGGAAAGTTTTGTACCACATTTATCACAGGTCATTTTCAGCCCTCCTTATTTAAAGTCAATTTCACTCACACAAGTGTCATTATAATGACTACCTTCGTAAACAGAAATAATATATATTTTTATTTTCTTGCAAATATGTTCTTTATCCAATTTAATGAAGTTCCATTCGTTATATTTATCTTTTAAAGTATGAGTGCTGTATGTCCCATCATCAAATTCAACTTTCACTTCTTTGATTCTATTGTTTTTAGTATAAATATCTTGATTTTTACAATAACCATTTAATATGTTAATCTGCAACACTTTTTGCTCTGTATCAGCAGAAAATTCAATCCATTCCATTTGACCGCAGCCTTCTGCTCCTTCAACCCACGATGTACTTATATCATTATCTATAATGTTTTCAACGCTATAATTGAAAGTGCCATCAGAATGTAGAATAGAGGAAGCTGTAACCGTTGTGAATGATGGTGTTGAATACTCAATATGTTCTTCTGTATCAACTATCGTATCAACATTTTCTTGATGTTCAGCATATTCTGTTGAGATGTTATTGAAATCATTATCTATAGCTTTTTCATTATTATTTGGCTGGACTTCTGATATGCTATTTTCAACATTATCTGTTAGTTCTATATCACCATTTACTGAAAAATGAATGAAAGCTCCTACAAAAGCTGCTAACAAAACAATGATTAAACTAAGTATTATTATCCAAGATTTTTTTCTTTTGGATGGCGGAGGAAGAAGGTTAATATTGTTTTCTTCCGTATTTATGCAGGAACTTTGAACAGTACCACATTCTCCGCAAAAGACATCACCTTCATTTAATGAAGCTCCACACTTTATACAGGTTTTGGAAGCTGTGGTCAGTTTTGAACCACAGCTATTACAAAACATCGCATCTTCCGGAAGGCTTTGACCACAATTCGGACAATACATATACAATTCCCCCTATGCTATTGTTTTTCTTTTTTTAAATTTATGAATTAGTAATAAAACAACTAAAAGAACAACTAATACAATCACAGCTATACAGATGAAAACAATATAATTAAATGTTGTGTATTCAATATTTACATATGTATTTGCACTTGAAACAACGGAATATTCGTTTTCATAGAAAGTGTAGTTTTCGTCCTTTGACATTGTTATTTTAGAATTATTTGGAAGCCTGTATATGCTTTCTAACTCCGATACAGGAACCATATTTTCAATTATATTACCAACTCTTATACTTTCAGTTATTGAATTTTTCTTAAAAGGCATTAAACTGTTATTAGCTTCAATTTGACAACCGCCTTTTAATAATAATTGTGTAAAATCAGAAATATCCTGTTGTTTGTGTGATGCAAAAATTATTGAGTATATTTTATTTTCACCATCTGTATCTAAGACGATTTTTGCTTTTTTAAATTCATCTTTAACGATATTAAGGGCATTTTGTATCTTGTCATCAAATACTTCTGCCGTTTCCGTAGGAACGCCAAGAACTATTGTTCTTTCTATTCCTTTGAAGAAGTTATCGTAGCATGTCTTTATTTGTAATAATGACAATTTCAATCCTCTCTGAAAAGAGTATTCAAATTTCCCATAATCGCCAGAGTAAACGATTTTATTATCGGTTAATGATAAGTTTTCTGCATTAACAATTTGAAGATTTTTGTAGTAATTTGGATATGTATATTCATATGAGTATGTTCCGTTCTCGTTTAAGAGTTTCTTAATTCCTAATTTTTCTATGCATTCAACATTTACAAAATCTTTTCCGATAGTTTCGCTTTCTATGGTGCTTACTGTTATACCCGATGCAAGCAATGTTTTCATATCTAAATCATACTGATTTTCTGCGTTTATGACTACTTCTACAGAAAGATTATCACCATCTTTGTTATTATCCTTGAAATCGCCGGCAGCTTTAAAATTTCCAATTACGGCTTTTCGTATAGCACTTGTTAAGTTATCTTTGTTTATATTAGCTTTAATTGTTCTCTCAAAAGTACCATCGTTTTTGGCAACAGAAATTATGTCTATATCATCATATTTAAATTGATTATTATTTCTGATATCAAAATTCTGTTTTGTTTCGTAGTTCTTTCCGTTTAAGGTCATTGTGCAATTTTCCACATTGAGCAAACTATCGAATTTTAACTCTTTCAAACGATTTTTAGATAATAAATTCTTTTGTACAATATTAAGCATTTCTCCTGCTTCAAAATTTTCCGCAAAAATAAAGTTTTCTCCCGTTTGATAGATAACAACAGGTCTGTATCCTAACAACTCCTTTAAATAGGACTCATATTCATCTTTGCTTTCAAATGAAAAGGAAATTGTGATTTTTACATCTCTTTTTAATTTTTCTATGTTGCAGTTATATCGACTTTTATCTATTTCGTTTAGAGCTTCTTCAAACGAATTATATCCACCATCTACGAAGTTATTTAAATCTGACCTGTCGAATGTGCATATAAGAGTACGCTCGCCGGAAAATGTTGTTTCTTCTGCAAATACTACATTTGCAGAGAAACACATAAAAGACATAACAACACAGAAAATAACAAATAATTTTCGCATATTTAATCCTCCAAAATTAAATCATATCTGTAAATAGCATTTGCGGTCTTGTTATCGGGCATTGAATAGAAATAAATTCTGTTGTCCATAATTTCCATTCCACAGGTTTCAAGACTACAGTTGAACTTTCCTGCATCTATTTCTGTAATGATTTCTTTGCTGCCAAAATTGCTACTTAATGAATACAAAATTAATTTGTTGTCCACTTCGTCAATATAGCACCAATCACCATTATCATCTTGACACATTGTGAAAAATGCTTGATTGCTATGTACTTCTGTCATTTTTTTACTTACGCCACTTGTAGCATCGTAAAGCATAATCTTATATGGAAGTGCATTTTCTCCGTCTGCATCATTGTTTAATGTTGTTACTACACCATTTTTGGTAGGGTTCCAGCCACTAATACCTTCAGCATTGATAAATGAGCCTCCATATTGTAAATGCACTTCTGCTGCGGTGCTTCTTAAATACCCATTGGATACATATTTTATAGCGGTATTATATCCACCCTCATCATTTTTTTCTCTTGGATATTCTTCTACAGTAATTTCACTACCATATTCTTTTATAGTTGCTCCATTTTTATCAATTAAATAGAAGTTGTTTGTAGCTCCGCCGAAGAAAGCAAATATGCTATCCTCTTTTGTTACTACCATAAAATTATTATCCTGCGGTATCAATACTTCAACAGGCTCATTAAACTCGCAATAGTTATCTGATGTTACTTTAGCTCTATTTAATCTGCGGATACATTTATTATTGTCGCTTGGTACATAATAGAAGTAATCGCTATCCATATGTAAACACCAATTTATGCTTTGCAAAAGAGTATCTGTCTTTTTGCCATCTTTGCTGATGCGTACTATATCATAGACACCATCTTTTTCGCTACCTTTTAACAAGTATATATAAGAAGCATCAATTCCACAAATAGTGAAAAATTCCTTATCGTACAGGACTTTATCTCCGGCACTACCATCATTGTTTTTTCGCTCTAATTTACCATTTAGGTCTTTCATAAATGTATAATTTTCATCTTTTGCGACCATTCTTTGGTATTTCATAGAACTTTCATCGTAAGTAGTGGGGTAGGAAGGGTCAATAGTAATTTCTTTGTTGATATTTTCTTCTTCCTTAGTTTCATCTTCAAGTTTTCCAAAATCAGAATTTATATTCACATAATCTCGTGCTTCATCACTATCGCTTATATTAACAGTAAATGAATAGGTTTTATTCTCATCTTCTTTGTCTTTTATGGTCAGTGTATGAACACCATCTTGTAATTCTATTGATTGAGGAACAGAAATGTTGTCTATTGTTCTATCGTTGTCAAGTGATAATGTGTATTTATCATAGGCAATTCCATTTACATCATTAACTGTTAAATCAAAATTATTTTTTACTAAATAAGTAATATTGTCTGTCCGTCCAATTCCTACTTTATCAAATGCTTCTGATACACATTTTTTTTGATGATTAGATAAACCAAGTTGTTCAGCTGACATTTCGACTATTGTACGGCAAACAGAAAAATTGCAATCTGAAGGGAACATAAGTATTGAACGATACCATAATTCTGCCAATTCCTGTTCATTCAAATTCTTTTTACTATCTCCGTTTATTCCAAACCACATTAAATATGCAGCGTGTGATAATACTGTACAATTTGTGTGTACTCCACCATTATCATTGTCCATATATGTAGTGTCCATCCATCCTTCACCTTTATAAATAACAGGGTATGGAACTTTTATATAACAAGTTTTATTTTCTTTAAATGTATATTTACTGTTGTGAATGTGTGTACCATTATTTTTCTTCTTCACAGGACAATCCTGTCCGTTGATTTCATAATTACAAGCTCCGTGTTCCACAGTTTCTGGAGCAATTAGATTTCTATGTTCTCCGTGTTTCCAATCACAGTTTTGTGTGCAATACTGCTCAATAAGTTCTCCAAAAATATCAGAACACGCTTCCATTATAGCACCCGATTCACCTTTATATTGTAGAGCACTAATTGACTGCTCTACGGAGTGGGTATATTCGTGACCAAAAACATCATATGACATTGAATTGTCTACACCAAAAGATAATACTGTAGAATTACCAATAGCACCTTTGGAGTAGGCGTTAGTTGTATCACCGTCTGTCCAATCCTTTTCGCTTGCGTTGAAATTGTTATATGAAACATAAGTAATACCGTTTTTTCCGTTAAAACCTTTTCTGCCCAATGTGGTTGAAAAATAATTGTATGATTCAGCAATTCTATTTATTGATGTTACTGCTTTGGCATCATTCCAAGTTTCAGTTTGAGAAGTTAGTGGCTCTATTTTTGATTTCTCTGCTTTTGTGTTCATAGAATACAAAACGATGTTGCCATTATCATCAAATTCAGCTATAAGCGTTCCGTTTAGTGTATCATATACACTAATATTTCTTTCTGCGTCTGTTAAGGTATAGGTATTATTAGCAAATTCCGTGTTAAATGTTTTGGTGTTGTTATCAATGTCAATGCCATTGCCTTGTGCAATATCTGTAAACACTAAAGAACTTTTTTCAATTATTTTACCGTTTGTTGCAGAAACGAATATATATTCAGCATTGTTTTCATTACTTACATAAAATTGCCAAGATAATTCATTTTTATTATTAGTTGTATATGAGTATATAGTTAAGCCGATATTTTTTATTTGTGTTGCGTCATCAACTTCTTGCTTAATAATAGTTAAGGCTTCATTTTCACTAAGTTTAGGAGTTGTATCTATACTTTCTATATCTTTAACATTTGCATTTAAGGATATAGCCTTACCCGCGCTATCAGCCGCTACAACAACAGTTCTTCCATAAACAGGGATGCCATTATAATTTTGCTGCAACCTATAAAAACCATCGCCATTAACTGTTGTATCGGTAGTTTTGGTTGTTAAGCTATCAAGTGCGTTATTGAACCCCAATACATCAGCCTTTTCTGAAACGGCTGCAAGAGCATCTTCGGCTGATGTTATTTTTTTGTTTGTGAATTGATAATTTAATGCTAAAAAATCACCGTCTTTAATAATGCTGTTAGATTTGAAAAAGTCATATTTATATCCGATTATACCAATGGAAGCTAATAATATAGCTATTACTAATACGATTGAGATTACTTTAAAAGATTTTCTCTTTATTGGTGTTCCACAATAAGAACAAAATTTGGTATTCTTGGGCAATTCTTTTTTACATTTAGGACACTTCACAATGTTACCTCCTTATAATAAAAATAAAAATACTTACCACACATTCTCGTATGGTAAGTATTTTTTTGCTGTTATGCCTATTAAAAATAGTTGTTTATGGCTTAATTTCAGCGGTTACATTACCATCATAATCGAGTAAATATAGGGTCTTGTCAGAAACATAAGCTAATTGATTGTTTATACCCTTTAAATATGTGGATTTTACATCTAATTCGGTTTCGCCGCTTCCGTCTATATTATATCTGCATAAGTCATTATAACTTTTATTGAAGAATATATAATTGTCATAACAGAAGAATGAAGAATAATATTCACCACCATCTAATTCTACCAATTCTCTTTGATTTCCACCATCTAAATTCATTACATACATACCGTCATTAGCTACATTATAAACAATGCTATTACCTGTGATTTCAAACGAAATAACTTCGTCATCAAGTAATTTTTCTTCTTTTCCGGTATTTAATGAAATTCTTGAAAATCTATAGCCGCTATTTGACTCTAAACTATCATCAGACATTGTAACATACAGATAATCTTTATACATTTTAGCCGTTGAAACACTATAATCTGATGAACCTTCGTTTAAAACAACAAATATTCCTGCATATTTTTCGGAATTTAATCTTCTCGTTAATGTTCCGTCATATTCAAGTGTGTAATTATATCTTCCGTTCAGATAAAAATTATCTCCGTACCAATCTTGGATTTCTGTAGCTCTTTTTAATTCTGATGACTTGTCCATCATTTTATATACTGCGTGGTTTTCGTAATTTACACAATATACGCCATCATCTGTCGCAGAAAATATATTAACATCTTTGTTAGATACTTTTTTTGCTGTTTGTGTCATTTTATCAACTCTTATTAAGCCATCATTTACATAATAAATGCAAGATTTTGTTTCATATATGTTTCTGTTGGAGCTGGCAATTTGCTCGTCATTATAAACCTTTATATTTTCCAATCTAGTATATGGCCTTATAATGTTAATTGCAGCAATTAGCACGAGAATAGCAACAGTTAAAAACATTATAAGAGGTTTTTTGCTACTTATCTTGGAAAATACATTGTCATTTTTATATGTACTTGTTGCGTTTTGATTGCTCGTATTTTGAGGAGCTACATTAAGAGGATTGCCGCATTGAGTACAAAACTTTGTACCTTCTTTATTATCTTTTCCACATTGATTACAAAACATTTTATTACTCCCCCTTAATTTTCTTTACGCATCGCTATAATGCCCGAAACGACAGTTAAAACGCTGAAAATAATGATATTTGCTGCTTTGTTAGTGTATGCAGAGAATACTATTACATTAGCTCCCATTATACCGTCAATATCTTTTGTTATCAATTTTAATATTAAAAGAACTATTACGATGATTAGCGACACTATTGCTGCTCCAATGGCTCCTTTATTTCCTTTGTTTCTACCATTTAAAATCAGCGATAGAGCAGGTATTACACCCCACATGCCAATCACGAAATACAAAATCGAAAGTATGATGCCGCCTTGAAATAACATAGAATGAGCCGTAGCCAAAAATCTGCTGTTAAGGCAAGCCGCCAAATTTACCAATGCAACGATTGCAAATAAACCGATTGTCAGCCAATGAAGAATGGTTGACATTTCAATTTTCGGCATTTGTACAGATGATACATTGTTGCTTTGATTTGCTGTATTTATGATTTGAACCTCACCATTATCTGCACCGCATTTAGTACAAAATCTTTCGTTTTCTATTGGATTTCCACAGTTATTACAATATCTCATTTTTTAACCCCCCTTATATATCTAATAGATACCAAGAAGCACCTATTTTTATCATAGTAATATCAATAGTATAATCTGAGCCTGTGTCATTACCTGTAACTCTCACTTTGATTGTTACATCTTTGGCAGCTTTTGGAGTTATGTCATATTGACTACATTCTTTAGTATAAGACTCTAATTCTTCGTCATCAAATTCAACTTCATCAATTATTTTGTACGAATACTTATAGTCATCTCCAAATTTACTTCTGTATTTCTCTACATTATCTGAGTAATTTTCTTCATATTGATAGTCAATCCAACCATCTGCATCATCCCAAATCCAATCTTTACCTTCTTCAACAATGTAGTTGAAATAATTTTCAGGCAAAACATCTGCATATTTTTTCACAACATCTCTTGATGTGCAACCGAACTCTGCATTTACAATGGCAGAAGCAACATCATCACAACTTCTTCCAAGATTTGACACTATGAATGCTACAATTCCTAATATTAAAAGTAAAGGAATTATAAGTAACTTACCTTTGCCGTTTTTCTTGCTTGATGGAAAATCATTTTGAACAGCAGACACAGGTTGATGTTCGCTACTTGAAACATCTATGCTTGCACCACATTTGGTACAAAACTTTTCATCGCCAACTTGATTTCCACAGTTATTACAATATCCCATAATATGTTCCTCCGTTGTTTAGCCTTGTAATGATTGACCACATTTAGAGCAGAACTTTGCACCTTCTTTGTTAATGCAGCCACATTGACATTGTATGCCACCGGGTTGTGTTGGCTGAGTTTCTGTAGGCACATATTGTGGTTGCTGTACTTTCGCAGCATCCAATGCCTGTAACTGTTGCTGTAGTTCATTAATTTTTTTGTTATATGTAGCTATTTCAGCACACATACCATTGCACTGTTCTAATTGAATTTCACCATTTGATATTAAGTTAAATACCAAGGTACCCATATTTTGCAAAAGTTTATTTTTTTCCTTTTCTGTATCTTGAATTTGTGAATTTAAGGTTGCTTTTTCAACTAAAAGTTTTGAACCTTCGCTTACTGCATTTACACCTTTGTTTAAACCTAATACTACTTTGTCTAAAAAACCTGCCATTGTATTTTCCTCCTGTAATTTAAAAATTTATCTTTGAGAAATTGTTGATTTATAGAATGATAAGGCAGCAAGTCCACCATAAAGAGAAAGCCATAATATTGTACTTACACTAAATGAATACATTATCATTCCAATTAAATAGTCAACCGCAACCAAACCAAATGCTATACCTATAGAAACCATATCATTTTTTGCAAAACTGATTATCAATCCTATCATATAACCTAAATATAATACAGCACTAAACATACCGATAATACCTGTTATAAAATTCAAGAAACCAAAATTACCAATAATTCGATAAATGGGGTATATTAGTATTAGGATTTTTGAAAATTGCATCAACAGCACACTGATAGAATTGCTTTTAAGACAGTTCATTAAGGATTTTTGTACTTCGTTGTAATTCATTTTTATTCCTCGCTTTTAATTATTTTTTTAAGGCTTGAATATATAAATTCAAGTTTCTCAGCAACTAATTCTGTGTTTTCCCATAAACAAAAATCGTGTATAGTTGCCATATACAATAAAAAGTATGGTCGGAATTTATCGTGTTCGACATCATATATTTGTGAAATATTTTTAGAATAGTCGAAATAAACTATATAAATTTTAGATAATTCCTCTCTGCTTTTAGCACCATATTTTGGGCTTGAAATAACTTGATAAACAAATCTGAGTTTACTTCGTTCTTCTGATATGAGTTCAATTCCGTGTTTTAATGCTTCAATGATGTTTTTGCTGGGTGTGTGAAACAGATTTTTAATTTTAACATCTAACGATTGCATATATGATTTAGCACACTCTATTACAATTTCATCTTTCGATTTAAAGTAGTTATAAAATGCAGCCTTGTATGTTCCACAATGCTTTGATAAATCATTGATGCTTGTATTTTCCAATCCTCGCTCCACGAATAGCTCGAAACTTTTTTCTATCAAGCTCTCTTTTTTCTGATTTCGTTCTTCGTCATTTAACATTTAATCCCTCCTTTGCGACTTAACCGACCATTCGTTCTAAAAACGCTCAAAAAAAATAGGACCACCTTACCACATAATTTCTCTTATGTGGT
>JAZNQN010000043.1:0-46517 GCA_045590195.1 Clostridia bacterium | reverse complement strand
AAATTTTGTTAGAAAAATGTTAGAAATGGCTAGAAAAACCGCTAGATAAGGGTGTAAAAACAAGGTTTGAACCTCGCTTAAACCCGCACGGTTAAGCCATTTGTGGGGGTACAGTTACAGTGTAACCGAGGGGATTTCGAGTCATGTCCGTTATGACCACTTCGATACTTCTCCGTATTTAAATTCTACGAGAAGAAAAGAAATCTTTTAAAACTTTCTTACATTCATCCTCGCAAATGCCACCATAAATTTCTACATTATGTGGCATAGTGAAATGGTTTGAAAGAGCAAAGCCAAAGTCTTTGTCGTAAGCACCGAAATATACTTTTTTGATGCGTGAATTTATAATTGCGCCCATACACATCATACAAGGCTCTAAGGTTACATAAAGTTCGCAACCTTCAAGGCGCCAATCGCCAAGTTTTTTCTCGGCCTCGCGAATTGCAAGAATTTCTGCATGAGCCGTAACATCAATGTGTTTTCTTGTTAAATTGTGGGCAGAGGATATAACCTTACCATTTTTAACAACAACAGCTCCAACCGGGACTTCGCTATTTTTAAATGCTTTTTTTGCTTCATCCAAAGCAGACTGCAAAAAAATATTCAAACAAATCACCGACAACTATTTTAACACAAAAATAACTTATAGTCAAGTAATTTAATTAAAAACGCCATTTAAATTAAAATTACGCCACGGTTTTGTTGACAATTCAACAATATTGTGATATTATTATTTTGTTGATAAATCAACAAAATGTAAAGGAGCAGAAAAATGATTGAAAGATTTGAAAAGTTTCATCAGAATATTGCACTTGCACATAAGTTTATAACAAAAATTAAAACTGTTGAAATGGATAAATATGGTCTTAAGGCAGCAAATGTTATGTGCCTTTATTTTTTAGGTAAAAATCCCGATGGCCTTACACCAATGCAGCTTTGTCAGCTTTGTGGGGAAGATAAGGCAGGAATTTCAAAGTCGCTTTCAGCGTTAAAGGAAAAAAACTATATTTTGGCTGATGATAAGGGCGATAAAAAGTATCGCATTATTTATAAAATTACAGAAGCGGGAAAAAATGTATATGAAAAGATAAATTCAACGATAGTGAGTATTGTTGAAAAAGTTGGCGATGGTCTTTCTGACGAAGAAAGATGTATTTTTTATAAATCCCTTGATATAATTGTATCAAATTTGCAGTCGTTTTATAAAACGATTGAGTAGTATATAAAAACGTATTAAAGGCATAATAACAGTATTTAGTGTGAGGTGTTGTTATGTCTGAAGAAATAAAAAACGAAAGCTGCGAGCAAAAGGAATTTGATATGGAACGAATAAAAGAGAGCTCTGCGGCTGAAATAGAAACCGAAAGTGGGAAAATATTCTGCCTTACAATAATTGGGCAGATAGAAGGGCATATGCTTTTGCCGCCCCAAAGTAAAGCTACAAAGTATGAGCATATTATTCCGCTACTTGCCACAATTGAAGAAAGCCGCGATATAAAAGGCCTTTTGATAATTCTTAATACTATGGGTGGCGACGTTGAGGCCGGACTTGCAATTTCAGAAATGATAGCAGGAATGAAAAAACCGGTTGTATCTTTGGTACTTGGCGGAGGCCACAGTATAGGCGTTCCACTTGCGGTTTCCTCAAAATATTCATTTATTGCTCCAAGTGCCACTATGACTGTTCATCCCGTACGTTTTTCGGGAACAATAATTGGTGTTCCGCAGGCTTTTGAATATTTAACAAGAATGCAGGACAGAGTTATTAAATTTATAGTTTCAAACTCGAAAATTAAAGAAGAATATCTTAAAAAACTACTGTCAGAAACGGGAGAAATGGCTAACGATGTAGGAACAATTTTGTCGGGAGACGATGCGGTTTCCTGCGGGCTTATTGATAAAGTTGGAACAATTTCGGATGCAATAGAAAAACTAAATGACATGATTAAAAAGTGAGCAGAAAAATCTGTTCGCTTTTAATTTTTCCGTGCATATTGACACGAATTTTTTGCGTGATATAATTATATTAAATTAGTTAATTTATGAGGTGAATTTTATGTTATATAAAGGTGAGTATACTGAAAAAATATCTTTTCCTTTAGGCGGCATTGGAACAGGCTGCATAGGTTTGTCAGGAGATGGGCGACTGGTTGACTGGGAAATATTTAACCGCCCTTCAAAGGGTAGCATAAATGGTAACTCGCATTTTGCAATAAGAGCAATTAAAGATGGTAAAATTACAGCTGCTGTTTTAAATGGAGATTTAATTAAAGATTATGAAGGGCAATATAACGACAGTTACGGCACAGGTCCAAATAGTTGCAGGATGAGTGGTTTTGCTCATTTTAAAAACTGCGAGTTTAATGGTGAATTTCCAATTGCATCTGTTAATTTTAATGACGAAAAATTTCCTGCAAATGTAAAAATGACAGCGTTTAACCCTTTTGTCCCGCACGATAGTAAAAATTCCAGTATACCGGCGGCTTTTTTTGAATTTGAAGTTGAAAATATTGAGAAAAGTGAAATGAAATATCAAATTGCTTTTTCGGTTGAAAACCCTTTTAAAAGTTCTATTAATAGTTCTGATAATAAAAATGGTGTTCATTTTATTACAATGAAAAATAGCTGTAGCGATAAAAACGATATAAATTACGGTGACTTAACAATTGCCACAGACTGTGAAAATGTTTTTTGTCAAACTTACTGGTACAGAGGTTTTTGGAGAGATGGCATTGTGAGTTTTTGGAATGAATTTTCATCTCAACTTAATTTTAAAGACCGTAATTATGACACGGAAGGCTCGAAAGATACATGTTCACTTTTGGCAGATATTGATGTTTTGCCCGGCGAAAAAAAGAAGGTAAGGTTTGTACTAACATGGAATGTGCCAAATTACTATAATTACTGGTGTGAAACAGAAAGTGAAGAAATAAGAAAGCCTTGGAAAAACTACTATGCAACCATATTTAATTGTTCGGCTGATTCGGCAATATATTCGATGTCAAATTTTGATTCACTTTTTGCACGAACAGTTAAGTTTAAAAATACACTACATAACTCAACTTTACCGGCAGAAGTTATAGATGCTGCAGCATCCAATCTTTCTGTTCTTAAATCCCCAACTGTATTAAGACTTGAGGATGGCTCGTTTTATGGTTGGGAAGGGGTATTTCCAGATAAAGGCTCTTGTGAGGGAACTTGTCAGCATGTGTGGAACTATGCATACGCCTTATGTTTTCTTTTTCCTGATCTTGAACGCTCAATTAGAGATATGGAGTTTAACTACAGCATGGATGAAGATGGAAGAATGGGCTTTAGAATTATGCTTCCTCTTGGAAGAAAAATGACCGATTTCAGAGCGTGTGTAGATGGACAAATGGGTGCAGTTTTAAAGTGTTACAGAGAGTGGAAAATTTCGGGTGATGATCAGTGGCTCAAAGAAAAATGGGAAAGCATTAAAAAAGTGTTAGAATATGCGTGGAGCCCGCAAAATCCAGATAAGTGGGATGCTGATAAAGACGGTGTTTTGGAAGGTAGGCAACATCATACCCTTGATATGGAACTGTTTGGTCCATCATCTTGGCTTGAGGGAATGTATCTTGCGGCTTTGAAAGCTGCAAGTGAAATGGCAAAATATTTGCACGATGATGTTAAAGAAAAAGAATATACTGAGCTTTTTGAAATGGGATATGCTTATATGAAAAATGAGCTTTTTAATGGAAAATATTTCATTCAAAAAGTAGATATAACAGATAAGAGAATTACTGAAGATTATGAAGGTGCTCAAAAATACTGGAACGATGAAGTAAAGCAACTAAAATACCAAATTGCAGGCGGCTGTGCGATCGACCAGCTTCTTGCTCAGTGGCATGCAGATATTTTGGGGCTTGGTAATATATTTGATAAGTCACAAGTTGATGTAGCTCTTTCTGAAATGATGAAAAATAATTTTATACCAGCTATGCGAGATTTTTCAAATCCATGGAGAGTTTTTTCTATAAACGACGAATCGGGTACTATAATTTGTTCATATCCTCAAAACGTTGAAAAACCAATTATTCCGATTCCTTATTGTGAAGAAACTATGACAGGCTTTGAATATGCTTTTGCAGGACTTTTGTGTTCACAAGGGAAAATAGAAGATGGTTTAAAAGTTACAAGAGCAATCAGAAACCGTTTTGACGGAAAAAAGCGAAACCCTTGGAATGAATTTGAATGCGGAAGTAATTATGCCCGTTCAATGTCAAGCTTTGCGCTAATACCAATTTTGTCAGGTTTTGAGTTTGATTTGCCAAACGGACATATAGGATTTAACCCATATAAAATCACCAATTTTTCCTGTATATGGAGTGTTCAAAATTGTTGGGGCGAATTTAAAATTAAAGACAGTAAAGTATGCCTTGGTGTTTTTGAAAATTCCATTAAGCTAAAATCTTTTGGAGTTAAATTTACAGAAAATGTTTCAAAACTGAAAGTTGACGGAAATGAAATAGATTTTGAATTTAAAAATGGTAAATTATATTTTGATGAAACAGAAATTTATAAAACATTGGAGATAAAGTTATGAAAAACCATAAAATAACAACTGCCGAAATTGCAAAAATTTGCGGGGTGTCACAAGGAACTGTTGACAGGGCTTTGAATAACCGACCTGACATTAAAGCTGAAACAAAATCGAAAATTTTAGAAGTTGCGCGAAAATATGGCTTTAGAGAAAAAGTTTTAAATTCTGCCGATGGTGTGCAGGGAACTGTTGGAATTGTTGTATTTAATTTAAATAACGAATATTTTTCAAATCTCATAACAGAACTTGAATATGTATTTGGTGAAGAAAACCTTGCCACTGTTGTTATGATGAGCCACTACGATAAAAAGCGCGAGGCGGAATGTATACGAAACTTATATAATATGGGCGTTCGGGCTATTGTTATTTGTCCTGTAAACTCAGGTGCAGAGTTTGAAAACTATCTTTCGCTTTTTAATTTACCGATAGTATGCGTGGGCAACCAAATTTCGTCGCTCCCGTATGTAGGGGTTGACGATTTTAATGCCATGCGAGATATTACAATAAATTGCCTTGAAAAAGATTATGAAGATATTGTGTATTTTTCACCTGCACTTTGCTATAGCGATGCTCCCGCCCAAAGACTGAGATTTAAAGGCTTTATCAGTGCAATTGGCAACAAAAAGTATGAAGTTGTAACAAGTATTGAAAATATTAAGCATGTATATAGCAAAAAAACAGTTGTAATATGTTCAAACGACCATTATGCTTTGAAAGTGTATTTTAAAGGAACAAATGCCTTTATTACAGGATTTGACAATATTAAAACCATTTCGGATTATAAACTGCCAATTACTACCGTGGGTTACAGTGTTTCAGAAATTGCGGTAAATATTGCAGAAATAGTTTTAGGTAAATCAGATAAAACAAAAATTATTAAACATAGTATCATAAGTAATGAAATGAGGTGAATTTATGAAAAAATACTCAAAATTCAACGAGGTGAAGTTCAAACATATTCATCCTGCAGGATGGCTTAAAAAAACACTTGAAAAGGAACTTTGCGGTATGGTTGGGAATCTTCACGAAATAGGATATCCTTTTAACACGCATTGTTGGCAATATAAAAACACTCCGTGTAACTCCATTGAACCCTGGTGGCCTTATGAACAGGAAGCATACCGAATTGATGCTCTTGTAAGATGTTCTGTTTTGCTTGATAGGTTTGACGAACTTGAGAAAGTGATTGGGGAAGACATTGAGAAAAGTCTTGAAACCGACAGTTTTATTGGCCCTGAAGAACTAAAAGAAGATGTTGAACATTACCGTTGGCCAATTGCAGTTTTTGGAAGGGCACTTTATGCGCTGTGGAGCAAAACAGGCAATTTGGAATATCTTGAAAAATTGAAAAATCATTATCTTGGCGATGATAACACTTACCACAAACAAAGAGATGTGGTAAATGCCGAAACTATGCTTAGAGTTTATGAACAACTTGGTAATGAAAAACTTTTAGAAAAAGCAAAAAAAGCTTTTAAATGTTATAACGAGTATGAAAGAAGCCGTGAAACAGTTGAAAATCTTGCAAATACAATGGTTTATGACCATGGTGTTACATTTAATGAGATAACCAAAATTTCTGTAATTATGTACATTTATACAGGAGAAAAAAGGTATCTTAATGCGGCAATTAAAGCTTATGAGCAAATTGAAAAATTTCATATGTTGCCCGATGGAGTACATTCTTCAAGAGAAAACTTAACCGGTAACGACACCATGAAACTTCACGAATCCTGCGACATAAGCGATTTTACATGGAGTATGGGTTATTTGCTTGAAGCAACAGGGAATGCAAAATATGCCGACAGAATTGAAAAAGCTATTTTCAATGCATTTTTTGGTGCAACAGCGCCCGATTTTATGGCGGCGCAGTATTACTCGGGAGTTAATCAGGTTATTGCAACGAGAAGTTCAATTCATGACAGAGCTTACCTTGATACGCCGAGAATGCAGTATGCACCGCATCATTACCCTGAGTGCTGCGTGGCAAATATAGGTAGAGCCGTGCCAAATTATGTTTTAA
Source organism: Clostridia bacterium (assembly GCA_045590195.1). Taxonomy (GTDB): domain Bacteria; phylum Bacillota; class Clostridia; order UMGS1883; family UMGS1540; genus JAZNQN01. Next base: position 39,930 of record JAZNQN010000043.1, on the reverse strand, counting down.
GAATGTATCAACTCGCCCAAAATGCACTTGTACTGAGCCTGTATGGCGACAGTACATATGATGACGAAAATATATCAGTAATACAAACAGGTAACTACCCTTATAAATATAAAACAAATCTTGATGTTAAACTTAAAAACAGCAGTATAAAAGCTTTAAAACTTCGCATTCCTTCGTGGTCTTACGGATTTGAGGTTTATGTAAACGGAAAAGAAACAGACTATGAGGAAATTAACGGTTATGCTTGTTTTAATATAAATTGTGATTGCAAAATTGAAGTGTGCTTCAGCCCTAAATTTGAAATAAATACTTCAAGCGATGGTGGTATATACTATAACTATGGTCCGTTTTTGCTTTCCCTTAAAATAAAAGAAGTATGTACAATTGACGAAAAAGAAAAAAGGCAGACAAAAGCTTTCCCTGCATACGAAAAAATTCCTGCTTCTCCTTGGAATTATGCAGTGTCCGGCTGGGAAAAGCCTGAAATAGTTGTAAACGAAGAAAAAGATGAACCTCTTTGGAATTTTTTACCCTTTGAAATTAAAATTAAAGCTCATAAACTTAAAGGATGGGAACTGCTGGAATGTGAAGGTGAAATGCGAAAAATTATTTTGGGTGATGCTGCAATGAATGAAAAGCACGAAAAACTTTTCGGAGCAACTATTATAACTGAAACCGGCAATTATATGCCAGGTTTGCCAACTTTGGAGTATGTTGAGAAAAACCTTGGTGAAGAGGAGGAAATTACACTTATTCCGTATGGGTGTACTAATTTAAGAGTTACTGTTTTTCCAAAAAGAGAAATTCCCGAATATTACAGCTAATTAAAAACAAGCCGAAAGGCTTGTTTTTAAAGTTCGTTAATTATTAAATTTCCCATTTCTGTGCAGCTGACTTCTTTGCATCCACCAGACATAATGTCTTCGGTTCTATAGCCATTATCCAAAACTTTAGAAACAGCTTTTTCAATTGCATCGGCTTCATCGGGCATATTAAAACTGTAACGAAGCATCATAGCAGCAGATAAAATTGTGCCTATTGGGTTTGCCTTGTTTTTACCTGCAATGTCGGGAGCGGAGCCGTGAATCGGCTCAAATAAGCCTCTTTCGCCGCATCCCATACTTGATGATGGAATCATTCCTATTGAGCCGCAAATCATTGAAGCCTCATCTGATAAAATATCGCCAAACATATTCTCGGTTACGATAACATCAAACTGTGAAGGGTTTTTAACAATCTGCATTGCGCAGTTATCTACAAGCATATGAGAAAGTGCAACTTCAGGATATTCTTCAGAAAGCCGAGTTACAACACACTTCCAAAGTCTGCTTGAATCCAAAACATTGCTTTTTTCGACACTGCAAAGCCTTTTGCTGCGCTTCATTGCGGTTTCAAACCCAATTCGGCAAATGCGCTCAATTTCGTTTTCGCTGTATTTTAAAATGTCAGTTGCGGTGCTTTCGCCGTTTTCTGTTTCGGTTTTGTGTTCTCCAAAATAAATTCCGCCACAAAGCTCACGAACTATAATAAAATCGATGCCTTCTTCAACTATCTCGCTCTTAAGAGGAGAAGCAGATGCAAGCTGCGGCCAAACCTTTGCGGGGCGGTTATTTGCAAAAACTTCCATTGCCGCGCGAAGGCGTAAAAGCCCTTTTTCAGGCCGCTTGTCAGCCGGTACACCGTTCCATTTTTCTCCGCCAACAGCGCCAAGTAATACACTGTCGCTTTCAAGACATTTTTTTAGCTCCGTTTCAGGCAGAGGGTCGCCATATTTATCAATGGCGCATCCGCCCATATCAACATTTGTATATGTAAATGTGTGACCAAATTTTTTTCGAATCAGCTCAAGTACAAAAAGCGCTTGTTCAACTATCTCGGGGCCAATTCCGTCGCCCTTGATAACAGCAATATTTTTATTCATTACTTCCATCTCCTTTTTTTGCAATGGAGGAGAGTAGACCGCCATTTTTTATAATATCCTGAATAAAAGGTGGAAACGGGGAAGCCTTGTAGCATTTGCACGAAGTCAGGTTAAATATTTCTCCTGTGTCAAAATTAATTTCAACCTTATCGCCTTTTTCTATAGCATCGACAGCCTCTTCACATTCCAAAATCGGCATACCAATGTTAATGGCATTTCTGTAAAAAATTCGTGCAAAGCTCTTGGCAATAACACAACCCGTTCCGCAGGTTTTAATAACAAGGGGAGCATGCTCACGAGAAGAGCCGCAACCAAAGTTGTAGCCTGCCACAATTACATCGCCTTTTTCAACTTCTTTAACAAAATTTGTGTCGATATCTTCCATGCAGTGAAGTGCGAGCTCGGCGGCATCAGCGCTGTTTAAGTATCTTGCAGGGATTATAACATCTGTATCAACATTGTCGCCATATTTAAAAACTTTTCCTGTTACTTTCAAAATTATGCCTCCTTCGCCTCAGAAATATATCCACAAATTGCGCTTTGTGCAGCGGTGTGCGGCGAAGCAAGATAAACCTCGCTACCAACATGTCCCATTCTGCCAACAAAGTTTCGGTTAGTGGTTGCAATGCACCTCTCGCCGTCTGCTAAAATTCCCATATATCCACCAAGACAAGGGCCGCAGGTTGGCGTTGAAACAACTGCTCCTGCATCGATAAAAGCGGTAGTATAGCCCCTTTCAATACACTCTCTGTAAATTTCCATAGTGGCTGGAATAATAATACATCTTACGCCTTCGGCAACTTTTTTGCCGCGAAGAATGTTATATGCCGCTTCCATATCTTCCATTCTGCCGTTTGTACAGCTTCCAATTACAACCTGATCAATTTTAATGTTTGAAAGCTCTGCGGCAGGACGAGTGTTTTCGGGCAAATGAGGACAACTAACAGTAGGAACAATTTTGCTTAAATCGATTTTAATAGTTTTTTCGTATTCAGCATCTGCATCAGCGGAGTATTCGGTATATGGCTTTTTGCATCTTTCACTTAAATATGCTCTTGTAATATCATCAACAGGGAATATGCCGTTTTTTGCACCTGCTTCAATTGCCATATTGCAAATACAAAGCCTGTCGTCCATTGAAAGGTTTTTAATTCCTTCGCCGCAAAATTCAAGGCTTTTGTATAAAGCACCATCAACGCCAATTATTCCAATTAAAGTTAAAATAACGTCTTTGCCACTGCAATTTTTTGCAAGCTTACCAGTGATTTCAACCTTTATGGCTGAAGGAACTTTAAACCATGCATAGCCTGTTGCCATACCTGCGGCCATATCTGTGCTTCCAACGCCTGTTGAAAAAGCCCCTAAAGCGCCGTAGGTGCAAGTGTGGCTGTCAGCTCCGATTATGCATTCTCCCGGAGCTACAATGCCTTGCTCGGGCAAAAGTGCATGTTCAATACCCATTTTGCCAACATCGTAAAAATGGCTTATGCAGTGACTGCAGGAAAACTCTCTGCACTGCTTTGCCTGCTCGGCTGCCTTAATGTCTTTATTTGGAACAAAGTGGTCAAGAACAATTGCTATTTTATCTTTGTCAAAAACAGTGTTAAAGCCTGCTTTTTTAAATTCGTTTATGGCAACAGGGGTAGTAATGTCGTTCCCCAAAACAATATCAAGCTTTGCATTTATAAGCTGACCGGGGGAAACGTAGTCAAGGCCTGCACTGTGTGCCAAAATTTTCTGAGTCATAGTCATTCCCATAAAAGTCACCCCTTAATTAAATTGTGGTATGCACATAAAAGCGCATTGGCACCAGCGCGGATAATATCGGTATTTGTGCCAACGCCCCAGAACATTTTTCCATCTTCGTTTTGAATTCCAATGTATGCCACAGCAAAACTCTTTGAGCCTTGCTCCTGCATACTGTGCTCGGTGTAAACCTGCAGGGTATAATTGGCTTTGGTAAATTCTTTAAGGGCGTTACTAACCGCGTCAAGTGAACCGTTACCGTCAGCAGTAATGCTTGTTTCTTTTCCATCTTTAACAAAAATAATATTTGTTAAAACGTCATCGCCGCGGCGTGTAAAGTGAATATCTTTAATTGTAACAGTAGGCGAGTGGAGAAAGTAGTGTTCTTTGAAAATATCGTGAATTTCATCGACTTTAAGCTCTTTATGCTGGTGGTCTGAAATACTTTTGCAAAGGTAACTAAGCTCTTCGCGAAGCCCTGCAGGAAGTATGTATCCGTATGCGTGTTCAAGAATATAGCCAATTCCGCCTTTTCCGCTTTGAGAATTAACTCTTATAACATCGGCATCGTAAGTTCTGTTAATGTCGTGAGGATCAATTGGAATATATGGCACATTCCATCTGCCACCATCAAGTTCCTCGCGGTATTTCAGGCCTTTTGCAATTGCATCCTGATGGCTGCCTGAAAATGCCGCAAAAACAAGCGAACCTGCATAAGGTGAACGCTCGTGAACATGCATTCTGGTACATTTTTCGTAAATATCAATTATTTCAGGCATATTTGAAAAATCAAGTTTCGGGTCGATTCCGTGTGAATACATATTAAGCGCAACAGTGATAATGTCAACGTTACCTGTTCGCTCTCCGTTGCCAAAAAGCGTTCCTTCAACTCTGTCGGCTCCTGCCAAAAGTGCAAGTTCCGTGTCGGCAACGCCTGTTCCTCTGTCATTGTGAGGATGAACAGAAATAGTAACGTTTTCTCTGTATTTAAGGTTTTCGCTCATATACTCAATCTGGCTTGCATAAACATGGGGAAGGCTCATTTCAACAGTTACAGGTAAATTAATTATAACGTTGTTGTTTTCTGAAGGTTCAAGGATATCAAGTACAGCATTACAAACTTCAAGAGCATATTCAGGCTCTGTACCTGTAAAGCTTTCAGGCGAATATTCAAAGCGAAAATTCCCCTCATATTCGTTTGCATACTTTTTAACGAGCTTTGCACCATTTATAGCCAAAGCTTTAATTTCTTCCTTTGATTTTCTGAAAACCTGTTCTCTTTGTGCAACGCTTGTGGAGTTGTAAAAATGAATAATAGCATTTGGCGCACCGGCGCAGGCTTCAAATGTTTTTCTTATAATATGTTCTCTGCTTTGAGTAAGAACCTGAACCGAAACATCGTCAGGTATCATATTCTTTTCAATAAGTGTACGTAAAAATTCGTATTCTGTTTCCGATGAGGCCGGAAAACCAACTTCTATTTCTTTAAAACCTATTTTTATTAAAAGGTTCCAAAATTCAAGTTTTTCTTCTAAACTCATCGGAATTATAAGGCTCTGGTTGCCATCTCGCATATCAACACTGCACCATGAAGGGGCCTTTTCGATGTGGTTTTTTAAAACCCATTTTGTATAGTTTCCAGGCGGCATATAATAGCCGGCGCCGTATTTAGTAAAATCCATCATAATATTATCTCCTTAAAGCGAAGCAACTACTTCAATTTCAACTAATGACCCCTTAGGTAAAGCTGCAACTGCAACACAGCTTCTTGCAGGCTTGCCGGTAAAATACCTTGCATAAACCTCGTTAAACGCGGCAAAGTCATCCATGTTCTGTAGAAAACAAGTAGTTTTAATAACGTTTTCAATGGAAGTGCCGGCCTCTTTTAAAACTTCGCAAAGGTTTTTAATAACTTGTTCAGTTTGTTCTTCGATAGTAACTGATTCAATATTTCCGCTTTCGGGATTAATTGGTATCTGCCCCGAAGTAAAAACGGTATTGCCCGAGATAATTGCCTGTGAATAAGGGCCGATTGCTGCGGGAGCAAGGTTTGTGTGTACAATTTTATTCATATAAATAATCCTTTCATATTTCGTTTAAATTATGGTATTACAGATTTTTTGCCTGATTGTGCGCCACATTTTCAAGGGAATCATCAAGCTCGGAAAGAGTAATTTCTTTGCCATATTTTCTTTTTAAGGCTCTCTTTAATATTTCGTCAGCAAGTTTCGGATTCTTGGGAAGAAGTGGGCCGTGTAAATAAGTTGCAAAAACATTTTTGTATAAAACCCCCTCATAGCCATCGCCGTTGCCGACTCCTTTTGTGAGTTTTAAAAGGGGAGAGTGTGAGCCGATAAAAGTTTTTCCAAAATGGTTTTCAAATCCCACTATACTGTATTCCTCGCCAAACGAAATGTTTGCACATACATTTCCTGAAAAGCGTGTATTCTGTTTTTCTGTGTGAATGTCCAATATGCCAAGGCAATCGGTTTTGTTGCCGTTTTCAAGAATATAGTTTCCAAGCATTGGATAACCGCCGCACAAAGCTAAAATACATCCGCCGCCCTCTGCGTATTCTTTAAAATCTTCTTTGTAGGTGGAAAGAGCAGATATTGCCTGCTTTTCAGCCGCATCACTGCCACCGCCGAGAAGTAAAATATCAACATCTGAAAAATTTATTTCATCGCCTAGTTTAAAAGAAATAACCTCTGCTTCATATCCTCGCCATATCATTCTTTTGGTAAGCGATGCTATATTTCCTGCATCGCCGTACATATCAAGAAGGTCGGGGTAAATGTGACCTATTTTTATTGAATAACTCATAAATACACCTCCTAAATTTCTTTTTGCATTTCAAGCAAAATTTCGTGAAGTTTAAAGGTGGCCGTGTAATTTGCAAGGCAATAACAAATTTCACTGTTTTCATCTTTTGCTTTTTGAAGAGCTTCTTTGTAAGATGAACATACTTCAAAAGAAGAAACATCAAAACCTGCATATTTAAGCCTTACGGCAACATCTGCGGCACGAGTGCCTGAAAGATAAATGCCCGAAATATCAGCATTTAAAAGCTTTTCAAAATCTACGTCCCAAAGCCATGAAATGTCAATTCCGTCAGAGGGTGCATCGTTAACGGCTAAAACTAGGGTTTTCTTGCTAAAATCTGAAAATGCAGCAGCGATGCCCTGGTTAAAACCCGCCGGATTTTTCGACATATTTAGTATCAGCTTTTTGCCTATGTTAAATTCTTCCATTCGGCCGATTTGCGGCTTGTATGAAGAAAGAATTTCAGTATAATTTTTTACTTCTCCCATAAGAAGAATAGCAGCTGAAAAAGCCATTGCAACGTTATAAATGTTATAAAAACCCCTGTAATTTATATCAAAATGATAGCTTTTTTCTTTGTAACCAATATCAAAAATCAAGTTGCCACCTGAATTTACGCCAGAAATTATAAATTCGCCCTCAGGCCTTTTAAAACTGCAGGAAGAACAACTGTATTTTCCAAGCTGAGCATAGTGGCGGTAATCGTACGAAAGCTTTTCGCCACAGATAGGGCAAAGTGCACTTTCGTCAACCCCGGCATCCGAGTGTGTTTCTTCGTTTACATAAAGATAATGGCAAACTCTTCCGCTTTCAGTGCCAATACTGGTAACAAACGGGTCGTCGCCGTTTATAATAAGCTCGGTGGAAGGCGACATAACAAGCGCTCTTTTAAGCATATCAGCAGTTTTCGAAATTTCGCCGTAGCGGTCAAGTTGGTCGCGGAAAAGATTTGTTATAATCATTTTGTCAGGGGAGAGCTTATCGAAAATTTTAACAGAAGAGGCCTCGTCAATTTCAAGGCAGGCAAAATCTGCATCGATTTTTCCGAAAATATTTGCACTTGATGCAAATGCACAGCAAACCCCCGGAAGCATGTTAGCTCCGTAAAGATTACTTATAACCTTGTAACCGTTTCCCTTTAAAAAACTGTATAAAATGTTGTTTGTGGTGGTTTTTCCATTTGTGCCGCAAATTGCAACTACTTCTCTTCTTACCTGTGAAGATAAAAGCTTTAAAATATCTGGGCAAATTTTCATTGCAATTTCGCCCGGCATTGAAGAGCCGGCTTTGCCAAGCATACGGCTTGCCAAAATGCCCATTTTACAGGCTATAACAGCCAAACAAAGTTTAATTTTTTTCATTTAGTTACCTGCTTTCAAAAAAGCCATACCGGAGTATGGCTTTTCTTAATTATTCTTCTTCAGAAACTTCTTTTGCTTCTTCTGTTTCTTCTGCAGTTGCCGCTTCGGCTTTTTCTATATTAATTGAGTCAACGTGAACATTAACTTTAATAACATTAAGCCCTGTTATGCTTTCAACTTCTGCTTTAACTTTTTCCTGAATTTCCCATGCAACATCAGGAATTTTAAAGCCATAGCGAACAGTTACGTGAATTTCAAGTGAAATATCGCCTGCATCGTCTGTAAAAACTTTAATTCCTTTTGTACCCGATTTTTTAACGCCAAGAAACTCAACTATGCCAGAAGCTAAGTTGCCGCTCATGGAATGAACACCGGAAATTTGAAGCAAAGTTGCGCTTGCAATTGACATAATTACTTCATCAGCAATTTTAACTATATTTTCATTTGCAACGCTTTCTTCCGAAACATTAATTTCTTCGTTTTCAATTTTATTTACATTTTTACTCATTTTCAACTCTCCAATCTGCTATTTTCTTAAATTATATCAAACCTTTTTGAACTTTACAATGTTTTTTTTAAAAATTTAAAAAAACATTTACATATTTATATGTAAAAACTTGCAAAAAATATATATTTGGTGTATAATAATATGATAGCCGTAGAAGTAGCTTTATTGGCTGCAAGGCAAAGGAGAATATGTTATGTTAAAAGCATTTAAACATTTTAAAACAATTACAAAACACCGTCATATGGTATTTTGCCATGCAATAAAATGCGGAATTCCAAGAAGGGGTTTACTGCACGATTTATCAAAATATACACCTGCTGAGTTTTTGGTTGGTGCAAAATACTATCTTGGCACAAAAAGCCCAAATGAGAAAGAAAGGGAGCTTTATGGCTATTCATCTGCGTGGCTTCATCATAAAGGCAGAAACCGACATCACTTTGAATACTGGACAGATTATTTCCCTGCCACAAAGCAAATGATGCCAATAGAAATGCCGCTTGTGTATGTTGTTGAAATGTTTTGCGACCGTCTTGCTGCAAGTAAAGTATATCAGGGCGAAAATTATACTGATAAACATCCTCTGGAATATTTTCTTAAAGGAAAAGCCAAAAGGTTCATACACGAAAATACTTCAAATCTTCTTGAAAGCTGGCTTTTGATGCTTTCAGAAAAAGGGGAGGATGAAACCTGCAGATATATCAAGAATTATTATAAACAAAATAAGGGCAAATAATGCCACGGAGTAATTATGAAAAAATGGAATATTTTAAGCGACAGCTTGTCGGTTTCTGATGTAAATAAACTTGCAAAGGAACAAAAAATTTCGCCTGTTGTAGCTGCTTTGCTTTTAAACAGGGGAATAAATTCTGAAAATTTCAGTTCTTTTTTCAGTAATAGTATAAATAATCTGTATAACCCAAATCTTTTAAAAGACATGGATAAAGCAGTTTTAAGAATAAATAAAGCAATAAGTGAAAAAGAAAAAATAACAATTTACGGCGACTATGATGTTGACGGAATAACTTCGGTTGCAATGCTTTTTAAGTATTTAAAAAGCAGAGGTGCTGTATGTAACTATTACATACCCGAGCGTGAGGGCGAAGGCTATGGCCTTAACTGCGATGCTATCAAAAAAATCAAAAATGGCGGCACCAAGCTTATTATAACCGTTGATAACGGCATTGCCGCAATCAAGGAAGCGGAGTATGCATCTGAAATCGGAATTGATATGGTTATATGCGATCATCACGCCTGCGGAGAAGAAATCCCCGGTGCCTGCGCAGTTGTAAACCCAAAAAGAGGCGATTGCCCATATCCTTTTAAAGAGCTTGCCGGTGCCGGAGTTTGCTTTAAAATGGTGTGTGCGCTTGAGGGTAATAGCGAAAAAATTCTGAATGAATATGGCGAATATGTTGCTCTTGCAACAGTAGCCGATGTTGTATCTTTAAGCGATGAAAATCGTACCCTTGTGCGTTTTGGAATGGAGAAGATGAAAAATAGCTTTATTCCTTGGTTTGATGCGCTTTGTGCTGTTTCGGGAATTGAAAAACAAAATATAACTTCATATCATATCGGCTTTATGTTATCTCCAAGACTTAACGCCGCAGGCCGCCTTGGAAGTGCATATACAGCATTAAAACTGCTTCTTTGCGATGATTTTGAAAAAGCCTATGAAATAGCCGAAACACTTGATAATGATAACAATAAACGTAAAACCCTCGGAAACGATATTTACGATGAAGCTGCTAGAATGATTGAAAACGGCGATTATAAGAACAAAAAGGTTATCGTTCTTGCAAAAGAAGGTTGGCATGGCGGAATTATTGGAATTATCGCCTCGAGAATTGCCGACACCTATGGCAAAAACGTATTTTTACTTACGATTGACGGCAGTGAGGCAAAAGGTTCTGGTAGAGGAGCACCCGGCCTTAGCCTTTACGAAGCTCTTAAAAACTGCGAAGAGGTTTTAACAAAATTTGGTGGTCATGCTATGGCGGCAGGTTTAAGCTTGCCTGTTGAGAACATAGAAAAATTTGAAAAAATGGTAAATGACTATGCTGATAGCCAAATTGAAGGCGAAATAACCTTAAATCTTGATATTGACTGCCGCCTTTCCTGCGAAGGCTCGCTTTTAAAACTTATTGACGATATTTCCCGCCTTGAGCCATTTGGCCCTGATAACGAAAGGCCAACCTTTGCAGTTTCCGGTGCAAGAGTTCGTCAGGTAAAAAAAACAAGAGATGAGCGTCACTTAATGCTCAAATTTGAAAAAGGAAAAAAAGAGTTTTCTGCCATTGGATTTGGTTTTGGAGATATGGCTGATAAACTTAAAATTGGTGACATGATTACTATTGCAACTCGCCTTGAAAAAAACGAATATCTTGGCGAGGTTTCGCCACAGTTTCATATAATAGATTTTGCTGAGGAGGGATAATATGAATACACTCGACTCTCTTAAAGAGAAAATAAAAGCCTATAACCCCAGTTTAGACCTTGAAATAATTGATAAAGCATATAACTATGCAAAGGACATGCATGGTGGACAAAAGCGTAGCTCGGGCGAGCCTTATATTGTCCATCCCCTTGAGGTTGCCCATATTCTTGCTGATATGCAGCTTGACCGCGATGCAATAATTGCCGGCCTTTTGCACGATGTAATTGAAGATACCGTTGCAAGCCGTAAAGAAATTGCTGAAATGTTTTCTGACGATGTTGCAATGCTTGTTGAGGGCGTTACAAAGCTTGATAAAATTCAGTTTACAAGTAAAGAGGAACAGCAGATTGAATCCCTTCGAAAAATGTTTCTTGCAATGGCAAAGGATATAAGGGTTATCCTTATAAAACTTGCTGACAGGCTTCATAATATCAGAACTCTTAAAAATGTTTCTCCTGAGAAACAGAGAATTAAGGCAAGAGAAACGCTTGAGGTTTATGCGCCTCTTGCACACCGACTTGGTATTTCCAAAATTAAGAGCGAGCTTGAAGATTTGTCACTTCGCCATCTGGATAGTGTTGCGTATTACGAAATTGCGGAAAGCATTAAAAAGAAAAAATCTGAACGTGAAGAGTATATTTCTGCAATTAACGAAACTATTTTAAGTAAAATGAAAGAGCTTGGCATAAAAGGAACAATTTCAGGCCGCCCTAAAAGCATTTACAGTATTTTCCGTAAAATGTACGCCCAGAATAAATCAATTGATGAAATATATGACCTCTTTGCAGTTAGGGTAATAGTTGACTCTATTAACGAATGTTATGCAGTACTCGGTATGGTACACGAGCTTTATATTCCGATGCCGGGCAGGTTTAAAGATTATATTGCTATGCCAAAGCCTAATATGTATCAGTCGCTTCATACAACTGTTATAGGCCCTGAAGGCCACCCTTGTGAAATTCAGATTAGAACCTATGAAATGCACGAAACTGCTGAAAAAGGTATTGCTGCTCACTGGAAATATAAAGAAGGAATTGACAGAAAAGAAGAAGCAGCCGATTTAAAACTTGCATGGGTGCGACAGCTTCTTGAAATTCAGAAAGAGCTTGACGATGCCGAAGACTTTATGCAAACCCTTAAAATCGATTTGTTTGCCGATGAAGTTTTCGTGTTCACTCCAAACGGCGATGTTATAAACCTTCCGCAAGGCGCAACTCCAATCGACTTTGCTTTTGCAATTCACTCTGCCGTTGGTAATAAAATGATGGGCGCAAAGGTAAATTCTAAAATCGTACCTCTCGATTATAAACTTGTAACGGGCGATATTGTTGAAGTTTTAACTTCTTCATCTGTTCACGGCCCCAGCCGCGACTGGCTTAATATTTGTAAAACTTCACAGGCTAAAAGTAAAATAAACCAGTGGTTTAAAAAAGAAAAACGTGAAGAGAATATTGAAAAAGGTAAAGAAGCCGTTGAAAAAGAAATTAAACGCCTGGCATTAAATCAGACAACACTTTTCAAAAAGGAATATGTTGAACAGTGCCTTAAAAGATATAGCTTTGGCTCGCTTGATGATATGTATGCGGCAATAGGATTTGGTACTATTACTGCCGGAAAAATTGTTGCAAAGCTTAAAGAGTATAATAAAGAGGCAACAAAAACTGAAGAAAAAATCGAAGTTTCTGAAACTTCTGCATCTAAAAAGTCACATGGTACTAATATTTCAGTTAAAGGAATTGAAAATTGCCTTGTGCGTGTTTCAAGATGCTGTACTCCACTTCCAGGCGACGAAATTGTAGGCTTTATTACAAAGGGAAGAGGCGTTAGTGTTCACAGGGCCGACTGTATAAACGTTAAAGATGAAAACTTGTCTCCCGAAGAAAAGGCAAGGCTTATTGAAGTAAGCTGGACAGATGAAGCCGCAGGCAAATTTATGTGTGACCTTCAGATTGAAGCTACAAACCGCCGAGGCCTTTTAACCGATGTTTCACTTGGTGTTAACGATTACAAACTCCCAATTCTTGCACTTAATCTCAGAACAGGTAAGAATAACCTTGTTGTAATTGATCTTACAACCGAGGTGCTCGATGCAACGCAGCTTGAAAATATAATTAAACGCCTTTATACTGTCCCGGGCGTATTCAATGTTATAAGAGCTTACAGATAGGTGAAAATATGGAAATTAAAAAAGTTATAACAAACCAGCTTGAAGAAAACTGTTATATAGTTTCCTCCATGGGCGAGGGTATTATAGTAGACCCCGGCGGCAGCAGCGATATTATTTTAAAAGCCGCCGAGGGTATTAAAATTAAATATATTCTGCTAACTCACGGCCATTTTGACCATATTATGGCTGCAGGCGATATTTTAAAAAAAGAAACTAAGGCTAAGCTTTTAGTTCCAAAGGGCGATAGTGAAATGCTTGCTGATCCCGCAAAAAGCAGCGGTGCTATGTATGGTTTTTATCACGATGAAATTCCTTTTGACAAAACACTTTCCGAAGGCGATGAAATCACTTTCGGTAATGTAGTGCTTAAAGCTATGGAAACCCCCGGCCACTCAAAAGGCAGTATGTGCTACATAGGAAACGGAGTAATGTTCTCGGGCGATACACTTTTTAAAGGAACAATTGGCAGATTTGAGTTTGAAAATAAAGCTGAAATGGTATCATCTCTTAAAAGGCTTTGGCTTTTGCCTGAGGGAACTATAGTTTATCCCGGCCATGGCCCTGCCACAACAATTAGCTTTGAAATTAACAATAATCCATATGTTAATATGCAGTAGGAGAATAATGTGAAACTAATTATAAACGATGAAGGCTTTTTCTACGAAGCTCAGCAGGTTGTAATGCTGTTTTTCCCTGAAAATGATGAAGTTTTCCTTGAATGTGAAATTAAATATAATGGCGATGAGTGTATATGTCTTTCAAAAGTTACCGCTTTTGGAAAGATAGGCAAAGCCGAGGAAAAATCAAAGTTTTCCATAAGGCGTGATGTTGCCGATACAATTAAAAAATCGGTTTATTTCGCCTGCAAACAAATTTCGTCTACACATCTGCCTTGGGGCATTTTAACGGGTATTCGCCCTGCAAAACCTGTAAGGCAAATGCTAGATGATGGCAAAACTGCCGAAGAAGTAACTGCATTTTTGAAAAACCATTATTATGTTGATAATGATAAAATAAACCTCGCTTTAAAAATTGCAAAAACAGAGCAAAAATTTATCTCACAGGACAAAAATGCCATATCAGTTTATGTTGGTATTCCTTTTTGCCCTACAAGGTGCTCTTATTGCTCATTTATTTCTCACGATGCGGGAAAAATGATAACCCTTTCCAAAAACTATGTAACAAAACTTCTTGAAGAAATGGAAAAAACTGCTGAAATCATGGAAAAACTAGGCCTTTATGCCAGAAGCCTTTATTTTGGCGGCGGAACTCCAACTGCACTTTCTGAGGAAGAACTTGACATTGTGCTTACAACGGCAAAAAAATATTTTTTAACAGATCGCTGCCTTGAATTTACAGTTGAAGCAGGCAGACCTGATACAGTAACCGCCGAAAAACTCAAAATAATTAAAAAAGCGGGAGTGGGCAGAATTAGTATAAATCCACAAACAGTTCATAATAAAACCCTTGAAACCATTGGCAGAAAACATACTTACGAAGAGTTTGAAACGGCTTTCTTCCTTGCAAGGGAAATGGGCTTTAATAACATTAACTGCGATTTAATTGCAGGCCTTCCAAATGAAAGCAGTGGAGAATTTTCACAGTCGGTTGATAAAATTTTATCTTTGTCACCTGAAAATATAACTGTGCATACACTTTATCTTAAAAGAGCCAGTTCTCTTAAAAAACAGGGCTTTTCTGCTGAAGGGAATTATGGTATCGAGAAAATGGTAAACTACGCCCAAACAAAACTGCCCCAAAACGGCTTTAATCCTTATTACCTTTACAAACAAAAGGCAACACTCGGAAATCTGGAGAATGTAGGCTTTGCAAAGGAAAATTTTGAATGTATTTATAATATTGATACTATGAGCGATGAATCAACAGTTTTTGCTCTTGGTGCAGGTGCTGTTTCAAAAATCGTTCTGGGAGACCGAATTGAAAGGGTTTTCAACTTTAAAAATGCCGATGAATATATTAAACGATTTAACGAAATTTCAGAAAGAAAAGATGGCATAATCAAATTATATGGAGAGTGATTGTATGACACGCGCTTATTTAACTGAAGAAGGCTACAGAACATACAGAAACACCTGCCTGCTGGTACTTATGAAGGCAATTGCCAAAATAAAGCCTGAGGCTATTTATAACGTACATCAGTCGGTAAACCGCTCAACTTATATCGAATTTGAAAATACAAAAGTAAGTGATGGGGATATAACTTCTTTTAAATCACTTATGAATAAATATATTGCCGATAATGTTTCGCTTGTGGCTAAAAGTTATCCTATCGGGGAAGGGGCAAAACTGCTCGAAAAATCAAAATGCAATACCCATGCCGAAAAGGTTTTGTATACTCCCCGTGAAGAAATTAAAATTTACTCCGATGAAAACTTTGCAACCGCTGTTTATGGAAAAATATATGAAAATGCAGGAATTGTTTCAGAGTATGATTTAATGCCGTTTGAAAAAGGAATTTTGCTTCGTTATCCACATCCTAATTATAACGGCAACTTTCCGCCAAATATTATGGGGCAGAAAATTATTAAAACAATTGAAGAATACCGCGACTGGAATGAGGTAGTAGGCATTTCTAATGTTTACGAACTTAACGAACAAATTGTAAATGGCAAAGTTAAAGAAATTATAAATATTGCCGAAATTATGCACGAGAAAAATATTTCAAAAATTGCCGATGAAATTAAAAGTGATCCTGATAAAAAGGTTATTTTAGTTTCGGGCCCTTCGTCATCTGGTAAAACAACCTTTGCAAACCGCTTAATGCTTAATTTAAGGGTTAACGGTATTTACCCGCAGATTATATCTCTCGACGACTATTTTATCGATGCCCATCTTTCGCCCCTTGATGAAGATGGAAAGCCAAACTTCGAAGATATAGATTCTATAGATGTTGAAAGGTTTGTTAGTGATATAAATGCCCTTGTAAAAGGCGAAGAAATAAGTGTGCCTGCTTTTAATTTTACAACCGGCCTTCGTACACTTGATACACGAAAAATGCGCCTTGAAGGCGAAAGTGTTGTGATAGTTGAAGGAATTCATGCGCTGAACGAAAAACTTGTAGAGGGCGTTGATAAGAAATATCTTTATAAGGTTTACTGCAGCGCGCTTACATCGCTTTGTTTTGATAGCGGAAACCCGATTTCTCCAACCGACACAAGGCTTCTGCGCAGAATTATCAGAGATAATAATTTTCGTAGCTGTAAAGCCGCCAGAACACTTCAGATGTGGCGAAACGTTACAAGGGGAGAGGTTAAAAATATTTTTCCTTATGAAAATAATATTGATGTTATTTTTAACTCATCAAATGTATATGAGTTTTCAGTTTACCGCAAAATTGCAGAGCCTCTTTTAATAGAGGCAGATAAAGAGCTTGGCGGCAATGAATGGATTGAAAGGCTCCTTCATTTGCTCTCGTATTTTCAGCCTGTTGATGATAAATACATTCCGCCAATGTCAATCGTGCGTGAATTTATAGGCGGAAGCTCTATAAGCTACTAGAAAGGAAAAAACACTTATGAAAACAAAATCAATATTTGTTTGCAGCGAATGTGGATATGAAACAGGTAAATGGCTTGGTAAATGCCCCGGTTGCGATAGCTGGAATACTTTTCTAGAAGAGGTAGTTGCGCCGAAACCTGCGGGAAAATCAAAAGAAGTGCAAATTCTTTCAGATAATCAGCCAAGCGTTATAGGCGAAATAGATGCAAAAGATGAAATAAGAACTAAAACAGGCATTTCCGAGCTTGACCTTGTTATGGGCGGGGGAGTTGTTCCTGCTTCCTTAACTTTGGTAGGTGGCGAGCCTGGTATCGGTAAGTCTACTCTTTTACTCCAGATTTGTCAGTCGCTTTGCCAGAAGGGAAATGTGCTTTATGTTTCAGGCGAGGAATCTCCCCGTCAATTAAAACTTCGTGCCGATAGGCTTGGCGTTTCGTCAGATAACCTTTATATTCTTGGCGAAACCAATATCGACAGCGCTATTTTACAAGCGGAAAAGCTTTGCCCTGCGGCAGTTATTATCGACTCTGTTCAAACTATGTATACTGCCGACATTCAAAGTGCGGCAGGAAGTGTTTCTCAGGTAAGAGAAATAACTATGCGCCTTATGCGCTTTGCAAAAGGCGGCGATACCGCAGTATTTCTAGTTGGCCACGTTACGAAAGATGGCTCTATTGCAGGGCCCAGAGTGCTTGAACATATGGTTGACTGCGTTTTGTATTTTGAGGGCGAGCGTCAGCAGTGCTACAGAATTCTTCGTGCAGTTAAAAACCGTTTCGGCTCAACAAATGAAATTGGGGTTTTTGAAATGGGAGATAAGGGCCTTTGTGAGGTTACTAACCCTTCTGCAACACTTCTTTCTGAACGCCCTGATGCCTCTCCTGGCTCGGCTGTTGCCTGTGCCGTTGAAGGCTCAAGGCCGATTCTGGCCGAAATTCAGGCACTTGCCGGTGCAACTGCTTTTGGTATTCCGCGCCGCATGACAACCGGCTATGATATGAACAGACTTAATATGCTTGTTGCGGTTTTGGAAAAGCGCGTTGGATTTAAGCTTGCTGCACAGGATATTTATATTAACATTATTGGCGGCCTTAAAATACTTGAGCCCGCTATCGACTTGTCGGTTGCTGCGGCCATTGTTTCTGCTTATAAAGGCATTGAAATACCTAAAAATATGGTGTTTATAGGCGAGGTTGGCTTAACGGGCGAAGTAAGAAGTGTTTCAAATATTCAGAAAAGAGTTTCTGAAAGCGTAAAAATGGGCTTCGACGAAATAATTCTGCCCAGGGAAAACGCAAAATCCATCTCGAATTGTAATGCCAAAATTCATACTGTTAAAACTGTCAGAGAAGCCCTGTCATACCTTGTTGAATGACAGGGTTTGCACTATATTGTTTAAAATTTGCACTATTGTAAGTTTTTAAATAATGTTACTTGACAAAGGTTTATATGTGTGGTAAATTCTTAAAAAAATTAAGGGAAAACTGCTTATGATTACATTTAAAACGAAGTTTTTTCAATATAATATTTCACCCGAAGGTGAGAATATCGGTTTTTATTTTCAGGGTGATTTGGCAAATAAAATAATTAAAACCCCTTGCGCCTTTATTACAAATAAAGACCATAAAGTTATAAACAGTAAAGCCGCTTCTTTTAAAGAAAATATACTTACCGTTACTTTTGCGGATGATACTGTGGCAGAATTTGAAACTGAGTGTAAAAGTGAATATATAACCTTTACTGTTAAGAGTATTTCCCGTACCGATTTTATTTCTGTTTCCTATGTTAACATTCATCTCAATTGCAACGAAGATAAATTTTGCGGTTGCCTTATTGGGATGACTTTGGCAACTCATATGAAAGAACACCCGGGCTTTAACAAAGAACTTGTGGCAAGCGCATATCCTCATATAGGGCTTTTTAAAACAAACAGAAGTAATTTGCCCTCAAAAGCCGCAATAATTGGTGCGCCTAAAGATAAGCTTTTAGAAATTCAGAAAAAGGTTTTATCAGATGTTCCTAAAGGTGAGCTTCCAATATCGAAAATGGGAGGGCCCTATGCCCAGAATGCACTTCCTGATGCAGCAGATACATATACAATATTTTTTGAAACAGTAACAGATAAAAATATTGACGATGTTATAGATTCTTTGAAAAAATTCAGTATAAATCAGATAATTTTACACCATTACGGCCATTATACTCAGGGCGACTTTAAATTTGAAAAAAGTAAATTCCCCGGCACAATGTCCGACTTTAAAAAAATTATAGATAAATTTCATAGCGAGGGCATAAAGGTTGGTTTGCAAACATATTCTTTCTTTCTTGTATGGAATTCAAGTTATGTAACCCCTGTGCCGCATAAAGACCTTGATATTCTTAAAACTTTTACCTTAAAAGAAAACATTTCAGCGGATGATAAATATATTTTTGTTAAAGAAAGTACAGATGGAGTTACCCCCGATGAGGGATTTATATTTGTAAATTCGCCATATTTATGGATAGATGATGAACTTGTAAAATTTACAAAAGCAGATAACGGAAGGTTTGAAATTTCAGAGCGCGGAGCTTTGGGAACAACTCCCGCTAACCATTTTGCAAATACCGATATAAAACAACTAAAAGAATATTTCTTAATCCCTCTTGCAAAGGCAGGAAGTGAGCTTTTTTACGAAATTGCGCGAAATACGGCAAAATTTTATAATGAGTGCGGAGCCGATTTCTTTTATCTTGATGCACTTGATGGCGCATTTGTGCTTGATGGGGAAGATTATGTTTGGTATCACGCAGTTGATTTTATAAACGAAATGTTCAAATATATTGAAGGGGACATTATTTTCGATTGCTGTTATAACCCTTCTTATACGGGAAGCTGGTTTGTAAGGTCGCGCTATGGAGCTATCGATGTTTCACTTAATGGCCACAGGCGCTTTGCCGATGCACATATGAAATATAATGCCGATACGGCCGAAAAAATGTGTATAACTCCCGAAATGGGATGGATAGATTTGTTTCCCGACTACGAAACGGGAGAATATAAGTGGCAAAACGAGCCCCTTTCTGCCGAAGATTTAGAATATTTTTGCGCTAAAGCATATTCCGCCGGCGCATCACTTGCGTTTTTGGAATCCTTTCATAAATATAAAAATACGCCAAGAGGCGATATGTATGCAGAAATTTTGAAAAAGTATGCTGATTTAAGAAAAAGTACAAAGCCTTCGGAAAGCGTTAAAAGCTTTATTAAAAAAGAGGAAAACGGCGCCACCTTAAAGAATGGAAAGCTTATAAAAACAAAACACGAAATAGTAACTTTTGAGCACGGAAACGATAAGGAAACTATTTTTAATCCCTTTGAAAAACAAAATGCAAAATTTAAATTTGAACCGCTCTGCTCGGCGGAAGATTACGAGCATAAAGATGCAGTTACCCTTTTGGAAATTGACAGTACAAAACCCACAGAAAACCAAAAGATAAGGTTTGAAACCCCGGTAAATTCCAATGGTAACACAGGACTTGGGGTTTGGTGTTATGGTGATAATTCGGGAGCAAGGCTATGCATAGCAATGCGAAACTTTGCACAAAACGGGCAAAGGAGCAGCCAGCACTTTATAAAAGTTAATTTCAGCGGCTGGAAGTATTTTGCTTTTCACGAACACGAAAACGAAACTCTGCCTCTCCATTTGTGGCCGAGAAAAGAACTCATATACGGAACATATAATAAACTGCAGGAGTTTTATCATCACTATCGTGTTAACTTAAATTATTCCGCAATTGACGGTGTTGATATTGAAACTTGCGGAAACTGTAAAATCTATTTGCGCGATTTAAAGCTTTTGCCCACAAAAGAATATGAATGGAAAAACCCCGAATTTACTGCAGGAAGCAGCAAATTAAAAGTTTTTGCCACTTTATCTTACGGCGATATTCTTTCCTTTAACGGAAATGAATGTGTTGTTTGCGACAGCCTTGGGAATATAAAAAGTAAGCCTGAATTTTCCGGTGATTTGGTTTTAAATAAAGGCGAGAATAAAATTTCAATTTCCGGCGCAGAAGATATGGCAAGGTGCAGATTTACTGCAACTATTGAAGATGGTATTATTTAAATACATATAAAAATTACGAGGTGAACAAAATGAAAGGAACATTTTCTCCAAACGATTACAAACATCTGGAAAGCGACAGCGCTATGATTCAGGCGGCTGTTGACGAGGCGGCAAAACACGGCGCAAAAGTAGAAATTCCTCGCTACAACGAAAGAACGGGTGAGTATATCTGGAATCTTGATAAAACAATTTTTCTTCACACGGGCAGCTATGTAGTGCTTGACAACTGCTATCTCCGCCTTTGCGATGACGAGTTTATTCACTTTTTCCAGAACACCGCTGCAGGCGAGGGCCACAGAGGTGAAACATATTATAAAAAAGACCGTCAGTTTGATATTACTATCGAAGGGCGCGGCAATGCAACCCTTGATGGCGGTAAACCCCTTGATGTTTGCGAGGGCGACTTTAATGTATATAACAGTGAAGGCCAGTTTGTTGAACACCGTGAAATAAAGGGTTATAACTCAATGGTTGTAAACATTGGTATTTTGTTTATAAATGTTGAAAGAGTATCTGTAAGCGGACTTCGCTTTATAAACGACAGATACTGGGGAATGGCTTTTTATTACTGCTCGTTTGGTACAGTGCGCGATATTTATTTCGAAGCTATGGGCGATATTCCTAATCAGGATGGTATTGATGTTCGTACCGGTTGCAATAACTTCCTCGTTGAAAATATTACAGGCTTTACAGGTGATGATACTGTTGCCCTTACAGGTCTTGATATAAAAACCCGTCCATCTCCCGACCTTTGCCCCGATATTCACCACATTATTATTCGTGATATCCGTTCAAAGCTTACAAGCAGATGTGACACTATACGAATGCTAAATCAAGGTGGAGTAAATCTCTATAACATTCTTATCGACGGTGTTATGGACCTTTCTGAAGAAAACGACCCGCTTCGTGCACTTGCCGCAATAAGAATAGGCGATTTAAGCGACTACCGCCAGCGCCTTAACACATTAGGCGAAACACGCGATATTGTTATAAGAAATGTTTCAACAAGGGCGAAATTTGGTGCATACATAGCAAACACTCTTTGCGATGCCACATTTGAAAACTTTAAGCTTTACGGCGATGGTGGAATTGGTATGTACTTTAACGGCTGCGAGCTTAAAAACATTACTGTAAGAGATTTTGGCTATAACTGCACATCGTGCGCACCTGACAGCGATAAAGGCTATATTGCAAAATTCCATAAGGTATTTGTTGATGAGCTTTCGGCTGTTGATTTTAATAACTGCAAATCGGCAGAAAACATTTTATTTGAAAATGTTGCTTCGGGCAAAAATCTTTCGTATGTATTCGGCGGTAACTCACCTGTAAATATAACTGCAAAAAATGTTACAACAAATGACGAAAACACTAAACTTTCAAAATGTGCAAATGTAACAGTTGAATAATAAAAAACCCGTTTGCTTCCGGCAAACGGGTTTTTATTAATTGAATACTGCCTTGGCGTAGTTTACGGCGGATAATGCATCGCTTCCGTAGTAATCTGCGCCAATTTC
Organism: Clostridia bacterium; assembly: GCA_045590195.1. GTDB lineage: Bacteria > Bacillota > Clostridia > UMGS1883 > UMGS1540 > JAZNQN01. The sequence goes on along the minus strand of JAZNQN010000043.1, from coordinate 17,834 downwards.
TTTTGAATAGCTTTCCGTTAAAACTGCGCCGCCAACCATTATTTTGCATTGGTGGCCGGAGTTTCTTATTTTAGTAATAGTTTCTTCCATTGAAGAAACGGTTGTTGTCATAAGTGCCGAAAGGCCGATAAGTTTAATATCCTCTTTAAGGGCAACTTCTACTATTTTTTGTGCCGGAACATCTTTTCCCAAATCGTAAACATCAAAGCCATAGTTTTCGAGCAGCAGTTTTACAATATTTTTACCAATATCGTGAATATCGCCGTAAACTGTGGCAAGAAGTATTTTGTTTCCGCTTTTTTCGCCCGATTTACTTACTTCTTTAATGGCAGCAAAAGCATTTTGTGCCGCCTCGGCAGAAGAGAGGAGATTTGGCAAATAAATTTTTCCGCTTTCATAGTCTCTGCCAACATCGTCAAGCGCAGGAATTATGAAGCTATTTATTATATCAAGAGAATTTTCGCTTTCAAGCAGTTTTTTGCAGGAAGCATAAGTTTCGTCTTTAAAACCAAGTGCAATTAAAGTTTTAAGGTCAAATACTGTTTCGGTTTTAACATCGGTATTTTTTGGAGTATTTTGAAACTTTGCAATATATTCTGCACAGTTTTTATCGTTTGCGTAAAGCACATTATATGCCGCAAATGCATTTGTCATAGGAGAAGACAAAGGGTTTATAATTGCAAATTTAAGCCCGTTTTGAAGCGCCATTGTTAAAAAGGCAGTATTTACATTTATTCGCTCAGGTAAGCCAAAAGAAATATTTGAAACGCCAAGAATTGTATTTATACCGATTTCTTCAGTTAAAATTTTTACGGCTTTCAGAGTTTCAATCGCAGAATTTGGGTCAGAGCTTACAGTAAGAGCAAGGGGATCGATAACAATATCTTTTTTTGAAATTCCGTATTTAGCAGCTTCTGTAATAATCTTTCTGGCTATTTCAATTTTATCTTCACATTTTTCCGCAACGCCACGTTCATCAAGAGTAAGCGCTACCAAAACACCGCCGTATTTTTTTACGAGAGGGAAAACCTCATCCATTGATGACTGCTTTCCGTTTACTGAATTTATCATAGGTTTGCCATTATAAATACGCATAGCCTTTTCAAGGGCTTTTGTATTTGATGTATCAATCTGAAGAGGAGTACTCAAAACCTCCTGAAGTTTAAAAACGGCTTCAGAAAGCATTGAAACTTCATCAATTTCTGGCATACCAACATTTACATCAAGTATCTTTGCACCGGCATCGCTTTGCGAAATGCCTTCTTTTAAAACGTAATTAATATCATTGTTTATCAAAGCTTCTTTCAGTTTTTTCTTTCCGGTTGGGTTTATGCGCTCGCCAATGATTAGGGGCGCATTATCTACTAAAACCGCCTGTCCGTAAGAAGAAATAACGGTATAGTTTTTCTCGGTTACGGGAGAAGGGGAAATATTTTTACAAGCCTCACACATGGCTTTTATATGCTTAGGAGTTGTACCGCAGCAGCCGCCAAGCAAATGTGCACCGCCTCTGGCAAATTCTGACATGACTAAAGAAAACTGCTCTGGTGTAAAATCAAATACAGTTTCACCGTTTACAATTTTTGGCAGACCTGCATTTGGAAGTAAAGCAATTGGAAGCGAAGAATACTTTTGAAGAGTTTCGAAAAGAGGCTTGAATTCTTCTGGGCCAAATCCGCAGTTAAGGCCTATTGCATTAACCCCTAAACCTTCAAGCATAGCAATAACACTTAGTAAATCAGCACCACATAAAAGCTTTCCTGATTTATCACAGCTTACTTGTGCAATTACAGGAAGAGAACTATTTTCTTTTACAGCAAGAACAGCAGCCTTAAGTTCATAAGTGTCTGTCATAGTTTCAATAGAAATCATATCGCAACCATAGCTGTATGAAACCATTTCAGCAAAAGCAGAGTATGCATTATCAAAACTTAAATCACCCATTGGCGATAAAAGCTTTCCGCAAGGGCCAATATCAAATGTTACGTATTTGCCAAATTTATCGGCACATTCGCGTGCATTTTTTACGGCAGAGGTTATAACGTCTTTAACACTATATCCGCAGTCTTTCATTTTTAAACAATTTGCACCAAAAGTATTGGTAGTTATAATATCTGCACCAGCCTCGAGGTAAGCAGTGTGTATTTTTTTAATTCTTTCACTGTCAGTTATGTTAAGTATTTCGGGCAAAGTATCACATTTTCCAAGCATTGTGCCCATAGCACCATCGATGAATAAAAGTTTTTTACCAATTAAATGTCGCATAAAACTACTCCTTAATTCCAATTATTGCAGATACAGTTTTTGTTGGGACCATCATAAAGCTTTGTAAATTTGAAACACCAATTTTATCTGCCCCAGCATATTTTAAAAGTATTGGCTGAATTTCAAGAGGAAAATCACCATATCCTGGTGAGAAGCGAGAAGTTAATTTTTGATCTTTAGAAAAATTCAAACAAACTTCATCGCAATAGCTTTCAAGATATGAACTTGCTACAGCATCTAAAATTACAGCGTCACTCATTGAGGTAAGTTGTGTTTTCTTAATAAGTGCATCTATACTACTTCCGAGTGTTGCAACAAATAAATAAAAGTTATTACAACCTTTTAAGTGATTTACTATATCGTCCCCAATAAGCATAAAAGGTGGCTCAGAAACAGAAAAAGGTACGGCATGGTACCTTTTTACAGCATTTATATCAACATTTTGCCATGCAATATTAATTTTTTGTTCGATTTCAGATGTCATTTTATCAATTTTAAGAAATGACATTATTTCTTTTAAATTCATATAATTCCCTTTAAGTTATACATAATTTTTTCGGCGATTTCAGGTTTGTTCATAGTGTATATATGTATTGCAGGTACACCATTTGCAATAAGGTCAATAATTTGTTCGGTTGCATATACAATACCTGCCTGCATAAGTGACTGAGGGTTATCGTAAAATTTGTCAAGCATATTTTTAAATTTAGAAGTAAGCGTTGCACCTGAAAGAGAACACATTCTCTTAATCTGGCTACGGCTTGTAACAGGCATAACTCCGGCAATAACCGGAACATTTATATTCTTTTTACCTGCTCTGTAGAGAAAACTGTAGAATGTGTTATTATCAAAAAACAACTGGCTTGTTAAAAAGTCAACCCCGGCATCAACTTTAGCTTTAAGATTATCAAGGTCGTTTTCAACGCTTTCATTTTCAATATGTCCTTCGGGATAGCAGGCTCCGCCAATGCAAAAACCGCCAAAATTTTTGATTTCACGAACAAGGTCAATAGCGTGTTTGAATTCCATACTGTCGCGGTTAAATTCGCTGTCTTTAGGAAAATCGCCACGAAGCGCTAAAATGTTTGAAATGTTTTCTTCTTTGAGTTTTGCAAGTGTTTCACATATCTGTGATTTTGAAGAAATAACACATGTAAGGTGGGCGAGGGCAGTCACATTTAATTTGTTCTGAAGATGTGAAGCAACAGAAATAGTATTACTGTCTTTTCCGCTTCCGCCTGCGCCGCAGGTAACGCTCATAAAATCGGGGTTTAAATGCGAAAGAGAATCTGCCGCGCCTAAAACCGATTCCATTGGAGTATTAGGTTTTGGAGGAAACATTTCAAATGATACAACCGTTTTACCTTTGCCAAATAAATCTTTGATATACATTTATATACCTTCTTATACATTAAATCTGAACACAACAACATCGCCGTCGTGCATTTCGTATTCTTTGCCTTCGCTTCGAACAAGGCCTTTTTCTTTTGCTGCAACAAGGCTGCCGCATTCAATAAGAGTTTCGTAAGCAACAACTTCGGCACGGATAAAGCCTTTTTCAAAATCGGTATGAATTTTACCTGCTGCCTGTGGTGCCAAAGTTCCGCGTTTGATAGTCCATGCGCGAACTTCTTTAGGGCCCGCGGTAAGATAGCTTATAAGTCCCAAAAGGTCATAACTTTTTTCAACAAGGCGGTCAAGCCCTGAAGAAGATAAGCCCATTTCGCTTAAAAACATTTCTTTTTCTTCATCGTCAAGAGTTGAAATTTCTTCTTCAATTCTCGCAGAAATCGGCAAAACTGTTGAGCCTTCTGATGCAGCAAATTCCGCAACGGCTTTCAAATATCTGTTATCCTCTGCGTTGCCAATTTCATCTTCGCTCATATTTGCGGCATAAATTACTTTCTTGTCAGTAAGCAAGTTAACATCTTTAATAAGTTCAGCCTCTTCTTCGGTAAGAGTGAGAGCACGGGCGGGTTTGCCTGCTTCAAGTAATGCTTTAAGCCTTTCCAAAACTTCTTTTTCGGCTACATATTTCTTTTCGCCTGTTTTAATAAGTTTTGAAAGGCGTTCAAATCTTTTTTCAACTGTTTCAAGGTCGGCAAAAATAAGCTCAAGATTTATTGTTTCAATATCACGGATAGGGTCAACACTGCCGTCAACGTGAACAATTTCACCATCGTCAAAGCAGCGGACAACGTGAATAATAGCGTCAACCTCTCTGATGTGTGACAAAAATTTGTTGCCAAGGCCTTCGCCGCGGCTTGCACCTTTTACAAGGCCTGCAATATCAACAAATTCGATAAATGCAGGAGTGAATTTTTCGGGGTTATACATCTCAGCCAGTTTGTCAAGGCGTTTGTCGGGAACCGATACTATACCTACATTTGGCTCTATTGTACAGAAAGGGTAGTTTGCACTTTGTGCACCTGCCTTTGTTATTGCGTTAAAAAGGGTACTTTTACCTACATTTGGTAAACCAACTATACCAAGTTTCATAAGTTTTGCTCCTTTGTTTATATGTTTGAATTTCTAACTAATTATTATAACATGTCATATTGATTTTAGCAAGAAAAATTTGGTTTAAAGTTGTCACTTTTGCATATTATTTAATAAAAAACTCGGCGTTAGTGTAAAAATAAACAAAAAAATCAGATTAAACATCAAATTTTGATACGGTTTTTCAAAAAATAAAAAAAGTATTGCAAATTTACAAAATTGATAGTATAATTAAATCGTTTGATAAGGAGGATGGATACTAATGTACATATTTAGTATTATTTTGCAGGTTGTTTTCCTGTTGTTTGGTACTTATTATTTTGGTATTTCCCTTTTTGCATGGGTAAAACGCAAAGATGCCCCTGTTGTACATGACAAGAATCACACATTTGCTCTTGTTGTTGCGGCACATAACGAGGAAATGGTTATTGAAAATATGGTTAAAAGCCTTAAGGCGATAAATTATCCCGAGGAATGTTACGATATTTTTGTAATTGCAGACAACTGTACTGACAGAACTGCTGAAATTGCAAGAAATGCCGGAGCTAATGTTTACGAAAGGGAATCGGCTGATTTAAGAGGTAAAGGTTTTGCCCTTGAGTGGATGTTTGAAAACCTTTATAAGCTCGATAAACAGTATGACGATATTGCAATTTTTGATGCTGATAATATTGTTCATCCTGAGTTTTTAAACGAGATGAACAAGAAACTTAAAACTGGTGCAAAAATTGTTCAGGGCTATATTGACAGTAAAAATCCGTTTGACTCGTGGATTTCTGCTGCATACACAATTTCTTTCTGGAGTATTAACAAGCTTTTTCAGTATTCAAGAGAAAACTTGGGCCTTTCATGTCAATTATGCGGAACAGGCTTTGTAATTGATACAAATGTATTGAAAGAGATTGGCTGGCAGGCTACATGTCTTACAGAAGATATGGAATTTACAATGCGTGTTGTGCTTAACGATTATAAAGTTCAGTATGCAAGCGGAGCTATCGTGTATGACGAAAAACCGCTTACTTTCAGCCAGTCGTGGAAGCAGAGAATAAGATGGATGCAGGGTCACGCAGATGTTGCTTCACGTTTTGTTTTGCCGCTTCTTAAAAAGGCTGTAAAAGAGCGTAAATGGGCTCCTGTTGATTGTGCAGTATATCTTCTTCAGCCTGTGAGAATTCTTGTTATGGGATTTATTACACTTATGTGCTGGATTCAAACTGCTTATCCTACAGGCGATATTGGGTTTTTCCAGATAAGCTATATTGTTCCACCGGTTGTATGGTATATTTATGTTGTAGCGCAGTTTTTATGGACTCCGCTTGTTATTTGGATCGAAAAACGAAAACTTACTCCCAGACTTATTTTGTCTTATATAACTTATTTCTTCTATTCGCTTACATGGGTTCCTATAACTGTTATTGGAATTATTAACAAGAATAAAAAAGAGTGGTTCCACACTCAGCATACAAGACAAATCAGTATTGAAGAAGTTGAATGATAAAAAGCGATAATACCGTTTGGTATTATCGCTTTTCAACTTATAAAATCTTCAACAATTTGCTTTGCCTCATCAAGGGTAGTTACAATTATGCCGGAATAAAGTTTTGCGTAATCTTCCCTTGGAATACTGCCAGTATCTACAAGCTTTTCTTCAACTGTTTGCATAGATCCGTCGTGAGATACTTTATAAATAATTATTTTAGTGTCGGACAATGTTACAACATATTGCTCGCTTTCAAAAACATATGCTTCTTCGGGAGGGTTTTCTTCCTCTTTGTTCTGAAAAGTTATTTCCGGCAAAGGAGTATTTTCGATTTCATTTGTTGTTTCTGCCCTGGCTAAATTATTATTTTCAGTTTTAAAAAATAATATGCCGGAAATAATGCCGCAAAAAGCGGATAAAATACAAAGCGATGTAAGTAAAATAATATTTTTTTTCATTTTAATACTCCTTTGGAATAAGTTGTTGCTTATTTTTGCCAAATAGTTTAAATATATACCTTTTTGTAATAATTTTTTAATTTTTTTATAGTAATATATATTTAGATATATATAACAATAAGCAGTTGCTTAAGAAAGGCTAGTAATATGAAAAAAAATTCAAGAAAAATTTTGTTGGCTTTTTCAATAATATTTTCGCTGATTCTTGTAGCCGGTGTTGCGGTTTTGGCAAGCGTTGTTATTGGAGCTGACGATGTTAAACTTGAAACAGCCCTGCTTGATCAGACAACCTTTATATTTGCTACAGATCCTGAAACAGGAGAGGAAATTGTTTATGACAGTGTGTATGATGATGAAAACAGGGTTTGGGTTTCTTTTGAGAAAATCCCCAAAAATATGGTTAATGCTTTTATTGCAATTGAGGATGAACGATTTTATTCCCATCCCGGTTTCGACATCAAGCGCCTTATCGGTGCTATGACCACATTTGTGTCAAAGGGAAATTCTTCTTATGGTGCAAGTACTATTACTCAGCAGCTTGTTAAAAACATTTCCGGCGACGAAGATGTGAATGTAAAAAGAAAGCTTCGGGAAATATACAGAGCTGTTAAAATTGAACAGATGTACGAAAAAGAAGAGATACTTGAGTTTTATCTGAACACAATTTACCTTAGTAATCAGTGCAATGGCGTTGAAGCTGCTGCGAAGAGATATTTTGGAAAAAGCGTAGGGGATTTATCGCTTGCGCAAATGGCATCAATTGCAGGTATAACTCAGTATCCAACAAAATTTGATCCTCTTGCAAATCCCGAAAACAACAAGGAAAAACAAGAACTTGTTCTTGCGAAAATGCTTGAACTTGATTTTATTTCAAAAGATGAATATGAAGAAGCAGTAAATGAAGAGCTTGATTTTTCAAAAGGCCAAAGCGCAGCGGATATTCCTGCAGCAAAAAGATATTTTTCTGATGCAGTTATTACTGAAGTATTAGAGGACTTACAGGAAAAAGCTGGATATCCAAAGCAGATTGCCCTTAAAATGCTTTATACCGGTGGACTTAAAATTTACAGCAGTGTTAACCCTATGGTTCAGGATACTATTGAAGAAGTTTACAGTAACGATTCAAACTTTCCTGCAAACTCCGGCGGAGAACTTGCTCAGTCGGCAATTGTTGTAATTGACCCTGCAACAGGAAATATAGTTGGTATGTCAGGCGGAAGAGGAAGCCAGGGAAGAATGGAACTAAACCGTGCCACACAAACACTAAGGCAGCCTGGCTCATCTATAAAGCCGATTGCAGTTTACGGGCCGGCTCTTGAGTATGGAGTTATAAACGAGAATTCTGTTGTTGTAGACGAGCCGCTTAAAATTGGCGACTGGGAGCCTAAGAATTCCAACAGAAATTTCAGAGGAACAATTACTATAAGAAGTGCCGTTGCAAGTTCTGTAAACATTGCTGCTATAAAGGTTTTACAAAGCCTTGGAGTAGATCAGTCGTATAACTTTTTAAAAGACAAACTTCACATTAGTTCTCTTGTTGAAAAACGAGAAGCTGATGGAAAAGTTTACAGCGACAAAAGCCTTGCACCGCTTTCACTTGGCGGACTTACAGATGGTGTTTCTGTTCTTGAAATGGCTGCGGCTTATGTTCCGTTTGCAAATGGTGGCGTATATTATGAGCCATCAACTTACTATAAAGTTACCGATTTTAACGGAAATGTTTTACTCGAGCATAATGGCGAGGGCGAAGAAGTTTACCTTCAGCAAAACGCCTATGCTATGACGCAGATGCTTACAGGTGTTGTAAACTTTGGTACAGGTACCGGTGCTAACCTTGGTAAAATGCCTGCCGCTGGAAAAACAGGAACTTCCAACGATAACAAAGACAAGTGGTTTGTAGGTTACACTCCATATTTTCTTGCTGCTGTATGGTCGGGATATGATACTCCGAGAGCCGTGCCTGGCGGTAATCCATCGGTTTCCATTTGGAAAAAAGTTATGGCAAAAGTTCACGAGGATTACGATACAATTAGTTTTGCTAAGCCTGACCCGTCAAAGGAAAAGGTTAAAGTTTGTTCCGTAAGCGGAAAGCTTGCAACAGATTTGTGTGCGCTTGATATTCGTGGTTCGCAGATTGTTTATAAGGCTAAAAAGGATGTTAGCGAAACTCAAAAATGTGACAAACACAAAGCTTTCAGCCTGTGTTCCGAAACTGGGTTGAGAGCAAGAGGCGATTGTCCTGTGAGAAGAGCCTCGGCCCTCGGAATTGCCGATAGTACTCATAATGAAAAAGATGGATACATTAAGAACGTTTACTGTACAAAGGCGCACTATATTCCTGAGGTTGATGTTTGTGAAGAATCGAATTTGCTTGCAGGAGAGAATTGCACCTCGGTTAAATCAGTTAAAAAATATGATGCTCCAAGCCAAGTTTGCGCTCTTGAGGAGCATACAATAGCGGCTCCTGAAGATGAAAATGAAAATAAAAATGCTGATGAACCTTCGAGTTCTGAAAACGAGCCGTCTTCTTCGCCAAAGCCTGCTGCTTCAACTCCTTCGCCGGCTTCATCAGCCACACCGCAATAGTGTTGTAATAAAAATATTTTCCCCTCATATATTTTAATGGACAGGTATATGAGGGGAGGTATTTGTTATTAAAAAGCTGTTTTATTTGTTTGTTTCTGTTCTTACTTTGATTGTTTTCGTTCCTGCAACTATTATTTTCCTGTTTGATTTTGACCGGAACTCAGAAGATTTTTCTACAGATGAAATTTCGGTACTTATTAATGGTAAAATTGAAAAGTATGATATTGAAGAGTATTTATTCGGAGTTGTGGCGGCCGAAATGCCCGCGGCATTTCACGAAGAAGCTCTGAAGGCACAAGCTGTTGCAGCCAGAACTTATATTATAAACAAAAGCTTAAAACCAGATAATGACCATCCGAATGCTGATGTATGTACAGACAGCACTCATTGTAAAGCATATATAAGTAATGATGAAATCGTGAAAAAACACGGCAAAAACTGGATGGGAGAATACTCCGGAAAAATAAAAAATTGTATAAATAAAACTGCCGGAGAAATTGCAGTATACTCGGATGAACCTATTGAAGCTGTTTTTCATTCCACAGGCAGCGGTGTTACCGAAAATGCTAAAGATGTATGGGGAAGCGATGTTCCTTATCTTGTAAGCGTTGAAAGCCCGGGAGATATGTTGTCGCCTGTTTTTGAAAATGATATAACAGTTAGCTTTTCAGAATTTAAAGATAAAATTTATGAAAAATCAGGAATAGAAATTTCGCCATATATTGGCGAAATTTTAAGAAACGAAAGCGGCAGCGTTAAAAATATTAACCTTGGCGGTGTTTCGCTTGAAGGAGTAGAAGTTAGAAGCATTTTTTCGCTTCCTTCAACAAATTTTACTGTAACTGCCGCTGATAACAGTTTTATTTTTCATTGTAAAGGAAAAGGTCATGGAGTTGGTATGAGTCAGTATGGGGCCGAGTATTTTGCAAAGCAGGGAATGAACTACAAGGAAATTCTGAAAAAATATTATAGCGGAATTGAGATAAAAAATATTGGAGATTTGTATGACAAAAGTAATCAAAATTGATCCTGATAACATTGAACTTAATAAAATAGATGAATGTGCCGCAGTAATAAAAAACGGCGGACTTTGTGCATTTCCAACTGAAACTGTATATGGACTTGGTGCAGGAATTTTTTGCGAGGAAGCACTTTCAAATATTTTTAAGGCCAAGGGAAGGCCTCAGGATAATCCGCTAATTGTTCATATATCTCAACCAGACGAAATTTATCCACTTGTAAAAAGCGTACCTGAAAGCGCACTGAAACTTATGGAAAATTTCTGGGGTGGTCCGCTTACTATAATTTTAGAAAAGTCCGAAAAGATTTCTGATACAATAAGTGCAGGCCTTTCTACGGTTGCTATAAGGCTTCCTTCACATCCGATAGCTTGCGCACTTATAAAAAGCTCAGGTTGTCCAATTGCGGCGCCAAGTGCAAACCTTTCCGGAAAACCAAGCCCAACTGTTGCCAAACACGTTATCGAGGATTTAAGTGGCAGAGTTGACTGTATAATTGACGGTGGCAACTCATTTTATGGCCTTGAATCAACTGTTTTAGACCTTACTGTGGATATTCCAACAGTTTTAAGGCCAGGAGCAGTAACCGCGGAACAAATTGCAGAAATATTGGGAGATGTTTCTTTTTCAAATGCTTCCGATGCTCCAAAAAGCCCCGGAATGAAATATAAACACTATGCACCTTTGGCTCCAATGTGTATTGTTAATTGCGAAAACGCCGTAGAAGTGATTAACAGTAAGTGCAATGATAAAACGGGCGTTCTTTCCTATAAATGCGATACAAAGGCATTTAAAAACGTAAAAGTATTATCTGCCGGCGAAAACATTAACGAATATGGTGCAAATTATTTTTATAACTTAAGGCGTTTTGATGAAATGGGTGTTGACAAAATTTTTGCAATTCCACCTGAAAAAGAAGGGTTTGGACAAGCTATTTGGAACAGACTTTTAAAATCAGCGGGAGGAAACGTGATATGCGAGTAGTTTTTGTTTGCACAGGCAATACTTGCCGCAGTCCAATGGCTGAAGGTATTCTTAAAAGCCTTTATAGCGATTTTGAAGTTATTTCACGTGGGCTTTATGTGCCGGAAGAAGTAAGCGCTTCCTTCAGCAGCATAAAGGCAATGGAACAAATTGATATTGACATTTCAAACCATAAATCAAGACAGCTTACTGTAGGCGACGGAGAAGATGCTGATTTGATTATAACTATGACACAAGGTCACAAAAAAACTATTCTTGATGCCTGCCCTGATTTTGCAAACAAAACATTCACTTTAGCAGAATTTGCAGGGGAGAGCGGCGATGTATCAGATCCTTTTGGCAGAGATGATGAGGCGTATTTTGAATGTGCTAAAAGAATATATGGCCTTATCTCAAAGGCGGACTGGAGTGTAAAGCGTGATTAGAAAAGGACTTATAAGTGATGCGGAGAGAATTACAGAGATTTTTTCTGAAACACTTACTCCGTGGAGCGTAGCAGGGGTTTTAGCTTCAATTGAAAAAGATTATTGCCTTATTTATGAAAATGAAAAAGTTGACGGGGTTATTTTTATATCACGTGCGGCTGATGAATGTGAAGTTTTAAATTTTGCTGTTGACAAAAGTAGACGAGGAAAAGGAATTGGTGCGTTGCTTCTAAAAGAAGCGCTTTCAGGCGAATTTACTGAAAAAGCTGATGTTTTTCTTGATGTAAGAGAAAGTAATGCAGCCGCAATTCATCTTTATAAAAAATTTGGATTTAAAGAGATTTCTGTGAGGAAAAATTATTATACAAATCCAACCGAAAATGCAGTTATTATGAAACTTGAAAGATAAATTTATATTAAAACAAATTTTGGTAAAGATATTATAAAACACAAATAGGAGTGATAAAATGAAAATTACAGACAGCATTAAATATGTTGGTGTTAACGACCGAGAAATCGACCTTTTTGAAGGGCAATATCAGGTTAAAAATGGTATTTCATATAATTCGTATATGATTTGTGATGATAAGGTTGCAATAATGGATACTGTTGATGCGCGTTTTACACATCAGTGGCTTGACAACATTGAAAATGCCCTTGGAAACAAAAAGTGTGATTATCTTATTATTCAGCATATGGAGCCTGACCATTCGGCGAATATAGCTAATTTTATGAACATATATAAAGATGCCAAAATTGTTTCAAGCGCAAAGGCTTTTGCTATGATGAAACAGTTTTTTGGAACAGATTTTGAAGACAGAAGAGTTGTTGTTGGCGAAGGCGACACTTTGAGCCTTGGAAAACACACTTTAACCTTTGTAACCGCTCCTATGGTTCACTGGCCGGAAGTAATTGTAACTTACGATAGCTTTGATAAAGTACTTTTCTCAGCTGACGGATTTGGTAAATTTGGTGCACTTGATGCCGAAGAAGACTGGGTTGACGAGTCACGCAGATACTTTATTGGTATAGTTGGTAAATATGGCGCTCAGGTTCAGGCACTTCTTAAAAAAGCGGCAGGCCTTGAAATTTCAAAAATTTGTCCGCTTCACGGCCCTGTTCTTTCGGAAAACCTTGGATATTATCTCGACCTTTACAACACCTGGTCTTCATATGCAGTAGAAGAGGACGGAATTGTTGTTGCTTACACATCTGTTTACGGCAATACCAAGAAAGCCGTTGAACTTATGATTGACAAGCTTAAAAGCAAAGGTTGCCCCAAAATTGCAGTTTACGACCTTGCAAGATGCGATATGTCGCAGGCTGTTGCCGATGCTTTTAAATTTGGAAAGCTCATTTTGGCAACAACAACATATAACGCAGAAATTTTCCCGTTTATGCGTGAGTTTATAAACCACCTTACTGAAAGGAACTTCCAAAACAGAACTGTAGCTCTTATGGAAAATGGCTCATGGGCCCCGCTGGCCGCTAAGGTTATGAAAAATATGTTTGCCTCCAGCAAGAATATTACTTTCGCTGAAAATGTTGTTACAATTAAATCTGCTCTTTCTGAAGAAAGCCGCGAGAGCATTGAAAAGCTTGCTGATGAGCTTTGTCAGGAATTTATTGCAAAAAACAGCGAAACTGCCAACAAAAATGACCTTTCTGCACTTTTCAAAATCGGTTATGGCCTTTATGTTGTAACTTCAAACGATGGTAAACGCGATAACGGCCTTATTGTTAACACAATTACTCAGGTTACAAACACACCTAACAGAATTGCTGTTACAATTAACAAAGAGAATTATTCTCATCACATAATCAAGCAGACAGGAATTATGAATGTAAACTGCCTTTCGGAGGATGCGCCTTTCAGCATTTTTGAAACCTTTGGCTTTAAAAGCGGAAGAAATGTTGACAAATTTGAAGGAATTGATTATATCCGTTCTGATAATAATCTTCCATTCCTTTCAAGGTATATCAATTCTTTTATGTCGCTTAAAGTTGAAAATTATGTTGATCTTGATACTCACGGAATGTTCATTTGCTCGATTACTGAGTCGAGAGTTATTTCAGATGTTCCAACTATGACATACACCTATTATCAGGAAAATGTTAAACCAAAGCCCGAAACTGAAGGCAAAAAAGGTTTTGTATGTAAAATTTGCGGATATGTATATGAAGGAGAAGAATTACCAGATGACTTCATTTGTCCGCTTTGCAAACACGGCGCTTCGGATTTTGAGCCAATTGAATAATTATTAATAAAACCCCCGTTTCAGCATATATTTTATTAAAAAGCTGAAACGGGGTATTTTTATGCTTAATTATATCTGGAGCGGAATGATTCTATTATCGCTGATAGTTTCTTTTTTTACCGGAAAATTTGAAGAATGTTCTCTTGCGGCAATTGAGGGCGCAGGGGAAGGGGTTACGCTTGCAATTTCTCTTTGTGGAATAATGTGTTTCTGGAGCGGAATAATGGAAATTGCAAAAAGGGGTGGAATACTGGTTGTTCTCACAAAAATTATGAAGCCTGTTACAAAAATACTGTTTCCAAAAATTAAACAAAACAGTGAGGTTATGAGTGCAATTGTTACTAATATGACGGCAAATATTCTCGGTATGAGCAACGCCGCTACTCCGCTTGGCCTTAAAGCTATGGAAGAACTTCAGAAAATAAATACAAATAAAAAAAGAGCAAGCGCAGAAATGTGTATGTTTGTAATAGTTAATACTGCTTCAATTCAGCTTGTACCTACAACGCTTATTGCCCTGAGGGCTTCTATGGGAAGTGCTGAGCCAACTTCAATAATTGTTCCCATATGGATTACCTCGGCTCTGGCGCTTTTAATTGGTGTTTCTCTGGCAAAAATATTTGAAAGGGTTTCAAAATGAATTTAATATCTTCTCTTACGATTCCTGTGATTTTAACAATTATAATTTCAATTGCACTTTTAAAAAAAGTTCCGGTGTATGATAGCTTTCTTGAAGGTGCTAAAAGTGGATTTAATTCACTAATAAATATAATTGTACCGCTTGTAGGGCTTTTAAGCGCCATAAGTATGTTCAGGGCAAGCGGAGCAATGGAAATTATATGTAATTTTTTAGAGCCTTTAACTTCGCGAATTGCATTTCCAAAAGAAGTATTGCCCCTTGCGCTTATAAAGCCAATTTCAGGAAGTGGCGCTTTGGCAACGGTTAGTGATATTTACAAGAATTTTGGAACAGATACATTCGTGGGAAATGTTGCATCTGTAGTTTCAGGCTCTGCGGAAACTTTGTTTTATACGCTCGCAGTTTACTTTGGCAGTGTTGGCATTAAAGATATACGATACTGCGCAAAAGCTGCGCTTATTGCGGATTTAGTGTGTATTTTAATTGCCTCTTTTGTAGTAAAAATTACACTTGGTTTTTAATTTTACTTGGCGGTTAAAGCAGAAAGCTCTTCAGAGCTTAATTTAGTTTGCAAAGCACTATTTATTCCTTTTGCCAAAATAGCCGAAACTCTGTCGGAAAGAGCATCTATTTCTTTTGGGCAAATAAAACCGGAAGGCGTATTTAAAACTTTTTCTAATATGCCGTTGTAATAATCTTTATTTGTGTCGGTTTCTGCAAGGCAGTCTAAAAGCATACTTGCCGCATCAACTACCATTGGAGTACCTATTGCAATGGTTGGTATTCCGAGAGTTTCTTCATTTAAGGCTTTTCTGCTGTTTAAAACACCACTGCCGGGAGTTATTCCCGCAGTTGAAATTTGAATAGTGCTTGCAACTCTTTTAAATTTTCTTGCTGCAAGGGCATCTATTACTATTATGATATCAGGAGAAATTTTATCAATTATTCCTTTTAAAATTTCGGCGGTTTCAATACCTGTAATTCCTAAAACGCCTGGTGCTACTGCACATACCGATGAAAACGACTCTGCCATTTCCGGTAGTGAGGAAAAAATATGTCTTGTAACAAGAAGGTTTGAAACTACTTTTGGCCCGATAGAGTCCGGCGTTATGTTGCGGTTTCCAAGGCCTGCAACCAAAACAGTTTTGTTTTCGGTATTTCCAATAAGTTTTGAAAGCTCTTTTTTTATTCTTTCTGATATTTCTTCAAAAGCCGTAATATCGTTATTAATTATGCTGTCAGTTTCAATTGTTATATAAGTACCCTTTGGTTTTCCTATTACTTCATCATTTTCTATTATAACTTCAGTAACTGTGCAAAAATTATCTTCAAATGTTTCTGATTTTACACCCATGATTTCCGGGTTATCAGGGTTTTGCTCTTTTATAATTTCGCCCGCTTCCAAAGCCAAATCTGTTCTAATGTTAAACAAAATATCACCTCTGTTTTATTATTAAATAAACATACAAAAATATGCAAAAATCCCCTGGTTAAATTCTTAAAATAAGATTTAAACACAAAAAAGCGGCCTTGAAAGACCGCTTTTAAAACTTTTTAATTATTCAACATCACTTGTGCAGTGGCAGCATTTTGTAGCTTTGATGTTGATTTCGCTTAAACAAAATGGGCAAACCTTTGTAGTAGGTTCTGCAGGTGCTTCTTCCTCTTTTTTCTTAAATTTAAGAGTAGAAAGCTTGTTAAGAGCCTTAACCAGGCAGAAAATTACAAACGCCATGATGATAAAGTTAATTACTGCGGTAATAAACGCACCATATTTAACTTCAACGCCGTTAAGTACAAAAATAAGAGAACTGAAATCTGCTTTAAAAACAAGGCCGAGAAGAGGGGAGATAACATCATTTACAAGTGAATCGGTTATTGTTTTAAAAGCACCACCAATAATAACACCAACAGCCAGGTCAATTACGTTGCCACGCATGGCAAAAGCCTTAAATTCTTCAATAAATTTTTTCATTGGTAAATTCCTCCTTAAATTGAAATTTCGTGTGATATATCATAAAGCTCATTATCAAAATCTTTTTTCATATTAAGAGCTTCATTGATATCATAGTCGACAATTTTTTCGCCGTTAACGGCTACAACTCTGTTGCCAATACCCTGAGCCAAAAGATGAACAGCCGCAACGCCGAGCTTTGTCGCAATTATTCTGTCTTTCGCGGTTGGCGAACCACCACGCTGAACATAGCCAAGCACAGTTGTTTTGGTTACAACGCCGGTTGCTTCTTCAATATCTTCTGCCATTTTTGCAATACCACCGGGGTAGTTAACGCCTTCGGCCACAAGCATAATAAAGTGCTTTTTGCCAATGCCGCGGGTAAACTGCATTCTTTCAACGATATCCTTTTGAAAATCAAGCTCGTGTTCAGGAACAAAAATAGCCATTGCACCTGTTGCAATGCCAGCGTGAAGGGCAAGATATCCACAATGCCTTCCCATAACCTCTACAAGAGAGCAACGGTTGTGAGAATGAGATGTGTCACGAATTTTATCGACACTTTCTATTATAGTATTAAGAGCAGTGTCAACACCAATCGTGTAGTCGCTGCAACCGATATCATTGTCAATTGTGGCAGGAACACCAACGCAGGGAATGCCGGCAAGGGATAAATCTCTTGCCCCACGGAAGGAACCATCGCCGCCTATTACAACAATACCGTCAAGGCCGAACTGCTTGCAGGTGCGAACACCTTTTTCAATTCCGCTTTGATGTTTGAACTCATCGCAACGGGCTGAATATAAAATTGTTCCGCCACGGTGCAAAATTTCGGAAACAGAGCGAAGATCCATTTTAAATAAATCGCCCGAAATAAGCCCTTCATATCCGCGGTTTATGCCGAAAATCTCAAGTCCCTTTGCAATTGCACCTCGGCAAACAGCTCTTACTGCAGCATTCATACCTGATGCATCGCCACCACTTGTAAGTACACCAATTCTTTTAACTTCTTTAATTTCCATATAAATTGACTCCTTGATATTATGTTGAATTAAAAATAATGTCAAAATACAGTAATAATATAACATATTTATTTGTAAAAATCAAATGTTTTATTAAAACATTTGAGAAAACTTTAAAATATAACAAAAAGTTGTTGCAAATTATATGTTTTTGTAGTATAATACTTTTTGTGTTTAAACTTTAAAAATACTAAATATGCGGATATGGCGGAATTGGCAGACGCGCATGGTTCAGGTCCATGTG
>JAZNQN010000042.1:0-1666 GCA_045590195.1 Clostridia bacterium | reverse complement strand
GTTCAGAAACGGGTTGGGATTATATCGGTCAGGCTATATATAAAAATAGCAGCCCTCGTGATCAACAAGAGCTGCTTCATGAGGTCGCGTTTTGCATGTGGCGACGGTCGAGGATTTCTAAGCCGAGGGGAGTCGAACCCCTATAGGTTTTCACGGGCAGCTTTCCGCCAATGCTTCGGAAAATCCCTTGAAAATACCAGCGGGTATTCCCTGCGAGATTTTCCTTGCCTAGCCAAAATGCTGCTCCGCGAAAACTGCGCAGCACTCCACAGCAAGGATTTTTGCTTTGGGTTTTTGTGCAGATGACGCAGCCTTGCTAACGCAAGGCAAGGAAGATAAGGAAAAACACAAACAAAAGGACTGCTGTGGGGCTGTCGGTGTTCGGCTTCCCTCGGCTTGTTGCTAACAATTTGCTAACAGGACTGTTTTGGACTATATGAAATGGCTGATATCTGCTAACACGACCTGGATTAAAAAGTTCGGAATTTCCCCCGGATTTTGTACTATCTGATACCATTTGGAACGATTATTATTAGAAAAACGGGATAATCGTTTCTCCTAAGCGGCAGGTCGGAGGTTAGAGTCCTCTCCAGGGTGCCAAAAACCGCCTCTTTCGAGGCGGTTTTGTTTTACGGAAACCCGCATAAACACAGCGTTTATAAGGCTCCCTTGTGTAAAGGGAGCTGGATTTTGCGAAGCAAAAGACTGAAGGATTGTTTTATCATTTATGTGTTTACAATCCTCCCGACTTCGCTCCGCTCAGCCACCCTCCTTTACACAAGGAGGGCTTTTTTTCTTGCTAATTGCGATTAGCTGAAAATTACCATTCTGCTAATCGCTTGCTAATCGAATTTTTAGCAGAAATCTGCTAATTTGCACAGGCGTATGTTCTATCCATAGACTTTTTGAATTTTTGAAGAAAATATGTTATAATTTTTGTAACGTTTTGTGAGTTTCCAAATCTAATAGATGAAAGGACGGTGAAAATGTGACTGATTTTGAAAAGCTTTTCAATGAAAACCGAGAATTCATTTTCAAATATCTTATGAAAATGACACGGGATATTACGCTATCCGAAGAGTTGACACAAGAAACCTTTTTTCGTGCATATATGAACTATGCTTCTCTTAAAAACAAGGAAAAGGCTTCCGTGTGGCTATGCCAAATCGCAAAGAATACATATTTTGCGTGGTATAACGAACAAAAGAAAAAAGATTCTCTCGACGATCTCGAAGTGACAAGCTGCGATATAAGCATAGAAGATGCCTTTATTCAAAAAGAGCTTTCCCAAAAAGCACTTATATGCTTGCACGAATTAGAAGATCCGTATAAAGAAGTTTTTATGCTTTCTGTGTTTGGCGGTTTCTCGCTAAAAGACATTAGTTCAATCTTCGGGAAAAGCGAAAGTTGGGCACGTGTTACATTTTACCGTGCCAAGCAAAAACTATCAGAAAGAATGAGGTAACGATATGAATTGTAATATTGTTAAAGATTTGATCCCACTGTACATTGACGGATGTTGCAGTGCGGAAAGCGAAAAGGTTGTTGAAGAACATATTAGAGATTGCGATGATTGCAAGAGGCTTCTTGAAGATATGAAATCGTCCTCCGATATTATCACCGTTTCGGAATCACCTAAAACGTTTAGCAAACTTAACGATTGGAA
>JAZNQN010000041.1:0-43683 GCA_045590195.1 Clostridia bacterium | reverse complement strand
AGGTACATTTACTGCACATAATATTAATTTTACCAAAGATATTCTTCATATTGC
Source organism: Clostridia bacterium (assembly GCA_045590195.1). GTDB lineage: Bacteria > Bacillota > Clostridia > UMGS1883 > UMGS1540 > JAZNQN01. The sequence goes on along the minus strand of JAZNQN010000041.1, from coordinate 43,629 downwards.
AGATGAAGGCTTTATGCAGACTTCAATGGAGCCTGTTGTACTTTCAAAAACCCATCCTCTTGCTATAAAAGAAGAACATCTTGATACCATAAAAAAGGAATACGAAATCCTTGCAGAAGAATATATAAAGAGAATAAAGAATTCAAAGCCATTTAATTTCTTCCACTTTATGATTGACCTTACTGCAGGCCCTTGCGCAATTAAAAGAATGTCGGGCTGTGGCGCAGGGCACGAGTATGTTGCCGTAACTCCCGAGGGCGACATTTACCCTTGCCACCAGTTTGTAGGTCAGGAAGAATTTAAAATGGGCAGCGTTCTTGATGGCAGCATTGACGAGGAAAAAAGCCGCGAATATGCAAAAATTAACGTTTATACCAAAAAGGAATGCGGCGATTGCTGGGCTAAGTTTTACTGCAGCGGCGGTTGCCTTGCAACAAGTGTAAATTACGCCGGCGGTATGGACAAGCCTTACAAAATTGCCTGCGAGCTTGAAAAGAAAAGGGTTGAATGTGCAATTGCCCTTAAAATTAAATCAATGCTCAGAGAGGGCGGCGACAAGTAATTTAAAAAAATGCTTGACGGAAACCGCATAAAGTTATATAATATTTATGTTATAACACCAAAGGAGGAATTTTACAGATGAAGGTAAAAAGTTTAATAGGGCTTATAATCTGTATAGCTATTATTGCAGGCCTTATGTGTACCGCTATCTTCGGCTTTACTCTCACTAATCCTATAACTGGTGCAGAGTACAAATTTCCAAAAGTTTTTGACGAGGAAGATGGTATTAAAAGAGGTCTTGATTTAGTTGGTGGTTCCATTATCACTTTTGAAGCTGATGTGGAAAACCCAAGCGCAGAAGATCTTGACGCTGCAGAGCAGGTTCTTCGTAACCGCCTTGACAGTCAGGGTTATTTTGACGCAATTGTTACAAGACAGGCAGAAAAATTTATCAGGGTTGAAATTCCTGATATTGACAACCCCGAAGAAGCAGTTCAGCTTTTAAAGGCTGATGCGGTTCTTAAATTTACCGATGCTGCAGGCGAGGTTATTATGGAAGGCGGCACAGGCGTTGAAAAAGCTCAGGCTGCTTACGGCCCGCTTAACGACCAGGGCGAGCAGGGACATTATGTTCAGCTTACTCTCACAAGTGCAGGCCAGAAAAAATTTGCTGAAGCAACAGCTGCAGCTGCTGCAAAACCACAGGGCGAAAATGTTATCAGAATTATGCTTGATGAAACTGAAATTTCAGCCCCACAGGTTGCAGAAAAAATTGACAGCAAAACTTGTATAATCACAGGTAACTTTACTGAAGAAAGTGCAAAAATTCTTGCTGACCAGATTCAGAGCGGTCAGTTACCTTTCTCACTTAAAGAAAGCGAGCTTCGTGCAGTTGGACCAACTCTTGGTAGCAAAGCGCTTGAAACAAGCCTTTTTGCAGCTTTAATCGGTATTGTAATTGTACTTTTGTTTATGCTCGTTATTTACCGTTTACCAGGTCTTATTGCTGATATTGCACTTCTTTGCTATATCGCTTTGGTAGCACTTATTATGGCAGGCTACTTTATGCCGGGCGACTTTACTGCTACTTTAACCCTTCCGGGTATTGCAGGTATTATTCTTTCAATTGGTATGGCGGTTGACGCAAACGTTATCATTTTCGAAAGAATTAAAGAAGAACTCAGAGCAGGCAAAAGCGTTGGCGCAGCTGTTGAAGCAGGTTTCAAACGTGCAACAAGCGCTATCGTAGATGCTAACATTACAACAATTATTGCGGCTTTGGTACTTTGGAAATTCGGTACAGGTGCTATTCAGGGCTTTGCGCTTACACTTGGCATAGGCGTTGTTATCAGTATGATTACAGCCGTGTTTATTACAAGACTTTTATTAAAACTTATGATTGGTCTTAATGTTACAAACCCTGTGGCATACGGCGTTGGAAAGGAGGAGGTAAAGAATGATTAATTTTGTTGGTAAGAAAAACATATTCTTTATCGCTTCTGCTATCGTTATAGTTGCAGGTATTATCGCTTTTGCGATTTTTGGCGGACTTAACCTTGACCTTGACTTTAAAGGCGGTACTTCTATCCGCATAAATATTGGTACAGAATTTAACGATGAAGACATTAAAGCAATTGTTCAGGAAGTTGTAGGAAGCGACCAGACAGTTCAGATTCAGAAATCAGGCGATGCGAAAACAGAGGTTGATATTACAACTTTGGAAATGGGAACTGAAAAACGTGACCAGATTATTGAAAAAATCAAAGAGAAATACGACCTTGAACAAAGTGCAGTTTTGGAATCTACAAATGTTTCAGCTTCTGCAAGTACAAAGCTTATTGCCGATGCATTTAAAGCTATCGGTTGGGCAGTGCTCTTTATGCTGATTTATATTACTGTAAGATTCAGTTTCCGCTCAGGTATTGCTGCAATTGTTGGCCTTATTCACAACATTTTGGTAATGCTTGCAGTTTATACGATATTTAAGATTACTGTAAACAGCTCATTTATTGCTGCGGTTCTTACAATTGTTGGTTACTCAATCAACGATACAATTGTTGTATTCGATAAAATTCGTGAAAACGAAAGAACTGACAGAAGAAGCAGATTCAGTGAAGTTGCCAACAAGAGCCTTAACCAGACTCTTACAAGAACACTTAATACTTCGCTCACAACTCTCTTTACAATTTTAACACTTTATCTTCTTGGTGTTGATTCAATTCGCGAGTTCGCGCTTCCTATCATTATTGGTGTTATTGTTGGTACTTATTCTTCAATTTGTATCTCAACACCTATATGGACAGTTCTCAGAGGAATTGGAAAGAAAAAAGCAAAATAAGAATTTTAAGTTTTATCCCTGCCGCTTAAGTGGCAGGGATATTTTTTTGTATTTTTTCATATCTATTAAAAAAGTGAGGAGATGGGTATGAAAAACAGATTTAAAACGGCCGAAATGGTTTTATGCGTAATTATTGTAATGTTTGCAAGCTTAGCGGCAATAAAAAACGATGTAGCCGAAGTAAATTCAAATAAAAACTATCTTGTTGTAATTGATCCGGGACACGGCTGGCCCGATGGTGGCGCAGTTGGCGAAAGCGGAGTTTTGGAAAGCGATATAAACCTTTCTGTTTCAAAAACTGTTGAAAAAGAGCTTGAAAAGGCGGGAGTGGGCGTTATTATGACAAGGGAAGATGAAAACGCAATTTATCCCGATGAAAATGCTACGGTTAGAGAAAAAAAGAGAGCCGATATGAGAGAAAGAGTAAAAATTATAAACGAAAGTGGGGCGGATATGGCGGTTAGTATTCATATGAACTTTTTCGGCATTGAAAAATACAGCGGACCTCAGCTTTTTTGCCCGGATAATAGCGATGCATCACTTGTTGCGGCAACACAAATAAAAAATGCGATTATAGCTGATATTGGCGAGCATTGTACAAGGGAAATAAAAGAAGTAACAGGCGGAATATTTGTGCTTGAAAACGCGAAAGTTCCTATAGTTTTGGCAGAATGTGGCTTTTTATCAAACAAAGAAGAAGAAAAGCTTTTAACAAACTCCGATTATCAGGAAAAAATGGGAAAAGCTATTGCAAAAGGAATAATTTTGTATTTACAAAAAAGTAAAATCTAAATTTACTTGATTTATTTTTTTAAATGTATTATAATATATTTATAATCTTTATAAAGGAGAAATTACAATGAAAATTGCACTTATTAATGAAAACAGCCAGGCGGCTAAAAACGAGCTTATTTGTAGCACTTTAAAAAAAGTTGTTGAGCCAATGGGCCATGAGGTTTTAAACTTTGGTATGTACTCAGCTGAAGACAAAAATCAGCTTACATATGTTCAGATTGGTCTTCTTACTGCTATTTTATTAAACTCAAAAGCAGTTGACCTGGTTATCACAGGTTGCGGCACAGGCGAAGGCGCTATGCTTGCTGCAAACTCTTTCCCAGGCGTTCTTTGTGGACACGTTGTTGACCCTACAGATGCTTACCAGTTTACACAGGTAAATAATGGTAATGCTATCGCTCTTCCTTTTGCAAAAGGCTGGGGCTGGGGTTGCGAGCTTAACCTTCAGTATGTTTTTGAAAAACTCTTTGTTGAAGAATGGGGCGGCGGCTATCCAAAAGAAAGAGCAGTTCCTGAACAGAGAAATGCTAAAATCTTGAACGAAGTTAAAAAAGTTACTCACAAAGATATGATGACAATTCTTAAAGAAATCGATCAGGATTTCCTTAAAGAAACTGTAAGCGGCGAAAAATTCGCAGAACTTTTCTTTGCTAACTGCAAAGACGATGAAATTGCTGCATATATCAAAGGCATTATCGGTTAATAATTAAAACGAAAAAAGGCTGCGGCAGCTATGCTGCAGCCTTAATTTTTAGGAGGCGGATTTAAGTGGTAAAACTGGGAAACGACTGGGATAAATATATTGGTGGCGAATTTGAAAAGCCTTACTATACGGCACTTCGCGCTTTTTTAAAAGAGGAATATGCCGCTCATACGGTTTATCCCAATATGTACGATATTTTTTCCGCTTTAAAAGAAACCTCGTATTCTGACACAAAGGTTGTTATAATAGGGCAGGACCCTTATCACGGCGAAGGCCAGGCTCACGGAATGAGTTTTTCGGTAAAAATAGGAATAGATACTCCGCCATCACTTAAAAATATATACAAAGAAATTGTTGACGAAATGGGCGGATTTATTCCTGATAACGGCTTTTTAATGCCTTGGGCAAAGCAGGGTGTACTGCTACTTAACAGCGTTTTAACCGTAAGAGCAGGCGAGGCAAATTCTCATCGCAAAAAAGGATGGGAGCAGTTTACAGGCAGCGTTATTGAGGCTCTTAACAAAAGGGAAGAGCCGGTTGCATTTTTGCTTTGGGGCGCCAACGCCAAAGAGAAAATGGAGCTTATTGATACTAAAAAACACTTATGCCTTACTGCGGCGCACCCAAGCCCGCTTTCGGCATATAACGGATTTTTTGGTTGTGGTCACTTTAAAAAGGTAAACCAGTGGCTTATAAAACAGGTTAAATCGCCTATTGACTGGCAGATACCAAATGTAAATTAGAGGAAATATTATGAAAAAAATTACTACGGGAATTCTGGCCCACGTTGACAGCGGCAAAACAACCCTTTCAGAAGGGCTTTTGTATTCTGCCGGTGAAATACGCAAAAGGGGCAGGGTTGACCACGGAGATACTTTTCTTGATACAGATAAAATGGAAAAAGAGCGCGGCATTACAATTTTTTCAAAGCAGGCGGTTTTAAAAACCGAAGGCGGCGAAATAACACTTCTTGATACGCCGGGCCACGTTGATTTTTCGGCAGAAACTGAAAGGGTTTTGTCGGTACTTGACTATGCCATTTTAGTAATAAGCGGAGCCGAGGGCGTTCAAAGCCATACGGAAACTTTGTGGTACATTTTAAAAAACAACAATATTCCCACATTTATTTTCATAAACAAAATGGATATTTCAAGCTACAGCGCCGAAACACTTATTAAAAATATCCAGACAAAGCTTGATGAAAGCGCTATAAATTTTTGCAAGGGAATTGACTATGAAAGTGTTGCCCTTTGCAGCGAAGAGGCTATGGAACAGTTTCTTGAAAGCGGCACCGTTTCTGACGAGGTTATTTTAAAGATTATAAAGAAAAGAAAAATGTTTCCCTGCTTTTTTGGCTCTGCCTTAAAACAGGAGGGCGTTGACGAATTTTTAAAAATGTTCGACAAATACACCTGCGCCCCCGAAAGCAAAAAAGAATTCGGGGCAAAGGTTTACAAAATAACAGAGGATGAACAGGGCGGAAGGCTTACCCATATGAAAATATGCGGTGGCGAGCTTAAAGTTAAAGATTTAATTACTGCTACCGACAAATCGGGGCAGGAGTGGAGCGAAAAAGTAAACTCCATAAGAATTTATTCGGGGAACAAATTTAAAACCTGCGATGTTGCAACTGAGGGTACTGTTTGTGCAGTTTTAGGCCTTTCAAAAACATATGCAGGGCAGGGAATAGGAAGCGAGAAATCGGTTTCAGAATTTTCGCTTGAGCCTGTTTTTTCTTATAAAGTGCAGATAAACGATAAAACTGACAGCGCACAGGCCCTTGCAAAGCTTAAAAAGCTTGAAGAGGAAGAGCCTTCACTTCAGGTTTACTGGAATGAGCAGCTTTCAGAAATTCACATAAGAATAATGGGCGAAATTCAGTGTGAAATATTAAAAAGGATTATTCTTGAGCGTTTTCAGATGGACATTGATTTTACGAAAGGCTCAATTTTATATAAAGAAACTGTAAGAGAACCTATAGAAGGTGTTGGGCATTACGAGCCCCTTCGCCATTACAGCGAGGTGCATCTTCTTATAGAGCCTGCGCCCCGTGGAAGCGGCGTAAGCTTTGATACTGCCGCAAGTGAGGACGAGCTTTCAAAAAACTGGCAGCGCCTTATTTTAACTCATCTTGCTGAGAAAAACCACATAGGAACATTAACGGGCTCGCTTTTAACCGATGTAAAAATAACCCTTTTATCGGGAAGAGCGCATTTAAAACACACCGAAGGCGGAGATTTCAGGCAGGCAACTTACCGCGCTGTGCGACACGCTTTAATGCGCGCAGAAATGGTTTTGCTGGAGCCATGGTATTCTTTTAAAATAGATTTGCCAACGCCGCATTTGGGCCGCGCTATGACTGATATTGAAAATATGGGCGGAAAGATAAATATGCCCGAGACAGATGGCGAAATTTCTTCGCTTACGGGAGAAGCGCCTGTGTTTTCTATGAGGGATTATCACAAGGAGCTTACTATTTATACAAAAGGCCAGGGGCATATGGCGGTAAAGCTTAAAGGGTATGAAGAGTGTCAAAACAGCGAAGAAATTATTGAAAGTACAGGCTATGATGCCGAAAGCGATTTGGCAAACAGCGCCGATTCGGTTTTCTGTGCCGGTGGGGCAGGGTTTTTAGTTAAATGGAATGAAGTTGAAAACTATATGCATCTTCCTTACACATACGGCGTAGAAAAAGAAGAGGAAGAAATAAAAACGCCAACTGTGCCGAAAAGCAGCGGCGAAAATGTAAGCGAAGAGGAACTTATTAAAATTTACGAGCGCACCTATGGCAAAATTGCCGAGCGCAGAGTAATGCACAAAATGAAAACAATTAAAAAGCCCGAGGTGACTTATAAGGGCACAATGAAGCCCCGTAAATACGAAAAGAATTATCTTCTTGTTGACGGCTACAACATTATTTTTGCCAGCGACGAGCTTAAAAAGGTTGCCGCAGGTAATTTAGACCTTGCCAGAAGCATGCTTGTTTCAAAAATGTGTAACTACAAGGCAATTCGCGGCTGTGAAGTTATTGTTGTATTTGATGCATATAAGGTTGCGGGAAAATACAGAGAAATTGAAAAGGTAAACGATGTTTATGTTGTTTATACAAAAGAGGCGGAAACTGCCGACGCATACATTGAAAAAACAACCCACGAGCTTTCGAAAAATAACAGGGTTGAGGTTGCATCTTCTGATAATCTTGAACAGATTATAATACTTGGCAGCGGAGCACTTCGTATTTCGGCCGATAGCTTTTTAAAAGAGCTTGTAAGGGCAGAAAAAGAACTTGATGAAATGATGACAGATTTTAATCAGAAAAATTAAAACAAGGGTGATTTTGTCACCCTTGTTTTTGTATGTTGACGTAAATATAAAATTAGAGGTTGACCAAACCCTACCTGATTCCAAAGGAACTTCTGGGATAAAAAAGGGGTCAACCTCTAACGGAATTAGTATATCATAAAGTAATAAAAGTGTCAAGAAAGTAAATATGTGTTTTAAATAAAAAATGGAAGTGACTTCGTGGTGCACGCCGCCAACTCACCAAATGCAAGTGACTCGTACACTCCATCAACTTCCACCCATAGTTTAGCAGATATTTTAAAAAATGTCAACATTTCAAATAAAAACAGGAACATATTTGGTTATGCGGACTAGGCTGCAATTGCTTTTTGGCATAACCATATATGTTCCTATGAATCATAATAACACATATGAAAGAAAATAGCAACAAAAAAATAGGATGATTTTTAAAATCATCCTATTTTAGTTATCTTATTCCATAGTTTTCAATGATATAATCCATATCTTTATCGCCGCGGCCGGAAAGGTTAATAAGAACTGAGCCGTGGTCAAGGCGTTTTGCCAGTTTCATACCAAATGCAACTGCGTGTGAGCTTTCAATTGCAGGAATAATACCTTCCATTCTTGAAAGCTTATAAAATGCATCAATTGTTTCTTCATCATCGATAACATCGTATTTTACCCTGCCGATTTCCTGCAAAAATGCGTGTTCAGGGCCGCTTGATGGATAATCAAGGCCACTGGCAACTGAATATACGGGAGCCGGCTCGCCGTTTTCGTCTTTAAGCATAATGCTGTTAAAGCCGTGCATAATGCCCTCTGTTCCATATTTAAGGCTTGCGGCGTGATCGCCTAAAGTTTCGCCACGGCCAAGAGGTTCAATTCCGTAAATATCAACGTGGTCATTTAAAAAGCCCGAGAAAAGGCCTGCTGCATTACTGCCGCCGCCAACACAGGCAACAACTGCGCTTGGAAGGTGGCCTGTCATTTCAATAAACTGTTCTCTTGCTTCAATTCCTATAACGCTCTGAAAATCGCGAACCATCATTGGGAATGGGTGAGGGCCAAGAACTGAGCCGATACAGTAAATTGCATCGTTATACTCTTTGCTGTATGCGTCAAATGCGGCGTCAACGGCTTCTTTAAGGGTTTTAAGGCCGTGGGTAACCTCAACTACGTTTGCACCTAAAATTTTCATTCTGGCAACGTTTGGAGCTTGTTTTTTAATATCAACGCTGCCCATATAAATATCACATTCAAGGCCAAAGTATGCCGCCGCAGTTGCAAGAGCAACACCATGTTGGCCTGCGCCTGTTTCGGCAATAACCTTTTTCTTGCCCATATATTTTGCCAAAGGCGCTTCGCCCATACAGTGATTTAATTTATGAGCGCCGCTGTGGTTTAAATCTTCGCGCTTTGCATAAAGCTGAACTTTGCCGCCAAGGTAATCGGAAAGGCGCTCAAGATGGGTAACAGGGGTTGGGCGGCCCTGAAACTCTTTTCTTATTCTGCGAAGCTCCGCAATAAATTTTCTCGACTGGCAAATTGAATAATATGCTTCTGTAATTTCTGCCATGGCAGCCTTTAATTTTTCATCAATAAAAACGCCGCCGTATTTTCCAAAGTAACCCTCTTTATCAGGGTAGTTATTAAAATAAGTATCAAAATTTACTCCGCCTACAATCATTTTAAAATCCTCCTAAATATATTAAAGTATTTCTTTTTTATGATATGCGCCATCGCTTTGCAAATATAAACATAATAAAACCTCCCGAAAAAACAAAAACGCCCTTGACAAAACTGCCAAGGACGAATAAATTTTATCCGCGGTGCCACCTTGAATTCACGGCAAAGCCGTGCTCTTTAAAAGTACTATCATACTTTCGGCCCATAACGCCGGCCCGGCGTCAGTGCATTTGACACTGCCCTCAACAGTCCATATTACTCAGGGAATCTTTGCGGAACTCACACCATAATCCACTCGCTCTTAAAGACTCGGTCTGCCTTTTTTCTGTTTCAACGGTTTAAATTATTTTTTTAAATTTTATCATATATAAATGTATTTGTCAATAGTTTTGAAAAAAAGCGGATGTATAATATTGAAAAAATAAGTAAAAATAAAAAACGAAAAAAATTTTAAAAAATTTTTAAAAAAAGTGTTGACAAAGATGGTATAATCTGCTATAATTTTAAAAGTCGGTTGTGCGGGTGTAGTTCAATGGTAGAACATCAGCCTTCCAAGCTGATTGCGTGGGTTCGATTCCCATCACCCGCTCCATTTAGATGCGCCTGTAGCTCAGCAGGATAGAGCAACTGCCTTCTAAGCAGTGGGCCAGGAGTTCGAGTCTCTTCAGGCGCGCCATATGGTGGGTATAGCTCAGTTGGCAGAGCGCCAGTTTGTGGCACTGGAAGTCATCGGTTCGATCCCGATTATCCACCCCATCAAGAAATTATCATTGAACTGAATTTGTACTGATGAATGCGAATAGATATTGGGCTGTAGCCAAGCGGTAAGGCACCAGACTTTGACTCTGGCATTCGTTGGTTCGAGTCCAGCCAGCCCAGCCAATACGACCCATTAGCTCAGTTGGCAGAGCACTTGACTTTTAATCAAGGTGTCCGGCGTTCGAATCGCCGATGGGTCACCAAAGAAAAACCGTGTAATCTTAAGGGTTACAGCGGTTTTTTCTTTTGTAAAAAAACCATTTATTTTATTGTTGTACCACCGGAATACCACAATTATATTTATTTGACGTGTTTTTTTGTGGTACAATATTGTTTTCTTCTTTTTTAAATTTCAAAGTTTTTAACTGCTTGTTTCAATGTGTCAATATTAGTATGAGTATACACGTTACCTGTCATTGTTATATCGGCGTGGCCGAGGACTTGCTGAATAATTTTTAAATCAATTCCTTGTTTTAGCATTTGAGTTGCACAGGTATGCCGACAGTTATGGGGGGTAAGGATTTGAATGTTAGCATTGTTCTCCCTGTTTATTCTTTGCAATAGACGACCGAATGCCGCATTAAAACGATGCGGAGAATAAAAGTCGCCGTTTTGCGTTGGGAAAACAAATATGCTTGTGCGTTCTTTTGATAGAAGTATTTTTTTTATTTGAGGGAACATTGGAATTGCTCTTTTCGATGAGTCGTTTTTCATTGTTTCCTTTAATTTTTTCTTTCCATTTTCTTCTATTACAGTACGCCTTAGAGTTATAATATCATTTTCAAAGTCGATATCAGGCCATTGAAGGCCTAAAAGTTCTTCTCGGCGTGGGGCCTGCCACAAAAGAGTGAGTAAGGCATCGCTTATATTGCTGCGTTCTTTAAGACAATGAGCTGAGATTATTTTTAGCTCTGCATCGGAGAACACAGCTTTTTCTTTTGACTTAATTCCTTCAGCTTTTATATTTCTTACAGGGTTGCGCGAGCAGAAGTCGTTATCAATAGCAGTTTCAAAGATGGCGTTTAAAACCATTCGCATTTTTGACATATGGCTTTGAGACATATCGCCATACTTATTCATAAATTGCATAATGTGAGCAGGTTTAATTATATCAAGATTTAAGTTCCCAAGTTCAGGAATAATATAATTCTCAACCAAAGATTTGTACTGATTATATGTATCAATTGCACATTTATCTTTTTTATAAAGATGCAACCACTGTGGGGCCCATTGACCGACAGTTTGAATTGACATAAGAGAAACCTGTTTACTATCATACTCAGTTTTCTTTTGCCTGCAGATGCCCTGAGTGGCACCGTAAAAGGATTTTTGAATAAGTTTACCGGTTATGTCCTTTCCATAGCTTACACGATATTCCCAAGTGCCATTTGAGCGCTTACGAAACATACCACTGCCGTTTGGATTTTTCTTTGGCATAAAGTTACCTCCTTTCTTTTTAAAATATATATAACAAGCCGAGTTCGGCAAGTTACAGGCAAGTTAAAATAAAATTTTTGTTTTTATAATTATTTTTTTTTATGAATTAAGCGACACAGAAGTATGGCACATAGAACAACAAAATAAAGGAAAAAGAGTTTAAATACGCTTAGCAGCCATACATTAAATGGTAAAAATCGAGCGGAATATAGTAATACTCCAAACGCAAATATAGCCATTATAAGACCTGTAACCATAAATAATTTATCATCTTCTACTTGAACTTCCCAAAAAGCTTTAAAGCGATAATAAATGGAATTTTTTATACCATATTTAGATTTCTCTTCACAATAGTCTATATATGACAATTTATACATTTCTTCGTCCTTTACATCTTTGAAAGTATAGTCATACCGAGCACTATATTCTTTTTTTATTTTGTTTCGTGCGTAATCAAATAAACTATTCATATAAAGCCTCTTTATTTCTATGTTTGTTATATCAATCATAAAACATATTATTTTGGTATAATCCATATTTTACCCACCCGCAACCCCACATGTTATTTAATATTATATGGTGTCAGGCTTACAAAAGCTGCAGGGGGAAAGACCAAGTGATAGGCACTGCTTGCAGCTTAGCTCACTAAGATTTGTTTTCCCTTCTACATAATGACACCAACTGTTATGATAGCATCTTCCGGTTTTGGTAACATACACAGTCTTTTCAGCCGGAGAGATATCCTGCTGAAGGCTCAATGCATTGTCATAGGTCACGTCGGAAGGATTTGTGGATGTATTTATTACAGCAGGGTGATATGAAGCAAAAAACAATAGGGTAAACGACATAGCCGCAAGCAGCCCCGAGAGAACTATGCGGCGGGGTTTTATTGTTTTTATATACTGCATAACGTAAAATGCAAATGCATTTGCTTCACTTTCGCTTAAAACATCGCTAAATGCAAGTATATTGTTTCTAACGCTGTGGCCGCAGAAAATATGTCCTTCTTCGTGCAGAAGAACATAAAGAAGCTCATCTTCGCTGAGCTGACGGTGGAAAAACACCAGTCTGTCAGTTCTGTTTATGTAGGTGAAGCCATCCTTGCCTTTTGAGTAATCGGAAAGTTTCAGGTGGTAAAGAAGAGCTTCGACGGTTTCTGATGAGACACCGTGCTTATTATGCTTGTACAGCTTAAAACCCTGTCTTTGCAAAATATTCTTCATTAAATCTGCTGTAAGTTTTCTTTTGTCAAGTGAATATTTTTTAACAAATTCCAACGCTTTTTTCTTAGGTATGTTCAATTTTTCAACCTCCGTTTACAACTCCCTAGCTGCATACGGATAAGCTATTTTAAATTATTCTTCTTTATCAAATGTTTCATCAATAATTTTTCGTGCCGGTGCAGGCGTTTCCTCGGAGCCTGTGACAGAAATATTTCCGCCGATGGCGGCGATGTAGGCATCAAGAGAATATCTATCCGCCAAGATGTCTATTGTTTTAACAATATATTTTTGGTCTTCAGGGTCTAATTTTCTGAAAGAGGAGAGAACATATTCTTCAGTATCGGTTATATTTGAAAGCTGGGTATAAGTGTCTTTTCTTCCAAGAAGATAATCAACGGAAACAGAAAATAATTCGGCAAGCTTTAATAAACCAAAAGCACTATTAAAATAATCGCCATAACCATTATACCAAGAACGAAAAGTGGTATAACTTACACCTAGAGCAGATTCTATGCAAGAAATAGAAAGGTCAGCATTTTCGGCAAGTTGTTTTATGATTTTCCTTGCATTTAAAATTTCTGTTGATTCTATCTCATTGTCAATCAAGAAATCAACAGATACATCGAAAAAGGCTGATATAGCTTTTAGAGTTTGTGAATCGGGCTGGCGTTTTCCAGATTCATACAACGATATAGTACTTTCTGCAACACCGAGAATTTCCCCAAGTTGTTTCATTGTCAAATTTCTCTCTTTTCTCAACTCTTTTAGTCTCTCCACGATAATCACCTCAATAAACATTCTACTCTTTACAATTAGCAAAGTCAATAGATTTTGCGAATTGTAAAGAAATTTCAAAAAATACTTGACAAAACGCAAAAGTAATGCTAATATATATGTGTAGCTTGACGAAACGCAAAGAAAGGAGCAAAAAAATGAGAGAATATTTAAGGCGTTTGAGAGAAGAAAAAAGTTTAACGCAAGCCGAAGTTGCGAGAAGACTTGACATTTCAGAAAGCCACTATAATTTAATTGAAAATGGAAAGAGACAAAAAAATATATCGGTAACGTTATTGAAAAAATTATCAAATATTTTTAGCGTTTCCTTAGATTTTCTTGTGGCTGAAGAAGAGAAACTAATAAAGGAGTAATAAATAAAATGACACTTAATGAATTGTATGATATTGCAGACAAAAATAATATTTCAATAGTTAACTATCCTTTTGGATTTACAAAAACTGTAACGGTGCCAGGTTCCATTGGTATTGATATAGATTTAATCGGTACAATTGAAGAGCAAAAAGAATGTATTGCAATTGGTTTGGGGCATTGTTTGTGTAATGCGTTTTACACATTTGATACGATTCAAAAAAGAGATTATGCGGATTTTTTAGCAACTGAGTGGGCGATTAAACACCTTGTTCCTCTTGATGAACTGAACGAGTTGTTCAGTAATGGTATAAAAACTTTACAGGAAATATCCGAACATTTTGGTGTAACATATCAATTTGTTAAAAAGGTTGTTGATTACTACATGACACATCAGAAAGTGGAGAAAAAGAAAATGTCAAAATCGGAAGAGGGTGAAGAGATTGGCAGAAAAATAGAAGAATTAAGAGAAAAGAAAGGGTATACGCAAGTGGAATTAGCAAGAAAACTGAAAATTGCCCAATCAACTGTGGCAATGTGGGAGACCGGAAAGTCAGTACCCAAAACAAAAATGTTACAGACTTTGGCAGAAATTTTAGAATGTAGCGTTGATGAGCTTTTGAAGGAAGCTTAAAAGAAACAATTAAATATTCACGGCTATAGCAGGCGGCGGCAGAAAAAAGAAAAGTACGACAAACACACTCGGCCTACGAGAAAAAATTCATTTTTTTGCCATGAAAATGAAAACCTTCCTGTATTAAAGTTTTATCCAAAGATTGTAATAAAATGCCGCCGCGTGTTATGGCCGTGAGGAAAGGAGAAATAATATGTTTAAATCTGATGTAAAGCACAAGGACAGAATAACTTGTAAAGAAGCTGCTGAAATGCTTGGGTGTACGCCAATTTTAGTGCAAAGAGGGCTTATAACCAAGACACTGCCAATTGGGGTTGCGATACCACCAGGCGAAGAAGACAAAAGGTGGACATACCTTTGTTATCGAAGTGCGGTTGAAAGATTGATAGCCGGAAACAGCGAAGCTTTTAAAAGCCCTGACTGGATTGGCAAGATGGCGGAATTTGTAGACAGATATATGGCACAAAATCCGGAATATGTAAGATGATAATTTAAAAAATAGTTAGAAGGAGAGATTTATTATGTACAATTTTTTAGTTTTAGCAGGAGTTTTAGTTCTTTTGGTATTAAGTTTTTACAACTTATACACGACAAAGAGAGCTGAAATTAAAATTGGGTTAGTGCTTAATATTTTAAGCGGAAAGTATAAAACAATGAAAGGGGAAGAGGAAAATGAGAACTTGTGAAAAATGCGGGGCGAAGCTTGACCCGGAAGAGAGGTGCGATTGTGAAACTGAGCAAGAAAGAGAAAATTGTAATTGCGATACTTGCAATTATAGCAATGATGATTATTCTCTGCGGCAATAATGTTGAGAAAAAGCAAATTGAGTACACTCTCGGAAGGGGAGAAACACTTTGGGAAGTGTACGAAGAGTATGGAAATGATTTGCCGTGGGGCAAGTGGCTTTATGAAATGGAAAAGGTAAATTGTAAAAGCGGAAACGAGCCGTGGTATTACGGAGAGAGAATCGTGGTTATTTGCACAAAATAAAAAGACCGGCTTTGCAGAGCCGGCCAAGTTGTGCAAAGCACAACACACGAAACAATTATATTATACCACAAAAATTAAATTTGTCAAATATAAAAAGGAGAAATTTTATGTTTGTGATAGACACTGACAATCAGACGGACCTTGAACTTGAACTTTACGATGGCTGTTTAAGTGCGTTATACGAAAAAATGAATCCTGATGAAACGATGCTTGAAAGGCGACAAAGGTCACATTTTGGAGATTTTTTAGAAGATTATATCGGCAAAAATTTAACACAGCTTGCGAAAGTTTACTCGGTATGGCAAGAAGAGAAGATGGAAAATTGTAATCCGAATGACTTTATTCCGATAGGGAAAGGCGCGGAAAATTTTATTAAAAGTTTTATACGCACTCATTATGATGAAGGGGGAGAATGCTAAATGGCACTTAAAAGTTATAGCGAACTTGCGGCAATTGATGTTTTGCCTTTTTGCAAAACGCGCGAAGCAAAAGACGAGAAGGGGGCGAAAATACAAATACCATATTTGCCCTGGGTGGTATGTAAAAGGTTATTGCACGAAAACGGTGCAGAAACAGTTTATTTTGAACCTGTAGTAGATAAAAACGGAAATTCGCTTATACAGACAGAAACGGCATTTACGAATGATAAAGGAAGAGTTAACCGCTGTTATGAGGTAAGGGTAAGAATTGTAATTGATGACTTAACATTTGAATACCAAACGCCGCTTTTAAACGGAAGCCTGGTAGTATATGAAGACACCTTAAATCAGCTAAGGGTAAACAATGCGCAGGCAAGGGCATTTGTTAAAGGCGTTGCAATAAGAACAGGTCTTGGTATTAAGCTTTGGGAAAATGATGAGCCTGATGACAACAAAGAAGAGGATTTATCTGTACATAATTTATTGCTTGTTAAAAAACGAATTGAAAAGCTTATAACCGCAAAAATAGGGAAAGGTGTTTCGGTTAAAGATATGGCGGCGGCCACAGATATGACCGAAAAACAGATACAGGGCTGCCTTAAATCGCTTGTGATTATAAACAATATGGAAAAGGCGATTGAGAAATTATGATTAAATCAAAGGACCGAAGCGGTTGGTTTGGCGCAAGTGACACAAAGTTTATTGTAGGCAATTTTGATACAGACACCTTCAGAAATTGGTGGGCTGAAAAATGTGGGCTTATACAGAACGAATTTCAAAGCAAATATACCCTTGCAGGCACTTATTACGAGCATAAGATACTTTCGGCTTACAGAGAGTGCCGCAAAGACAGGCAAGTTAAAATTCGCCATTTAAGACTAAGAGTGAATTTAGATGGCGATACAGGCGATGAAATTTTTGAGGTTAAAACTCACAAGGGAAAATTTAATTTGTCCAAGGCGTACAAAGGGCAGGTTATGGTTCAGATGTTTGCTACAGGAATAAGAAAAGCAAAAATAATATCCTATAAAATGACAGAAGCAGAATATGAAAATTATTTTCTGCCTATACACAAAAATCGCATAGGAGAACACATTATTGAATTTGATGAACATTTTATAAAAAACATATACCTGCCACGCCTTTTATATTTAAGAGATTGTTTGAAGAAAGGAAGTGTACCAAGTGAAGCTGATATGCGGAAAACCAAAGTTGTCAACAGATTTTGGAAGTGGAGAGATGGTTATATCATTTCCTATCTTCTCAGAAAGCAAAAACGATGCAATTAAATATGCGGCCGATTGTGCTGACAAACTTACGGTAGATGTTAGCTGTTACAGAAATATAAGAAGTTCTGAAGCTAACAATTATTTATGGGTACTTTGTACACTACTTGCCGAAGAACGAAGCAAAGATGGCTTAAAGGTTACGAAAGAAGATGTTTACAGAGAACAAATTAAGGACCTTGGCGTTTACAGAGATTATCACAATTTAAGCCCTGCAGAAGCAAAAACACTTCAAACAGCCTGGGGTATGCTTGGTACCGGTTGGGTAACTGAGCAAGTTGACTATAGCCAAGATGGGGAAAGTGTAACAATAAGATGTTATTTCGGAAGCAGCCAATATAATACAAAAATAATGTCACGGCTTATTAAAAATGTTATATCGGATTGTCAAGCCCTTGGCATTGAAACAAAAACGCCCGATGAAATAGCCGAAATGATGTCACTATGGAAGGCGGCGGAAAATGGCAAAAAGCATACTTCAAACTGAAAAAAAGTGTTTTATTACAGGCAGTACATACAACTTACACGAGCACCATATCTTTTTTGGGAGTGGGAAGAGAAAGCTATCTGAAAAGTATGGACTTAAAATTTGGCTTCGCGCTGATTGGCACAATATGGCCGACTACGCAGTTCATTTTAACAAAGAACTTGACCGCAATATAAAAGCCACAGCCCAAAAGGAAGCTATGAAACATTATGGTTGGAGTGTAGGAGAGTTTATAAGTAAATTCGGAAAAAGTTATATATAAGGAGTGAAACAATGCTTAATAAGGCGATTTTAGTTGGCAGAATTACAAAAGAGCCGGAACTTAAGAGCACAGAGAAAGGAACCTCGGTATTAAGTTTTACGGTAGCAATTACAAGAAAATATAAAGATGCAAACGGCGATAGGGTGAGCGACTTTATAAACTGTGTTGCTTTCAGACAAACAGCGGAATTTATATCAAGCTATTTTAAAAAAGGTGATTTAATTTCTGTTGATGGTACAATTCAGACCAGGACTTGGGATGATAATGAGGGCAAACGCCATTATGTTACAGAAGTAATGGTTGAAAATGCCGGGTTTATCGAGGGTAAAAAAGAGGAAAAACCAAAAGAAAAAGAAGCGGAAACTTTACCTGATTTACCGGCAGAGTTTAGCGCTGAAAACGTATCAGACGATGATTTGCCGTTTTAGGGGGTAGCGAATGAATTACATAGCGGAAATTTTGGGGTTTCACGATTTCAGGCTTTCAAACAATTTAACCACAGCACAAATTGTTTTATGGTATGAACTCATGTACATAAACAATAAATGCGCTTGGCAGGAATGGTTTTCAGCTCCAAATCAAACCTTGGAATTATACACAGGGCTATCAAGGCAGGGCATTGCAAAAGCAAGAAACATTTTAAAGCAAAAAGGGCTTATAGATTTTCGCTCCTGCGGTACAAAAGCAACCCTTTATAAAATGACATCTATGTCATATTGTTTACAAGATAGTTTACAAGAGTGTTTACAAGACCGTTTACAAGATAGTTTACAAGAGTGTTGCACATTAAATAAACAAAACAAAACTAAACAAAAAGAAAAAATAATAAATAATATATCTGCTGTTATTTCTTTGCCGCTTAATGATGGAACTGAATTTTCGGTTTCAGAGGATATGGAAAAAGAATACGAAGCGTTATATCCGGCTGTTGATATTTTGGCGGAGCTTAAAAAAATGCGTGGTTGGCTTTTGGCAAATCCACAGAGAAGAAAAACGGCAAGAGGAATTAAACGATTTATAAATGCTTGGCTTTCAAGGCAGCAGGACAAAGGGGGCAATAAAGTTGCAGGAGCTTTTAAACATAGCGAAGAGGTTAGGGATACCAACAGAGGAGCTTATGAAGGGCTCGGAACAGTGCTTGACATTTGAGGGGCAAGTTAGACAAGCTCAATATAGAGCTGAGCTTATAAACGCCAGTGAAGGGGATGGCGATTGTGACAAATGCAAAGGCAGAGGTTTTTTTGCTACTGTAAGTATTGAGGGCGGTATTGTTTACGAAAGAGAGCGCATTTGTTCCTGTATGGCAAAGAAAAATGCCGAATATCACATAAAAAAATCGGGGCTTTGTGGTATAGAAAAATATACATTTGACAAATTCAGAACAATGCTTAAATGGCAAGAAGCACTAAAAGATGCTGGCGAAAATTTTTTAAGCGAAAATGGCAGATGGTTTTTTGTTGGTGGCCAAAGCGGCGGCGGTAAAACGCATATTTGCACTGCTATAACCGGTGCGCTTATTGATAAAGGGCTTCCGGCTTTATATATGCTTTGGGAAAAGGAATGGGCAAAGATAAGAGCGCTTGCCAATGATGAAAGAAGGGATGCGGCACTTCGCCCTTGGAAAGATATTTGTGTTTTGTACATAGACGATTTTTTAAAGCATAAAAAAGGGGATATGCCAACAGGAGCTGAAACGCTACTTGGCTATGAAATATTAAACCATCGCATACTTGACGAAAGCAAAATAACAATTATTTCAAGCGAGTTTTTTTTAAGCGAAATAATGGAAATTGACGAGGCAACCGGCGGAAGGATTTTTGAGCGTTGTGGCAAAGAATATGCTTTTAGTATTCCGAGGGGTGCCGCGCAAAATATGAGAATTCAACTTGCAGGGGGAAAGTAATATGACAGAGGTAAAGCACAGGGGACACACGATAATTCAGAGTGATTATAACAACCATTATATGATTTATGATGGGGAAGGGAAATTTGTTTGTCACGCACAATGTACAGAAAAATTAACTGAAGAGCAGCTAAAAGAAAAAATTGATATTTACATTGAACTTGTACCGGGGGTGGCAGTGTGACACTTAAGCAGATTAAAGCTATTGAAGCCAAAAACAAAGAGCGGATTTTAAAAGTGAATCCTGATATAACAAACGGAAGCGGCATTTATTTTCTGCTTAGAGAAGAAAACGGATTTAAATATGCTTATATAGGACAGGCAAAGCACATATTGACAAGGCTTGCCGGGCATTTGAAAGGATATCAGCACATTGACCTGTCTATTCGCAAGCATGGATTTTACAGTTTTGATAATCCTACAGGGTGGAAAGTTCATCATATTGAATTTCCTGAAAATGAGCTTGATGAAATGGAGCAAAAATATATTAAGGCTTATGCCAACAGAGGATATCAGCTTAGAAATAAGACCGCAGGCGGCCAAGGGGAAGGCAAGGAAGGCCTTGATGATAATAAACCAAGCCGTGGTTATTATGATGGAAAAAAACAAGGCTACAAAGATGCGAGAAAGTTTGTTGCTAACCTTTTTGAAAAGCATCTTACATACAGAAAAAAGAGCGATAAGCCTAATAAGAACCAGGAAAAAGCTATGGCGAAATTTGAAGATTTTTTGAAAGGTGAGGAAAATGACACACGAAACAATAATGAAAGCCAAGAAAATATTCAAGGCTAAAATAAATACCGGGCTTTACAAACATTATCCGAAAGGGGCATTGAAAATATTATATTTTGATTGCCTCTCCCAGGCAAAACTTATAGAAAGGTGTGAAGCCAATGGTATTTGATTTGTTTAAGAGTATTAAAAATACTGAAAGGCACGCGTTAAGACTTGCTGCTGAAAACAACCGTCTTAAGGAAGAAAAAGAAATACTTTACAGGGAACTTGTGAAAAGGGAAGAAGAGTGTATGGCTATTCAGAACGAGAGAGACCGCCTTGCTGCAGCCTGCAGGCTAAAGGATACCATTATCAGAAAGGGGAAGTTGTTTTGAGTAAGAAGAAAAACCCGGCTGTGCAGCTGAGGGCAAGCGATATAAAGAGAATGGAAAAAAGATAGGCGATGAAGCTGTAAAATACGCACTTATTATCTTTTTAAATGTTATGCGTGATTGTGAAGGATATGGCCGCAAAAGACTAAGAAGAGTATATGATGCGGTTGAAGATTTGGCCGACAGTATTTCAAGAGGATATTGCAGTTTATATGACCTGGAAAAGGTGTTAAAGGACGAAGCTAATATTATTGTTGCAGGCGGAAAACTTGATAAGCGTAAAGGGGTGAAGGCTTGAAAAAAATTGAGCTTATGCATCATTTGTTCGGTAAAAAAGGCGGGTTTCATATCTGTAAGGAATGTTCCAATTTTATAAGCAGGCGGTATAACACAAGGATATTAAAAAAATGCAAGGTTTATGGTTTAACGCATAGTCAAGCATCTGATTGGGCCAATAAATACGAAGCCTGTGGAATGTTTAATACCGAGTACCAGGGCGCGCCAATTATTTACCGAAAAAAACACAGAGCATTTTCGATAAAAGAAGTTCCTCAAATAGAAGGGCAAATATCATTTAATGAATTGGAGACAAGAAATGAAATCAGTATTGATTAGTATTCAGCCGAAATGGTGTGAATTGATTGCGAGTGGCAAAAAGATTTTAGAGGTAAGAAAAACAAAGCCGAAGATTGAAACGCCCTTTAAGTGTTATATCTATTGCACAAAGAAATTTTATAGGAAAGGCGATGGATATTTCCAAGGGAAGTATTGCAGTAAAGTTATAGGCGAATTTATTTGTAAGTCAACTTTACCAATAAGCATAACCTATTCTAACCCAAACAATAAAATTTCTTTAAGAGAATTTCCGTATACTTGTTTGAGTGACAAAGAAATTATGGATTATCTCGGAAACGGAAAACAAGGGTGGGGTTGGCACATATCGGACCTTGTAATCTATGGCAAGCCGAAAGAGTTAAGCGAATTTGTAAATTATAACAGATGTCCTTATGGCGGCTTAATAGAGTGCAAGAAATGCGAAGAACATCATTGCTTAAAAAGACCACCACAGAGTTGGTGTTATGTACAAACAACCGAGAAAGGTGGTGTGCAGGAATGATAAGACCGAATGACACAGTATTGCATAAACCGAGTGGCGAAACTTGGGTAGTATGTGGAGTTGACCATGAAAAAGGCGAGTTAATTCCTTGCGGTTATCCGTTTCCGACACTTGCAAAATTAAGCGATTGTGAACTCGTTAAAGAGCGGTATCACATTGAATGTCAGAGCGAAGAACAAATAAAAGCATTACAGGAACACGGGCTTGATAGATTTATAGACCCCCTTTCTGCAATGTTTCACGGCATTATTTGAAAGGCGGTGAGGGGTGATGGTTCATCATAAAAAACCCCCGAGAAATCCATTATTTACAGATGAAAATGAAGCAAATTTGTTTATGAGCCTTTTTAATGACTTTGATGATGAAAGACATATAAAAGTAGCAAAGGCAATATTTGTCGAAGGTCTGACATTAGAGGAAGCGGCAGAAATGTCCAATTATGATGTTCGGAGTATAGGGCGACTGAAAAATGATATATTAAAAGTTATTTTAAAGAGGGCGATTAAAAGGGTGTTAATACAAGTGCCTGCGGCAGATGTCGAGGAAGTGAAGCACGGATATTGGGAGCTTGATATGTATTGCTCGGTTTGTGGTTATTTGTATGACACAGGTGAATATACAAACGCAAATGATTATTGCCCCAAATGCGGTGCGAAAATGAATGGAGAAAGGAAAGATACATAAGCGGTATTCGTCTTAAAGTAAAAGTTATTCGCCTTAACAGATTTTATAACGAATAAGGAGTGATGATATGTATATACTTTGGCTTATGATATTTTGTCATATCGTAGATGATTATTATTTACAAGGTTGGTTGGCTTCTGCAAAGCAAAAGAATTATTGGCAGGACAATGCACCTGATGAGATGTATAAGTATGACTATATATGGGCATTGCTTATGCACAGTTTTAGTTGGTCTTTTATGATTATGCTACCAATAGCATATGTAATTAATTTCAATATTACAGGGTTGTTTATAATAGTATTCATAGCGAATATCACAATACACGCTTTTGTTGACAACTTAAAGGCTAATCGAAAGAAAATAAACTTAATACAAGACCAATTAATTCACTTGTGGCAGATATTTTTTACATTTTGGATATTACTATAAAATCGCAATTCAAAAGTGATAAAAGAACGATTTTAAGGAGAAAGGAAGTAAAAAATGAATTACATCTATTTAAACGGAGAAAAAATTGAACTTACAAAGGAGCAGGTTAAGGAAATTGAAAAAAGCTTTATAAAAAATAAAACAAAGCTTTCGGATATTCCGGTAGGAGAAACATTTAAAATTGGCAAGTATGAATTTATTATACTTGAAAAGTCGGGAGATACAACGGCGGTTATTCTCAAAGACCTTTTATTTGAAGATAAAAAGTTTGGCAAAACAAATAATTACGAAAACTCTTATGTTGACGATTTGTGTAATGATTTTGGAATGGAAATTGCGGATGTTATCGGCAAATATAATCTTGTTGAACACACAGTTGATTTAACAGCTGATGATGGACTTAAAGATTATGGCAAAGTTAAACGCTATATGTCACTTATGACTTGTGAACAATACAGAAAATATGTATACATACTTGATAAATTCCAAGTAGACAAATGGTGGTGGCTGGCAACGGCATATAGTACACCGACACACGGATATGAAAAAACTGTAAAATGCGTTTCGCCTTCGGGTTTTATCTACAACGGCAATTGCAGCAACAATTACTTCGGCGTGCGCCCGTTTTGTATCTTAAAATCTAATATCTTTGTATCAAAATAAGGAGAAATATTATGAACAAAATAATTATTGATATGGAAAACCTCAACACAAAGGAAAGAGAAACTTTATTGAAGCTTGCGAACAAAGCAAATAAATCTTGTGAGTTGGCAGATGTAAAAATCGGTGACACATTTAAAATTGCAGGTGTTGAATTTATAAAGTTTGCAGATGTTGACGGAGTAACAACAGCGGTTACAAAGAACATTCTTTATAAATCAAAATTCGGTGAAAATAATAATTTCAAAGAAAGTATTGTTTATGAGAAATTAAAAAATGAGTTTTTGCCGAAAATTGTTGACAGAATAGGAAATGAAAATATCAGGTCATTTACAACTGACTTAACAACACTTGACGGACTTAAGCCATACGGCGAAATGACCTCACAAATAAGTTTGCCGACATTTGATTTTTACAGAGCAAATGTAGAAATCTTTGACAAATACAAAGTTGATGAATGGTGGTGGCTTTCAACACCTGATACGGCCAAGCCGCATTATGAACCGAAGTGGGTGGTTTGCGTTTCGCCTTCGGGTATTATCAACTACCGCGATTACGTCAGCAATAGCGGCGGCGTGCGCCCGATTTTGAACTTTGTATCTTCTATCTTTGTATCAGGTGAGGAATAAAAATGAGTGATACGGATTTAAAAGTAATAGTTAAATCAAAAGAACTTGCTACACATACCTTCAAGCTAACCTCAAATATAAACAGATACCCAAAAAAGTACAGACATTCATTAGTTGATAAAATCCAAAATAAGAGCCTTGAAATATACGAAACATTATTTGAAGCCAACAGAATACATAATGGAACGAGCAAAGCTTTAAGATGTGAAATGATAACAAAGGCGATTGCCTACTGTGACGAATTATTGTTTTACATTGAATTATCAATGAATTTGGAATTGTTAAACGGCAATTCGGCGGCATATTGGTCTAAAATGGTATCTGATGTAAAGTATATGGCTATTGCTTGGAGAACATCAGAAAGACAATAGAATTATAGGTTGTGTGTTGTATTTTTCTTTGCGTTTCGCCTTCGGGTAATATCAACAACAACAATTACAACAACAATAACAACGGCGTGCGCCCGTATTGGTGGATAGTCAGACAGAGTAGGCAAGAGCCGAAATCAGTACGCCACATCAAAAGAATACACAACCTTTCCGAAAGGATAAACAAAAAGGAGTTATGTTGTATGACCGACTTTGAAAAAGTTATTGATTTTGAAAATATGTACAAGGCTTACCGGAAATCAAAGTGCGGAAAGGGATATAAAAAAAGTGCAGCCAAGTTTAACATTATGGCTTTAGACGGCATAAATACCCTTATAGACCAACTTAAAAGCAAAACTTATAAAATATCAGGCTATAACGAATTTAAGGTTTACGAGCCGAAGGAACGTATTATTAAAACCACTTCGTTCAAAGATAAGGTTGTACAACATAGCTTATGTGATAACGTTATTTTGCCACGATTGCAAGATGTGTTTATTTATGATAACTGTGCCGGGCAAAAAGGAAAAGGCACTTTGTTTGCACGAAACAGATTAGCAGAGCAAATGAAGGAATTTTACAAAAGACACAATTTAAACGGATATGTTCTTAAATGCGATATATCAAAGTTTTTTTATAGCATTCCCCACGAGCAATTAAAAGACATTGCAAATTACCATTTTTCTTATGACAAGGATATTTGTTGGCTATGTGATTTGTTTATAGACAGCACAGAAGGAAAAGGCATACCGCTTGGAAATCAAATAAACCAAGGCTTTGCGCTTTTATATTTAGATGGTATGGACAAACTTATCAAGGGTGAATTGGGGATAGAATTTTACGGCAGATATATGGATGATTTTTGGCTTATTCACCATAGCAAAGAATACTTAAAATATTGCCTTGAAGTTATAACGGAGTTTTTAAACACTTTGGATTTAGAGCTTAACGGAAAAACACAAATTTCGCCTTTGAAAAATGGTGTTAGTTATCTTGGTTTTCATACCTACATAAAAGACAACGGCAAAGTAATACACAAGCTTAAAAATCAAAACAAGCGAAATGCTCAAAAAAAGTATGCAAGAATGGCAAAATTAGTTATGGAAGGTAAATTACCCATAGACAAGTTTTATATGTATTACAATGCGTGGAAAAACCATATTTCACACGGTAATTGTTATAAATTGAGTAAAGCAATGGACGAAAAAATTGCAGGGATAATAGATGAGAGGTGAAATAAATGTCAGAAACGCTATGTGCAAGTTGCGATATTGAAGTTTTTAAAAACTGCCCATATGTACATTATCGGGGATGCGTTGAAGGAATGGAAAGGGAACTTATATGTGACGAAAAAGTTTCATACATGAAAGTTACAGCCTGCCCCGATTACATAAAAGAGAAAAGCACACGGCAAAAGGAAATAAGGTGCATTTGCAAGGCCTGCGGCGTTATATTTTATGCTGATTATTACAGAGCAAGTTGCAGCGAAGAATGTCGCAAGGCTTTAATGATTAAAAACAGAGTTAAAAACTACAAATGGAACAAGAAAAAATATGTGTGTCAACACTGTAAAAAAGAGTTTTATTCCGACAGTTACAAAAAGTATTGCAGTGATGAATGTAAAGAGAGAAGTTCGCTAAAACCTTATGTTTGCGAAAATTGCAACAGGACATTTTATGCGAGGTTTAAAAAGAAATATTGTTCTTCTTCCTGCAGGCGCAAGGCAGGAAAAGAGAGTAAATAAATTTGCGGAGGGTTTGATGTTTAAAAAAAGAAAAGGAATACATATTTCGTACAACAAACAAGGGATAATATATTTTACCTGTGTTGACTTTAAGAATCAACCCGAGGAAGTTCAGACTAAAATAAAATGTCTTTGCAGAAATATTTCTGAAAAGTTTGGAGAGAAGGAAGAAATTTTATTTAAATTTCTGACCGATGACAAAGTTTCGGCAACAAGTTTAAGTTTAAAATACTTTGTGCCGGAGAAGAAACTTTACAGGATGCGCAAGGAGTTTTACGAGAAATGGTAAAGAGAGAGCCTAACGCCCTCTCTTTATGTTTTCTTTTATTTTATTTATACGCTCTTTATCTTCCATTAAGTCATAAAATGGAACCCGAAGCACATTTGCAATGCTTATTAACGTATCAATATGAGCATTATCCATCTTTCTTCTGCCGGTTTCGTATTCTTGAATGGTTCTGAGGTTAACCTCTGAAAGATGTGCCAGTTCAGACTGCGAAATTCCTACCTGTTTTCTGACTTCTTGCAATTTCATTTTATCACTTCCAATCTTCCTTCATTATACGACTTTTGAAGGAGTTTGTCAATCAATAGTTTTCCGTTTCCTTGAAGTATTGTCTGCGCGCATCTAAATATGCAGTTTTTTGCAAGTCGGAAAAATTCAATTCCTCAAAATATGCATTTAAGTCAGAACCGTAATATTTAATATTTCCGAAAGCCGACAAAGTATCGTAATCGGCCTGCCAATTTATGCCGTATTCGTGATTGTGCATTTCATACAGATAAGCACTCTTTAAATATTCGTAGTTATCTGACATTGTATTTTTTTGTTCTTCCAAAGCATTTAACAATTCAATATGGTGTTTTACAAATTCAGCATCGTTCATATAGGATAAACCAACAGGGTTATATATCATTGTTTTGGTTTTTCTGTCAAATTCAGCCTGGGTTTCATCGGTAACTTTACCGAATATCGAAATATAATCGGTTCTCATTCCATAGTAGTTATGAAGAAAATATTTTTTTGCATCATATTCAGTATAGCTTTTAATAGGACCTTTGATTTCTTCCTCTGTGAACAGTTTGTTATTAGCTCCCTGTATATACCAATCGCGAAGCTCTTGATGTGTTTTTTCTTTTCGATAGCCGCCCTTATGGTGCAATTCATAGTCATTTGCATAGTAAATATGATGGCCGTTTTTAAATACCAATCTACTATAGCCAAAGTAGCCACCGAAGTCCACGAGATAAATGTCGTGGTCTTTTATTTTAAGTTTTTCAGAAGCCATCTTGCGTGCTTCTTTCTCGGTTAAGTTGTAAATGTCGTCAATTCTCCAATCTTTCATTTTAAATACTCCTTTCAACGATACAGTTAATACAGTTCCATTCTGAATATGATGGGTTAGGAAGAATATTCTTTGATGCGACTTCCCAAACGCTTGCGCCGAGCCAAAGCAGCAAAATTGCTGATATGGTACATAATGTGTTTTCGATAAAGTGTTTCATGTGTGTGCTCCTTTTTAAATTATTTAGCCGGAATTTTCCCGGCACAGCTTCTAAATTTGACCGGCATAGATAAAGTCGGCATCGTTATAGCGCTCTGATTTAAGGCGTTTATACTTATTGAAAAGTGGCAAGTATCGAACAAGCCATTCATCGGCTTTTTTTGCCTGGGATTTATTCATACCGCCGCTACTATCTGTGTGCCACTTCTCGACACCGAACTCACCTTCAACCCACATATCGACTTCGTGTAAAACGAGCCACCAAACATCTGAAAAGTTTTCTTCGAAGTCCCAAGCACAGCACCCGAAAACTTTCATGCGTTTTAATTCGCTGATTGCTTTTTTACAATCAACAGGGATTTCATCCCAAAATTCTTTTTCACCATACCTCATAGTTAGTCTCCTTTTAATTTATTTGCAGTATTAGCTATCGGGGTTTGTGACCGTCTGCCTGACCGCATTACCGGAGCCGAAGCTCCGTCACTCTGCGATGTTAAATTTAGAAAGCGTTCTGAGTATGAGGTCTATTTCTACGCCGCCGAACTGTGCAAGGGCAAGAGCCTTACCTACTTTGTCTAGGCTGATGGGATAATCTTCTGTGACATCTTTACAACTTATCACTTCTCCATTACCCTCGCAGAACTTAACTGCATCGTTTTTATTCTCTGCCGGTACTGCAACTTTGTAGCAGTTGCGTCCATCATCCAAATAAACCATAAATTTTTTCATTGTACATCAACCACCTTTATATCATAAAATTTTTTAAACTCTTTGTCATAATCATAAACTTCTAAATATCTGTAATGTTTATAATCAAATTTTTCTAATGTAGCGCCCTGACCTTCATCGGGTTCGGGGTCAAGTATATATCCGATATGACCTCGTGTGAATATGTGGATTCCGTAAGCAGATGTGTGTTTCCAACCATTCACCTTTTCTTTTGGAGTTGCAATTCTTAATTTACCATTCATTACAGGTTGTAGTTGCATAATTCTCATTTTTTAATTCTCCTTTCTTTCCTGCATTGCTTTTTTGTATTCGGGTGTTTTCCAATACGGAAGTCTGGGTGCCATAAACTGTTGATTGTTTTTAGGTCTTACTACCGGGTTAAGTGCGATTGTTTCCTTTTTGAATTTGTTTTCCATAATTTTTCTCCTTCTTTCTTTTATATACGACATTTGCCGTACCTGATATTATTGATTATACGACAAAAGTCGTAGTATGTCAAGAGAAACTTTAAAATTTGTGAAAAAATTTTTTTTCACAGGACAATCGGCCGATAACTGGTCGATGTTTTGAGGTACACTTGATATGATGATAATTATTTTGTTGGTAGCATGATTGCGGGATGATGCAAAAAAGTGGGTGGGCTGGCATCAGACAAAAGTGAGGTGACAAGATGTCGAAAGGGCAGAAGACAGCACCCGAAACCATATATCTGATAATGGCATCTTACGCCGTAACAGGAAACTATATGGAAACATCAAGAGAAACCGGGATTGCTGTATCGACAGTAAAAAAGATAGTTGATGAAAATATAGATAAGCCCGAGTTTGAAAAACTTTGCAACGAAAAGAAAGCGGAGTTTGCCAATAGGGCTACAGAGATTATAAACAAGGCAATGAGGCTTCTCAATAAAAGGCTTGACAGGGCACTTTCACAGGAAGAAAGCCTTGACCTTCTTATAGATGAGATATTTGCAACTGAACGCGAAGAACTTTCACAAGATGAGAAAAAGAGCCTTGTATCAAAAATACGAGCACTACAGCTACAGGATATTAAAGCTATAACAACTGCCATAGGCACATTATATGATAAACGCGCTTTGGCAAATGGAAGTGCCACGGATAAAGTTGTGGTAGAAGTTAATTTACCGGAAGGAATGTCTGAATATGCCGAGTAGCACAGTTGTTTTAGATATAAGCACAATGAATCCGAAGCAGGAAGAGTTCTTTAAAGCCAAGGAAAGATTTGTTGCATATGGTGGCGCAAGGGGCGGCGGTAAGTCGTGGGCGGTGCAGCACAAAGGCCCTTTGATGGCTCTGCACTATGCAGGCATAAAGATGTTACTTTTAAGAAGAACATACAAAGACCTGGAACGTAACCATGTTAGAGCACTCGAACCTCTTTTGAAGGGTATTGCAAGATATTCAAGGCAAGAGAAATGTTTTTACTTTCCAAATGGGAGTATATTGGAACTTGGCTACTGTGCATCTGAGAGTGATGTGCTTCAGTACCAGGGGCAGGAGTACGATGTTATATTCATAGACGAAGCAACACAGTTTACGGAGTTTCAGTTTGAAACGTTGATGGCCTGCCTTCGTGGTGCTAACAGTTTTCCAAAGAGAATGTATTTGACCTGTAACCCTGGCGGAGTTGGCCACGAATGGGTTAAGAGATTATTTGTAAGCCGAAAGTTCAGGGAAAGCGAGAACCCTGGCGACTACAAGTTTATATCGGCTACAATTTACGATAACAAAGTGTTGCTTGAAAATGACCCGGGATATGTTAATATGCTCAATAATTTATCAGACAGCCTGCGTGGAGCGTGGCGTGATGGTAATTGGGATATGCTTGCAGGGCAGTATTTCAGCGAATTTAACAGAAATGTTCATGTTATAGAACCTTTTAAAGTTCCGGAACATTGGAAAAGGTACAGAACCATTGACTACGGTCTTGACTGTTTGGCTTGTATATGGATAGCGGTTGATGAGCGCGGCGATTATTATGTGTATCGCGAATATGCGGAAAGCGACAAAGTAATTTCTGTAGGAGCTCGGGATATTTTGAACTTATCTGAAGAAGAAAATATTCTTTATACTGTGGCACCTGACGATTTGTGGGCAAGGTCGCAAGAAACGGCTAAGAGTAAAGCTGATATATTCAGAGAGAATGGCTTACCGCTTACCAAGGGCAACAGAAACCGCGAAACAGGTTGGCTTGCTGTAAAAGAGCTATTGGCCGTAAAAAACGGCGAGAGTAGGTTAAAGATATTCTCAAACTGTACAGGGCTTATTGAGTGTTTGCCTGCGCTTCAGAGAGACACCAAAAGACCTACGGACTGTATGACAGAACCGCACGAAATAACACATTTACCTGATGCACTTCGATATTTTTGTTTGCAGTATGTTTATCCGGCAAAAGAAGCCGAGGAACGTAATCAGTTTCAAATTGACCTTGACCGCTACAGAAGTAAGCGGCTTAAAGGCATTAAAAATAAAAAAAGTTACTTTTAAGGAGATGAAACCAATGTATGTAAAGAAATTAAAACGCAAATGTGGGGTTAGAGGGTGTAAAAACACTGACACATATGCTATTTCGCTGAGAAAAGAAGCAGGAAACTCAATTATTGCTTGTAAATCGTGTCTTGCAGAGGCACTTAAGGAAATCAGAGCAATTGATAAGAAACAGCCTGTCAAAAAGAAAACAGCTGAAGCTCCACCATCGTTATTCTTCCATGTGAACGCGGAAGTGTCAAAAGAAGAAGTTGATACACCACCTGTAGTTGATGGCGATACAGATTCAAAAGATGGTACATCCGAAGAAGAAACTAAGGGTGATGAAAATGCCGATTGAGTATCTTCTGTGCGCGATAATACTTATACAGCTTGTAACGCATCGTGCGGAAAGACGAGATTTATATAATCGAATTATGAGCAAAAACCTTACTGAATACAAAGGGGAGCCGGCAAGCTATCAAATATCAGCACACAAAAAGGTTTTGAACAATTGGAAAGACAGAAGGAGTGATTAACCATGAATTTCAGATATAGTCCACCTGTAAAGGGTATAATTGCCTCTGTCGGTAGTTTGTTTAACAGAAAAAAGAGTGATAATGATGCCGATGTTATTGACATAGGCGAAGATGGCAAGAGCTTATTTAAAGAAGACATTATAAAAAGTGTTTTGGAGAAGCTCGAAGCGAGACGAAATGAAAGGTCTGCTTTGGAACAGCAATGGTCACTAAATGCGAACTTTTTAATAGGCAATCAATATTGTGAGATAAATACATATCGCGGAGAAATAGAACAGCTCGAACCTGTTTACGATTGGCTTGAAAGAGAGGCATTCAATCAGATAGCGCCTCTTATTGAAACAAGAATAGCAAACCTTAAGAAAATAAATTATATGATGAAGGTTAAACCTGCTACAAACGAGCTTGAAGATTATGCAAAGGCAGAAGTATCGACAAGTGTACTTCAATATACACAAAAGGTATCAGATTTTATTTCAAAAAAAGATACGATGATATATTGGAATGAATTATGCGGCAACTGCTTCTGGCTTTCGTGGTGGGATAAAGATAAGGGCGAGAAGTATGCTACTGAAACTGTTGTAAAAGAAGATGAAAACGGCAATATTTCAAAAAACGAGGTTGCATATTATCAAGGCGACATTGATTATGGTTTGCTTACGCCTTATGAGGTTTTTCCGGAGAGCATATTTAAACAAACAGTTGAGGCACAAAGGTCTATAATCTTAGAACAGGTTAAAACAGTAGACGATATTTACGATTTATACGGCATCAAGGTGCAAGGAACAGATGTACATACATTTGAACTTACACCGGTTGGTTCCGGAGGGGGTTTTGGATATGAAAATACTGTTGTAAAGCTTGGGCATCGTACTGTTAGAGATGCTCAAAAGGTTATTACATATTTTGAAAGACCATCGAAACACAAGCCGAACGGACAAATGATAATCATAGTAGGCGATACAGACCTGGTTTATTACGGAGACTTGCCCTATGGCAGAATACCAATTATTCAGACCGTGTGCCGTGAGGTTGCAGGACAGTTTTTCGGTAAATCGGTTATAGAGGACCTTATTCCTCGCCAAAGAGCTTACAACGGCTGTCTTAACAGAATACACGAGTTTATTAAGCGAATTGCACTTGGTAACATATCGGTTGAAGAAGGTTCAATTGATATTGAAGAGTATGAGGAAAACGGACTTGCCCCGGGAGCGTTTCTTGTTTATAGAAATGGAACAAATCCACCTAAGCCGGTTCCAAATGGAAATTTGCCATCGGAAATAATGAACGAGAGATATAACCTTAAAAGCGATATGGAGTATATCGCAGGAACTTCACAGCTTATGGTTAACGGAGCAACGCCTGCCGGAGTTACATCGGGAACGGCCATAGCCAATCTTATGGAAATCGATAATACAAGGCTTTCGCTTACAGGAGACCATATAAGAAACTCTATTCGAAAATTAGCTATATTATGGCTTGAAATCTATAAAAAATATGCTACTACATGGAGAGTTGTAAACTATGTCGGCACAAACGATGTGGCAAAAGCTATTGTTTGGAGTAATAACGATATAAACAGTTACGATGTAGAGTATGTAACAGAAAATGAACTGATGTTCAGCGAAGAAGTTCAGAAGCAGAGATTTTTTGATGCTTACAATATGGGCTTATTTACCGATAGTGAAGGAAGAATACCGCAAAGAGTTAAAAACCAAGCGTTACAATTTATGAAAATAGGCAACTATTCGGATATTCTTAATTTAAATACGCTTCAAATTCAAGCGGCACAGAGAGAAAATATTTTCTTTGAAAAGGGTGCTCTACCTAAAGTTTCTGATTTTGATGAGCATGAAATACACATTGAAGAGCATTTGAGATATATTTTGCAGATGGATTTTCAGATTTTGAAAATGAAAAAACCTGATTTTGCACTTGCTCTTGAAGAACATTTAAAAGAGCATAAAAGAATTGTGCAGGAAGAGGAGCAAAAAAAGATGCTCAATATGCAAGGAATAATGTAAAGGAGTTGATTTAATGCCAAATACAGATTTTGAAAATGCAAAAGCTGCCACAGAGGAAATGTTTACAAAAGATGAGCAGATTACATTAGATGATGCGAATGTCGATAACAATAGCCAAGTGGCGGCTGAGGAAAATAATAACACGCCAGGAACTTCGTCTGAACAGGAAGTGCTTGAAAAAGCTACTGAAACAGCTGAAATTGCCGCACAGGCAGCAGCGGAAAAGAACGCTGAACTTCAGCAGGTACTTCAGGAACTCGAAACAGTAAAACAGCAAAATGCACAACTTCAGGGTACAGTAGATGAGCTTTCTAAAATGAAAGAGGAACAAATCGTTGAGGAAGTACTTACGCCGCCTGTACTTGATATCAGTTCATTGGCTTTTGCTGATGAGGAAACAATCAAGGCGGCGCAGACTAAGTACGCCCAGGATATGGCAGAGTATAACCGCAAAGCCTTTATGAAGGAGTTTGCACCTGTTATTGAGCAGGCCAATGAAGCCAAAAATATTAAAGAAAAAAATGAATTGATTTCAGATTTAGCCAAAGTTCCTGAACTTTCGGGAATAGAGGGAATGTTGCCGCAGCTTGACAGGATAATTGCCAACAATCCGGCATTATCATCGCCCGATGTTTCGATAGAAGATAAGTACATAACAGCTTATGCTATCGCAAGAGGCGTTAATTCGATAAATACTCCGCCGGAAGAGCCTAAAGAACTTACTGCGGAAGATATGATGAAACTGTACAACGAAAATCCGGCTTTTCAGGAAATGGTTGAAAAGCAGAGAATTGAACAGGTTAAATCAAGTCAGCAAGTGCCTCCGTTTTCTGCAAGTAGCGGTGCGGTGAATGCGGCACTCAATATAAAAGAAACACCAAAAACATTTGACGAAGCATCAAAACGAACACGAGAAATGTTCGGGATGAGCTAACAAGAAAAATTAGGAGATGATTATTTATGGCACAGACACTTTTAACTTTTGAAAAAGCATTGAAAGAAAATTATTTGCCGGTATGGAGAAATCAGCTTGGCGTTGAACCTTCGGCACTTCTTTCAAAAATTAAAACAGTACCACTTAAATCTAACAAAATTGTTGCTACTGCTCCAGTAGGCCTTAGTGGCGGTTTTGGTTTCGGCGCAGAAGGTACAGCTACACCTGCTGCAGGTAATGTACCTTTCGAAAGATTTGAGACAAACGCTAAAGATATGTATGTAAATATCTGCGTATCTGCAAAGGCGGTAAGACTTACAGGCAGTGGTGGCGCTATGGCAAATGCACTTGATACCGAAGTTAAAGCGGCATATGAAACAGCTAAATGGAATGTTGGTCGTTCTCTCTTTGGTAATGGTACAGGCGTTCTTACAACAATTGAGGCGCTTGCAGAGGCAGGCAACACAATTACTGTAACTGATACCAAATACCTTAAAGAAGGTCTTATCATCGATATTTATACAGAAGACGGCGAAGTTCAGGCTAATGGTGCAGGCAGACGCATTAAAAGCATTGACAGAGCTGGTAAGACCATTACTGTTTCAGGTGACAAAGCAACTTTTGAAAAAGGTTTTGTAACTGTACAGAATTCTTACAAAAGAGAAATTACAGGTCTTGGCACTATTTTTGACGATAAAGTTGAAACTCTCTATGGAGTAAATAAGGCAAGCAATCCATTTATTAAACCGGTTGCAATTGACGGTGGTAACGATGTTGACGATAGCCTTATTACAAAAGCGTTGAGAACAGCTAAAAACGAGAAAAACAGTAATGTTGATATGATTCTTTGCGGCGACGATGCTTACGACCACTATGTTACATATCTGCGCGAAAACAACATCAGAGTTGAAGATTTGTCACATACAATTCAGGGCGGATTTAAAGCGATTAAATTCATTTTCGGTAATAAAGAAGTTGATATCGTAAATGAAAGCTTTGTTCCTGCAGCTGAAATGTGGGGCGTAGATACAGGTTGTCTTGAACTTCACACCCAGGAATGGAATTTTGCTGACCTTCAGGGTGGCGGTATCTTCAATCTTATGGAAGGACAGAGCATTTACAGAGCACTTCTTGCGAACTACGGCGATTTGATTTGCACAAATCCGGGTGGTTGCGTTCGTATTTACGGTTGCGCGTAATTAAAATACAAAAAACAAGATGAATGTCGGTTTTCCGCCTATGGGTAGCAGATAATCTATAGGCGGAACATTGGCACTTGCTGAACCAATAAAAACGGTGGTGAAAAAATGACCTTAACAGAAATATTCGAAAAAGTGAATTTGGTTTTTCCTCTTGAGCAAAGGAAATTCTTTAATTATTTCGAGGATACAGTAAACGAACTTAATACTTTATATGATGGTTTTGTGATTGCTCCGGGGGAAGAATATACATCGCCGAAGGATTTGTCTGATGCGAATATTGTGTTGCCGCTATATCACAACTCTATCGTTGATAATATTTTATTTATGGTGAGCCAAAGCGAAGTCTATAAAAGCGAATTTTTAAGGAAATCGAGGCTCGCTTTTTTAAAATATTGGAATGATAACGCAAAAGGCAGAAAAATGAAAAGAGCGAGGTGGTAGTATGTTCGACAGTGGGATTTTAGCATCTGATTTAATTGCACAGATAAAGGGAGAATCTGATATTGCTCCGGACATTCCTGACGAAAACTACATACAGTGGTTAAATGCTTTGGAACAGTTACTTTACACGGAAATTATCAAAGAACAAGGAGAAATAGAAGAATGTGAGTTTTATACCATTGAAGGGTATCCATATCCATGGAATGTAGCTTGCCTTAATTTAGTCAATTTAAGAATTCCAGGTGATGAGAATTTGCTAAGATTTGAAGATATTTATGCAGTATTCGTTGATACAACACAGCTTCACAAAACCACAGCAACAAGTGGCACAATTTTTCCAAACACATATTATAAAAAAAATAACTATATTTGGTTAAATTACGATAATGAAGGCCGAATGATTCGTATTATTTATTTTGTTAAACCAAAACTTAAAACAGTCGAAAATATAGGTACGACTAAGGTAATGCTGCCAATAGAATTTATAGACCTTGCCAAAGCGAAGCTAAGAGGAGAAGCGTATAAACTTGCAAACGAAGATGCGCTCGCCGCAAAGTGGCTTAATGACTATAATATTTTGCTTGAAACATTTAAATCGTGGGTTGCAGAAAAGCAATCTAAATTTGGAATGTGAGGTGGTTATATGGCAAAAAAGAAAGAGGAACAGCTCTCTTATTTGCAAATGCCGCTTCCTTCAGGGAGAAAGTCGTACAAAATGACAAAACGGTCGTGGAGTGGACTTAATTA
Organism: Clostridia bacterium; assembly: GCA_045590195.1. GTDB lineage: Bacteria > Bacillota > Clostridia > UMGS1883 > UMGS1540 > JAZNQN01. The sequence continues at coordinate 6,411 of JAZNQN010000041.1, read as the reverse complement.
TAGGCAAACTATTGATACAGGGGCCTTGTCTATGGAAAAGAATATATCTACTTCCGAGGCTCCTTATTTAGTGCCTTCTGAAAGGCATATACAAATTACCGAGGGGCAATATCCTAATCCAATAAGTATGTTTGCTTTTGATGAATTTTTGCTTGTTATATATCGTAATGATACCGCCATAAAGGTTGATTACATTACCTTTGACGATGACGGAGATATAAAAAACACCTATACAGGAACATTAAAAGAAAAAGATGCAACAGACGATGACGAATATCCTCGTTGCGTGGTACAGTTTAACAAGTATGTTGAGTCAGACGACATTGTTAACGGCGAATATACAAAAAGGTTGCTTATATTTCCTGATAAAAAGTCGATGTATTTTTATGAAGATGACCTTTTAAATGACAAGGAAAATAAGACGAACGATGACTTTGCGCTGTATGAAATGGATGTTGTAATCAAGAAATATTACAACGATGTGCCGAAAAAGGATAAAGACGGTAATGTAATAGAACCAAAAGAATATCCGCCGCCAGATACAGCAAACCATAATTATTATTACCAAAATACATATAAATGCAAAGAAACCCTTGACGGAACAGCAATTTATAAATACTGTCAATACGAAACAGAAGACAAAGAAGGCAATAAAGACGGTGGTACGGAATACGGATGGAAAATTAGTATGCCGCCCACTTTCCCTAGTATCAAATTTGCGGCAGTACATTTATCAAGACTTTTTGGCGTTAGTGATGACAGCGTGTATGCGAGTGGCTTTAATGATTACGCAAATTGGAATTTAGATTCAATAGATGAGTACAACGAGAGTAATGCCTGGTGTTCAAAAGCGCAGTCGAACACTAAAGCAGACGGTAATTTTACAGGAATTATCAATTTTCAAGGTCATATTGTGTGTTTTAAGCGAGATTATATGCACGAAATCTACAACACAAAGAATCCTTTCCGTATTCAGGATATATATGCAGAAGGTGCAATTGACCACAGAACGATACAAGATGTTGATGGCAAACTTATATTTGTATCTGATGATGATGTAAAGATATATACAGGCTCCAATCCGCGAATTATAGGGTATTACCTCAATATGAAGCAGTATGTATATGCTGTAAGCGGCACAGACGGAAGAAATTACTATCTTTATTGTGAAGATGCTGAAGGAGATAACCGACTTTTCGTATATGACACTATTGTAGAACAGTGGTCTGAGCAAAATATATATGGCGACAGAGTGTTGAGTTTTGCACATAACAAACAAGGTATGTTTATGCTATGCAATGATGGCTTTATATACAAAATGAATACTCAGGACTATAAGCATACTTGGAGTTTTGAAACGGACCTTTTCACAAATCAAACAATTGACATCAAACATATTAAAAAAATGCAGATGTTCGCAGATATTCCCGAAGAGGTAAACGATGGTCCGAATGCCGATGTTAATGGCAATAATGCGAATATAAAGATTTATTTTTTATACGATGATGAAATATTCGATAAAAACACATCACATCTTGTTTATTCAAGTGACCGATACGGCCAACAGGCAATAAGAGTAAAACCACGACAGACAGTAAATTACGGCATTAAGGTGCACATAGAAGGTAGCGGTTATGTAAGGCTGTATGAAATGGAATTGCTCATTGAATCAGGTGGTGATTTGTATGTCTGATACACCTATAAACAGAATGGATTTTAAACAGCTGCGTAACGAAGTTCAGGTACTTAAAGATACTATTGCAATAATGAAACGCAAATACGAGGACATATTATACAATTTGGATGACGATAATTTTAGCCAAAAGATTGTTAAAGAAAAAAATAATATGAAAGCTGAAATTACCGTAAATGCCAATGAGATAAAGACAAAGGTATCGGAAAGTGATATGAATACCGCAATAGAGAATAAATATTCAACTTTTGAACAGACGGCAAAGGAAATTAAGTTAAGTGTAAATGCCATTGACGGAGAAGTTTCCACTTTGAAATCTGAAATCAGTTTAACAGCTGATACAATTTCAATGGTAGTAAATGCAACTTATTCAAAACCAGAAGAAGTGACATATTTCTATTCAACTACTGCGGATAAAAACAAAATATATTACGAAACAGCCAGCAATTATTATTGGTATTTTGATGGTTCGATGTGGAGAAATACCCCCAATGCAAATTTTGGTTCGGTTTTTACCCAAACCCCATATGGATTCACCATAGATGGTGAACAAACTACTTTTACTGGAGTAATTTATCTTACTGATAGCGAAAACAACAAAAAGTTTTCTTTTTTTCATGATGAATCGCAGGGCTATCCACAGGTGTTTTTACATGGTTGTGATAGTGATGCTGCAGATATACCACTTGTATTAGGAGATGCTCCAACAGGTAAGGACCATAATGTTTTTATAGGCAATTCGGCTTCGGGAAGTAGAGTGGCGACGAGAGATTGGGTTGAAAACAACGCAAATGTTGTTGCTGTATTTGGGTAAGGTGGTGTGTTTATATGGCGCGTTCATATACCTGCGAAAATAATGATACCTCTATAGCATACATAAAAATTGTAGTTGATAGTTCTACAGAAATTATTGTTAATTATGGGGAAACGATATCGGGAACATACAACAGCAGTATTTCATTTACTGCTATGCCTGAAACTAATTTTGCAAGGTGGAAACTTACAACAGATGGCGGAACAAACTATACAAGCTTTGAAAACCCGTTTATATTCGTGCTCGAAGAAAACTTGAAAATTATATATGCCATAGGCAACGGTAATAGTATCGGTATAGTATCAACGCAAAAATGGAGTTGGGAGACCTCAAATGGTAGTGCAACGGCACAAGAAACCATTTCTGCAAAATACGCTCTTGATTATAACAGCAAACTTCAAATGTTTAGTTATAAGGTATGGAACGATATGGTTGACAAGGCCAAAGCAATACTTGATGCAACCGGCGATTATTGGGTTAATACATATGCGACATACGAACAAACGAAATTGGCGCAAGGAGAAGAGCTGACAGCTACAAAGTTTAATTCTCTTAGATTCAACATAGGTAGTCACTATTCTACAGGTATAACTGATAAATATACCGGAAACGAGGTACTTGCAGAATACCTTTTAACACTTGCAAATAGCTTAAACGGATGGATTGACAAAGTACAAGGAGTATAAAATGTATATTTGTAATAAAGATGTTTCTTATAAGTGCGAAAATATGTTATCGCGATTCAGCGGAGATATACATTTATTGATATTTTCAATTACTGATAGAGTTACTCCCGAAGAAATAAAGTGCTTGTTTTACGATGACCTATATTATTTCTATAGCGAAGAAGACGGCATTTTATTAGATACATTTAATTCACGGATAGGTGGATTAAGGTTTACATATAACAAAGATTTGACTTGTGACATAATACTTAAATTGAAAAAAGGAGATATTCGAGAATGAAGGTTAAGTTTGTAAATGGAACAATTAAAAAATGCGCTGCCCCAATGGAACAAAAATTGTTTAAGTCAGCAGAAGGGAACACAATAGGTGTTGGGTGGATGCTGAATTTAAGGCTCATAGGGGAAATTACTTCAGATGAGCTTGACGATATATTAACTGACGAAAACATATCAAGATTAGAATTTATAACAGATGGCGAAGAAGGAGAAATTTCATTGTTTACTCTTAATGATTATGAAAAAGTTTCTGCTTCCACTATTCGTTATTCGGAAGATGCAACTGCAACATTCGCAGAAATACAGATGTCAAAAGGGGTGTAAGCAATGTTGGAATTTAGAAGAACTACGAATGGGTTTAATTATATTTTTGAAAGAGAATTGAAACCCTATGAAACAATTATAGTAAAAATGCCGCCAATTTCTGCGAATAAAAGGGGTATTAACGATATTGGGTGGCAAAGTGATGGCGAGGTTACGCTTTGTGGAACACTATCAAGTAGACCAGATAAACTGTCGCCTGATTCAGAACTATGGCAACAGATTATAGATGGACACGAAATAAATAAAACGGTAAACGCTCTTAAAGTAAAAAACGGACAAAAGCCTTGTACGATTATCATAAGAGCCATCCTTAATTAAAAGGAGTTGAGATTATGGCAGGAAATGTATCCAAACAGCTCGCAATAAATGCAGAAAACGGCAAAGACGGAGTCGGTATTGCGAGGTGGTACACCGAAAACGACAGTTTATTCATGGTCCTTACCGATAACAGAACCATAGAAATCGGCAACATCAAAGGCCCCGGCGCAACAGTAGCAATAGGGAGCGTTGAAACTGTCGGTAGTAACGAGAGCGCAAGCGTGACAAATGTCGGTACTGACACAGATGTCGTTTTAAATATCAAAATACCTAAAGGAAAAGACGGCGATATTACTGACGAGTACGTGAGTATGTACCATTCAGTAAGCACTAATGCAGATTCTGCACATCAAGCGGCGAGTATAGCCTCTGCTGCCGCAGAAAGAGCCGAAGCTGCCGCAGAAAGCATTAATCCGGAAAACTTTGTAAGCAAGAATGCCAACGAGGAAATAAGCGGTGTTAAAAAGTTTAACGATAGAGTTGATATTAAAAAAATTTCAACCGAAGAGCGTTTTGACATTGAAGCTGTGGGTAGTGTAAGAATTTGGTCAGATAGGGGAATACAGGTAGAAGGCGTTGGTGCAACATTACTTTTATATATGGATGCTGATTTTGAACTTCAAGGAGATTTGAAAGTAAATGGAGAACCTGTTGCGCTTAAAAAAGATATAAGTGAAAATAAATTCTCTGAAACAATACAAGCGCCTGGTATAATTGCAACAGAATCTGCACTTCAATTAAGTGGTGACGGTGTATTTATAATTGGAGGTTCCAGTGGTATTGAGATAAAAGGGCCTGATCTCACCTTTAATGGTGAAGACGTTGCAACAATTAATGATATAAAAACCGCAATGGGTGACATAGAAATCCCCGAAATTGACGAAAGTAATCTTGTGCATAAAGATGGTAACGAAGAAATTGCAGGAATAAAGACTTTTAGTGACGGCGTAAAAACATCATATATAGTAGGAAATGACGACCGCCTTTTTATTACTGCTGATGGTATTGAGCTTGCAAGTAGTTCGCCTGTTTATGTAAATACTGATCATGGGTTTTGGCTTAATGGCAAAGAGGTTGCAGTAAAAGATGACATAACAACCGCAATGGGTGACATAGAAATCCCCGAAATTGACGAAAGCAACCTTGTACACAAAGACAAAGCCGAAACAATAACAGGCAAAAAGACCTTTGACAGTATAGAAGCAAATACTATTGGTGCTAATAAAGGTAGGTTGGCTTTGGTTGCTGATGATGTGGTTACTATCAATGGTAAAAAGGCGGCTACAACCGATGATATAACAGCCGCAATACAGAGTGCTATTTTTGACAGCTGGGAGGTGGCTATATGAGCCTTCAGCAGGAAAAGTTTAAAGAAATAGCGGACGCTATAAGAGCAAAGACAAACAGCACGGAGCTTATAAAGCCCTCGGAGTTTGCTGGCAAGGTTGACGAGGTATACGAAGCAGGAGAGCAAAGCGGAATTGCAAAGTTTTGGAATTCTATTACTGATAATGGTGTAAGAAATGTATATGGATATGCTTTTAGATATATGCGTTTTTCCGAAGAATTATTAAATTTTCCTATTGTGATAAAGCCATCAATCTCAACAAATATGTTTCATGGTGCAAATGGCGAGGTAGACCTTGCGGAGATTGAAAAGAACGGTGGCGTAAAGTTTGATTTTTCGGATAGCACAAGTCTTGACTATGTTTTTCGTGATGTGGAATTTTCGGGCGTGGGTGTAATTGACGGCTCTAGTGCCAGTAATCTTGATAGGATTTTATATTGTAGTGCAAAATCAGACTCACATATAAAATGGGTTGAAAAGCTGATAGTAAAAAAAACACATACATTTTCAAATACGTTTCGATACAATTTAGCACTTGAACACATCATATTTGAAGGCACTATTGGAAATCCGCTTAATATGGGAGATTGTAATAAACTTGATAAAGCAAGTATTGAAAGTGCTGTAAATTGTGCGTTGAATGTAAATACGGTGAGTTTAACCTTTTCGGAAGAGGCAGTTAACAAAGCATTTGAAACAAGCGAAGGTGCGAATGATGGCAGCGCTTCCGCAGAGTGGGCAACGTTAATTGGTACAAAGCCAAATTGTACAATTTCTTTAGTATAGGGGGATAAAAATGAGAAGAGAACCTTTAAAGGCCGGAGAAGGCAAATATTTAACAAATGGTAAAGTACATGGGAAACAAATATATCTCGCCGAGGGCGAAAGTGCAGAAGACTACAAAAAAATATCAAAGGAAGAATACGAGGCTATAAGGGAGCAGGAGGAAGAG
>JAZNQN010000040.1:0-47631 GCA_045590195.1 Clostridia bacterium | reverse complement strand
GATTTTTTGTCTTAGAGAAGTCATAAAAAAATGCAGTCATACTGTCGTATGTCTGCATTTTTTTGCGCACTATAAGCGGAAAATATCAAGCCAAAACCGATTTATCCCTAAGAAGCACCGCCGTTAGGAGTTTTTATATTACAAAGCTATTGATGTTTTTATTCAAAAACACCTGCGGCGTGTGCTCCGCCAAAATCTCCATTTTCATCGGTAAAACCAAAGGAAAAAATCTTTCCGTCAACGGTAAACTTTATCCTTAATATTTTATCATTTAGTGTTTTTATATTTAATTTTGAAAATTTTAATTCCGCCTTTGTACTGTCACCACAAAATACCGATGACGTATCAAGCACATTACCATTTTCGTCTAAAATTTCAGCGCTGACGCTACCTATCGCATTAACGTACATTGCACACTTATTGCTGAATTCAAGCTTTCTTGTGGTAATTGTACCTTTGCCATTGAGGGACACAAAGCCATCCCGGCGGAGTTTCGCAATTCCTGTAGCACCGTTGCGGTATATTCCGTTTGTAAACCACGATTCACCTGCATGGTTTTCATCGCCTGCAAAGCCAATGTAGTAAATCCACAACTCGTCACCGCGAATTATTGTTACCCCACCAAAATCTACACCGACTGTGGCTATAATGACTATGCAACATTTTATAAGGCTTACGTAAAAATGTTTGGCAACCCTCCGTGTAAGGATAAGCCTTAAATTTGAAATAATTGCTATAAAAGTAAACCCCAAAACGCGATGTTTTGGGGTTTTGGCGCGCTTGCCCGGATTCGAACCGGGGGCGTTCCGCTTAGGAGGCGGACCCTCTATCCTGCTGAGGTACAAGCGCATATTTAATTCAATTAAACTAACATTTTAGGTCAGTCAGCGCTAAAACAACCGCCTGGGAAACAGTTTCTAAATCCCGCTGAGCTACGAGGACAAACCACTTATAAATAATAACAAATTTCATCTTAAAAGTCAATAGTAAACAATTAAAAATTATATAGTCTAGCATTTGTCGGATGCTTTAACATCCCTTAAAACCACAATAAAATCATCGTTTTTGGCAATTTCAACAGAAATTATCATTGATTTAAAATTTGAATGCCAATACTTCTTAACAATACCCACTATTTATTAAAAAATAGAGCTTTGAACCCGTAGGCTCAAAGCTCCTTAATGTAATTATTCAGTTTGACAAATTGGAAGTTATTTTTCTGATTCTAAAATCCATTCTCTAACCTGTTCAATAACTTTTTTATTTTTCTTTTTCACAATCTGATGTTTATAATACTGTTGTCCAATAACAACACCTATTGCCATTCCTAAAAAAATATATACAACTGCCATAAAGAGACCTCCCTCAAATTCAAGTTTGTCTAACTCTTTCATCATCTCATACTAATATTTTATCACAAATTACCAGAAAAGTAAATAACCATGAACAATTTTTAATCTTGGACACATATAACACCAAAATCCTTATCACAACTGAAATCTTTCAACGATATTTTTCAAAAAATCTCTAAACTGTCCACTACGAATCAACCAAAAAACATTATATTCAGGTATGAAAATGAGCCTTAACCCTGTAATCTGGGGAAAAGGCTCATCATACTAAATCTAGACTATATACAACTAAAAAATTGGCAACAGCTTAATAACTGTTGCCATTAGTTTTGACAAAAATCAACCAAAACAATATCGTGTCCGATTTTTTTAATCGATTCCCACGGAATAATATATTCAGTGTCTTTTCCGAAAACACCGAGTATTTTTCCGCTTACAGGAATTATAACCGACGAAATGTTTCCGCTTTCAATATCAAGGTCCACATCCTCGATAAAGCCAAGCCTTCTGCCGTCGCTGATATTTATTACTTCCTTGTTTCTGAAATCATAAATTCTTGCCAAAAAATCACCCCACACTAAATTTCTATGATAATGATTTTCTGTTATGACAATATTTTTTTCATTGCATATGAAGCTTTTTCTATATCAGCCCTAGTATTAAAAAATCCCACTGAAAATCTCAGTGAACCTGTATTTTTTATGTTAAGCGTTTCGGCGGCCAGAGAAGAACAATGAAACCCTGCTCTTGTTGCTATGTTAAAGTTTTTATCAAGCAAATATGCAACCTCGGCAGGTGGTTTATTTGCGATGCTTAAGCCAACAACTCCAGTATTGTTATCATTTTTTCTTCCAAGCACTGTTACATTTTTTATGTTTTTCATATTGTCGGCCAGAATTTTTCCAAGATATTGTTCGTGTTGCAATATTTCTTTTTCATGTTGTTTAACAAATTTTACTCCTTCACATAACGCCGAAATTCCAACAACGTTTGGCGTTCCGCTTTCAAGTAAATCGGGCATTTCAAAAGGTTGTAATCTGCTTTCGCTCATACTGCCTGTTCCACCTTCGATAATTGGCAGTATATTTATTTTTTCAGAGACATAAATTCCTCCTGTACCCGTTGGACCATATAGCCCTTTGTGTCCCGGAAAGCACAATACATCTATATTTGACTTATTTACATCTATTTCCACAATTCCTGCAGATTGAGCAGCATCAACAAGAAAAATTATGTTTCTTTTTTTAAGCTCTTCGCCGATTTTGTTAATGTTGTTAATTTTTCCTGTAACATTCGATGTGTGAATAATCGCAACCATTTTCGTGTTTTTTCTAATAAGTGGTTTTATGTTTTCAAAGTGAACTTCCCCGTCGTCGTCAGCTTTTGCAATTGAATAAGAAATTCCATTTTTCAAAAGCGAATGAGCAGGTCTTAAAACGCTGTTGTGTTCCATGCTGCTGATAATTAAATGGTCGCCTCTTCTTAAAATTCCCTTTAAAGCAAAATTTAAAGCAGTAGTTGTGTTATTGGTAAAAGCAATTCTTTGCGGGTCAGAAATAGCAAATAGGGAAGACAAGAGCTCTCTTGTGATATATATTCTTTCATCTACGTAAGCGCTTTTTTTATGTGAACTTCTGCCGGCGTTTACACAGTAATTTCTGATACAACGCTGCACTTCAAGTATTACAGGTTCAGGCTTCGGAAACGATGTTGCCGCATTGTCGAGATAAATATAATCATTCATGGTAAACACCTTTGATTTTCACGTTCAATTCTGCGGAAATTTCTTTGATTTTTTCAAGATGTTTCTTATCAAGTTTTAAACCATGCCCACAGTCCGGGTTTGAAGGATTTCTGGTTGTCTGTATTGCAGCAGATTCTATACCGTGTTGCTTTAAAACTTTTTTAATTTTCATTGTAGATGTTATATTTCCAAATAAAACTATCATTTTTATCACCTGATTTCAGTTTATTCATAAGAAATAATCGTGTTACAAAAAGCGACAAAAACTTTTATATTACAATTTGTTTAAAAAGTTAAAAATATTGCCCACTTTACTTGACTAAACTGATTATTAGAGTTATAATGATAAAATAAAGTATTTTTCGGGTTTTTGAAACCGGAGCGGAGTTAGAAATGAAAAATATTAATGAATTTTTATCTAAAAATGAAAAAGCTATTTATGACCTGAGAGCTCTTTATGAGCATCACGGTTATTCCAAATATAAAATGCAGAAGTTTGAAGAGTATGATCTCTATGCTGAAAACAAAAGCTTTCTCAAAAGCGAAAATGTTATAACATTTACAGATCTTTCCGGCAAACTTATGGCACTCAAGCCTGACGTAACTCTTTCTATAGCTAAAAATGCACTTTGGGAAAAAAATGGGTTTCAAAAGGTTTATTATACTGAAAATGTTTATCGAGGCGATAAAAGTGCAGGTGAGTATAAAGAAATAATGCAACTTGGCCTTGAATATATCGGCGATATTGATTTGTTTGTACTTTCTGAAGTTCTTACTCTTGCGGCAAAAAGCCTTGAAAGTATAAACTGCGAATATGTAATGGATGTTTCTCATATGGGCTTTGTTGCCGGACTTTTGGATAGCATTGATGTCAGAGAAAAAGTTAAAGATGCACTTTTGTCAGCAATTTCTAAAAAGGATTACGGAAGTATTATTTCTCTTTGTGAAAATGAAGGTGTTTCTCATGAAAAAGCAAAGAAAATTGCTTCTTTAACGCGTATTTATGGTTCGTTTGATGATTGCAAAGAAAAGATTTTTGCCCTCGTTGAAAACGATAAAATGAAACTTGCATATTATGAGCTTTGCGAAATTTTTTCATCACTTTCTAAATTTACCTGGGGCGATAAAATTAAAATTGACTTTTCGCTTATCAACGATATGAATTACTATAATGGTATTACATTCTCGGGCTTTGTTCCCGGAGTTCCGTGCAGTATTCTTTCTGGCGGAAGATACGATAATTTAATTGAAAAGCTTGGCAAACGCAGCAGTGCAATTGGATTTGCGGTTTACATAGATTTGCTTGAAATATACGATAGAACCGAAACTGTAAGCGATGTTGATTGCTTGCTTTTATATAACGACGGCGACGATGCTGCCCTTGTCTTAGCTGAATGTGAAAAGATAATTGAAAAGGGTTATACAGTTCGTGTTTTGAAAAACGCCGACAAAGGTACAAGATATAAACACATTATTCAGTACAAAGAAGGTGTATCAAACACTTTAGAGGAGGGCAGATAAATGATAAATGTTGCACTTCCCAAGGGCAGACTTGGCGAAAAGGTTTACGATATTTTTGAAAAAATAGGATACGATTGCCCTTCAATTAAAGAGAAAAGCAGAAAACTTATTTTTGAAAACGAAGAAAAAGGCGTAAGATTTTTCTGGGTAAAGCCGTCTGACGTTTCTATTTATGTTGAGAGAGGCGCCGCAGATGTTGGCGTTGTTGGAAAGGATATTCTGCTTGAATATGAGCCGGATATTTACGAACTTTTAGACCTTGATATTGGTAAATGCAAAATGGCTGTTGCCGCCAAAAAAGGTACAAAGCTTTCAAACAGAAAAACAATAACTGTTGCAACTAAATTCACAAAAATTGCCAAAGATTACTTTGCCAAAACTGGCAGAGCGATTGAAATAATTAAGCTTAACGGCTCTATTGAGCTTGCACCTATTCTAAAAATGAGCGATGTTATCGTTGATATTGTTGAAACAGGTACAACCTTAAAAGAAAACGATCTCGAAGTTATTGAGGATATCGTAAATATAAGCGCAAGATTTGTTTGCAACAAGTCAAGCCATAAATTTAAAGGTAATGAAATTAACCTTATTACTGAAAAAATGCTAAATGAAATCAAACAGGGAGCAAATACATGATTAAAATTTATACTGATGCAAAAAAAGCAATAGATGAAGTGTTGTCCCGTTCCACAGCAGCACCCGATGTTTATAAAACAGTTGGCGACATTATTTCTGATGTCAGAAACAGGGGAGATGAAGCTCTTTTCGAGTATACAAAAAAGTTTGATGGGGCAAGTTTGTCTTCTCTAAAAGTTTCGGCTGAAGAGATAAAAAATGCGTATTCACAGGTAGATAATGAGCTTATAGAAATTATGCGTGAAGCGGCAGAAAACATTAAAGCTTATCATATTAAACAACTCAGATGCGGATATGAAATTAAAAACGGCACCAAAGTATTAGGCCAGAAAATCACACCTATTGAAAAAGTTGCTCTTTATGTACCTGGCGGCACCGCTGCTTATCCTTCAACTGTTTTGATGAATTCAATTCCCGCTAAAATTGCAGGTTGTGAAAAAATTATTATTGCTACTCCTTGTGATAAAAACGGCAATATTAAGCCTGCCGTTTTAGTTGCGGCAGATATTGCAGGTGTTCACGATATTTATAAAATTTCCGGCGCACAGGCTATTGCGGCGCTTGCATATGGTACTGAAAGTATTGAACCTGTTTATAAAATTGTAGGCCCTGGTAATGTTTTTGTTGCCGAGGCTAAAAGACAGGTATTTGGAAAAGTCAGCATCGATATGATTGCAGGCCCAAGCGAAATTTTAGTTGTTTCTGATGGTAGCGGCAGCGCAAAAGTAGTTGCCAGCGATATGCTTTCTCAGGCTGAACACGATAAAAATGCTTCAGCAGTTTTGGTTACCACCAGTGAAGCGTTTGCAAAAGAAGTTCAGGCCGAAATTGAAAACTGCCTGAAAGTTTTGGAAAGAAGTGAAATTGCAAGGGCATCAATAGATAATAATGGAAAAATTATAATCGCTGATTCAATCGAAAAAGCAATCGAAATTTCAAATGAAATTGCTCCTGAACATCTTGAAGTTTTTCTTGATAATCCATTTGATTATCTTGACAGCATAAAAAATGCCGGCTCGGTATTTCTTGGAAAAAATTGCCCTGAGCCTTTGGGCGATTATTTTGCAGGAACTAATCATACTTTGCCTACCGGATCTGCTGCAAGATTTTCTTCGCCACTTTCTGTTGACGATTTTATTAAGAAAACATCATATACATATTATTCCGATGAAGATTTGAAAGAGGTTTGCAAAAAAGTTGAACGTTTTGCAAAGGAAGAAGGGCTTACTGCCCATGCAGCTTCCGCAGTAGTAAGATTTGAGGGTGAATTAAATGAGTGAATTTTTCTCGCCTGCACATAGTCACCTGAGTGCATATACACCCGGTGAACAACCGCAGGACAAAAAATATATAAAACTTAATACAAATGAATCGCCTTATCCGCCGTCTGAAGCCGTGATTGATGCCATAAATTCAGATGAAGTTTCACGTTTAAAACTTTATCCCGACCCTCAGTGCAAAGAGCTTTGCGAGTCGATTGCTAAAAAACATGGTGTTTCAAAAGAGAACATTATCCCCGGAAATGGCTCGGATGAAATTTTATCATTTTTATTTTTAGCATATTCCTTTGGTAATTGTGGCGTTGCTTTTCCAAGCATTTCATACGGGTTTTATAAAGTGTTTGCAGCACTTTATGGAATTAAAACCCAGCCAATAGACCTTTGCGATAATTTTGAAATTGATTACAAAGATTATCTTGGACTTAACAAAACAATAATTATTGCAAATCCTAATGCTCCTACTGGCATTTATATGCCGCTTTGGCAAATTGAAGAAATACTTAAATCAAACCCTGAAAATATAGTTGTGATCGATGAAGCGTATATAGATTTTGGCGGAGAGAGTGCTATTACTTTATTACCCAAATATAAAAATCTTGTGGTTGTCAGAACTTTTTCAAAATCACGTTCACTTGCCGGTGGCCGACTAGGCTATGCAGTGGCTGACAAAGGAATTATTAACGATTTAAACACTATAAGATATTCGCTGAATCCTTATAACATTAACAGGCTTACTCTGTTAGCTGGTAAAGCCGCTATTGAAAGTGAAAATTATTTTACTGAAATGTGCAACAAAATTATAAAAACGCGCGAAAAACTGACTATTGAGCTGAATAAAATTGGTTTTTCGATTTTGCCATCAAAAGCAAATTTTGTTTTTGCCAAACATAAAAGCTATGGCGGTGAATTTTTATATAAGTCACTTAAAGATAAAGGTGTTCTGGTAAGACATTTTTCAGACCCGAAAATTTGTGATTATCTGAGAATTACAATTGGCACCGACGAAGAATGCGGTATTTTAATTAAAAAACTTAATGAAATTATGGGGTGTTGTTATGCGTAAAAGTGAAATCACTAGAAAAACTAAAGAAACTGATATTATGCTTTCCTTGGTTATAGACGGAAGCGGTAAAAGTGAAATTATAACCGGCTGTGGTTTTTTGGACCATATGCTTACTCTTTTTGCAAAACACGGTAGATTTGACCTTGATATTTCCTGCAGGGGCGATGTTGAAGTTGATTACCATCACAGCGCAGAAGATATTGGAATTTGCCTTGGTGGCGCATTTCTGGAAGCTCTTTCTGATATGAAAGGTATAGAACGTTATGCAGATATAATTCTTCCCATGGATGAAGCGCTTATTCTTTGTGCATGTGATATTTCAGGCAGAAGCCATCTTTCTTTCAATGCTCAGTTTGATACTGAAAAAATTGGTGATTTTGATACTGAACTTATTCAGGAATTTTTCGAAGGCTTCGTAAGAAGCAGTAAAATTACTTTACATATCAAAAAACTTGATGGTGTAAATTCTCACCATGTAGCCGAGGGAATATTCAAGGCATTTGCAAGAACTATTTCAAAAGCAAGCAAAATCAATGATGAATTTAAAAATGAAATTCCTTCTACAAAGGGTATGCTCATTTAGGAGGCTTAAAACTTGATTGGTATAATAGATTACGGCGTTGGTAATATATTTTCGCTTCAAAGCTCTTTTAAAAGCATTGGTGCTGATATTATTTTTACCGGCGACAAAGATAAAATTAAAAACTGCGATAAACTTATTTTACCCGGTGTAGGTGCATTTGAAGATGCCGCTGCAAAGCTTAGGAATACCGGGCTTGACGAAGTTTTAAAAACAGAAGCTGAAAAAGGCAAGTATATTATGGGAATATGCCTTGGTATGCAAATGATGTTTGATAAAAGCTTTGAGTATGGCGAACACGATGGACTCGGCCTCATAAGAGGTAATGTTGTTCCGCTTTCGGATGTTTGCAAAAATGTTAAAATTCCGCATATGGGATGGAACAGTCTTAAATTCCACGGCGAAAAAAGACCAATTTTTAAACATATAAATGAAGGCGACTATGTTTATTTCGTACATTCGTATTACGCAACTGATTGCCTTGAAAGTACAATTGCAACAACAGATTATGAGATAGAAGTTACTGCTGCTGTTCAGAAAGACAATATTTTCGCTCTTCAGTTTCATCCTGAAAAAAGCGGAAATGTTGGCCTTAATATATTAAAGGCATTTTGTGAGTTAGGAGAATAATTATGAAAATTTTTCCCGCTATTGATTTGTCGGGCGGAAAAGTTGTAAGGCTTTTTAAAGGCGACTATAATAAAATGACAGTTTATGGAGATGCACCCTCGGAAACCGCAAAAGATTTTGAAAACGCCGGAGCAGAGTTTCTTCACGTTGTTGATTTAGATGGTGCAAAAGACGCTACCACCGCAAACTATGATATCGTTAAAGATATTGTTTCAAACACTTCACTTAAAGTTGAAGTTGGTGGCGGAATTCGTGATGAAGAGGTTATTAAAAAGTATCTTGATTGCGGCGTTTCAAGAGTAATACTCGGTACTATAGCAATTACTAACCCTGAGTTTACTGAAAAAATGATAAAAAAATATAGCGATAGAATTGCTATTGGCGCAGACCTTAAAGATGGTTTTGTAGCTACTCACGGTTGGCTTCAGGTTTCCGATATAAACGGATTTGATTTTTGCAAAAAGCTCTGTGGTTGGGGCGCTAAAACTGTTATTTGTACCGATATTTCAAAGGATGGTGCAGGCAAGGGAACAAACCTTGAACTTTACAAAAAACTCTCTGAAAGCTTTGATATTGATATAATAGCCTCAGGTGGAGTTTCTGGATATGAAGATATTATAAAGCTGCGTGAAATGAATATTTTTGGTGCAATAGTTGGCAAGGCGCTGTATACCGGAGATATTGACCTTAAAAAAGCGATTAAATTGGCCGAGGAGGGCATTTTATGATAACTAAAAGAATAATTCCCTGCCTTGATGTTAAAAACGGCGACGTAGTGAAAGGTGTTAATTTTAAAGGTCTATCAAAAGTATCTTCTCCAGTTGATTTAGCTAAACATTATAGTGATTGCGGGGCAGATGAGCTCGTGTTTTATGATATAACCGCTTCTTTTGAAAACAGGAACTTGTTTACTGACATTTTAAAAGAAGTTGCTGAAACCATTTTTATTCCGCTAACAGTTGGCGGTGGAATAAATACTCTAAATGATTTTGACAGGGTTTTAAAATGTGGTGCCGACAAGGTTAGTGTAAATTCAGGCGCAATTAAAGACCCTTCACTTATCGAAAAAGCTGCCAAACTTTATGGCGACCAGTGTGTTGTATTGTCGGTTGACATTAAAAGGGTTGATGGCAAATTTACTGTTTTCGCTAAAGGCGGCAGAGAAAACACCGGCATTGATGCTATTGAGTGGATTAAAAGAGGCGAAGCTTCCGGTGCTGGAGAAATTGTTGTTAACAGTATCGATACCGATGGCGTTAAAGGCGGATTTGACATCGAAATGCTGAAAGCTGTTTGCGATGCTACTTCTTTACCTGTAATTGCTTCAGGTGGTGCTGGTTCGATTTCTGATTTTGTAACTCTTTTTAATGAGGTTGAAGGTGTTGATGCAGGTCTTGCTGCTAGCATTTTTCACTTTGGCGAGGTTGCAATTCCTGATCTTAAAAATACACTTTATAATAATGGTATAAATGTAAGGAGATAAAAATGATTAACATAAATGAACTCAAATTTGACCAAAACGGACTTATTCCTGCAATTGTTGTGGATTATTATACAAAAAAAGTACTGATGCTGGCTTATATGAATAAGGAAAGCCTTG
Source organism: Clostridia bacterium (assembly GCA_045590195.1). Taxonomy (GTDB): domain Bacteria; phylum Bacillota; class Clostridia; order UMGS1883; family UMGS1540; genus JAZNQN01. The sequence goes on along the minus strand of JAZNQN010000040.1, from coordinate 37,225 downwards.
AAATAAGCATTAAAGAAGAAAAAACTTGTTTTTACTCAAGATCTCGCCAGCAACTTTGGAGAAAAGGCGAAACTTCAGGCAATTTTCAGCATATTTTAAACATTAAAACTGACTGTGATATGGATACTTTGTTGGTTACTGTAATAAAAGATGGTCCTGCATGTCACAGAGGAACAGAAACATGCTTTGAGGATAATGTTTACGCAAAAGAAGGTTTTAGCGACTTTTCGCTTTCTGATTTAATGAAGCTTATCGAAGGCAGAAAAACTGATAAAAAAGAAGGTTCTTATACTACATATCTTTTCGAAAAAGGAATTGATAAAATCCTTAAAAAGGTTGGGGAAGAGAGTACCGAAGTAATTATTGGTGCAAAAGGTGGAGATAAAGGCGAAACAATTTACGAAATTGCCGATCTTGTATACCACGTAATGGTTATGATGGTTGAAATGGGAATTTCTCTTGAAGACGTAATCAGTGAGCTTGCATCGCGCCATGTAATTGACCATAAGGTAAAACAGGAAAAATCTACTGCTGCTGCAAGTAAATAATTTTTTGGCGGATTTATTCCGCCTTTCTATTTTATACACTGAAATGTATATTTATTAGCGTTTATTTATATAATGTGCATAAAAATAATATTTTAATACAAAACTATTGCATTTTTATAAATTTTAATGTATAATTTACAATATGTTATTTAATGGGAGGTATACTTATGATTAAAGCAGGCGTTTTAGGTGCAACAGGTTATGCAGGCGCTGAACTTGTAAGGCTTTTATCTGCTCACGGTAACGTTGAGCTTACACTATTAGGTTCAAAAACTTTTGAAGGTAAAAAGTTTTCAGACGTATATACAAATCTTCGCGGAATTGTAGATAATGTTTGCGAAGAAGGTGATGTAGATACCGTTTGTGAAAGAAGCGATGTTGTTTTTACAGCTCTTCCACATGGTGCTTCAAAAGAGGTTATACCTCAGCTTTACAAAAAAAGTGTTGTTGTTATTGATTTAAGTGGCGACTTCAGATATAACGATGATAAGGTTTATGAAAAATGGTATGGAGAGCCACATTGCGCACCTGAAATGCTTAAAGAATCAGTTTACGGTTTACCTGAACTTTACAGAGAAGAAATTAAGAAAACAAAACTTATCGGAAACCCCGGCTGTTACACAACTTGCTCTATTTTGGGTTTAGCTCCGCTTTTGGCCGAAAAAATAATTGATACCAAAAATATCATTATTGATGCAAAAAGTGGTGTTACAGGGGCAGGCAGAGGCCTTAAGCTTCCAAGCCTTTTCTGTGAATGTGATGAAAGTATGAAAGCTTACGGCGTTGCAACCCACAGACATACTTCGGAAATCGAACAGGAGCTTTCAATTGTTGCAGGTGAAGATATAGCGCTTTCATTTACTCCTCATCTTATACCGATTAAGCGAGGTATTCTTGCAACTTCCTACTCTAATTTAAAAGCAGATATTTCAACTGAAGAAGCAGTTGAGTTGTTTAAAAAATACTATGCCGGCGAAAAATTTGTAAGAATTTGCGAAGCAGGTGCTTTGCCTGAGATTAAAAATGTTGCATTTTCTAATTACGTAGATATAGGCCTTGTTGTTGACAAACGCCTGAATAGAGTAATTGTTGTTTCATGTATTGATAATCTGATAAAAGGCGCTGCAGGTCAGGCGATTCAGAATATGAATATTATTTTTGGAGAGGAGGAGGCGCGCGGCCTTCAGGCTCCGCCAATGTACTTATAATGATTGAAGATAAACTTTTAAACAAAGCAAAAATACTCGTTGAGGCATTGCCATACATACAAAAACTTTACAAGAAAACTATTGTAGTTAAATATGGTGGCAACGCAATGAAAAGTGATGAGCTTAAGCACAATGTTATGGAGGACGTTACATTGCTTAAGTATATCGGAGCAAATCCAATTGTTGTTCATGGTGGAGGTCCCGATATTTCCAGCGCACTTGATACTTACAAAATTGAAAGTAAGTTTATAAACGGACTTCGTGTTACAGATGAAGATACAATCAAAGTAGCACAGCAAGTACTTGTTGGTAAAACAAACAAAGAAATTGTTTCTATGATTGATGAAGTTGGTGGAAAGGCAGTTGGTCTTTCAGGTATCGATGGCCACCTTCTTGAATGTGAAAAACTTTACACAGAAGTTGATGGCGAAAAGCAGGATATTGGCTTTGTAGGTGAAGTTGTAAAAGTTAATGAAAAACTCATCAAACTTGTAGCAGAAGATGAATATATTCCTGTAATTGCTCCAATTGGTGTTGACAAGCATGGTCAAAGTTATAATATAAATGCTGATGCAGTTGCATCTGCAGTGGCTAAGGCAACAAAAGCCGAAAAGCTTATTTACCTTACTGACGTTGAAGGTATACTCGATGAGGCAGGTAAAGTAATTTATGAAATGAGCAAACAGGAAGTTTTTGATAATATTGATAAAGGAATTATTTCTGGCGGTATGATACCAAAATCACTTTCCTGTGTTGAAGCAATTAACAATGGTGTTAATCGAGTTCACATTATTGATGGCAGAGTTCCACATTGCATTTTGCTTGAAATTTTCACAAATGCAGGTATAGGTACAATGATAAAAGGGTAAAAAAATCCCATCAGCTAAGCTGATGGGATTTAATATTATTTCTGTAAATCTGCAAGACATTGGCTGCAAACCTTTTTGTCTTTAAAATTAACAATATCTTTTGCGTTTCCACAAAAAATACATGCAGGAGCATACTTTTTCAAAACAATGCTGTCATCGTCTACATATATTTCAAGGGGATCTTTTTCAGCAATATCAAGCAATCTTCTTAGTTCAATAGGCAAAACAATTCTTCCAAGTTCATCAACTTTACGGACAATACCGGTAGATTTCATAGTACACCTCCAAAAAATTCTATAGTAATATTATCATATTAAAATGTAAAAGTCAACTAAAATATACAAAATATGTAAATTATTGTATAAATTTGTAAATTACGCACGAGGATGTGCTTTTTTGTAAACATCAAAAAGCCTGTTTTCAATTATTTTTTTGTAAACGGCCGTAGATGCTGAGTCGGTAAGACCCATCATTTCGCCAATTATATCAATATCAGCACCATTTTCAAGAAGATGTGCAGCAAAAGAATGGCGAAGGGTATGAGGTGTTATTTCTTTTTCAATACCGGCAATTTTGGTATAATGTTTTAAAAGTTTCCAAAAGCCCTGTCTGGTCATACGTGAACCTGTATAATTTACAAAAAGTGCAATTTCATCTGAAGAAGTAACAAGATTAGAACGTGCATTTTTGAGATAAGCGCTAATAGCTTTAATAGCAACTTTTCCAAGAGGAATAATTCTCGCATTCGAAGAATTAGAACAATTAAGCATTCCGCGGCGTAAATTAACGTTTGATAAATTAAGAGAAATTAGTTCAGAAACTTTTATCCCTGTTGCATACAGAAGTTCCAGCATAGCTTTGTCACGTAAAGATTTTGCATCACTTCCTGAAGGAGCTTCAAGTAAAAGTGAAATCTCTGCAGAAGTAAGAATCTGTGGAAGAGATTTTTCAACCTTTGGCATTGCAATCTCGCGAGTAGGGTCTTTTTTTATTATGCCATTATCTTTAAGAAAAGCATAAAGCGACCTGAGTGAAACCATACTACGAGAAACAGTAGCCGTAGCACATCCATGTTTTTTCATTTCAGATATATAATTTGTTACGTCTTCGCAAGAAGCTCTTTTAATGTTTTTACCATAATATCGTTGAAACTGTTTAATATCTCTTTCGTATGACAAAACAGTGTTTTCAGACAAATGGCGAACATCACGAAGAAATTCATGGTACTGTACCATTGCACTGTTCAAATATAAACCCTCCAATATGAGTTAAATTAGTAATAGTATTTTTTTAATAAAGAACGATGAAACAAATCCCTCTATAATGCACGATAGAAAAATCATCACTGCAAAAAATATCATTTTTGCAGTGTATAATTTAAAATCGTTTTTTAGTTGTTTTTCTCCAAGTAACAATTTGTTTGAAAAGTTTATTCCTACAATACCTGTTAAAATATATGCAGGTAATAAAATAAGGTAGTGGGGGACAATTCCAAAAATCACTGACAAATATCCAGCTAAACCATAATATTTCATTAAAAAACCTACAGAAAAACCCAAAGTATATCCCAGATACCCAAGGCAAAAAACACTCATTGGTGCTCCGAAAACAGTAATTCCACAAATAAACAAAGCAAAAAATTTTAAAAATTCACTGGAAATTGACTTTGTAAATGCAGCAAATAAACTCGAATTAGATATACTGCTATTTACCGAATCTATCAGGGATTTTGCCAGATTTTCGTCTAGTTTTAAAAGGGAAAAGGTACCAATTACTATACCGGTTAAAACTGCTGAAAAAACTAAAAAAATTGTTAACTTGTTATTTTTTATGTACCTTTCCAATTCTCACACCGCCTTATAAAATATGGTATGAAAATTATGAAAAGATTATGTCTATTTTTTAAGAGCCTTACTCTTTTCTGTTGCAGCAGATACAGCATTTATAATCGCGCTGCGAAAGCCGCAATCTTCTAAAGCTGCTACACCTTCTATGGTTGTACCGCCAGGCGAACAAACTGCATCGCGGAGCTGTGCAGGATGATTTCCTGTTTCGAGAACCATTTTTGCAGAGCCTAAAACCGTTTGAGCAGCAAGCTTTATTGCCTCAGCACGAGATAAGCCTTTTAATACGCCGCCATCGGCCATAGCTTCTATCATAGTAAAAATATACGCAGGTCCGCTGCCTGAAACACCACAAACAGCATCAATGTGTTTTTCTTCGGTAACAACAGTTTCGCCAACTGCGGAAAAAATACTCTCGGTCGACTTAATATCATCCTCAAGTGCACCATCTCGGCAAATAGCCGTCATACCGGCACCAACAAGAGCAGGAGTATTAGGCATAACTCTCACAACACGGGAAGTCTCTCCCAAAATATTCTTAATATAATCTATTGAAACGCCCGCAGCGATTGAGATAAACAATTTTTCAAAACCAACACACTCAGGCAGAACTACCGGATAAACATCAGGCTTAACGGCCAAAATAACAACATCACCATGTTTTAATACATCAATGTTTTCACCGGTTTTAATACCAAAACGTTTAAGCTCGTTAAGCTTTTTAGCGTCTTTATCAGAAACCATAATTATATCGCCTTTTGTTTTATTAGCAAGTAGGCCAAGAATAATGGCTTTTGACATATTTCCGCCGCCAATAATGCCGATTTTCATTGTAAATCTACACCTTTCAAATTAAAATTCGTTATTTAAGAATTTTTCAAGTCTGTCAAGACCTTTTTTAATGTTTTCAATGGAAGTAGCATAGCTCCATCTAAGGTAACCATTTGCCATAAAGCCTTCGCCGGGTACAAGCGCTACATTAGCCTTTTCAAGGAGGGCAGTTGCAAAATCTTCTGACGAATTGATAACTGCGCCGCAAATTTCTTTGCCAAACAATTCTTTAATATTCATCATTACATAGAAAGCTCCACTTGGCTTTTTGCAAGATACGCCGGGAAGAGAGTTAATTCTGTCAACCATATAATCACGGCGTTTAACATACTGAGCTTTCATATCGTCAACAAAATCAAGCCCACCGTCAAGTGCAACAACTGCAGCATACTGTGCGATAGAGTTAGGGTTTGATGTAGCATGGCTCTGAACATTTCCCATAATTTTGGCAATTTCAGGCGAAGAAGCAGTATAACCAATACGCCAACCGGTCATAGCATAAGTTTTCGAAAGTCCATTTACAATAATTGTTCTTTTGTATATTTCTTCACCAAAAGTTGCAATAGAAACTCTTTCGCCTTCATAAATTAAGTGCTCGTAAATTTCATCTGAAATTACAAATATATCTTTTTCAACGCAAACCTTAGCAATTTCCTTAAGCTCATCTGCAGTGTAAACCATACCTGTAGGATTTGAAGGAGTATTTAAAATAAGAGCTTTGGTTTTTGGGGTAATTGCATCTGCAAGCTGTTCTGCAGTAAATTTAAAGTTATTTTCTTCAGTTGTTTCAATAAATTTTGGTGTGCCATCACCAAGGCGAACCATTTCAGGATAAGAAACCCAGAATGGGGCAGGAATTAAAACCTCGTCACCGGGGTTTAAAATAGCACCAAAAATGTTAACGAGTGAATGCTTTGCGCCGTTACTTACAACGATTTGATTTGGCTCATATTTAAGTCCATTTTCTCTTTCGAATTTTCTGCAAATAGCTGCTTTTAATGCAGGAGTACCGGAAGCAGGAGTATATCTTGTTACTCCATTATTTATAGCCTCAATTGCCGCAGCTTTAATATGATCAGGAGTTTCAAAATCAGGCTCACCAGCCCCGAAACCCACAACATCTATTCCTTCCGCTTTCATAGCTTTAAACTTTGAGTCAATTGCCAAAGTTGGCGAAGCACTGATAGAAGAGTATTTTCTTGATAATTCCATTATAATCTAACCTTTCTGTCCACGGTTTAGCTTTACTTTACCTGTGGACTCGTGATAAAGTAAAATATATTTTATTACATTTTCTCACAAAATGCAACACTTTTTTACGTAAAAAAAGCATTTTTAATATGAGATATTTTATCTGAATTGATTTCGACAACATCAAAGCGGATGTTGCAATCTTGGGTTATATTTTGTAAATATATATTTGCTGTTGCAATAATTTTCTTTTGTTTTCTTAAGTCAACGTATTCCGCTCCACCGGCAAAATCGGCGTTTTTACGCTTTTTTACTTCAACAAAAACAAGTGTTTCTTTATCTTTTGCAATAATATCAATTTCTCCAAACCGGGAATGATAGTTTTTTTCTATTATTTTGTATCCAAGCTTTTTCAAAAACTTTTCAGCCTGACTTTCGCCAATTATCCCTAAAAGTCTTGACATTAAAACTCATCTTCCTTCAAGATTTTTTTAAGAAATGTTCGGCGATGAATAGGGCAGGGGCCATACTCTTTTAAAAGCTGCGTGTGCAGTGCGGTTCCGTATCCTTTGTGTTTTTCAAACTGATACTGCGGATAAAGTAAGGCTTGTTCTTTCATATATCTGTCCCTAGAAACCTTAGCCAAAATAGATGCTGCCGCTATTGAAAGAGAATTTGCATCTCCTTTAATTACACATTGATGAGGGAGGGTAAGCTCTGTAATGCAGTCGCCATCAATCAAAGCGTAATCAGCCGGAACCTTAAGAGAGAATATAGCTCTTCTCATTGCAAGATATGTAGCATTTCTGATATTTATTTCGTCAATTTCATCAACAGAGGCTGTAGAAACCGACCAGGCAACTGCATCTTCCTTAATTATCTCAAACAAAGCCTCGCGCTTTTTCTCAGAAAGTTTTTTTGAATCGTTAAGTCCTTCGAGAATATAACCCTCAGGCAATATAACTGCAGCGGCAAAAACCTCGCCGGCAAGCGGTCCGCGGCCGGCCTCATCAACGCCGCACACACACTTATATCCAAGCGCTGATAAAGCTCTTTCATATGTAAGCATATTATTTAGTCTTTCAAGTTCTTCACTTTTCATATTCTTCACCATATGTCTTTCTGAGCTTTGCTCTCCTGTAACCTCTGTCCTCTGAAACGCATTCAACCCTAAAACCTGCATTTGTGTAAAAATCGATTAGATGAACTACATCAAGGCAGGTATGAAGGTAAACAGAATTTATACCGAGTTTTTGTAAGACTTTATCAATTTGTTCAAGTAAAAGCTTGCCGGTACCATACTTGTGATATTCAGGTAAAACAGAAAATCTGCTTAAATATCCATCGTGTTCTTCAATCTTAACACGCAAACTTCCGATTATTTTACCGGCACACTCAGCAACGAGAAAAATCTGATTTTCAATATCTGCGCGAGTCTTTGAAACATCTTCACTCAATGCGCCTTTTGCGGCATTATAACAGGCTTCTCTTTCGTATTCTTTAAAGGCAAGCTTTAAACACTTGTTTACTTCTTCTGCATCAGTTACTGATGCTCTTCTGATTTTAATATCCATTATTAACCCATCAACTTAACCATAACTGCCTTTTGTGCATGAAGTCTGTTTTCAGCTTCATCAAAAATTGCTGACTGTGGTCCATCGATTACATCTTCTGTAACTTCATATCCACGGTAAGCAGGGAGACAGTGTAAAAACATAGCTTCTTTATCTGCATTAGCAAAAAGCTTTTTATCAATTGTGTAGTCTTTGAAAATTTTAATTCTTTCGGCCTTTTCACTTTCCTGACCCATAGAACACCAGGTATCGGTATAAACAACGTCTGCATTTTTAATCGCTTCAACAGGGTCCTCGGTAAGAAGAATGTTGCTACCTGTTTTCTTAGCATCAGAAATAGCATTTTCAACCACTTCGCCATCGCATTCAAAGCCTTTTGGAGAAGCAATTGCAACATCCATACCAACCTTACTGCAACCATAAAGAAGTGAATGAGCAATATTGTTGCCATCGCCTATGTAAGCAAGTTTTAATCCTTCGAGTTTGCCTTTGTATTCCGAAATAGTCAAAAGGTCAGCAAGTATCTGGCAAGGATGTAAAAGGTCGGTAAGTCCGTTAATAATCGGAATAGAACCAAATTTTGCAAGGTCTTCAACATCGCTGTGAGCAAAAGTTCTTATCATAATGCCATCAAGAAATCTCGAAAGAACATTAGCTGTATCGTAAATTGTTTCGCCTCTGCCAAGCTGAATATCGTTAGCGCTTAAAAAGAGGGGATAGCCACCAAGCTGATACATACCAACTTCAAAAGAAACCCTTGTTCTAGTGGAAGATTTTGTAAAAATCATACCAAGAGTTTTACCTTTAAGATGGTGATGAACAATTCCTTTTTTGTTTTCGTCTTTAAGCTTTGCAGCAAGCTTTAAAATATCATAAATTTCCTCTGTGGTAGTATCGTGTAAGCTAATTAAATGTTTCATTTTATTTACCTCTCATTTTTAAATTTATTCATAACTTTTCTAAATGTGTTAATAAGAATATCTGCTTCGTCTTTAGTGATAATAAGCGGAGGCAAAATTCTAACAGTATTGCTTCCAACGGCTCCAACAAGACATTTTTCATTAAACATTTCCGCAACAAATTCTTTTGCAGAAGGCTCTATTTCAGCGCCAAGCATTAAACCTAAACCTCTAACTTCCGAAACACCGTCTATTTTTAAAAGCTCATCTTTAATGTAGCTGCCGATTTTTGCAGCATTTTCAGCCAGTTTCTCGCGTTTAATAATTGATAAAGTGGTTAACGCTGCAGTGGTTGCAAGATGATTTCCACCGAAAGTTCCACCATGGTCACCAGGGGAGAAAGCCGAAGCAACAAAATCTTTAGCGCAAACTGCTCCTATCGGAACACCGCCACCTAGCGCCTTTGCCATTGAAATTACGTCAGGTTCAATTCCAAAATGTTCATAGGCAAACATTTTTCCGGTTCTGCCAATGCCTGTTTGAATTTCATCGTCAATAAATATAATGTCGTTCTCTTTACAGTAATTATAAACTGCCTGAACATATTCTTTGTCAACGGGATGAACGCCGCTTTCTCCCTGAACAAGTTCCATAATAACAGCACCGGTTTTTTCAGTTATTGCATTTTTAAACTCGTCAAGATTGTTTATCTCTATATGAGAAAAACCGGGAATAAGAGGGTAGTATGGCTTTTGATATTTCTCTTGTCCGGTAGCCGCAACTGTTGAGAGTGTGCGCCCGTGGAAAGAATTTTTAAGAGTAATAATATCTGTTTTACCATCGCCTTTTTTATAATGATAAATTTTTGCCAGCTTAATTGCGCATTCATTCGCTTCAGCACCACTATTGCTGAAATACACTTTGTCCCCACAGCAGGAGTTTACAAGCATTTCGGCAAGCTTTGCCTGAGATTCAATGTAGTAAAGGCAGGAAGTGTGCAAAACTTTTTTTGCCTGCTCACCAATAGCCTCTGCAAGTTCTTCGTTTCCGTGTCCAAGAGCAGAAACGGCGATACCTGCAAAAAAGTCGGCATATTTATCTCCATTGGTATCATAAAGATAAATGCCTTTTCCTTCTGTAAAACAAACAGGAAGTCTTTCGCCGAATGTGTTCATAAAGTAATTTTTATCAAGGTTTTTAATTTCGTTTAAGTTCATATTATCGCCTTCTTAATATAAATTTGTATAATTATAACACTTTATGCATAAAAATGCAATAGTAATCAAAAAATTTCTTTTATAACATCGTCCGCTTTTTCTGCAAAAACAAATTTAACTTTTTCTTTTACCTCTTTAGGAACGTCGTCAAGATCATCTTTGTTTTTAAGTGGGAGAATAACCTTTGTAACGCCATATCTGTATGCAGCAAGAACTTTTTCGAGTATACCACCAACCGGTAAAACTCTTCCTGTTATAGTAATTTCGCCTGTCATAGCTAAATCGCTTGGAACAGATTTCTTTATAAGAGCAGATAAAATTGCGCTGCACATCGTAATTCCGGCCGAAGGACCATCTTTTGGGGTAGCACCTTCGGGAACATGAATATGAATGTCACAATTTTTGTAAAAATCTTCATCAATTCCAAGATCTTTCGCACGTGAGCGGATAAAAGTGAGGGCAGCCTTGGCGCTTTCCTTCATAACGTCACCCAAGTTTCCGGTAAGTTCAAGCTTGCCGCCACCTGATAAAATGTTAACTTCAATACTCAGTGTATCTCCGCCAACTGCAGTCCAGGCAAGGCCGCGTACAACTCCAAAAGGATTTTCTTCATTCTTTGTTTCAAATCTGAATTTTTCTTTTCCTGAAAATTCTTTTAAATTTTTAGCAGTAACAGTAATAGCTTGTTTTTCGGAAACATATTTCGAAGCAGCTTTTCTGCATATTGAATCAATCTCGCGTTTTAAATTTCTAACGCCGGCTTCCCTGGTGTAGTTCAAAATAAGCGAAGTAACGGCAGATTTTGAAATTTTAAGGATATCTTTGTTAAGTCCGTGCCTTAAAAGTGAATCGGGAACAAGATGTTTAATTGCAATTTGTTCTTTTTCCTGTGAAGTGTATCCCGGCAGCTCGATTATTTCCATTCTGTCAAGAAGTGGCCTTGGAATATTTTCAACATTGTTTGCAGTTGTAATAAACAAAACCTTTGATAAATCAAGCGGAACTTCAAGATAATGGTCACGGAAAGAAAAATTCTGCTCAGAATCTAAAACTTCCAAGAGGGCAGAGGAGGGGTCTCCGTGGCTGTCGCGTGATAATTTGTCAATTTCATCAAGTAAAAACAAGGGGTTCATTGTGCCGGCATTTTTAATTCCTGTTGCAATTCGTCCTGACATCGCACCAATATAGGTTTTCCTATGTCCGCGTATTTCAGCTTCATCTCTAACTCCGCCAAGTGAAATACGAACATATTTTCTGCCAAGTGCTTCGGCAATACTCTTTGCAATCGATGTTTTACCAACTCCCGGAGGGCCTGCTAAACATAAAATCTGACCGCCCAAAGAGCCCGAAAGTATTTTAACAGCTAAATATTCCAATATTCTTTTTTTAACTTTCGTAAGACCGTAATGGTCACGATTTAATATCGACTCGGCTTTTTTCAAAGAAGTTGACTCTTTTGAAAATTTGCCAAATGGCATATCAATAATAAAATCAAGATAACTGCGTACTACGCCTGCCTCGGCAGAAGAAGAACCAAACTTTTCGAGCCGTGTCAATTCTTTTAAGGCTTTGCTTTTAATTTCATCGCTCATAAGCGAGCCTTCAATTTTTTCACGGTATTCTTCAATTTCATTTTCATCGTTACCAAGCTCTTTTGATAAAACCTTAACTTGTTCTCTTAAATAATAGTCTTTTTGATTTTTATCCATCTGCTTGCGAACTTTTCGCATGATTTCCTGTTCGGTTTCTAAAATTTCAAGCTCACCAGATAAAATAGATAAAAGTTTTAAAAGTCTTTTGTAGGTGTTAAGTTCTTCTAAAATAACCTGACGATCTTCAACCTTTCGCAAGTATGTTGAAGCAATACTGTCAACATACTGCCCAAGGTCGGTCATATTCTCGATATTAGCAAGCAAATCCGGCGAAAATTTTGGATTATATGTTTGCATATCAAGGCAAATATCGAAAATTTTGCGTCTGATTGCAACAATTTCAGCTTTTGGAACACGCTTGTTTTTAGATAAAACTTCAAAACATTCACATTCGTCGTGAGGAGTAGTTTTAATAAAATCATCGAATTTTGCTCTGTAAAGCCCTTCAACTAAAACTCTAACCGTGTTGCCGGGAAGCTTTAAAAGCTGTTTAATTTTTGCAACGGTTCCAACACTATATAAATCATCTTTGGTAGGAATTTCAACTGTTAAATCTTTTTGTGAAACAAGAAATATTTCCTGTCCGTTTGCCATTGCGGCCTCTAAAGCGGAAATGGATTTTTTTCGTGCAACATCAAAGTGTAAAATCATTGCTGGGTATATAACAATGCCTCTAACCGCAATAAGCGGAAGAATCTGGCTTTTAAGTGTTTGTATCATAGTTTAAGTAACCTTTCTTTCTAAAACAAAATAAACCAAAATACATTATACTACATATTTTGCATTTTTTCAAGAAAAATTTAAAAAAATAAGGCAAACCCTGCGGTTTGCCAAAATTTTATATATCCATTTGTTTTCCAAGAAATGCTGCAGCTGTTTCAGTTGATTTTTCTTCAATTTCAGTCATTGTTTTGCCGTCATCGCTAAATATTATTACACTGCCAATTGAATCTCCTTCAGAAATAATAGGAGCCAAGGCACCTACCTGATATTTGTTATTGTCCTCGCAAATGTAAATTTCCTTATTTTCCTTGCTTTTTTTAACAAAAGTTGTCTTTTCTTCCATTAAAGATTCAATTTCCGATGCAATTTTTTTGTCAAGAAGCTCTCTTTTTGGTACACCTGAAATAGAAATAACTCTGTCTTTGTCAGTTATGCAAACCGGGTGACCAATTGTTTTTGATAATGCATCGGCATAACTTCCGGCAAAATCTGCAAGTTCACCGATTGGAGAGTACTTTTTAAATATTACTTCGCCTTCGCGGTCGGTAAAAATTTCAAGTGGATCTCCTTCTTTAATTCTGTGAGTTCTTCTAATTTCCTTTGGTATTACTACTCGCCCCAAATCGTCAATTCTTCTTACAATTCCTGTTGCTTTCATATATAAATATGCTCCTTTTGTTTAATTTTACAGTTGTATTTTGCGCAACAAGGAAATTTTTATGTAAAGAAAAAAATGGAATGAATTTTATTATATAAAATTTCATAAAAAGCTATTGCATTTAAAAGTTTTTGGTGCTATAATCTCTTTGGATTTTTATTTTGGGAGTGATTTTATGTATAATGACAGCTATAAAAAACTTGAAGCTGGGTTTATATCTCTTTCAGGAAAATGTTTTGGTGCTGATGGTGTAGCCTGTGAAAAGCTTGCAAATCTTACCGGCGGCAATGCTGTTGTCGAGTTTAAACCTATAGATGAATACGCAAAAAAACTTGTTAGTGAAAAGCTCGGCCAAAACTACGTTGAAAACAATGAGGGCTATATTGTTGAAGTTGCTGACAATATTACTGTTTTTGCTGACAGTGACAGAGCAAAGCTTTATGCTGCTTGTTCTATTATGGATAAATACAAAGGCAAAATTCAGAAAGGCATCTGGTGGAATTATCCAGCCTGTGAGCATCGCTCAATAAGAATTTTTCTTCCACCAAAATCCGAACTTGACTATTTTTACAAACTCATAGATACAATTGTTCATTTAGGATATAACGCAATTTTGCTTGAAATTTGCGGGGCACTGGAATTCAAACGCCATCCCGAAGTAAATCAGGGCTGGATAGATTATTGCGCTTCAGTAAATGAAACATTAGAAAAAATGAATTATGTTGGAAAAGCATACTACAGAACAAAAAATTCAATCCACACCTGTAATGCCGGTGGCGCAGTTTATTCACACGAAGAAATGAAGGATATTGTTGATTACTGCCGTGAAAGATGTGTTGAAATTGTTCCTGAGGTTCCTTCACTTTCGCATAGCGAATATTTTCTTGTAAGTCATCCTGAACTTCGCGAATGTATGGATGAGCCTTTTGCAGCTACTTGCTGCCCGTCTAATCCTGATTTGTATAAACTTGTCTTTGATTTTTACGACGAAGTTATCGAAGTTTTCAACCCAAAAGCTATTCACATTGGTCATGATGAATGGTGGAATATGTGTGTTTGTGATAAATGCAAAGATAAAAATCCTGCTGAGCTTTATGCAGAAGATGTGCTTAAAAGCTACAACTATTTAAAAAGCCGCGGCGTAGATACATATATGTGGGGCGATAAACTTTGCAGAGTTATGGACCAAACAGGAGAGGTTCACGGCGGAGCAGAAAAACACCTTTATTCTGTACCTACACAGGGCAAAGTAAAAACAGTTGAAATCATGGGAAAAGAATATCCGCTTTATGATATGCATTGGTTTAATGCTCCAGATTGGGTAAAGGAGCAGGGACATCACCAGATAATTCGCGACACAGCTGATTGCGCTGATTTATTACCTGCTGACATTACATACTGCAACTGGTATTATTCAATTGAGCCAAGACTTAACGATGTTTTTCTTAAATCAGGAAAAAATATGATATATGGTAACTGTGGTCCTTCAAGGCTTTTTGGTTACAAGAAAAGGTTTGAACTTGGTGCAAAAGGTTTCAGCGTTTCAAGTTGGTCGGAAACAAGCGAATATTGTACACAACTATGGGGAACTATTTTTGAAATGGGATATGGCTCTGTAATTGCATGGAGTCATAGCAGAACCGAGTTTGATCACATTGAAAATATGTACGACACTTTTGAAGCGCTTTACAATATATGGAACCACAAAACGCTTAATTCACGCCATATTGAAGTTACCCATTCTATTGTTAAAGACTGGGATGAAGGCAGAAAATATTATGGGCAAATGGCACGTGTTGACACCGACTTTTTAACACTTGGTAACTATCATATAACATATAAAGACGGAACTGAAAAGATTTTCCCTGTTATGTTTGTGCTTAATTGCGGCCTCAACACTTCAAGGCTTGAAAGATGTATGAGTACATACTCGTGGTCATATACGCTTGACAGAGATATCGCTTACTCTGCCAGCGCATGTAAAATTTCTAAAGATGAAAATGGCATGTGGTATACAACAGTTATTCCTGTTACCGGCGAAGTTGAAAAATGTGAATATGTTGCTAAAAGTGGTTTTGAGGATTATGTAAAAGTTAAAAGTATTGAAATTAAATAATTAAAAACGCAGCTTTTAAGCTGCGTTTTCTTTATTCTATTACAACTGAGTGTGATGTGGAAACTACCTGAATCCAAGTTTGGCCGTGGTTTAGCAAAACCTCGTCGCCATCTTCATCTTTAAAAACAGTTTTTGCAGTTCTTGATTCTTTAGTCCATGTAATTGGAATATATTCGCCTTCGGTTATAAAATAACCTTTTCCGCTGCCAACATCTGAAATGTTGATTCTTGCACTTCCGTCACCCAATGATGCATGCGGCATAATCATTACTATAATATTTTTTGCTTCAATTTTACCATCACCCTGAAGTGGATGTAAACTTCCATTTATATATCTGTCATATGTAGCATTCGCTTCATTATATTTATATGAAACTTTGTAGAAAGGCGCATAAGGAATTGTCAAGCTGTTAAGAACTTCTCCGCCAAGTTTGTAATTTTTATCAGCATAGGCGAGAGGGGTGTTCTTAACTTCGGTTCTGTATTTCTTGCTTTCAATTTGAGAATTAATTTTTTCCATTGAAGTAAATGCACTGTGATAGTCACCTTTGTATTTTTCTTCACGCCAGAAAGAATTGTCAAACAAACCATTTATATTATTAACTCCGAGGGAAGAAATATCGCTCTGAGCTCTTGGACTCCACCCAAAATGTGTGTAAATAGCATCGTGTTCCAAAGCATAATCAAGAAAATAATGTCTTGAAGAGCGAACTGGGCCAATTTTTTTGGTTTCAGCATCAGAGAAAAGCGCCATAAGTCTTGTGGCAGCACCTTCAACTGTTACTTCATATATAAGATAAGCATCTTCAATTCCGGCATGCGGCCTTGCATCGCCATTATCATTATCTATCATTACTGCAACCGGTCTTGTTTTCATATCCTTATATTTAGTGTAAAAATTTTCAATTTTAGTTTCGGCAACTTCAGGTGTTGGTGTAGGCTCAGTTGTCGGAGCTTGTTTTCCGCATCCCGACAAGAGCATTAGAGACAGAAAAACAGCTGAAATTTTTTGTGCTTTTTTATTCATAATTTACCTCCGTATTAAGTGTTGATTATATTATATAACAAAGTTGAGTTAATGTCAAATAATCAGAAAAGTTTAATTAAATTTATTTTTTAGCTTGACAAATTGCTTAAATAGTATTACACTAAACTTGATGTCGAGTTTTGGAGACGCATCAAAATAACACTAGCATGTGTTATTTTGGTGCGCTTTTTTATTTTTAACGGAGGTTTATTATGTTTGATGTAGCTATTATTGGTGGAGGCGTTGCCGGCGGAATGATTGCCCGAGAACTTTCAAAATACGATCTTAAGATTTGTATTCTTGAAAAAGAAAATGATGTGTGTATGGGCTCATCTAAGGCAAATTCTGCAATAGTCCACGCGGGGTTCGATGCAAAGGAAGGTTCCCTAAAAGCGAAACTTAATGTTTTGGGTTCACAAATGATGGAAGAAATTACAAAAGAACTCGGTGTACCTTATAAGAAAAATGGTTCATTAGTTCTTGCATTTAGTGATGAAGAAAGAAAAACAATAGAAGAACTTTTAAGCCGCGGAATAAAAAATGGTGTTAAAGGTTTAAAAGTTTTGGAAAAAGAAGAACTAAAAGCACTTGAAGAAAACGTTTCTGATGAAGCGATATGTGCGCTTTATGCGCCAGGCGGAGCAATAGTTTGCCCTTACGAGCTTACTGTGGCTGCAATTGGAAATGCTATGGATAACGGGGCAGAACTTAAATTAAATTTCGATGTTAAATCTATTGATAAGAATGATGGCACATTTGTGGTTTCGTCAGGGAATGAGAGCATTGAAGCCAGATATGTTATAAACGCTGCAGGCATTAACTCTGATAAAATCGCAAAGCTTGCAGGTGATAATTCTTTTGACGTTCATCCAAGAAGTGGAGAATACATATTACTCGACAAAGAATGCGGCAATTTGGTATCACACACAATTTTCGTTGTTCCTGGTAAAATGGGGAAGGGGATACTTGTTACTCCAACTGTTGATAACAACGTTTTACTTGGACCAACCTCAGTTGATTTAACCGATAAGGACAACAAAGAAATAACTGAGGGTGGCCTTGAAGCGGTTAAAAGCGGTGCCGGAAAGAGCGTGAAAAATCTTCCGCTTAATATGGCAATTACGTCGTTTTGCGGACTTCGCTCAGTTGGCAGTACTGGTGACTTTATTATAAATTCGCCTGTTGCCGGTTTTGTAAATGTAGCAGGAATTGAATCTCCGGGCCTTTCGGCTTCGCCTGCGATTGCGATTTATGTAAAAGAACTCCTTGAAAATTTGGGGCTTAAATTAACAGAAAAGCCTGATTTTAATCCGGTAAGAAAACCAATGCATTATTTCAGAAATGCTTCTGTAGCCGAAAAAAATAAAATAATTAAAAAGGATAAATCATTCGGGAAAATTGTTTGCCGATGCGAAAAGGTTACCGAAGGCGAAATTCTCGACGCTTTACGAAGAAATCCAAAAGCACGCGATCTCGACGGTGTTAAAAGAAGAACAAGAGCTCAGATGGGCCGTTGTCAGGGAGGTTTCTGTTCGCCAAGCATAATGGAACTTATTTCAAAAGAACTTGAAATACCTTTTGAAAAAGTTAACAAAAGCGGCGAAAATTCAGAAATTGTTATTGGCAAGAAAGGAGGCAGAGCATGATTGATCTTGTAATTATAGGTGGCGGACCCACAGGTATGAGTGCGGCAATATCTGCTTATGAAAACGGAATTAAAAATATTTTGATTTTAGAGCGCGAAAACCGTCTTGGCGGAATATTGATGCAATGTATTCATAATGGTTTTGGTCTTCATAAATTTGGCGAAGAGCTTACTGGCCCAGAGTATGCACTCAGGTATTCAAACAGAGTAAAAGAACTTGGAATTGAATATAAACTGTGCACAACAGTTCTTGATATCTCTGCCGATAAAGTTGTAACTGCTATCAACGAAGAAGACGGCATTTTTGAAATTCGTGCAAAAGCAGTTGTCCTCGCAATGGGATGTCGCGAGCGTTCCAGAGGTGCACTGAATATACCAGGAAGCCGTCCTGCCGGTGTTTTCAGTGCGGGTACTGCACAGAAACTTGTTAACATTAAAGGTTATCTTCCTGGTAAAGAAGTTGTTATATTAGGCTCTGGAGATATCGGGCTTATTATGGCAAGAAGAATGACTCTTGAAGGCGCTAAGGTAAGAGCTGTTTGTGAGATTATGCCATACTCAGGTGGCCTTGCAAGAAATATTGAGCAGTGTTTAAACGACTTTAATATTCCGCTTAAGCTTTCACATACAGTTGTTAAAATTCACGGCAAAAAGCGCCTTGAAGGCGTAACAATTGCGGCAGTTGACAAAAATAGAAAGCCCATTCATGAAACCGAAGAATATATACCTTGCGATACTCTTCTTTTGTCTGTTGGATTAATTCCGGAAAATGAACTCACAAAGTCGGCTGGTATTTCTCTTGATCGCATTACCGGCGGTGCAACTGTTGACCAAAACAGAGAAACAGAAATTGACGGCATTTTTTCATGTGGCAATGTTTTGCATGTACATGACCTTGTTGACTTTGTTTCCGAAGAAGGAGAAATAGCCGGAAAAAGCGCTGCAGAATATGTTAAAAATAAAAGTGAAGAAAAGTTAAACATTAAAATTTCACGCAGCAATAATATAAGATATACTGTGCCTCAGAAAATTACAAAAACAGATGGCGACATTTCTGTATACTTCAGAGTAAGCGATGAATTCAGAAATGTAAAAATTACAGCAGAACAAAATGGTAATGTTTTATTTTCTAAAAAGAAAGTTAAAGTTGCACCTGGGGAAATGGAAAAGGTAATGCTTAATAAAGATTTACTTTCTGCCAGTGGCGATATTGAACTTAAAATGGAGGTACTGTAATGAAGAGAGAATTAACCTGCATCATTTGCCCGCTTGGTTGCAGCTTGGTTGCTGAAGAGATAAATGGAGAAATAAAAGTTTGCGGCAACACCTGTAAAAGAGGAGAAGCCTACGCTATTTCAGAATGCACTGCTCCTACAAGAACTGTTACATCAACAGTTTTTTGCCCAAACGGCAAGCTTTTACCTGTTAAAACAGATAAACCCATTCCAAAAGAAAAAATTTTTGAATGTATGGAAATTATAAATAATTTCACTCCGGTATTGCCAATTTCAGCCGGAGATGTTATAATTAAGAATGTATTCGGAAGCAATATTATAGCGGCCGACAACGCCTGAATTTGGAGGGAAATATGATTAGTGAAAAAGTTATTGCGGCGGTAAGATGTGAAAATGATTTTGAAGTTGCTTTAAAATCTGATTGTGATGTAATTTTTTGGCTTTCGCCTAGTGTATTAACTTTGTCTGAAATGCTCAAAAAATGCCGTGAAGCTGCAAAAAAACTTTTTGTTCATATCGATTTAATGGAAGGAATAGGCAAGGATAGGGCAGGGATACATTTGCTTGGCAGAATGCGTATTGATGGCATTATAAGCACAAGGTCAAATCTTATAAAAATAGCAAAAGAAGAGGGGATTTTCACAGTTCAAAGGTTTTTTCTGGTTGATAATAAGTCTCTGTCAACAACTGTTGAAACTGTTAAACAATCAAAAGGTGATGTTGCCGAAATTATGCCCGGAGTTTTGCCAAAAGTTGTAAGATACTTAAAAAATGAACTTAGTACACCTATAATTGCCGGTGGACTTATTGAAACCGAAGATGAAATTAAAGCTGCAATAGAAAGCGGAGCTATTACAATTTCTACCGGTAAAAAAGAATTTTGGAACAGATAGGGGAGTACAACATGGATATTTCAAACCTTAAAAATAAAAAATTATATCTTTTAGATATGGATGGTACAATTTATATTGATAATTCATTGTTTGAAGGAACATTGGAATTTTTAAGCTATATAAAAGAAATTGGCGGGAAATATATGTTTTTAACAAATAATTCGTCAAAAAGCGTAACAAAGTACATTGAAAAACTTTCAGCTATGGGTATAAATGCTACTGCCGACGAATTTTTAACTTCTGCTGATGCAACTGCAATCTATCTAAAAAAGAAAAATTATAAGAAGATTTATGTTTTTGGAACACAGTCGCTTAAATCCCAATTCAGAGATGAAGGGCTTAATATTTGTGATTCAATTGAAGATGGAATTGATTGCCTTTGTATGGGATTTGATACTGAACTTACCTTCAAAAAACTTGAAGATGCTTGTATTTTGCTTGGAAAAGATATAGATTTTGTAGCAACAAACCCTGATTATGTTTGCCCAACTTACTATGGCTTTGTTCCGGATTGCGGAAGCGTTAGTGACATGCTTTACAACGCAACAAAACGCAGACCGAAATTCATTGGTAAACCACAACCCGAAATGATAAATCTTGCAGTTGAAAAAAGCGGATTTACAAAGGAAGAAGCAATAATTTTTGGCGACAGACTTTATACTGATGTTGCAAGCGGTAAAAACGCCGGAATTACGGCAGTTTTCGTGCTTAGCGGCGAAGGTACAATGGAAACTTTGAAAGAAAGCGACGTTGAACCTGATTACATATTCAAGGATATTAAAGAATATTATGAAACGCTTAAAAACGCAGGAGTATAATCACTCCTGCGTTTCGTCTGCCAGTGGATTTTTTGAGATAGCATCTTTCAACTGATCGTTTGATACATGGGTGTAAATTTGTGTTGTAGAAAGGTGTTTGTGGCCTAAAATTTCCTGTAAAGCCCTTACGTCAACATGACCGTGTTTATAAAGTAGGGTAGCAGCGGTATGACGTAGCTTGTGGGCAGAATACATTTTTGAATCAAGGCCTGCAGCATCAAGAGCATTTTTTACGACAACCTGAACCATTTTAACGCTTATTCTTGTTTTTCTTTTACTTAAAAACAGTGCATCTCTGTCAATAACGCCTTCGCGAGGGCGAACTTTCAAATATTCTTCAATGGCTGATTTGCACGCAGAATTCAAATAAATAGTTCTTTCTTTATTACCTTTTCCAATAACTGTAAATTTTTCATCTGTAATTGAAGAAATGTTAATTCCTGTAAGTTCAGAAACTCGCAAACCACAATTTAAAAATAATGTAAGAATACAATAATTTCTAATTTCAAATTCTCCGCCGACGCCGTTTAATAATTTTTTGCTTTCATCAAGCGTTAAGTATTTTGGTAACTGCGCAGGGATTTTCGGCGCGTCTAAATTTTTTGCCGGATTATCGCTTAACAAGTTTGTTTTGCTGGTTAGGTATTTAAAAAATGATTTTAACGATGAAACTTTTCTTGCACGAGCGTTAGCACTGTTTTTGCGCTCTGTAGAAATATAGTACATATATTCATAAAGAAAGCTTAAATCAATTTTATCTAAAACTTCTACAGAAACATCATCTATAGGAATGTTTTCAAAATCTTCAAATGTTGCTAGATTAAATTTACATTTAACATATCGAAGAAAAGTTCGAAGGTCGCGAAGATATTCATTTGCAGTTGCCTTTGATTTTCCTTGTATAACTTCTATATATATTAAAAAATCCTTTAAAAACACCGGAACATCGTTATATGGCACTTTTTCCCCTCCTTCCAATTAGACAAAATTTTTATTTTGTCTAATTGCGTATAGAAATTTACCTGTACTTCCTCTATGGAAATACCGCCGAGAAACGGCGGTAAAGTTTTAATTATATAGATTCATCTGTTTTAATGCCTTAATCACACCATCGCAAATTCCTTCTGCAATTTTTGCTCTGAAGCCATCTGTGTTAAGAAGTTCACGTTCTTCGTCATTTGATATAAATGCACACTCTGCTAAAATTGCAGGCATATTTGTTGAATACAAAACTACAAATTTTGAGCCATCGGCAATCTTTCTGTCATACCTTCCACCATGTTCAATTATTTCCTCGTGAATTAAGGAAGCAAGCTCTTTGCTTGTAATTCCAAATTGCTCTTTTGTTTGCTCGTCCCCTGCCCCAGTAAAATAGTAAACCATACTGCCGTGAGCAGCAGATGTAGTAGCCGAATTATTATGCACGCAGATAAATAGTGAAGCATTCAAATTGTTTGCATATTCGGCGCGTTCTTTTAGGCCTACATATACATCTGTGGTTCTGGTCATAGCTACATTAACGCCTTTTTCCTTTAAAAATGAATAAAGTTTTAAGGAAATATCTAAGTTCGCATCGCTTTCACGCAAATACACTTCTCCGTCTTTATAGCCTAATGCTCCGGGATCGCTTCCACCATGACCAGGATCAATTACAACCAAGCCACTACCTGCTACTGGTTTCTCGGTTACTCCAGGAGTGGTACTTGGTGTTGGTTTAACACTTGGCGAAGGTGTAGGCGTTGGTGCAGCAGTCACAGTTGGTTTTTGTGTTGCAGATGGTAAGTTACCGGTTTTATCAAGTTTAACTGTACATAAGTTCCCTTTTAAAGCAACTTCGTAAGTAAATTCGCAAGAAATATCTACAACAATTCTGGAATAATTATCGTGATTTGCATACCGGACATTTGAAAAACAAACACCGCTTTTATTTAACGAACCACTTCCGAGCTCGGAACGAAAATCATAAAAATCAAGAATAAGCCTGTCCGGATTTGCAATTTTTGTTACAACCGGCTTTGCATCGGCAGTTAAATTTATAGTAATAAAATCAGTTAAACCACTTTTAGCAGTAGTAATTTTGGTAATACTCTCTACTTCAGCACGTTCGCCTACATAAACTGAGTAAGTCGTTTCGTTCCATGTAACTTTATAACCAAGGTGTTCAGAAATAAATCTAACAGGAACTAGTGTTCTACCAATGTTATTGGAATCTGCTACAATTTTTGCGGGAACATCTAAAAGCAAAGCAGCGCCATCAACATAAGCAATGTAGCTATCAATTCCTAAAATAATTTTAAATTTGTCACTTTGTATTGTTACTTCCTTTTTTACATCGTTCCATAAAACGTCTGCACCTAAATTTTCAAAAAAGGCGCGAACAGGAACTAGTGTTCTGCCATCAACAATCAGCGACGGAACATCAGTGGAAATAAACTCATTGTTATAAAATAATTTTACAATCTCATTGTGTTCGTTCCATTTATCATTATAATAATATTTTTCTGCAAAAACATTACTAGTTAATGTAACAAATATTAAAACAAAACAAAGTAAAAAAACTTGTATTTTTCTAAGCATGCAACTACCTCCCTATTTCAATTTTCGACAGTAATTGACATGTTCCTTTGTAATAACAAATGTTTAAACTCACATTAATATAATTGTAATATTAGTCGAGCTTAAAAGTTTGTTGTTCGGAGCACGACGCAGATTCAAGGCCAAAGTGAGCATAACAAGATTGAGTTAAAACTCTTCCTCTCGGTGTTCTGTTGAGAAAACCTATCTGCATAAGATACGGCTCATAAACATCTTCAATTGTTGAAACATCTTCCCCTATTGTTGCCGCAAGGGTTTCAAGGCCAACAGGGCCACCACCAAAATTATCGATAATGCTCATTATCATTCTCTTATCAACATTATCGAGGCCTATTTTGTCAATTTCAAGCATATCAAGGGCTTTATCAGCTACTTCACTTGTGATAACGCCATTAGCTTTAACCTGCGCATAATCGCGCAGACGGCGCAAGAGTCTGTTAGCTATACGAGGTGTTCCTCTTGAACGAGAAGCAATTTCCTTTGCCCCATCATCTGAAATTTCGATTTTTAAAATCTGCGCGCTACGCTTGACGATTGCAGAAAGCTCATCTACAGTATAAAGTTCAAGCCTTGAAATAATTCCAAAACGGTCACGCAGTGGGCTTGAAATAAGGCCTGCTCTTGTTGTAGCACCAACTAAAGTAAACGGCGGAACTTCAAGCCTGATTGAACGCGCACTAGGGCCTTTTCCCAAAATAATATCAATAGCAAAATCTTCCATTGCTGGATACAAAACTTCTTCAACAACTTTACTGAGTCTGTGAATTTCATCAATAAACAAAACATCGTACGGCGATAAATTTGTTAGAATAGCCGCAAGGTCGCCTGATTTTTCAATAGAAGGACCACTTGTAACACGTAAATTAGCTCCCATTTCGTTAGCTATAATCCCGGCCATAGTTGTCTTTCCAAGTCCAGGCGGGCCATAAAGCAAACAATGGTCAAGGGCCTCCCCTCGAAGTTTAGCAGCCTCTATATAAATTTTTAAATTTTCTTTTAACTTCTCCTGCCCTATGTATTCATCCATAGCTCTAGGACGAATGGCTCTTTCAATTTCGTTATCGCCTTCAATAGGCATAGAAGTTATAAGTCTTTCATCGTAATCCATTTAAATACTCCGCCTTACATTAAATTTTTAAGAGCAAGTTTTATAGTTTCTTCCACAGATTTTGCGCCTTCAACAGAAATTACAGCCCTCTTAGCGTCGGTAGAACTATATCCAAGCGACATAAGCGCCGCAACCGCTTGATTGGAAGAATCAATCGACAAAAAATCATCTCCACTGTCTGTTGGCATCATATCGCTTTCTGAAACCTTGTTTTTAAGTTCCAGAATAATTCTCTGCGCAGTTTTTCCGCCAATTCCGGGAGCTCGTGAAAAAGCTTTTGAATCGCCCATAATAACCGCCGAAACAATATCAGAAGGTGTAAGTACAGATAAAATTGAAAGCCCTGCTTTCGGCCCTACACCTGAAACAGAAATAAGCATTTCAAAAAAAGCAAGTTCTTCTTGTGTAAGAAAACCATAAATATCAAAAATGTCTTCACGAATATGGGTATATGTATAAAGAGTTTGTTCTGAATTTAAATCAAGCTTCGAAATATTGCTGACGGAAGTAAAAACTTTATACCCAACTCCACCTACATCAAGCGCAACAAAATTTTCGCTTTTATATGTAACTGTACCCTTTAAGTAAAAAAACATCAGCGTGTACCTCCAATAACATTTTTGGGACTGTAAGAATGTGCATGGCAAATTGCAACTGCCAGTGCATCAGCAGTATCATCAGGTTTAGGCACTTTTTGTAGCCCCAAAAACATTCTAACCATTTGCTGAACCTGGTTTTTATCTGCCCTGCCGTAACCTGTAACAGCTTGTTTGATTTGTAATGGTGTATACTCAAAAATTGGGATACCACAATTTTCGGCTGCCAGAACCAATACCCCTCTTGCGTGGCCAACTGCAATTGCTGTTTTAACATTTGTGTTAAAAAAAAGCTCTTCGATTGATAAATATTCAGGATTATGTATATTTATAATTTTTATAAGTGAATCATAAATGTGTTTGAGTCTTTTGGGGAAATCCATAGCACTATCTGTGGTAATAGCACCAAATTCCACAGGAGTAAACTTATTTCCAACATAATCAACAACACCGTAGCCCACTATTGCATACCCGGGATCTATACCTAAAATTCTCATTTCAAACTCCGTATAATTATTCGTGAAAAGATGCACATTATTCTAAAGAATATGTACCGATTTTTAATAATATTGCATAAAAATACAAAAAAATCAAAAAAAACTCTTTACTTTTTATAATTATAGCATTAAAATAGAAAATAAGCAATAAAAATTTTATTTTGGAGGTCATATATTATGGCAAAAGAAAAAGTTGTATTAGCGTATTCCGGCGGACTTGATACTTCAATCATTATTCCGTGGCTTAAAGAAAACTACGATTGCGAAGTTATTGCAGTTTGTGGCGATGTTGGCCAGGGTAAAGAGACCGAAGGTCTTGATGAGAGAGCTAAAAAAGCCGGCGCTTCAAAACTTTACATTGAAGATTTAAAAGATGAATATGTAAAGGACTATATATTCCCCACTTTAAAAGCAGGTGCAGTTTACGAAGGTAAATACCTTCTCGGTACATCACACGCAAGACCTATTATTGCAAAACGTCTTGTAGAAATTGCTCAGAAAGAAGGAGCAACTGCAATTTGTCACGGCGCTACAGGTAAAGGTAATGACCAGGTTCGTTTTGAGCTTACAATTAAAGCTCTCGACCCTTCTCTTAAAATCATAGCTCCTTGGAGAATTTGGGATATTAAATCAAGAGAAGATGCTGTTGACTACGCAGAAGCTCACAATATTGAAATTCCTGTAACCAAAAAAGACTTATATTCAAGAGACAGAAACGTTTGGCACTTAAGCCACGAAGGTATGGACCTTGAAGACCCAGCAAACGAACCACAGCTTGATAATTTATTAAAGCTTGGAGTTTCCCCTGAAAAAGCTCCTGATAAAGCTGAATATGTTACAATTTCTTTTGAAAAAGGTGTACCTGTAGCTGTTGACGGCGAAAAGCTTTCTCCTCTTGCTTTGGTTGAAAAACTTAACGCACTTGGCGGAAAACACGGTGTTGGTATTGCTGATATCGTTGAAGACAGACTTGTTGGTATGAAGAGCCGTGGTGTTTACGAAACTCCCGGTGGAACAATTCTCTACACAGCAATTCAGGAACTTGAATACCTTTGCCTCGACAGAGATACCCAGGCTTTCAAACGTCAGGCGGCAATTAAATTCTCTGAACTTGTTTATGACGGTAAATGGTTTACACCACTTCGTGAATCTTTGTCAGCAATGTTTGACACAATGGACGAAACTGTTACCGGCGATGTAAGACTTAAACTTTATAAAGGAAGTGCAACACCTGCAGGCGCAAAATCGCCATATTCACTCTATAACGAAGATATAGCTTCATTTGGCGACAGCAAAGAGCTTTACAGCCATAAGGACAGCGAAGGATTTATTAATCTCTTTGGTCTTCCGCTCAAGGTTCGTGCTCTTATGAAGAAAAAGAATGGTCTTGACAAATAATTAAATTCGGAGGGTGCTTCGGCGCCCTCTTAAACTATAAGAAAGGATATTTTTTATGGCTAAATTATGGGGTGGTCGTTTTCAGAAAAATACAGATAAAAGTGTTGACGACTTTAATTCGTCTATAAGATTCGACCAACGACTTTATAAACAAGATATTTTAGGTTCAATTGCCCATGCAACAATGCTTGGCAAGCAAAATATTATTCCGCTCGAAGATAGCGAAAAAATTGTTTCAGAGCTTAAAAACATTTTGGTTGACATTGAAAATGGAAAAATTGAGTTTGAAATTGACGCAGAAGACATTCATATGAATGTTGAAAAAATATTAACAGAAAGAATTGGAGATGCAGGAAAAAAGCTTCATACCGGCAGAAGCAGAAACGACCAGGTTGCTCTTGATATAAAAATGTATGTTCGCGATTGTGAAGATGAAATTTGCGAAATGCTTAAAAATCTTGTAAGGGTTTTAATTAAAATTGCCGAAGAAAATCTTAACACAATTATGCCCGGCTATACACATCTTCAAAAAGCTCAGCCTATTACTCTCGCCCATCATCTTATGGCATATGTTCAAATGCTTTTAAGAGATATTGAACGAATGATGCAAAGCAGAAAAAGAGTAAATCAAATGCCTCTTGGAAGCGGAGCTCTCGCTGGTACAACTTATCCACTTGATCGTGAGTTCGTTGCAGGCATGCTTGGTTTTGACAGTATAACCCAAAACTCACTAGACGGCGTTAGTGACCGTGATTTTGCTATTGAGCTTTGCTTTAATATTTCTCTTATAATGATGCATTTAAGCAGATTTTGCGAAGAACTTATTTTGTGGAGCAGCGATGAATTTTCATTTATTGAAATGGACGATGCCTATTCTACCGGAAGCAGTATTATGCCACAGAAGAAAAACCCTGATGTTGCCGAACTCATTCGCGGTAAAACAGGCCGTGTTTACGGCTCTTTAATGGGGCTTTTAACTGTAATGAAAGGAATTCCTCTTGCTTACAATAAAGATATGCAGGAAGACAAAGAACAGCTTTTCGATAGTATTGATACTTTGTTTATGTGTCTTCCTGTGTTTACTAAAATGGTAGAAACTATGAAGATAAACAAAGATACAATGCTTCGTGGTGCAAAAGGTGGATATACAAACGCTACCGATGCCGCTGACTACCTTGTTAAAAAAGGAATGCCATTTAGAAACGCTCATTCTGTTATCGGCCAGCTTGTATTTTATGCTATCAGTAAGCAAAAACCTCTCGATGAATTGTCGCTTGACGAATTTAAGCAATTCTCCGATGTTTTTGAAGAAGACATTTATAATGCAATAAGCATGGAAACATGCGTTTCAGAACGAAATGTTCCCGGTGCCCCTTCCCCATCTATGGTTTCTACGTCCATTGAAAATGCAAAAAATATCTTAAATAATTTATAATTAAAAGCCGCAGATATCTGCGGCTTTTAATTTTTTAAACCGCCTTTGCCTTATCAAAGCCTGTCGCCTCAACGTAGGCTCTTGCATTTTTGTATGTTTCTTCGTTGCTTATGGGTTTGTATTTGTGCCGCTCTGGCGCATCCTCTGCTTTTACCGCAGGCGTTATAACCTCCTTCTGTAAACTGTTCTTGTAAAACTCCGAAACTTTGTCCCCACTCTCCTCAGCCTTCTTAATTGCCTCAACCTGCTCAGGCGTAAGGTTTTCTATTGAGTAGCTTGCATTTTTTCTACTTCCACTATCAATCTTTCCGCCACCGCTTCCTTTTCCGAAATGGTTACCTTTTCGCCTATCGGCCTCAAAATTTGTTGTTGTGATAATCCCTTCTCCCAACACAGCCTCAACAATTTCGTTGTATAAAACTTCACTACCGCTTCCGTAGTATTCTTCATTTAAAATAATCTCCTTCGCCAACTCAATGGTATCTGCATCTGTCGTATTAAACGACACTACTTTTGCTATTCGAGGGTTCAGATAGTCGCCATTTGAATACACAAGTTTATCTGAAACATCAAAAATAAACTCTCCATTGGAATTTTGTAATATTCCTTTTCCATGTTCTTTTTCGCCAATAAGGTTGTAAAAACTTGCCACTTCATTGTTATCAAGTACATTTGCCTCTAAAGTCCACATTGTGCCATATTGGTCTGACTTACCCTCGTCTGTATTATACTGCACCCCAGCCGCACTTGTCAACGCATTTGCGTTCCTCATTCCAACTGCTCTTTCAAAGTATCCTGTGCCGTTTTCCATTTTTAAATCTATTTTCTGCTGCAAACATATGATTCTGTTGTCAGTTTTGTATTTCTTCAACCTATCTTGAAACTTTTAATAATAGTTTTTTTAAAACAGTGTAAAATAATATAAAAAAGGAGATTTAATTATGGATTACTTAAAAGCATTTTTAGTTGGTGGGATTATATGTGTAATAGGACAAATTTTAATTGACAAAACCAAACTAACTCCTGCAAGAATTTTAGTAACATTTGTTTGTGCAGGAGCTTTTTTGTCATTATTTGGCATATACGAGCCACTTGTTAAGTTTGCGGGTGCAGGCGCAACTGTTCCGATTACCGGCTTTGGGCACACATTATTCACAGGTGTTGAAAAAGCAATTGCAGAAAATGGTTTAATCGGCATTTTAAAAGGCGGATTAACCGCAACTTCTGCCGGAATTGCGGCGGCAATTCTTTTCAGCTTTATTGCCGCTTTAATATTTAAACCTCATTCAAAATAATGTAACCATTTTTCGACATAATCATACAATGTTATTACGACGTCGTAATAATATAGGAGTTGATTATATGGAAAATACAGATTACTCAAGCTATGGGCCAAGAGTTGGATATTCCTATGTTCCAATTCAGCGATTAGGCGAAGTATACAGCTGCGAAGAAGCACTGAAAAATGGTACACTTTTTCCCGAACTTAATTTGCCGCTTGGAGTATATGGAAAGAAAGCATTAGGAGGTAACTGCAATGGAAGAGACTAACAGATGCGATGCTTTAAAAAAGGTTATGCAAGCAGATTTTGTTGCATACGAACTACAGCTTTTTCTCGATACACATCCAAATGACAAATACGCAATGGAAAAATACACTGAAGCGGTGAAATGCGCCAAAAAATTACGTGAAGAATATGAAGAATATTACGCACCAATAACACCAGCCGCTGCAGCAGGAAAAGTTCCCTGGCAGTGGATTTCATCGCCGTGGCCATGGCAGTAAGGAGGTAAATGTATGTGGAGTTATGAAAAAAAATTACAATATCCAATAAAAATTAAAAATACAAACCCTCAGCTTGCTAAGTTTATTATGAGCCAGTACGGCGGACCAGATGGCGAGCTTAGCGCTTCTCTTCGATACCTTTCACAAAGGTTTTCTATGCCTGATAATGTAACCAAGGGCATTCTTAACGATATTGGTACCGAGGAACTTGCACATCTTGAAATGGTTGGAAGTATTATTCATCAGCTTACTAGAAACCTGACTGCAGACGAAGCAAAAAAACAGGGCTTTGGCGATTATTATGTTGACCATAATGTTGCAGTTTATCCAGCAAGTGCGGCAGGCGTTCCATTTACAGCAGCATACGTGCAAAGCAAAGCAGATGTTATAGCAGACTTAACCGAAGATTTGGCAGCAGAGCAGAAAGCTAGAGCAACTTATGACAATATTTTGAAACTTTGCGATGATCCTGATGTAAGAGACCCGATTAAGTTTTTAAGACAGCGCGAAATTGTACACTTCCAGCGCTTTGGTGAAGCTCTCACACGAATTCAAGATGGAATTCACGATACAAAATGTTATTATATGAAAGGTTAACAAAACGCACCGCTTTCGCGGTGCGTTTAAAAATACATAAATTATTTTTCGTTTAATCTCTCTCCCACAGCCCCACCAGGATGAATTAAAGCAAACTGTTCGTTTTTGAAATCAGTTTCTTCGATTAAAGCTGCTTGAAGCGCGTGAAAAATTACACAGGTTGCCGTTGTTGATGTAGTTCCCTGTGAATTGTATTTGTCAGTTTCGCGATTAACATGCAGTTTTAAAACAACATCAGAGTTTGCTGCAAGAATTGAATTTAGATTTTCGGTTACTGTAATGATTTTTACGCCTTTTGCCTTACATATATCAACAATTGGAACCAATTCTGTGGTTTTACCACCACGAGAAACAAACACACAAACATCGCCTTTTTGTAAAAAACCTGTTCCACCGTGAACAGCTTCAGCAGGCGAAATAAATTTCGAAGGGCGTTCTATGCAACACATTAAATGCGCAAAATGCTGACAAGCAATACCGCTGTGACCACAGCCACAAGCTCCGATTCGGTTGGCATTTTTAAGTAGATTTACTGCATTTGAAAAGGCTTCTTCATTAAAATAATCGAGCATTTCGGTTATACATTCAATTTCAATTTTATAAGCTTGTTTTGCCAGTTCCAACGATTCTTTTTTCATAATAACTCCTTAAAACATAAGTGGTAATTTTATACCAATTTCTAGGCCTTTACGAAGGCTTGAAAGCTCAACCCATTCTTCTCTTGTATGGGCTCCACCGCCATTGTAAACCCCGACAGCTACCGCGGGTATTCCGAGTGAAAGCGGTATATTACAATCAGTTGACGATGAATTAAATATAACATCTTCACAAATTATTTTTTCGATAGTTTCACTGCATTTTTTCAAAAGCTCGTTTTGAGGTTTTTCGTCAACGACAGAACAAGGCCTCTCTCCTATCAATTTTGTTAAAATCTCTACTCCGTCGCCTTGCGAATTTTTAAAAATAGCTTCAAAAGCTTCTTTCATCTTTTCAAGGCATAAAGCATTTGTTGAGCGATATTCGCAAAGCATTTTTGCTTCCTGAACTATGGTATTAACACTTGTTCCGCCTGAAATAATTCCTACATTGTATGTAGTTTTACTGTTTTCAACTTTTGGCACTTCAATTTTATAAATCTTATTTATAATCTTCGCAAGTTCGTATGCGGCATTTTTATTGCCAAATTTTAAATATGAGTGTCCGCCTTCGGTTTTAACAGTTACCTCGTACCTGTGTGAGCCAACGCATGTATTTGCAATATAATTTAAATGGCTACAATCGTAAGAAACAAATTGCTCAATTCTGCCTTTGTAGTCTTTAAAAATCTGTCTAGTGCCTTTTAAATTTCCAAGTCCTTCTTCGCAGCTGTTACAAACAAATAATATACCATTTTCTGGTTTAATATCATATTCAGCAAAAAACTTTGCAGCAAACATTAAAACTACCAGACTAGCAGTATCATCACCGCAACCAGGACAAAAGGCCTTTCCACCTGCTTCTTTGTAGGGCATTGTCTCGGTATCAGGAAAAACGGTATCTGTATGTGCCACAAAAACTGTTAGTTTGTTACTGTTTTCCGCATTAACCGGGTAAACAACATTAAAAGCATCGTCGATATAAGTTCCCTCTGCCCCGTTTCGCAAGAGCCAGTTTCTGCAAAATTCGGCTCGTTTTTCTTCGCAGTGCGATGGGGCTGGTATAAGGCAAAGTTCTTTCAAAACTTTATAAAGTTCGTCTATGTTTTTATTTATGTATTTTTCTATTTTAGTTTGCATAATAACCTCGGCTCTATTTTTTCTGGAAATAATTATATAACATTAAAATATTTAAGTCAAATATTTTCTTTTATCACTTTTGTAACAACATATATTTCAAACGAATATGATATCATAGCAGCAAATGCTGCACATTGAATAAAGGTGGTAAAAATGCCTGATTTAAGCGAACTGATTCCTGGCGAAGAAGCAATAATCGAGCGAATGTTAACTTCCGGTCAAATGCGGAAAAGGCTCAAAGACCTTGGGTTTACAGACGGAACAGAAATTGAATGTGTGAGTGTTAGTCCTTCGGGAAACCCAAAAGCATATTTAATACGCGGAGCGGTTATTGCTTTACGCCTTGAAGATGGCAAAAATATTTTAATAAAGTAATTGGGGGGATTATGTGGAACTTTCAAACATCCAGGTAAAAATTCCAGAATATCCGGGCGAAAAATATGACAAAGTAATAGCCCTTGCTGGAAATCCAAATGTTGGTAAAAGCACAGTTTTTAACGGACTTACCGGACTTAGGCAACATACCGGAAACTGGCCCGGAAAAACTGTTTCAAGTGCTTTTGGAACATTTAAAGGAAAAGACAACAAGTATCTGCTAGTTGATACTCCCGGAACGTATTCTCTTAATGCAAATTCAGCCGATGAAGAGGTTGCCAGAGATTATATTTGCTTTGGAAATGCAGATGCAATAATAGTTGTATGCGATGCCACTTGTCTTGAAAGAAATTTAAATCTTGCAATTCAGGTTATTGAAACCGGCAGGCCTGTTGTTGTATGCTTAAACTTAATGGACGAAGCCAAAAGAAAAGGAATTAAAATAAATGTAAAACTCCTGGAAAAAGCCTTGAAAGTTCCTGTTATTCCCACTTCGGCCAAAAATAAAAAAACATTGTCAAAATTAATAAATGCTGTTGATTTGGCTATAAAACAAAATATATCATCTGATTTTATAATCAACTATCCGAAAGAAATAGAAAACTCAGTTAAAGAAATTCAAGAAAATCTTCCAGGGGATTTAAGTTTAAACAAGCGTTGGTTTGCACTGCAAATTTTAAAAGAAGAAAATGATTTTGCGACAGGAATTGGACTTGATTCATATTCAGACGAAATTATTTCAGCTATTCAGTTCGAAGCCGCAAATATATGCAAAAAAGTTATTTCATACGAAAAGGATTTAAAACTAATTTTGGACAGGAAGCTTGACAAAATACTTTGCAGCAGATTATTTGGCTATCCTGTTATGATAGCCTTATTACTACTTATTTTTTACCTTACTATTTCAGGCGCAAATATTCCATCACGTGCACTTTCTTCGTTCTTTTCTAAGCTTGAAGATATTTTGCACAATTTCTTTATGTATTTATCAGCACCAAAATGGTTTTGCGGCGTTATAGTTCACGGAATGTTCAGAACTCTTTCTTCAGTTGTGTCGGTAATGCTTCCGCCAATGGCTATTTTCTTCCCTCTTTTTACATTACTTGAAGATTTGGGATATTTGCCAAGAGTTGCTTATAATCTTGACAATTGTTTTAAAAAATGCAATGCCTGCGGGAAGCAGGCACTCACAATGTGTATGGGATTTGGCTGCAACGCCGTGGGTGTTACAGGATGTAGAATTATTTCTTCTGAAAGAGAAAGAATTCTTGCTATCCTAACAAACTCATTTATGCCATGCAACGGCAGATTTCCAACACTTACAGCACTGATTACAATTTTCTTTGTTGGAGCAGGTACATTTTATTCAAACATTTTCTCAGCGGGCATACTTACACTTTTAATTTTACTATCTGTATTTGCAACTTTTATTGTAACATTCATACTGTCAAAAACGATTTTTAAAGGCACACCTTCTTCTTTTACACTAGAACTTCCTCCTTACAGAAAACCGCAGATAGCAAGTATTATCGTTCGTTCGGTACTTGACAGAACACTTTTTGTTCTGGGAAGAGCTGCAAAAGTTGCAGCACCTGCCGGAATTGTTATATGGGCTCTGGCAAACATTCAAATAAACGAGATTTCAATCCTTAATTATATTGCTGATTTTTTTGATCCGTTCGGAAAAATTATTGGGCTTGACGGCGTTATTATTATCGCCTTTATTCTTGGACTTCCGGCAAACGAAATTGTTGTACCTATAATGGTTATGGCTTATCTGGCTCAGGGAACTTTAAGCGACTCGATTTCAATTTTACAGATGAAAGAAATTTTAATATCAAATGGTTGGAGTACTTTAACTGCATTAAATGTTATGATTTTTATGCTGTTTCACTGGCCTTGCTCAACTACGCTACTTACAATTAAAAAAGAAACAGGTAGTTTAAAATTAACCATACTTGCTGCAATTTTACCAACTGCAATAGGTGTTTTACTATGTATTTTAACATCCTTTTTTTCTACACTAATTTTATAAAAACATATTGATATTTCCAAATCAAAATGATATAATTATTTTATCATAATATCATTTTGGAAGGAAAGTATTATGGAGGTACAAATTTTTACCGATGGTGCTTGCTCAGGCAATCCCGGAAAAGGTGGATACGGGGCTATATTGCAATATGGCGAACACAGAAAAGAAATTTCTGCCGGATTTAAACTTACAACTAACAACCGAATGGAAATAATGGCAGTTTTAGAAGCATTCCGTTGCCTCAAAAAGCCTTGTAATGTCAATCTTTGCAGCGACTCTAAATATGTTATCGATGCCCTAAACCTTGGGTGGGCAGAAAAATGGCGTTCTAACGGCTGGATGAGAACAAAAAAAGATAAGGCTTTAAATGTAGACTTGTGGGAACCGCTTCTTTTAGAAATAGAAAAACACAATGTTACTTATACCTGGGTTAAAGGTCACGCAGGACACCCTGAAAACGAAAGATGTGATCAACTGGCAGTTGGAGCTTACAACGGATATAATTTACTTGACGATTTTGGTTATACTATATAATATACGAAAGCAGGGATTTTAATGGAAGAAAACACAAATCGTAATTATTCAGAAGAAAGAATGATAAGAAGAAAAAAACGCAAAAAACAGGCAAGAATTTTGGCTTGTACTATTATTGTTATTTTTTTACTCATAATCGCTTTACTTGTTTTTGCCATTTCATCTTTAGTAAGATTTGTTGGCGGACTTATTTTCAGCAACAAGCCTGATGAACCAAAAGCTCCAAAACTAACTGTTGAAGAGGTTATTTCTCAGGCAGACTATATTGCAGCAGGCTATGACTACGATGCTGCAATTGAGAAAATTACTCAATTCGACCCAAATTATGCCGAAAACGAAGTTTTAAAAGCTGCTGTTGACAAATATAATGCCGAAAAAGCAAAGCTTGTGCCCTACGACAATATATACGAAATTACGCATGTATTCTTCCACACTTTGATTACTGATAATTCACTTGCATTTGACGGCGATTACAAAGAAGCGGGATATAATCAGTATATGACAACTATCAGCGAATTTAATAAGATGATGGAAGAAATGTATAAACGCAACTTTGTTTTAGTTAGTATGCACGATATTGCTTCGATGAAGGATGATGGCACCGGCAAAATGGTTATGACCAAAAATGAAATTTTACTTCCTCCCGGCAAAAAACCTTTCGTTATGAGTCAGGACGATGTTTCTTACTACGGATATATGACCGAAGACGGTTTTGCTACAAGAATGATAATTGACGAAAACGGTAACCCAACCTGCGAATACGTAAATCCCGACGGAAGTACAACCACAGGCAGTTTTGATATGGTCCCATTGCTTGAAGATTTTTTAAAAACTCATCCCGACTTTTCTTATCGCGGTGCAAGAGCTGTTTTGGCAATAACAGGTTATGATGGTGTTTTGGGTTACAGAACTTGCCCTTCAGGCGAAGGATATAATCCAGACGATGCTGAAAAGGCGAAAAAAGTTGCGGAAAGGCTTCGTGAAATCGGGTATGAATTTGCAAGCCACAGCTGGGGACATCAGCGATACGGCCACATAACCTATGAAAAACTTGTTACCGACGCTGACAAATGGGAAAACGAAGTTGAACCAATTTTAGGCGAAACTGATATAATGATTTACGCAAACGGCATAGATGTTGCAGGCCTTGAAAATTACGATTATAACAATGCTAAGTTTGCGTACCTTAAAGGACTTGGTTTTGACTATTTCTGTAATGTTGATGCTAACACCTACTGGGTTCAGCTTGGCAGCGACTATTTAAGGCAAGGTAGACGTAACCTCGATGGTTACAGAATGTATTATAACCCCGAAATGCTTACAGATTTGTTTGACGTTTCGGCCGTTTGGGACAGTGAACGCCCCACACCGGTACCTGAAATATAATTGCAAAAAAGTGCGAACATTTGGCCACAACCAGATAAGGAAGTATTGTCCTGAAAATTGTCTTTTTGACGAATTTCTGCGTTGAAAAATGCACATATCCGACAGGATTATGTGCATTTTTCGCCTTGAACTTCATTCAAAAATTTCAATTTTAGGATGC
>JAZNQN010000039.1:0-114818 GCA_045590195.1 Clostridia bacterium | reverse complement strand
CCTTCTTCCACAAACCATTTGTAAGAATTTTTTTGTACACCTATAAGATTAGGCATTTCTAAAACTTCATCTATTTTAGAATAACTCATTCTGGTATTTTTTCCAAGCTTCACCGGATGTACCATTTAATCACCTCAATTTCAAAATTCGCCACGAATATACGGCCTAAAATAAGTATTATATATAAGGAAACAATGCATTTCCCGCCAAAATAATCTCTGCCAAACAACATACTGAACCTATTTTACCGTATAATGCAGGATATCATTATAACATACCAATATAGCAAAGTCAAGTGTTTTTTTGTAATTTTTTTCATTAAATTTTCATATAAGTTTTAATTTTCCTATTGCCAAGGCGCAATTCTTATAGTATAATTACTCAAGTAGAAAATATAATCGGGAGGTTTCCTTTTTAATGAAAAAATATTTCAGATTTATAAGCATTTTGCTGGCGGCTGTTTTTATTGCCGGAAGCATCAGTGCCGGAGCGGCACAAATATATAAGGAAGGTAATAGTGTTACATTTCATAATTCCTCTCCCTATTATATACTTGACGATATGTGGATTTTAAGCACAAACAGCGCCGAACTTCACGATGGCGTGCTTTATGTGTCAATTGAAAACTTCCGCGCTGCTTTCAAAGCAAATATTACATATAATTATGAAGACCTTTCTATCTTCACAATTTTGGCAGATAAAACGCTTTGGCAGTGCCTTGGGTATGACACAATGTTTGTAGGCGATGCTCCTCAAACTGTTCCGGCTCCGTACATTTCTTCAGCCGAGCCTCATCCGGTTATGATTCCTCTTGAGGCATACGCTTCTCACTTTGGCTATACAGCACAGTGGACACAAACAGATGCATATCCTCCCGGCCAGATGACACTAAAGAGAGAATCTGTTCCTTATACTCTTACATCAATCGAAGTAAATCAAGCAGCACAAATTGTTTCAATTATGGGCAAATCCCCTGAGGGAAAAGTTGAAGCAGTAAAACATATGCTTTGCAGCACGGGCCTTGGTAATACAACTCCAAACGGCAAATATTCGCCAACGCCACTTGGTACTACCTGGTACTATTTCCCCCTTCATAATTGCTACGTTCTTTACTGCACACATCTTGTAGGAGATATATGTTTTCACTCTTTAACCTTTAACGAGAAAACAGTTGAATCTTTAAGCAAAAGCGCATACAGAGATATCGGCAAAAAAGCCTCCCACGGATGCATAAGGCTTTTCGTTGAAGACGCACAGTTTATCCACCAGAATTGTAAAGGCCTTCCAACAACAATTTCACCGGGATATACAAATGCCGAAACCGATGCAATCAGGGCAAATCTTATTTCTCAGAAGGTTTCTTATGAAGAATATGTGAATTCTCTTAAATAACACCAAAACCTGAAGTTTTATAACTTCAGGTTTTTAAATTCTATTCTCTTGCATTTTTTACATATGAGTGGTATTATAATTAAGTAAGAAAGTTTTTTGGAGGAACAAATATGCTTGATTTTATAGAGATTTTAAAAGTAATTTTTCTGGGAATAGTTGAAGGCATAACAGAATGGCTTCCCATAAGCAGCACAGGCCATATGCTTTTGGTTGATGAATTTATTTCGCTCAACACAAGTGAAGCCTTTAAGGATATGTTCTTTTATGTAATTCAGCTTGGGGCAATAATTGCAGTTCCCGTAATGTTCTGGAACAAAATGTTCCCCTTTAATCTTACCGATAAATCAAAACCCGTAATTAAAAAAGATATTTTTTCAATGTGGTTTAAGGTTGTAATTGCCTGCATTCCATCAGCGATAGCGGGAATTTTGTTTGATGACTATGTTGAAGCACACTTTGGAACACCTCTTACAATTTCCCTTATGCTTATTCTTTATGGTGCAGCATTTATAGTAATAGAAAAAACAAATAAAAACAAAACGCCAAAAGTTATGGCGCTTTCGGAAATTACATATCCCCTGGCATTTGTTATAGGCCTTTTCCAGGTGCTTTCAATAATTCCCGGAACATCCCGCTCGGGTGCTACAATAGTTGGTGCGCTTTTGTTTGGCGTGTCCCGAACAGCCGCGGCAGAGTTTACATTTTTCCTCGCCCTTCCCACAATGATAGGTGCAAGCCTTTTAAAGCTTTTAAAATTCGGCTTTGCATTTACAGGGGCAGAAATTGCAATACTCGTTTTGGGAATGGTTGTAGCATTTCTCGTTTCCCTTGCGGCAATTAAATTTTTAATGGACTATGTTAAAAAACATAACTTTTCAGCATTTGGAATTTACAGAATTGCCCTTGGCGCAATAATAATACTTATGATTTTAATTGGAATTTTAAAATAAGGAGAGATAAAAATGGTAAAACACATCGTAGCATGGCAGCTTAAAGAAGGAATAGATTTGCCTTCCATAACTGCAAAAATGAAAGAGGAACTTGAAGGCCTTGTGGGCAAGGTTGAAGGGCTTAATTTTGCCGAAGTTTTAATTGACAAAGGAATGGGCAGTGTAGTTTTAATTTCGGAGCTTGATTCTTTTGATGCTCTTAAAGGATATGCTACTCACCCCGAACACGTAAAAGTAGCAGATACATATGTAAGACCTTTTACTGCTTCCCGTACAGCAGTTGACTGTGAAATATGATTAAGGATATAAAAGGTGCCATCTTCGATTTGGACGGCACTTTGCTTGACAGTATGAGAATGTGGCGATACGTTGGAAATGACTATCTTTTGTCCATAGATATCGAGCCTTCCAAAACCCTTCACGATGAACTTCGCCATATGTACCTTTGGGACGCCTGCGATTATATTTGTCAAAACTATAAAACAGGCCGCTCAAATGAACAAGTTTTCTGCGAAATAAAGGCATATATTTCCGATTTTTACGAAAATAAAGCCGGGCTTAAAGCCGGCGCGGCAGAGTATCTTGAAAAGCTAAAAAAAGATGGCGTTCGCATTTGCCTTGCAACTGCAACCGACCGTGCGCTTTTAATGCCTGCCCTTAAAAGATGCGGCATTTTGGAGTATTTTGAAGAAATTTTTACCTGCTTCGAGCTTAAAACAAGAAAAACTAGGCCGCTTATTTATAATACGGCTTTGGAGTTTTTAAAAACACCTATTGAAAACACCTATGTTTTTGAAGATGTTTTCACCGCCGCCCAAACGGCCAAAAACGCAGGCTTTAAAGTTGTCGGCGTTTATGATAGTATGGAAAATTTAAAAGAAAAAGAACTTCGTGAAATTAGCAACATCTATATAAAATCGTTTAAAGAACTTTTATAAAAATATGCTGTAGCAAAATGCTACAGCATATTTTGATTGAACATCAATATTTTCCGAATAGAACTATTCCTCATTTTCAACAAATTTATCTAATCTCACATCAAGTGCAACAGATATTTTATAAAATGTTTCCACCGAAAAGTTATATCTTGTTTTCTCGCTTTCAATCTGTCTTATAAAATCGTGTGACAAATCAACCATCTCTGCCAATTGTGCAGATGTTATTCCTTTTTCTTTTCTGTACTTTTTAATATTCCGTCGTATTATATCATAAATCGTTTCGGCATTTTTAATGTTTTCCATACAAACTACCACCTTTTATAAAAAGTATATCAAATTGGGATGTATTTGTATGTTAGCCAACGCCTAACAAATTATTCTTGCAATTACAAAAATATTATGTTATAATATGTTATGCAACACCTCACAAAATAAACCATTTTACACAAAACAATAAAATTGTTATAGCAAAAATGAATATAGCAATTGATTTATTTTGTGACATACTTATTTTATTTTTTTGAAAAGGAGATGATATAATGTTAGTTACTTGTCCGGAATGCGATGGTAGCGTTAGTTCTGAAGCAGTTAGCTGCCCAAACTGCGGGTATCCTATCAGTTGCCGAAGGCAACAACTCGAAAAGGAAGAGTTAGAAAGATATAGCGACTATTATGATAGTGACTATTTCAATAATAAGTAATTGCAAATAGTGCAACAAGGAGGAATTTAAATGCAGATAATCGGTTTGTTGTTTATTTTTTATGCTTTGTTTAAGTGGACACATTAATAAATATGAGCAACTACAAGAAAAGTTGAAAATTTAAGTCAATGCGGGCATAAAAAAAGATGCTGATTATTCAGCATCTTTTTTTATATGATTTCACATATTAAATTCCCATTTTCTTCTACAAGCGGAACAAAAACTGTTCTTTCGTCAAGCACATCAGTTGGCTCGTTTGGCGAATGTAAGCACAAATACATTTTGCCGTCGCGGTCGTTAAAAATCATACCGTGGCCACCGTCATATTTCCCGCTAATCTCTTTTGAAAACAAAAGCTTTTCGTCGTGGCTCCAGTTGCCGTCAACCTTTCCATTATCACTTCTGGCAACGCCAACGCAGTAGCCGTGTTCATAAAAGTTTGACCATATCATAAGCAGCTGACCATCTTTCGCTTTGTGCATAAAACAGCCATCGGTAACGCGCCTGTTTGTCCAGGAGGGGTCATCTGCTCTGAAAAGCTCCAAAGGCTCTGATATTAAATGAGTTAAATCCTCTGAAAGCTTTGCAGCCGACATTCTTCCAATATGGTCGTCGGTACAGGTCCATTCGTGAACAAACACCATCCATGGCTGGCCTTCCTCGTCAACATAAAAAGTAGCATCTATACTGTCCCATTCACGGGGAGTTATGTGCCCGTTGGTAATTTCTACAAATGGCCCTTCAGGGCTTTCAGATTTAAGTATACTGCAACCCCTGTGATTTGTAAGAAACGAATAATATGTTGCAAACATATAGTAACTTCCGTTATACTTATGAACCTCCGGTGCCCAGAAATTTCTCATAGCATGCTCGGGTTTTATATACAGCGGTTTTTCAATCAGTTTCCAGCTGTTGTCACTTAAGCTGCCTTCGCTTTTGTAACAAGCCCAACGCGTTGTGTTCCAGCTGCCTTTTTCCGTAACATAAGTTCCATACACATAATATGCATCATCTTCAACCAAAGCAAACGGGTCACGAAGGCCCTCTATATTTGTTTCAATCATACTCTCATCCCCAATCAGCTTACATCGGTAAGGTCAAGATATTCTGCGCCGTGCTCTGCAATATAGTCTTTTCTGCCCTGAAGGTTATCGCCTAGTAATAAATCAAACATTTTTTCTGTTGCCTCGGCCACAGAAGGCATAACCTTGATAAGGCGTCTTGTTTCGGGGTTCATAGTTGTTTCCCACATCATATCAGGGTCGTTTTCACCAAGACCTTTCGAACGCTGAATTGTATATTTTTCATCGCCAAGCTGATTTAAAATCTCGGCTTTTTCGCTTTCGTTATATGCAAAATATGTTTTCTTTTTGGTTGTTATTTCAAAAAGCGGCGATTCTGCAATAAATACCTTGCCCTCTTTTATAAGAGTTGGTACAAGGCGGTAAATCATTGTAAGAATAAGTGTTCTAATCTGGAAGCCGTCAACATCGGCATCGGTACAGATAATAACCTTGTCCCACCTTAAATTATCAAGGTCAAAGGAAGATAAGTCCTTGCTTTTAACTTCAACACCACAGCCCAAAACCCTCATAAGGTCCATAATAATGTCGCTTTTGAAAATTTTGTCATAGTCACTTTTTAAGCAGTTAAGAATTTTACCCCTTACAGGGATAATAGCCTGAAACTCTGCATCACGGCCGAGTTTACAAGCACCAAGAGCCGAATCACCCTCTACTATATAAACTTCGCGGCGGGAAACATCGCGGCTGCGACAGTCAACAAATTTCTGAACTCTGTTTGTAATGTCAATATTCTTTGCAAGCTTTTTCTTAAGGTTAGCCCTTGTTTTTTCCGCAGTTTCACGGCTTCTTTTATTAAGCAGAACCTGCTCAACTATTTTTTCAGCATCAATTTTGTTTTCTATAAAATAAAGCTCTAAATTGTGTTTTAAAAACTCAGTCATTGCGTCGGCAATAAATTTGTTGTTAATACTCTTTTTGGTCTGATTTTCATAGTCAGTATGAGTTGAAAAAGAGTTCGAAACAAGCGCCAGGCTGTCGGCCACATCATTAAATGTAATTTTGCTTTCATTTTTTGTATATTTGTTGTTCTGCCTTGCGTAGGCATCAATAGCCGAAACAAATGCACTTTTAACCGCTTTGTCAGGCGAGCCGCCGTGTTCCAAAAAGCTTGAGTTGTGATAATACTCAATTACATTGTCCTGATTTGTAAAACAAAACGCCACATTTAAAAGCACCTTGTAATCAGGCTTGTCCTCGCGGTCGCGGCCAACTCTTTCAGCGCTTATTGTCTGAACAGTTGTAAATGCCTTCTCCCCTGCAATTTCTTTAAGGTAATCTGTAATACCGTCTTTGTAAAAATATTCAAACTCTTCAAAACCGTTGTCGGTTTCATTTCTCAGTTTAAATGTTATGCCGCTGTTTACAACGGCCTGTTTTTTCATAATTTCCTGAAAATATTCAATAGGAATATTTATATCAGTAAAAACTTCAAGGTCAGGGCGCCATTTAATTGTTGTGCCCGTTTTTTTAAATCTTGTTTCTTCTTTGTAAAGGCCGCCAACATTTTCTCCTTTTTCAAAGAAAAGCTCGTATTTATATCCGTCACGCATAACGGTTACGTTCATATATTCCGAAGCGTACTGCGTAGCACATGCACCAAGGCCGTTAAGACCAAGGCTATACTCGTAGTTTGCGCCGCTTTGATTGTCGTACTTACCGCCGGCATAAAGCTCGCAGAAAACAAGCTCCCAGTTATATTTTTCTTCTTTGGGGTTGTAATCTAAGGGTATGCCTCGCCCGTGATCGGTTACCTCTATAGAATTATCTTTAAATTTTGTAACTTCTATTACTGTTCCGTAGCCTTCTTTTGCTTCGTCGATAGAGTTTGAAAGTATTTCAAAAACTGCGTGTTCGCAGCCGTCAAGTCCGTTGGAGCCGAAAATAACACCGGGGCGTTTTCTAACCCTGTCCGCACCTTTAAGTGACGATATACTCTCGTTACCGTAGCTTTTAGCCATTTACAAAATTCCTCCTGCAAAATTATTGATTAACACCAAATTTATCTTTAAGTTCCTGCCTTTTTTCAAGTGCCATATTAACTGCACACAAAATAATTACTATTATCATAAGGTCAAATGCTTCCTGATGCAGAATAAGATTTCTGCTTATTCCCAAAAGTCCGCCGGCCACAACTGAATTTATCATAAACACAATGGCCGA
This sequence comes from Clostridia bacterium, assembly GCA_045590195.1. Classification (GTDB taxonomy): domain Bacteria; phylum Bacillota; class Clostridia; order UMGS1883; family UMGS1540; genus JAZNQN01. The sequence goes on along the minus strand of JAZNQN010000039.1, from coordinate 107,592 downwards.
AACTGAAAGTATTACGCCTGAAAGCATTATTTCAGTGTCTTTTTTAAAGAAAATAAATACACATATAAGCGCCGCCAAAGAAACTGCAAGTAAAATCCAGAAGCTTCCCGGAGTCATAAACCTTCTGGCATAACTCCATATACCGGGAGCCATTTTGATAAAGTAATTTGTGTTCATTTTCGTGCTTATATAGCTTTGTGAAAGAAATGGTGCATTTTTTCCTGCCGAAGATAAAACATTAATTAGGTTTTTCGGATTTTTAAGATAAAACCTAAATATATCTCCACGGCTTACTTCTTTAAGCTCTTTCACCAATGCCGGTGGCAAAATGCCATCGTCATTAAAAGCATCATAATAACTAAGCCCTGTGTATATTGCATATTTTTCGTCAACGCCAAGTTCTTTAAGCTCTTTTCCGGGAGTTTGAGGCTGAACAGCACCCTCAAAAACTCTGCTGTAAATCTGGGCTTCGCTGTCATTTATGGCAGGTGCGGCAAAAAAACATCCCGCCGAAATTACTGCAACCAGAATACCGGCCACAACCGCCTGTCCCGATACGTTTTTGAAAACCAAACTTGCAACAATAAGTACAATTCCTGCAAGAACACTGATAATTAAGCCTGCCCAGCCCATAAACGAGAGAACTGCAGCAGAAAGCATAAGTGTTACTGCACAGGGAGCATAAATTCCGTTGTCTTTTTTAATGTTAAGTGCACTTCCCACAAAAAGCAGAAAGAACACAAGATAGAGCGCTTCTTTGTAAAGTGAATTCATATAGGAAATATATCCGATATCACAAAGAATTATTGCCGCCACAGCCGATACTGCAATTTCAAGGGCCTTGTTATTGATTTTAATTTTTCTCATAACAAGATACATTCCCAAAAGGTAAAATGGCAAGTATAAAACTGCCAGAACTCTTATGTCAATAACAACCGTGCTCACAAAAGCACACAAAGCCTTTGCAATTGTTATGGGGAAAAATCCGCCATCGGAATCAGATTGTGAAACTCCGAAAATGTTATTGAAAAACGATGTGTCTGCTCCTTCGGCATTGTAAAGTCCGTTTTCAAGCAAAATTGTGTAAAAACTGCCGTCATCGCCTTTTCCATAAAAAGGCGGAACAAACAGTGTTGCAATTATAATAACTGCCGCAATAATAAATATAATCAGTTTGTGCTTTGCCATATTTTATCCCTTCTTTCCAAAAAGGCTTATTCTTCTATCTCGCCACTTGGTGTAGGAGTCGGTGTTTCAGTTTCTTCAGTAAGGCCGGTACCTTCTTCAATTTCATCCCCCACAGCAGGCTCTGCTGAAGGCGAAGGAGTAGGCCCTGTACCAACTTTTACAATTGTTTTTCCCGATGCATACGTGCTGCGTGAAACAAATGTTTTTTTGCTTTGTCCGTTTGCGGTTACTGTTTTGTAAGTTTCAACAACATAACCAACACTTCCCTCTTCTCCTTCTTTTCTTTCGCCGAAAGGAAGCTCGGGGTCTTCTTCTTCAACAACCTTAGGCGGAATTACCGAAACTCTTTCGTTTGTAATTTCAACCTTTTCGCTAACTTCTTTGTAGCCTTCAATGCTTGCGTACATAACGCCGCCCGAAGCATATGTTAAAACTCTTAAAGGATATCCTGTGTTGTTTTTAAATCTGAAATCAATGTTGCCGTAGTCAACTGTTGCATCCTGACCAAGGGGAACATAGCTTACAGAAAGCTGATGGTTAACTCTTTCAGTAACCTGCAAATTTGCATATAAAACTGCGCAGTATAAAGTTGACGAAACCTGACATATACCGCCGCCAATACCATCAACAACTTCGTTGTTCATATAAACATGGGCAACTTTGAAGCCTGCTTCGGCAGTTCTTTTTCCAACAACCGTGTTGTAAGAAAATTCTCCGCCGGGCATAATAACAGTTCCGTTAACAAGCTTTGCGGCAAGTGAAACATTACTGCTGCGGCTTACATCACCCTGATTGTAATTTGATTTGTAACTGCCAAGTGTTTGTGAAAACAGGCGGCTTTTTGCATCTTTTTCAAGAAATTCAGGTTCTTCAACTTCTGCCGGAATTTCATATTTTTTGCCTGCACCTGTATTTTCCGATATAATTTTTTTGGCCTCGCCTTTGTCAAAAACAACTTTGTACTGATGAGGTACAACCGTAACCTCTCCGCCCGAAAGAACATATTCCGCATCTTTTGCTTCTTTGTTAAGTTCTTTGTAAAGCTCGTCAACATTTATTTCCTTAGGCTCTCTTGTCTGTTTTTCAAAAACAAGCTCTTTATCAAAATCACAAAGGCCAACGGCGTTTAAAATTTCGCTTGAAACAAAGGCTCCGTCAGGCATATTGCCGGGTGTTCCGTTAATTATATAAAACTTCCCGTCCGAAACCTCGTAGGAATATTCAATAACAGGCGTTCCCACATCTTTAAGCATATCGCTTACTTTGCTTTCAAGAGCATCTTTGTCATAGGCAAAGCTTAATTTGTGGTCATATCCCATCAAAAGCGCACCTGCAGCTTTTTTCAAACGCTGAAAAACATTGCCTTCTTTGCCGTAAGCCATAGCTTCGTCAACTGTCTGGCTAAGGTCGTAATTTACGCCAAATTCAGAAAGAGCAATCTCTTTCCCGTGTCCGTCAAAAGAAAGGTTTATTTTTTTATTTTTATAATCTTCCGGCAAAACATCTCTTATGGCCGCAACAGCTTCTTCCGCCGTCATATTGGCAAGAGAAACACCACCGCACTTCACGCCAAGATACGCTCCGTCCCAGGCATACACATAGCAAACCAGAGAAATAAAGCCTGCAACTATAATTCCCAAAAGCACGAAAAGGTATATTTTTACCCCAGATGTTTTTTTCACTACAAAACGCACTCCTTATAATATCATTAGTATATATTATATATATTATATCAGCAAATAACTACTCCGTAAAGCAAAAAAAATCAAAAAATCAATTTGTTGTGTAAATTTAATATTTTTTTAACATAAAATATCGAATTTATGGGATTATGTTCATTGACAACACTCTCTTTATTGTTATATAATTATTTGTAATTAGATATATAAAGAAAACGGTGAAAAAACAATGAAAAACACTCGCAAATATATTTTTATGGGCCTTATGGTAGCTCTTGAAATAATTTTAACTCGCTTTATTCAAATTCCGGTCACACTTCTGCCGGGTTTTGAAGATAAGGTAAGCCTTGGCTTTCTGCCGGTTGCTTTAAGCGGTGCTCTTTTTGGCATAGGCGGCGGAGCAGCAGTTGCTGCACTTGGCGATTTTATAAGGGCAATAATATTTCCGCAGGGTGGGGCAATAAACCCTCTGTTTACAATAAATACCGCTGTTCGCGGCGCAGTTTACGGCGCAGTTTTAAAGGAAATGAGCATTGTAAGAATTCTTATTGCAAATGCCCTGATTCTGCTTATAAACATTTTTCTTTTAGGGCTTTTTATCAGCATTTCTTACGGAAACCCATATGGAACTGTTTTGATTACCAGACTCCCGACTTCAGTAACAAATTTTGTGGTTCAGTCGGCAATTTTAATTGTAGCCGGCAAACCGATTGTGAGGAAACTTGATTATGTACGAAAATAGTAATATTGAGGAAAAGGCGATACTTGTTGGTGTTTTCCGCAAGGGCGCCGATTCTCTTACCGATACAACTGAAGAATCTTTAAAAGAGCTCTCACTCCTTGCCGAAACTGCAGGGGCAGAAGTTTTGGGCGTTATAACGCAAAACCGTGAAGCTCCCGATAAAGCCACTTTTGTTGGCGATGGTAAGCTTGAAGAAATACTTGAGGCCTGCAAAAATCTTGGTGCAAACCTTGTTATTTTTGATGATGAGCTTACAGGCTCACAGCTTAAAAATATCGAGGCGGCTCTTGAAGATATAAGGGTTATCGACCGTACTGCTTTAATACTTGATATTTTTGCCCAAAGGGCTCTTTCGGGCGAAGGTAAACTGCAGGTTGAACTGGCACAGCTTAAATATAATCTCCCCCGTCTTTCAGGCGGATATACTTCCCTTTCAAGACAGGGCGGTGGTATAGGCACAAAAGGCCCCGGCGAAACAAAAATTGAAACCGACCGCCGTTATATAAGAACAAGAATAAATTCACTTGAAAAAGAGATTGAAAAGCTTTCAAATCACCGCCGCTTAATTCGCGATGGCAGAAAGAAACGCGAAATTCCAACGGTTGCCATAGTTGGCTATACAAATGCAGGAAAATCAACTTTATTAAACCTTTTAACTGATGCAGGCGCACTGGCTGAGAATATGCTTTTTGCAACACTTGACCCAACTGCACGTGCCCTTAAAATGCCCGATGGAAGGGAAACTATGCTTATAGACACAGTTGGCTTTATAAGAAAACTTCCCCATCATCTGGTTGAGGCTTTTAAGTCAACCCTTGAAGAGGCAACAAACGCCGATGTTCTGCTTCATATTATTGATGCATCTTCTCCTCAGCGTGACAATCAGATTGCCGTTGTAGCCGCTCTTTTAAAAGAGCTTGGATGCAGTGAAAAGCCTATGATTTCGGTTTATAATAAAATTGACCTTTGCGGCGAATTTGTTCCCCGCCCAACTCTTCCCGAAAAAAGCGTTTTCATAAGCGCAAAAGAAGGCAGCGGAATAGATGAGCTTATAAAAATTATGGACACTGCAATCCCAGGCAAACGCCGCCTTATGAAAATTCTTGTTCCGTATTCTATGGGCAATGTATTAAATAGTATAATTTCAAGCGACTGCCTTATTTCAAACGATTATAAGGAAGATGGTATTTTAATCGAATTTATGGCAGACGCCAAAGCACAAAGTGATTATAAGGAATATGAAATATGAACAAAGATTATAAAACGGTTTCAAAGGTAGCACAGGATGAAATAATCGAGAAAAAATCCCGCTTTATCGCATCGGTTGCACCTTGTAAAACCGAAGAAGAAGCCCTTGCCTTTCTTTCCGAGGTAAGAAAAAAATACAGCGATGCCACCCATAATGTTTACGCCTATAATATTACCGAGAATAACATCCGCCGCTATAGCGACGATGGTGAGCCTTCGGGCACAGCAGGCGTTCCGACTTTAGATGTAATTTTAAAAGAAGAACTTACCGATATTTGCGTTGTTGTTACAAGGTATTTCGGCGGCACACTGCTTGGCGCAGGCGGCCTTGTAAGAGCTTATGGCAAAGCCGCAAAGGCAGGCATAGTTGCGGCAGAAATAGTAAAAATGATTTACAGCGAAATTTTTACTGCGAAAATCGATTATGCCGACCTTGGTAAAACAGAATATGAAATTTCTGAAAATGGATACGAAATTCTTTCAAAAGATTATGGCGAAGCAGTTTTACTTACTCTTTCAACCGAAAAAGCAAAAGGTAACGAGCTTATTAAAAAGCTAACCGAGGCCACCGCAGGCAGAGCAGTAATAGAAAAATGCGGCGAGCGATTTGTTCCCATAAAATAAGGAGGCTTATATGTCAAAAAAACACGAAATCAATATGACAGAGGGCAGCATTTTAAAAAACATATTGCGTTTTTCTATTCCGCTTATTTTAACAGGAATACTTCAGCTTCTGTATAATGCAGCCGATATGATAGTTGTAGGCCGCTTTGCAGGAAGCCATTCCCTTGCGGCAGTAGGCTCAACCTCGTCACTTTATAATCTTATTATAAACCTCTTTATCGGTATGGGCGCAGGCGGAAGCGTTTTGGTTTCAATAGCTTATGGCTCAAAAGACTATAAATCCCTCCACCGCACCATACATACATCCATAGCAATAAGCATAGTTGCAGGTATTTTCTGCTCCATAATAGGTATTGTTGCCTGCAAACCAATGCTAACTCTTATGGGCTCTCCGGCAGATGTTATAGAAAAATCAACTCTCTATATGCGAATTTTGTTTCTGGGAATGCCCGCCCTTATGATATATAACTTCGGCAGTGCTATTCTCCGAAGCGTTGGCGATACAAAAAGGCCGCTTTATTTTCTTATTTTTTCAGGAGCCTTAAACGTAGTTGTAAACCTTATTACGGTAATAGTGTTTAAAATGGATGTTGCAGGCGTTGCAATTGCAACTGCCTTGTCAAACTACGTGTCTGCGGCGCTTATTCTTATATGTCTTACAACATCGGTAGGCCCTTACCGCCTTTATGTAAAAAAATACGCATTTATAAAGAGGAGTTTAAGCAGTTTCTTCGCGTGGGCCTTCCTGCCGGAATACAAAGTACTCTCTTTTCAATTTCAAATGTTTTAATTCAGTCGTCAATTAACCTTTTTGGTGCAGCGGCAATGGCAGGCAGCTCTGTTTCAGGCAATATCGAAGGCTTTGCCTATACTGTAATGAATGCCATTTACCAGGCTTCTATAACGGCTTGCGGCCAGAATCTCGGCGCTAAAAATTTAAAACGAATAAAGAAAAGCGCGTGGTGTTGCCTTGGTGTAGTTACGGTGGCAGGAATATTAATGTCATCACTTATGCTCAGTATAAAAGATATAGCATTTTCCCTTTTCACAACCGATACCGAGGTTTTGCGCATTGCAACTCTCAGGCTTTATTATATGATAATTCCTTATACTCTTGTTGGTATTATGGAAGTTACAGCCGGCATTATGCGAGGCCTTAAATATTCAATTTTGCCAATGTGCGTTTCTCTTCTTGGTGCCTGCGGGTTCCGAATTTTGTGGATATACACATTTTTCCAGTGGGATAAAACACTTGGAACACTCTTTTTATCCTACCCCGTTTCCTGGCTCCTTACAGCGCTTGCACACGGTATATGCATAATAATAGCAATTAGAAAATATAAAAAACAATTCGCCGCGGAGGGAGTTTTATGTTAAAACTTGGTATGTCAGTTCCCGATAACAAAAATGTCACCCATCTTTTAAAAATTATAAAAGAAGCAGGATTTCAGTGCATAATGGCGACGTATTTAACCGATGATGAGCCGATTGATGAAATTCTTCGGGAGGCCGAGAAAAACGCCCTTTCAATATCTTCTCTTCACGCGCCTATTGCCAATATAAATTCTTTCTGGCAAAATGGCGGCGAGGGTGATGATTACCTTGAGTTTATTAAAAAAAGAGTTGATTTTTGCCGGGAACACGACATCAGAATAATGGTTGCCCATACAACTTTCGGCAACATAATTCCTGCCGTTTCCGAAATTGGCTTTGAACGCTTTGCAAGGCTCAATGATTACGCCGAGGAAAAAGGCGTTTGTATTTGCTACGAAAACGTTAACGAAACCGAGGTTTTAAAAAGCGTTATGGAGCGTCTTTCCGCATTTCACGGCTTTTGCTGGGATATCGGCCACAATATGGCCTATGCTCCCCTTTGTGATTTTAATGCTAAGTTTAAGGGCAAGCTTAAATATGTTCACATTCACGATAATTTCGGCGTTCAAAAACCGGGACAAGCAGGAGTTGACCTGCACTTTATGCCCTTTACCTGCAATATCGACTGGCAGTGGTACGCCGATAAACTAAATGAACTCGGCTACACGGGCGACTTAAATTTTGAATCTTCCTACCGTCAGTTTTTAGCATCTGACCCCGAAGAATTTATTTATACCGCCTTTGATAAAATGAAAAAACTTAAATCCCTTATGTAAACGGAGAACACCTATGGAAAAATATATCGACCTTCATACTCATTCAACCTGCTCCGACGGGTCTATGACTCCCCGCCAGTTAGTTTGTCACGCAAAAAAATCGGGCCTTAGCGCAATATCTCTTACCGACCACGATACTTTTGCCGGCGTAGAAGAGGCCTTAAAAACAGGCGAAGAAATAGGTGTTGAAGTTGTGCCCGGAATTGAACTTTCGGCAAAAAGCGAAACCGAAACCCATATTCTCGGCTATTATGTAGATATCCATAATGAATATTTCATAGAAAAAATTGCCGAAATTCAGGCTATGCGCCTTGAGCGAAATTACGATACCCTTCGCCGCATAAATGATTGCGGCTTTGATATAACCTGGGAAGATGGCGCCGCATTTGCAGGCGGAGGCCTTGTTGGAAGGGCTCATTTTGCAAAGGCGATGGTTAAAAAAGGCTATGTTTCATCGGTTAAAGAGGCGTTTGACCAATATCTCGCAAACGGCAAGCCTTGCTTTAGTCCTATTCAAATGCTTTCAGCGGCCGACTGTGTAAATCTTATAAACCGCGCCGGCGGCGTTGCTTTTGTGGCACATTTGCACCTTACCCGTAAAAATGATGACGAGCTTTACTCTTTTTTAAAAGAACTGAAAGAAGCCGGCCTTTGCGGCATTGAAGGTTACTATACCGAATATACCCCCGAAATGCAGGAAAAATATCAGTCGCTTGCAAAAGAAATGAGCCTTTTAATTTCAGGCGGAACCGATTTTCACGCCGAAATGAAACCCCATATTTCCATAGGAAAAGGCCTTGGCAACCTTTCTGTTCCTTATTCCGTTTTGGAAAAAATAAAAGAATACCGAGGTATAAGATGAAAAAACTTTGTCTTTTAATTATTATTGCTCTTACACTTCTTTCGGGATGCACTCCCCAAAGAAGTGCGGAGCATTCTTTTTTTGCGCTTGATACGGTAATTTCTTTAAAATGCAGCCCTTCCTCCGCAAAAGAAATTGAAACTCTTGTAAAAGAATATGAAAAACTTCTTTCACCCACTATGGAAACAAGCGAACTTTATGGCCTTAATAATAGATTAACTCAAAATGTTTCTCCAAAATTTGCGGAGGTTTTCAGCGCCGCTAAAAACATATCAGAAAAAACTGATGGGGCATATAATTTTGCAATATATCCACTAATTTTGGAGTGGGGTTTTACCACAAAAAACTACAAAATTCCCAAAAATGAAGAAGTGGCGGATATTTTGCCATCAATTAACTTTACAAAAATTCAAATTAATGATAATATATTGTCGGCAGAAGATGGACAAAAAATGGATTTTGGCGGCATTGCCAAAGGTTTTATGTGCGATAAAGCTGTTGAAATTTTGAAAAATAACGGCGAAGAAAATGCCTTAATTTCCCTTGGCGGCAACGTTTATGCCCTTGGAAACAAAGGCGGCAAAAAGTGGAAAATTGCTATAAAAAGTCCCTTTGCCGATGAATTTTCAGGCATTTTGAAAGCCGAAAACCAGGCAGTTGTAACATCGGGTGCATATGAAAGATATTTTGAAAAAGATGGCAAAAAATATCATCACATTATAAACCCCGAAACAGGCTATCCTGCCGAAAATGATTTGGCTTCTGTAACAATTGTTTCTGAAAATGCCACCCTGGCCGACGGGTATTCCACTGCCCTTTTTGTTATGGGCTTTGAAAAAGCAAAAGAATTTTACCGTGCAGAAAAAAATTTCGATGCAATATTTATTCTCCAAAACGGTAAAATATATGTAACGGCAGGTATAGCAAAAGATTTTTCTGCCGATAAATTTGATATAATTTACTAAACGGAGTATTTATGGAAAGAAAACTGAAAATTGCCCTCTGCATAATACTTGCTATATGCGTCACGGTTACAGCATTTATATGCGCTGATGAGAGCGACAGCAAACAAATTAATATATATATGAATTCACAGCTTTATGATACTGTTGATTTATCAGATGTTAAATCTCCTTATGAAATAAAGCTGCCTCATAACACGCTTTTGGTAGAAAATGATGGCGTTACTATGATTTCGGCCGATTGCCCTGATAAAGTGTGTGTAAAACGCGGCAAAATGAGTAGTGGAGCTCCAATTATATGTGCTCCTAATTCTCTTTACATAACTTTCGAAAAGGAGGTCGACGCAGTAGCATGCTCAAAACAAAGCAGCTTGTGTTTCTGGCGTTATTTTTGTGCACTTCTCTTGTGATTTGCTATTTTGAGAATTTAATTCCACCTATAGTTCCCATTGCAGGGGTAAAACTCGGCCTTGCAAACTGCATTACGCTTGTAGTTTTAAAGCTTTACGATGCAAAAAAAGCTGCCTCGGTTTTATTTTTGCGAATTATAATAGCCTCTCTTTTCTTTGGAGGCGCAGTTCAGTTTTTATATAGCCTCTCAGGCGGAATTTTGTCGTTTTTAGTACTTTGTGTTTTAAGTAAAAAAATATCATCGCTTACCACTTTAAGTGCTTTCAGCGCAATTTTTCATAACATAGGCCAGCTTGCAACGGCAGTATTTATTACAAGAATTTCTTTTTTGTGGTGGTACATATTCCCCCTTACAGCCTCGGCAATAATAGGTGGAACTTTTACAGGCCTTATTTCAGGGCTTGTACTTAAAAATAATTACATTTTAAATCTTGCAAAAGAAAGGAATAATATATGACAATTTTTGATGCATTAAAACTTATAGGCGGTCTTGCGATTTTTCTTTTTGGTATGACCGTAATGGGCGACGGCCTTGAAAAACGCTCCGCCGGAAAACTTAAATCAATTCTCGAAAATCTTACATCAAGTCCGCTTAAAGGCCTTTTACTCGGTCTTGGTGTTACAGCCGTAATACAAAGCTCATCAGCAACAACAGTTATGCTCGTAGGCTTTGTAAACTCCGGCGTTATGAAACTTTCACAGTCAATTGGCGTAATTATGGGTGCCAACATAGGAACAACCGTTACAGGCTGGCTTTTGAGCCTTACCGGCATTGAGGGAAGTAACTTCGTTTTATCTCTTTTAAAACCATCTTCATTCTCTCCTGTGCTTGCCCTTATTGGTATTGTAATGTTTCTTTCCAAAAAAGAAAAACGCAAAGATACAGGAAGCATTTTGCTGGGCTTCGCCGTTTTGATGACAGGTATGGAAACTATGTCCGATGCAGTTTCTGCCCTTAAAGATAACGAACAGTTTGCGCGCCTTATGGTAATGTTTTCAAATCCGATACTTGGCCTTCTTCTCGGTGCTGTTGTTACTGCAATTATTCAAAGCTCCTCGGCATCTGTTGGTATTTTGCAGGCGCTTTCATCAACCGGTTCACTTAATTATATGACAGTAGTTCCAATTGTTCTCGGCCAGAATATCGGTACTTGTGCAACCGCTATGATTTCAGCAATTGGCGCTAATAAAAGCGCAAAACGAGTTGCGGCGGTTCATTTGTGTTTTAATATAATAGGAAGCCTTCTCTTCCTTATAATATTTACGCTTATAAAGTCGCACCTTGCAATTCTTACCGATACTGCAAATGCATTTGGCATAGCAGTTGTTCACTCAATTTTCAATGTATTTGCAACAGTAACATTGTTCCCCTTCAGCAAACTGCTTGAAAAGCTTGCTTGTAAAATCGTTCCCGACAAAGGCGAAGAAGACGAGTTTAAAATTCTTGACGAGCGTCTTTTGGAAACCCCTTCACTTGCAGTTTCACAGTGTAAAAACGTAACAAGAAAAATGATTGAGCTTGCCAAAGAAGGTATCGATACTGCCCTTTCCTTAATTTCAGAATATAGCGAAGAATCATTTAATTTTGTCAAGGAATGCGAAGATAAAACCGATAAATACGAAGATTTGCTGGGTTCATATCTTGTAAAGCTTACTCAAAAAGATTTATCAACAGCCGACAGTCGCGAAGTTACTGAGCTTTTGCATCTTATTGGCGACATTGAAAGAATGGGCGACCATGCCCTTAATATTGCCGAAGCGGCAGAAGAAATAAATGAAAAGAAAATTAAATTTACCGGCGATGCCGAAACTGAACTTGAAACTTTGGCAAACGCAACCAAAGAGATTGTTTCCCTTTCAATTTCAGCATTTGATAAAAACGATACAAATGCTGCAGTTATGATTGAGCCTCTTGAACAGGTTATAGATAACCTTAAAATTACTCTTAAAAGTAATCACGTTAAAAGATTGCAGGAAGGCAGATGCAGTATTGAAACGGGCTTTGTTTTCTCTGATATTGTTACAAACTGCGAAAGGATTTCAGACCACTGCTCAAACGTTTCGGTGTACATTATGCAGCGCGGTAAAGATAGTATCGGCGGCCATGAATACTTAAACGAATTAAAACTTAAAAATAATGCTTTTATAGAGCAGGTTGCGGAATATAGCAAAAAATATTCTGTTCAGTAAAACAAAAAGGTGTTGCGCTCTTGCGCAACACCTTTTTGATATAATGTTATTTATTAAGCTTTTCAATACACTTTTTGCAAATTTTCTTGTCCTCAATCATAATAAGGTTTTCTATCTCTCCGCAAAAAATGCAGGAAGGCTCATATTTTCTTATAAATATACCCTTTTCCTGAGCAAAAAGCTCAACCTGAGCATCGTCGTCTTCAATGCCATAATCTCTTCGCCATTCCATAGGAATTACAACCCTGCCGTTATCGTTAAGCTTTCGAACAATTCCCCTTGCTTTCATAAAAAATCCCTCCAATTAAAAAAATGCGTGACCCAAAGAGCCACGCATAAAAAGCGAAAGCTCATTTGACCACCACAATCAAACTTATATCTTCAGCAAACGAGAGAATATAAATCAGAGCCTCGCTTTTTTACAAAAACAAGTCCCGTTTGCTAAAAAAGATATTTCTTCTCATATTTATTCAGTTTGATTGTGGTACATTTATAATAACATATTAAAAGAAAAAAATCAATAGCTTTAGGAAAATAATTGGTAATTTTTTACAATAGCCTTCTCCTCAAGGGGAAGCCTGATATTAAAAAAGAGCGTATCTTTCGATACGCTCTTTAAATTTTAAGTTTAAACTATTTAAGTTCAACCTTAGCGCCAACTTCTTCAAGTTTAGCTTTGATAGCTTCAGCATCTTCTTTGCTTGCGCCTTCTTTAAGTGTTTTAGGTGCGCCATCAACCATATCTTTAGCTTCTTTGAGGCCAAGACCTGTGATTTCACGAACAACTTTAATAACTTTGATTTTTTCAGCACCTGCTTCAGCAAGTACAACATCAAATTCAGTTTTTTCAGCACCTGCAGCAGCGCCATCGCCTGCAGCAGCTACAACAGCTACAGGAGCAGCTGCGCTTACACCAAATTCTTCTTCCATCATTTTAACGAGTTCTGCAACTTCTAAAAGTTTTAATTCTTTAATTTCAGCAATAATGTTTTCAAGGTTTGCCATTTTTATTTACCTCCTAAATTTAATTTTAATTTTTTAATTTGTTTTTGTTTGTGCTGAATTATTCAGCGTCTTCAGCTTTTGCTTCTTCAGCAGGAGCTTCTGCTGGTGCTTCTTCAGCTGCGGGAGCTTCTTCTGCAGGAGCTTCCTCTGCTGCTGGAGCAGCTTCTTCGGCTGGAGCAGCGGCTTCTTCTACTGCATCGCCTTTTGCTTTTGCTGCGAGCTCTGCAGGTTCAACACCTGTATCAACAATAGCCTGGAGCAAACGAGCAAGGTTTGAAGCAGGAGCATTGAGGCTGCTGAGGATAGTAGCGAGAAGAGTTTCTCTTGAAGGAGTAGCTGCGAGCTTTTTAACTTCATCAAGGCTCATAACCGCACCGTCCATAAAGCCGGCTTTAATTTCGAGTTTTTCGTTTTCTTTTGCATAATCAGCAATAATTTTTGCCGGAGCAACCGGATCGTCTGCACTGATAGCGAGAGCTGTAGGACCGTTTAAAATAGGATCGAGTTCGTCAAGTCCAACTTCTTTAATAGCGAAACGGCAGAGTGTGTTTTTGATAACTTTGTATTCAACATTAGCAGCTCTGAGTTTTGCACGAAGCTCTGTATCTTCAGCAACAGTAAGGCCACGGTAGTCAACGAAAATACCTGTAGCTGCGCCCTTAATTTTTTCAGTAAGTTCTGCAACTACCTGTTGTTTTTCCTGTAATACTTTTGCGCTTGGCATAAGTGTGCACCTCCTTAAAATAATGATTGAAGAAAAAAGGTTCTCCATCCACAGACAGAGAACCAGATTTTTTAAATAATCTATTATCTCCTCGGCAGGATTTATTTTTATACCTGCTGTCTGCGGAAAAATATTAACATAAAATTATGTTTATATTAATTAGTCACTAAGTTTAGCTGAGTTAATTTTAACGCCAGGGCCCATTGTTGAAGCAACTGCAACGCTCTTAAGGTACTGACCTTTAGCAGCTGATGGTTTAGCTTTAATAATAGCTGACATCAAAGCGCCAAAGTTTTCATTAAGTTTATCTTTACCAAAAGAAACTTTACCAACTGGGCAGTGAATAATGTTTGTTTTGTCCAAACGGTATTCAATTTTACCTGATTTAATTTCTTCTACAGCTTTCTTAACATCCATTGTAACTGTGCCGGCTTTCGGGTTAGGCATAAGACCTTTAGGACCGAGAACACGACCGATACGACCAACAACACCCATCATATCTGGTGTTGCAACAACAACATCAAATTCAAACCAGTTTTCTGACTGAATTTTTGTCATCAAATCTTCTGCACCAACGTAATCAGCGCCAGCTGCTTCAGCCTCGGTAGCTTTTTCGCCTTTAGCGAAAACAAGTACTCTAACTTTTTTACCTGTACCGTGTGGCAAAACAACCGCACCCCTAACCTGCTGGTCAGCGTGTCTTGAGTCAACACCAAGTTTAATGTGTGCCTCAACTGTTTCATCGAATTTTGCTTTCGATGCATTTACAACGAGCTCCATAGCATCAACAGGATCGTAAAGTTTGCTTCTGTCGATAAGCTTTGAGCTTTCGATATAATTCTTTCCTCTTTTCAAACTAAAAACCTCCTTGTGGTCAACGGACTTTAAAAAATCCTCCCACCAATCTTATTATTCCTCTACAGTGATACCCATACTTCTTGCTGTTCCTGCAATCATGCTCATAGCAGCTTCAACGCTTGCAGCGTTAAGGTCGGGCATTTTTGTTTCAGCAATTTCTTTAAGCTGAGCTTTTGTAACAGTAGCAACCTTTGTTTTGTTTGGTGTGCCGCTGCCGCTTTCAATTTTACAAGCTTTCTTAAGTAATACTGCAGCAGGTGGAGTTTTTGTTACAAAACTGAAAGAACGGTCTGCGTATACAGTAATTACAACAGGGATAATAAGACCTGCGTCCTTAGCTGTTTTTTCGTTAAATTCCTTGGTAAACTGTACAATGTTAACACCGTGCTGACCAAGAGCAGGACCAACCGGTGGTGCCGGAGTAGCTTTACCTGCAGGGATTTGCAGTTTGATATAACCTGCGACTTTCTGTGCCATAGTGTGTACACCTCCTTGACAAAATTGTGGTAAATGGCGAGCCTTAGGCTCTCCCACTTGTCTGTCACCCGACAGACAATATATAATAAACCAAACGGCTTATTAATCGAGTGTTTCAACCTGATAAAATTCAAGTTCAACCGGTGTTTCTCTTCCAAACATGGAAACGGTAACACTAACCTTCTGTTTTTCAAGACTAATCTCGTCAACAACACCGATAAAGCTTTCAAGCGGGCCTTCTTTAATGCGAACATTGTCGCCAACTTCAAAGTCGATTTTAACAACTCTTACTTCAACGCCCATCTGCTCAACTTCGGCTTCACTGAGTGGAACCGGTTTAGATCCGGGGCCTACAAAACCTGTAACGCCACGGGTGTTTCTAACAACATACCAGCTCTCATCGGTCATAACCATCTTGATAAACACATAACCGGGATAAACCTTGCGTGATACAACTTTCTGTTCTTCGCCCTTTTGTTCAACTACGTCTTCCATAGGAACTTTAATATCAAAGAACAAATCCTGCATACCGCGGTTTTCTATGGTTTTTTCAATATTTGCTTTTACTTTGTTTTCATATCCTGAATAAGTATGAACAACATACCATTTTGCATTTGCCGCCATAAGCTGTGCCCAAACCTCCTTTTATAAACTTTATAAGCAGTTACTGCTTATCCAAGGAGTTTTGTAGCGCCAAAGCCGAACAATGCATCTAAAATCCAGATAGCAAGTCCAACTACCAAAACGCAAATCAAAACGATAATTGTGTTATTTCTTGTCTGGCTCCAGGTAGGCCAAACAACCTTTTTAAGTTCCACTTTAATCTCTCTGAAAAATTTAAAAATTCTTTTTCCGAGATTTGCGAAAAATCCAAAAAACTTTTTCATTGCATTCACCCTTCACTTAAAACTATTTTGTTTCCTTGTGGATAGTATGCTTTCTGCAGAATCTGCAATACTTTTTCATTTCCAAACGATCGGGGTTGTTTTTCTTATTTTTCATGGTGTTGTAATTACGCTGTTTGCATTCTGAACAAGCCAATGTAATTTTAACTCTCATATGTGACACCTCCCTAAAAATTTACACACAAAAAAAAGACTTCTTCGAGAAGTATATCAATCTTACCATACCTTGTCGAAAAAGTCAATATATTTTTTAAATTTTTTTATATTTTTTTATAATTTAAGTTTTTTAAGGGCAAAAGTTATGAAAATACTGAGTGCAACATCATAAATAACAAATATAATTATGCCTGCCAAAATGCCCCAAAGCAAAAGCCCCGGCATAAATATTTTTAAAACTGCCGCCGCACCGATAAAGTATACTACAAGCTTTAAAACCCACTCAAGCCACACGCGGTCAAGCTTTTCAATCATTCCTTTTATAATAGAATAAACTGCCAGAAGCGAAAAAGTTAAAACATATATTTTCTCTGCCAATAATATAAAGGAAAGAACACAGCTTGCAAAAACCGCTGCTGCAGCATACGAAGTTCCGCACTTTATTTTCACAAGCGGAAAAACTGCTGCTGCGATGCAAAGCAGAAAAGCCGTATTAAACTGAAAAACATTTGTAAGCAGCACCATCACAACCGATATTGCGCAACACATACCTGAAAAAGTTATTTTTTTAGTCATAAAACCTCTCTAGCAACAGGAAATTAAATCGCCGCCACACATTTCACATAAACAATCGGCGCAAATGAGATTGCCGCAGCAGTTGCACATTTCGTCGTTACCACTGCCGTAGCTTACATTTCTGTATCCACCGGCTCTCTGGTTCAGATTGTTTTTTGCAAACTGGTATTCCGCATTTGAAGGGTCCATCGATGCCGCCATATTTATATGATTTACTGCTTCGCCGTACCACCCGCGCCTCAAACATATCATACCTTTAAGATAATGATACTCTGCAGTATTTTTATTTTTTGTTTCAAGAAGTGCCAAAGCCTCGTCAATTCTGCCGGAATTTATAAGGTTTCGAACATCGGTATACTGCCCACCCGAAGAATAACTACTGCTTTGCGAAGAATAACCCGAACTGCTTCCTTGTCCTCCACAGAGCATATCGTATGCTTTGTTTATTTCCTTAAGCTTTTCCTCCGCCAAATCTTTAAGCGGATTATCAGCATATTTGTCGGGATGATATTTTTTTACAAGCTCGTGGTAAGCCTTTTTAATTGTTTCCTGGTCTGCCCCTTCGGGAACACCAAGCACTTTATATGGATTCATCTTTTTCGGTTCCTTTCAGAATTTCATTTTGTTTTTTTGCCATACCTAAATATAATATGTTCTCTAAAATCGGCCTGTGCTTTTTAACTTCCAAAAGTTCAAAGGCCGATGCCGCACTTTCAAGGGTTAATGTAAGCGGCAACTCTGTATCTTTTTCGAGTTCCTTCATATTATTATATGAAAATTTATATGGATTATAATTTTGGGTTTTAATATCTTTTTCAAAATCATGTACGGCATCAATTAAATATATCCATCTGCCAACATAATACCCAAGCCAGTAAAGCTGTTTTTTATTTTCTTCGCTTACAAAGGGGGCCACCATACAATTTCCAAGCAACTTCCCAAATACATCAGCAACCTCATCGGGCGAAGTGCAGTTTTCTTTTTCAAGCCCTGAAAGGCTTTTTAAATGCTTTTCAATTTCTTCATATATTCCCGAAAACTTTTTCCTCGCCTTTTTAACTCCCCTATGCAAAAGCGCCATTCCCAGTAGTCCTTTTAAGCTTTTGTCATCTGAAACATCGTCTTTGAATTTAAGATAGGTAAGCATTATTCCAACGCATGCCGCAAAGTCAACTGCTTTGTTTTCTATGGCAACTGCTCTCTTCTTCAAAGGATGCACCATGCACCTTTTGGGAACACAAACTGTTTTTTCATCAGAAATACTGTCAAGCAAAATTGCCATAAAAGTAATATCGTAACTTAAAGTAAATCTTGAAAAAAACGATAAATTTTTTCCACAGGAATGGCAAACTCCGCAGTAATAAGCTTTGTAAACATTATATTCTTTTATTTTAAGTTCGTTTTGAAAAACATTTACATACCCGAACACTATCTGTCTCCCGCCATTTTAAAAATATCCTGTTGGTAAACCTTCCTTATATAAGTGCCCGTCAGATGACAGACTCATCATTTTGGGAATTGCATACTCGCCCAGTTCTTCAAAATTTATTACCGTTACACCGGTATGTACCAATTCAAAATGATTTGAAACAATAGGATAAGGAATGTTGAGTACAGCGCTTAAAAACGCAACACCAAACCCCTGATGGGCAAAAAAAGCAACTCTATCGTTGTTTGGCTTTATAACTTTATATTTTGAAGTACCTTTAATATGCTCATATCCAAGAGATTTAAAAAGGTTATAAACATCGTTATAAACTCTGTCAAGGCCTTTTTTAAACCTTGTCATATCAGGATGATTGTGCCAGTCATGCCCCATTGAAACAATTTCGCTATCCGCAAAAGTAAGCTCCATATCTTTGCTTTGAAAAGGCCATGTACGTCCGCCTTCGATTTCTATGCTGAAATCTCTGAAAGCATACGCCTCGTTTGCAAAGTCAAGAATTTCCATTTCTTTATTTAAAAGCTCACAGGTTGGCTTTGCAGTTTGAATAGCTCTGTTTGAAGAAGAAGAAAAAACTCTGTCAACCCCCAAAACTGCCATTCTTTTTGCAAGGGCCCGCGCCTGCTCCTCGCCGTGAGGCGTTAAAGAATCGGGATTATAAATCGGCTCTCCGTGACGTACATATAAAAAAATCATTTTTCTTCTCCTATGAACATACTTTTAGTTGATTATATCATTTAAACGCCAAATATACAAGTGTATAATTTGTAAACATTTTTGTCGAGGATTGAAATCTTGTGTCGATATTGAAACAATCTCTAAAAAATTTCCAAATTTTTTCCATTTTTTTCAAAAAAGTACTTGATTTTTTTAAATTTGCTTGTTATAATATTTCCATAAATTAACAAATTTGTTAATTATTTACATATTTTAGAGATGGAGTGAATAAACATGGTAAATGAAATATACCAAGGAGAGGAGAATATTATTATGGATTTGCAATCAACTAATATTGCAACAGTATCAGGTTATGTTTTAAGCGAGGCACAGTTCAGCCACGAGGTGTACGGCGAGGGATTTTATACATTTTTGGTAGATGTTCCCCGCCTGAGTGAAGCGTCGGACAAAATTCCCGTTACCATTTCCGAAAGGCTTTTATCCCCTGAAAGCCTTCAGGTAGGTACTCATGTTTCTATTATGGGCCAATTCCGCTCATATAATAACTATTCCGATACGGGCTCAAAACTTTTATTAACTTTGTTTGCAAGGGAAATTGTTTTTACTGATGACGACCCTAAAACCCCCAACGAAATTACCCTTACAGGCTTTATCTGTAAGCCGCCGGTATATCGCCACACGCCATTTGGCCGTGAAATTGCCGATATACTTCTTGCAGTAAACCGCTCTTATAATAAAAGCGACTATATCCCATGTATTGCCTGGGGAAGAAATGCAAGGTTTTGTCAGGGGCTGGAGGTTGGAAGTAAAATCCGCCTTACGGGCAGAATTCAGTCAAGAGAATATAAAAAGCGTATAAATGATGACGAGTTTATAACAAAAACCGCATATGAAATTTCGGTTATTAAGCTTGAAGAAGAAATAGTTGCCGCAGAGGCATAAAAAATGGCAGACACGAAAACTGTGTCTGCCGTTTTTATTTAAATCTTTTTCTGTACTCACTTGGCGATATGCCAAAGTGTTTTTTAAACATTTTTGAAAAATGATATAAGCTGTTGTAGCCTACCTGCTGGGCAATCATCTCAACAGAAATATAATCGCCCTTAAGCATATCCGAAGCCTTGTTCATTCTTATTCTGTGAACATAGGCCATGGGCGGGCAGCCATAAACCTCAGTAAAAATTTTCCTGAAATTGGCCTTGCCTAATCCTGCTACCTCGCTTAAGCTTTCAAGGGATATACCGGAATTATGATAGTTATTTATTATATAATCCACCGCAGGTTTTAAAGCTGCTATCTTTTTAGAAGGAGTATATTTTTTTGCAGCGTGCTCCGCAAGAATTGATAGCATTTCGTATAAATACCTGAAGTTTTTAATGCCCGAATACGAAGTATCTTCTATTCGGTTGTTCTCAATTTTGCCAAAAAGCAGTAAAAGCCTTGAAAGGTCTTTAACCTTAACCGAAAAAATTTCGCCGCCGCAATCTTTGTAATCAAAATCAATCATAAGGCACTCGCCGCCGTAAACCTTCCACTGGTGTTCAACGTCTTTGGGTAAAATTACAACATTTTCCGCATCGCATACGGTGGTTTTTCCTCCGCAGATGTATTCTGTTTTACCCGCCGTTTTAATTGCAATGCCGCCGTGTTGTCGTTTACCCTTTAACGCCTTCGGGTTTTTATTTTCAGGGTTTACTATTCTGTTTGCGCAAACAATTTTTTCAACAACCAGATTCGAAAAAAAATCAGACAAATTAAAAACCTCCCAATCTTTTCTATATTATAATGTTAAAAAGCCGCTCTTGTCAATTATTTTGTAGCAAAAATGACAAAAATATCATTTAACTTATTTACTTATCACTTCAAATGATATATATTTAATACATACTATTTCAAAAGGAGACAAATATTATGAGTAATGTTCAGAAATTTGACCGCAGATGGTTTATGATTGATATGGCACGCCACTATACTTTTTCAAGAGATGAATATACCATCATGCTCGATATGCTTCAAAAGCTTGGCTATAACGGTATAGGAATGTACTTTGAAGGCGCTTTTGAATTTAAAAGCATCAGGGGCGTTTCAAGGGAAAAAGTTATGACATATGATGATGCCGCATGGTTTGTTAAAGAATGTAAAAAACGCGGTATTTACCCATTCCCTATGACAAATATTGCAGGACATATGAATCATTTTTATCTGCAGGAGAGAAACCGCGAGCTTTTCTCAAACGGAATTCCATTCCAGCTTGACTTTATGCACGAAAAAGCAAAAGACTTTGTTATGACATATATTCGTGACTACATTGAAGCCTTCGGCGCAGATATGATTAATGTAGGCGGCGACGAAGTAACACTTAATAACGACGAAGAAAAAGTTGCTTACGCAAAATTCATTGGCGAAATTTGTGAAGAAATTCATAAAATGGGCATTAAAACTTCTATCTGGGGCGATATGTTCTTCCATAACCCCGAACTTTGTCAGTACATGAGCCGTGACACAATGATATTTGCCTGGTGCTACCACGGCCATCTTCCCGAATATTTACAATGTTTTATAGACAAGGGCTTTAAAGAAGTTTTTGCCTGCAACTGCGACAACGGCTGGATTGGCCTTATAAATCAGCAACACGGCCCATTCTGTCATCCTGAAATGCCAATTGAAAGCGATGAAGTTGAAGCGTTTTTGGAAGATGCCGCAAACCTTGGTATTAAAAATGCTCTTGTAACCGACTGGGAAAACTATTTAGGCAGAAACCTTTGGGGGCAGCTCTCGCCAATTGCAAGATGCGCTCTCTTTCTAAATGGCGAAGTCAAGGCAAGACAGTGCACCGACGACCAGATAGATATGGCACTTTTCGGCAAAATCACAGGCTATGCAAAAGTTACACGCATTCTGCAAGATGGCCTGCAGCCTGCAGATATTCCCCGCCTTTCCCCTCCGTGGGACATTATGTTCAGCCTCAGAACCGGCCTTTACGAACAAACATTCTTTACAAAAATTGTGAAACAGCTTATTGAAGAAAATCCACCATACTTTGATAAATATGATGAAACAATAGAAAAAGCGGAAGAAATTCTTGATAAATGGGTTCCTGAAACACCGCTTGAAGAAATGGCTCTTACTGCAATGTATAAAATCACAGCAATGTCACGCGCAGTAAACGGTATGATTAAAATTGTAAAAGGCTATCATAAATATTACAAAAAAGCGGCGCAGCTTCAGTTTGTAAACAAAAATATTGCTTCACAGTACTTAAACCGCTTTGAAGGCATTGTTCGCCATACCCGTGAAGAATTTATAACATACCGCGATGTTCACGCTACTGCAACTGAGAATACCGGCTACAGCCAAAACGATGTTGCAAAGCTTAACGAAGTTATTGGCCGCATTACCATGATGCCAGATTATCTCCGCCAGTTTAATAATGTTATCGACCGTATTCCTCTTCCAAGAATTGAAGCAATTTTAGACCAGAGTATGATTGATAAATTCCATGATTGGGGACTTATAAGACGATAAATTTCATAATATAACAACAAAAGGCACAACCTGTTGGTTGTGCCTTTCAACTTTTATTTAATTATTGAAATACCAAATATAACTGAGCTCTGATCTACATCATGGCAAGTGTTAATTGCGCGCATCTTAACAATTTTTTTGTCAGGATGTGGATTTTTCCACTCGTAAACAAATGCAGTTACATCTCCGTCAGAAAGCGGAACACAGTCATAAAGTATTCCGTCAAACCACTGGCTGCTTACGGCAAAAGTAGGCGCTTTAAGCGCTTCTTTCTTTTCGCCTGTGTTTTCATCAATGGTAAAGTTTGTTTCCTCAACGCTTCCGTCGCCACATTTGATTTCAAAATTCATATTCCCTATTGTTTTGCCAAAAACTGCGTTAACGGTTTCAATTGTTCCGTCTTCATAAAGAAGAACATAGGCACATATTCCATAAGGAGTATAATCCGGGAACTGATGGCTTGGCTTATATTCCATATCTTTTTTTGCCGAGTGCAAGAACACAAGTCCCTTTGCATAAAACTCTTTATTTATAAGAAGATTTACTGCATCGGCCGAAACGCCATAAACCATATCGCCAAATTTTTTGGCCGCATCTTTTGCCGCTCCGGCCATATTTTGAACCTTTGTAAGGTCAATTTTTGAAAAAGCTCTGTCTTTTTCGCCAACATATAAAACTTCGGTATCGGCACCCTGGAAAAGCTGTGAAGCCTCGCCTCTTATAATAGCTTTTGTAAAATACATCTGGCCAACAACTTTTTCAACCATTTTTTCATATTTGTCAGTTTCATAGTCATCTTCCCAGAGAATATTGCCTGAAAAGGCCATTTCAAAGAAAATTCCGTCTTTGCAGAAAGCATCTTCATCAGTTACAACCCAGGTTGAAACCTCCGCTCCGTACATATTTTTGCTTTTGCTTCTCTCCTGCCAGTTCAAAATTCTGCTGCCGCGGAAGTTGCCAAACATTGAGTTAAAGCCTTCGCCCTCGTAGTATTTTTCGGTGCTGTGGTCATTTCCGTAGTACCAGTCAAGCATTATAATATCTTTTGCAATATGGTCTTTTGCCTCATAAGCTGCAGGATAGTTGTGAGTAAAACCATACTCGTTGGTTGTAACTCTGCTTTCTCCGCACCATGTGCCTTTGTAGGTTTCATAATGAAGCAAAAGCTCGCCCCACATCATCATTCTTATACCGCGTGCCGAGTAAAACTCGTGAAGGCGGTTAAGTTCAATGGCCAAAAGCTCGTGAGTTGTTTTTTCACGGCATTTCGGACATTCGCCCAAAACTCTTATCTCATCGTGTCCAACAGAAACAATGGAAGGCTCAAAAACTTCCAAAACTTCTTCTGCAACTTCAAAATAAAGCTCGTAGCTCTTGTCATTAAGCGGACAGTAGCTGTCAGGGAACATATCGTCTTGAAGTTCTGCAATTTCGCGATGAGCAAGTGTTAAATAATAGCTGTGTGAAAGGCCCTGAATTTCAGGAATAACATTAAGCCCTATTCCTTTAGCATATTCAACAATTCCGCGCACTTCTTTTTTTGTAAGGTACGATGCCCCTGCGTGCTCTGTATGTATAGAATCTTTCCAGTATGTGTCAGACCACTGAATACTTCTCGATCTGTTAAGGCCGGGGAACTTAAAGTCTGCAAATTCGCAGAACCATTCCCATTTTTCGTTTATTTCAGGGTGCCTTTCATATTCCATAGCACCGCCAACCTCGATAATAACGGTGTTCATTTTGAAAAACACCATTGCATCAAGAATTCTTTTGTAAGTTTCAATATTCTCCCTTGCAGGAAGATACATATGCATTCCGCGTTTTTCTTTGTAAGGCTTGTCACAAACTTCTGTGTTTTCAACCTCCAAAGTTTTGTTATCAACAATCTGCATAAGGGTTGAAACGCCGTAAATTGCGCCTTTTAAATCTCCTGCCGCAATTTCAACTCCGTTATCTTGAACCAAAAGATTATAATGCTCTGATTCGCACTGGCATTTTTTTATAGTAATACCAGCTTTGCCGTCGACCATTTCAGCATCAACGCCGTAAAAAAGCTTTAAAAACTCACAAAGCTTTTCTCCTGCTCTCTGAAACGATGCTTCGCAGCTTACTTTTAATGTCCTTTCCAGTTTAAACATATTACACCTCGCTATATATGTCTTTCAATTTTTATTGCAATTCTGCCTTTTCTGCTAAGTCCGCCAACTTCTTTTAAAATTGCTCTGCCCTTTTTCTGAACTTTGATTTTATCGCCTTGTGAAACTTTAAAATCAACTTTCTGGGTTAGCATATCATTTACATACACACTTCCTGCCGATATAAACGCCGCCGCAACTCCCCTTGAAACTGAAAAAGCGGAAGAAACAACTGCATCAAGGCGCAGAGAGGAAACCGTATCGGTAACCTCTCTGATATTATTTTCAGGAATTTCAATACTTTGAATTTCCAAAATTTCCGCCGTGAGATTTGTTTTTCCCGCCTTGCTGTAATTAAGCTCAATAAAATCAGCCATTTCACTTTTAACAATTATAAGGGCGTATCCGTCAAAAACCAAAATATCGCCTATAAAATCGCGGCTGATGCCGAGGGATAAAACGCTTCCAAGATAATCTCTGTGAGAAAGCTTTTTATATCCGCTGTGTGAAACTTTTATAATTTTTAAAAATTCGCTCATATCACCTTCGTCCCAATCGGGATAAAAGCAAAGTAATTTTCGCTCGGCGTCGTCATATCCGCCCCAGAGTTTAAAAGGAGCATAAAACTCTTTCTTCATCTGTTGCACCACAGTTTGCTCGTTAAGATTTAAAAATCTTGTAACCGACTTAAAGTTCTTATTAAAGCAGTCGCCGTGCTTGTCCATAATATGAGCTTTGAAAATTTTTTCTTCTTTTGAATTATTTTGCTGCATCTGTGAAAAGTGGGCTTACAGAAATATCAGCATAAACTCTCTTAATTGCCTCTGCAAAAAGGTCGGCAACAGAAAGAGTAACAATTTTGTCAATTTTCTTTTCCTGTGGAAGTTCGATTGTATCAAGAACAACAAGCTCTTTAATAGGAGAAGCCTGAATTCTTTCAATTGCAGGGCCTGACAAAACAGGGTGTGTACAACAAGCATAAATTTCTTTTGCACCACGGTCGATAAGAGCCTGTGCGCCGTGAGTAATTGTGCCTGCAGTATCAATCATATCGTCAACCAGGATACATCTCTTGTCCTTAATTTCGCCGATTATATTCATAACCTCAGCAACGTTTGGCTTTGGTCTTCTTTTATCGATAATTGCAATAGGAGCATCAAGGCCTCTTGCAAAGTTTCTTGCTCTTGTAACCGAGCCAAAGTCAGGAGAAACTACAACAACATCGTCAAGATTGTCTTTAAATTTCTCTTTAAAATAAGGGTAAAGACGTGGAACACCCAAAAGATGATCAAGAGGAATGTTGAAAAATCCCTGAATCTGTGGCGCATGTAAGTCCATAGTAAGAACGCGGTCAGCACCTGCGCTTGTCAAAAGGTCGGCAACGAGTTTTGCCGAAATCGGATCACGTGCTTTTGATTTTCTGTCCTGTCTTGCATAGCCGTAGTAAGGAATAACTGCTGTAATACGGCCTGCCGATGCTCTTTTGAAAGCATCAATCATTATGAGAAGCTCCATAAGGTTATTGTTTACAGGGTCACAGGTTGACTGAACAATAAACACATCGCTACCTCTAACAGTTTCGTATGTATTTACATAAATTTCACCGTCACTGAAAGAACCAACTTCAGCTTTACCCAAAGAAATTTCTCCAACCATGCTTTCGCCTGAAGGCAAGTTTGTAATTTTGTACTCAGCAACCTTCTTTTTAAGTGCCTCAACAATTTCCGCACCAAGTTTTTTGCTGGCATTGCCGGTGAAAATTTTAATGTCTTTACCGTGTGTAATCATTTAATCTTCCTCCCTTTTGTCTTTCCAATTAGTTTTTATAACCTGCCTTGCTCTTGCAATGGCCAGGGTTTTATCAGGAACTTCTTCGACGATTGTAGAGCCTGCCGCAATATATGCTCCCTCGCCAACTTCAACGGGCGAAACAAGGTTTGTGTTGCAGCCAATAAAAGCCCTATCACCGATTTTAGTCCTGTGTTTTTTCTTTCCGTCGTAATTTACAGTTATTGTGCCACAGCCAAAGTTTACATTTTTTCCAACATCACTGTCGCCTATATAAGTTAAATGTGATGCTTTGCTTCCATCGCCAAGTACTGCATTTTTAATCTCAACAAAATCGCCAACCTTGCAGCCGTTTCCAATGCTGCTGTGTGGCCTTATATAAGTAAACGGACCGATTTTACAATTTTCTCCTACTGTACTTTCCAAAACAACAGCATTGTCAAGTACACTGCCCTGTCCTATGGTAGAATTTTCAATTCTTGAATTGGGGCCTATAATACACTCTGCACCAATTTTTGTTTTTCCCGAAAGAATTGTTCCTGTCAAAATTTCAGCATCAGCTTCTATCTGGACATCAGGGCCAATAAATGTATTTTCAATATTCTGAAAATACACGCCGTTTAAAGCATGGCGGGAATTTATTCTCATTCGCATAACGCGGTCAACATTTGTAAGCTCAAGCTTTGTGTTAACTCCCAAAATTTCATCAGGGTCAGAAACAGTGAAACAGCCAACACCTTTTCCCGCATTTTTCAAAATATCAATTGTATCTGTAAGGTAATATTCGCCCTGAGCATTGTTGTTGTCAATTTTTGAAAGGGCAAATTTTAAATCTGCGGCGCTGAACCAATACATTCCGCCGTTAATTTCGTTTATTTTCTTTTCTTCGTCAGAAGCATCGGCAAACTCAACTATTTTAATAAGCTCGCCTTTTTCGTTTTTAATAATTCTGCCGTATTTTGCCGCATCGTCAAGACAGGCAGTAAACACCGTACAACTAAAATTGTTTTGAATATGAAAATCAAGTGCACTTTTAATTGTTTCTTCAGAAACAAGTGGTGCATCGCCTGATAAAATCACAACATAATCTGTGCTTTCATCAATAAATTTCATAGCGCGCATCACAGCATCGCCTGTGCCTAAAAGTTCTGTCTGATGTGCAAAAATTTCGCCTTCGCCAACGGCTGCCATAACTTCTTCTTTAAGGTGACCTACAACTGTAATAATTTTTTCGGCGCCTATTTTTTTACAAGTTCTGAAAACGTGCGATACCATAGGCTCTCCGGCAACCTTCTGAACAACCTTCGAGTGGTTTGATTTCATTCTTGTTCCTTTACCTGCCGCCATAATTACCGCTGCAATACTGTTCATATATATTCATCTCCATTCTGCTGCATCAAAGCAAGCATACCGAGTCGATTTACGTCAAAAAAGGCAAGTTTGAAAGAACTTGCCTTCCCGCACTTAATTATTCTCCCAAATTTTCTTCAGTAGCATCTTCGGCGGATTCGTAAGCTGCAATAATAGCGTTCTGAAGTTTTTCACGCATTTGGGCATTTATCGGGTGCGCGATGTCTTTAAATTCTCCGTCTGGTGTTTTTCTGCTGGGCATAGCAATGAATACCTTATCTTGCCCCTCAATAACTTTGATGTCATGAATTACAAGTGCTTCGTCAAACGTTACCGAGACCACAGCCTTCATTTTTCCGTCAGAATTAACTTTTCTGATACGGATGTCCGTGATTTCCATTTTTAACGCCTCCTTGTAAAATGGTGCTTATTTACATTAAGAAAATAAACCTTATTATAATTTTACCAAACTTTTTTAAATTTTTCAAGATTTTTTTTAATAAACTATATGTTTTTTTGAAAAAAAGGTGTATAATGGTAATACCACAACAGATTTTAAAGAAAGGACTGACCTTTTTTGAATACATTCGACCTTGAAATTATCCCGAAAAACGGCAAAATTCACTTTATCGGAATAGGCGGCATAAGCATGAGCGGCCTTGCCGAAATTATGCTGGGCAGAGGCTACAAAGTTTCAGGCTCCGATATAACTGAAACACATATTGTAAAAAAGCTTAAAAATCTTGGCGCAGAAATTTATATTGGCCAAAGCGCTGATAATATCAAAAACTGCGACCTTGTAGTTTTCACTGCGGCAATCAGGGAAGATAACCCAGAATTTAAAGCGGCAAAGGAGAAAGGCGTTTTAATGATTGATCGCCCCACTCTTCTTGGCAGTGTTATGAAATATTTTAAATATGCAGTTGCCGTTTCAGGAACTCACGGTAAAACCTCCACAACATCTATGATGACGCATATTATGCTCTCTCAGTGCTGCGACCCTACTATCTCCCTCGGTGGAGAGCTTTCTGCAATTGGCGGCAATATAAGGGTTGGCAAAAGCGATTATTTCCTTTGCGAAGCTTGTGAATATCATCAAAGCTTTTTAAAGTTTTTCCCATATATCAGCATAATACTTAATGTGGAGGAAGACCATCTCGATTACTTTACCGGAATCGACCATATTGTTGACACCTTCCGCTCCCTTGCGCTTTTAACTCCCGACGATGGTGCAGTTGTTGCAAATATTGACAGCAAAAATGTTTGCCGCACAGTAGATGGTATAGACAGAACTATTATAACCTGTTCCTTAGAAAAAAATGCAGATTATAAAGCCGAAAATATAACTTTTAACGCCCTTGGCCATGGCGAATTTGATATAATAGAAAAAGGCAAGCTTTTGGGCAGAGTAAAGCTTTCTGTTCCGGGCATTCACAACGTGTCAAACGCAACCTGTGCAATTGCGGCAGCAAGATACTTAGGGTTTGATTTTGAAAAAATTGCCGCAGGGCTTCTTTCCTACAGCGGTGTTGACAGAAGATTTCAGTTTAAAGGCGAAAAAAACGGCGTAACCGTAATTGATGATTATGCTCATCATCCAACGGAAATTAATACAACTTTGCAAACCGCCAAAGGCCTTGACTATAAAAATATATGGTGCGTTTTTCAACCCCATACATACACAAGAACAAAGGCTCTTTATAACGACTTTGCAAAAGTTTTAAACTGCGGAATAAATATTATTCTTATTGATATTTACGCCGCAAGAGAACCTGATACAGGCCTTGTTTCCTCAAAACAACTGGCAGGCGATATAGAAGGAGCTACTTATATTCCCGATTTTGAAGGCTGCGTTGAGTTTTTAAATGAAAACGCAAAAGAAGGCGACCTTGTAATTACAATGGGCGCGGGAACAGTATTTAAAGTTGGCGATATGTTCCTTAAATAATTAAAAATGCGTTATCTCAATTTTATGAGATAACGCATTTTTTATGCCCTGTTTACAAATATTTCGTTTACAAGTTCAATGGCAAAATCGCCGTAAAACCTACGTTGTTCACCGCCTGTATAAATTGGTTCAAGTTCATATTTTTCGCATAAACGGTTCACTATATTAACCGAATTTATTAAACCATTGTGAACTTCACTACGGCGCTTATCTGTTTCTTCTACCGCATTGCGATAACGCTCGCCTTCTCTGCCGGCAAAATTGGCAGATGTACTTTCCATTATTACAACCTGCCTTACATAAGCAGCAGCATCAAAAATCATTTCTTCAACAAGCTCTCGTTCAAGCTCATCACAAATTCCAACAAGCATTTTTAGCTTTTCAGATATTACTCCCATTGTACCCCTCAATTCTCCTTAAGTCCGTTTATCAGGTAACTTGCATAAAGTAAGTTTGCATAGGAATTTGCCGCCGCGCGGATAATACTGTCCTCTGTGCAACTTAAATTTTCACTTTCAATACTTTCTTCCCCGAAAATTTTTGCAATTGCACTTTCAAGCTCGTCACAAAACTTATTATATGCAACAGGAATTGAATATTTTTTCATAGCAAAAGCCATTCCGTCACAAATCTGGCTTATGGGCATAATTCTTTTAAGAATACAAACAACAAATAAATATGCAAGGTGTACCCTGTCATACTTTTTCTTGTTCGGCGGCTTTACTATTTTTTGTTTAACGTAGTTGTTTATCATGGCCGGAGTAATAATTTTTTCACTTCTGGAAAAAATATTAAGGCTGCTTTCTAAAATATTTACCACCTGGTCCATATAAAGCTCAATTTCAGGAAAATCTTCCCACCTGGGGCAACGGTAATTAAGATAAGTATTTTTCATATCCATAAAAAACTCCAATAACGTTATTCTCATATAATAATATCATTTTAAAAAACATAAGTCAACTTTAAAAATATTTTTTAAAAAATTTTAGCTTTTCTATTGACAAATCACTTTTTTAGATGTATAATAATTTCTGCACGTTGCGGGATTGTGTAAAGGTAGCACGAGTGACTCTGACTCACTTTGTCTGGGTTCGAATCCTAGTCCCGCAGCCAAAAAGCACTCAGTATGAGTGCTTTTTTTATGTTTAACCCCCCGACAAGCCTGAACTTGTCGGGGGGGTAATTATTTCTTTTTCAATATTATAATTGCGCCGTTACAAAGCGGGATTTCGTTAATATCGCCGTAAACAACTTCTTTAATTTCCCAGCCTTCTTTAATTTTCGCTTCAGGCTTAATTGTTTTGTCGGAATAGTTAAGCATTGTTACATAACATTCGTCATGGCTTATGGGGTTAACTGTAATACCGATATTTCTGTCGTCAACCACAATAACTTTATTTTCAATTACGTCTTTCGCAATTTCTCTGTAAATTTTGTAGTATGGAAGAGTATTATAAAGGTCAACGCCTTCAAACGCAAGCCTTTCCATAGGAATATTTACAAAGTAAACTGTACCCTTGCCATATTTATTTTTAAGCATAACAGGGTTGCCCGCTTCGTTTCTGAGTAGTACTTCAGCAGTTGTTGGGTTTAATAAAACTTCTTTGCCAAAGTAAGGAAGCGCCTCGCCGTCAACTTCAACCTCGTGGCTTACTTTGTCCATAAAGCCCATAGATTCTGCCCCAATAACCTCAGGTAGTTTTGTTATCTGGCCGCCATCAAATGACAGGTAAAGTGTTGCTCCGTTTTTAACTCTTTCAAGCAAAGTATTCCAGGTTTTTTTGTAAATAATCTGCCATCCGCTTATACAAGGCATAAAGTAGTAATCTTTTTCAGGTATCTCGCCGTTATCAGTATAAACAACATCAAGCTCAACTCCTGCCTGTTTAGCAAAAAGAACCGATGAAATCGCAACGTGCTGTCTGTTTTGTGCTCTTGACAAAACGCAAACGCCGTCAACTTCTCTTTTGGGGAACGGATCAGGAAGCTTGTCAAGCAAAGCTGACATCGCCTTCATAACGTGAGCCGCAGGCTTTGGCGAATGGTCATCTTCAAACATACCAAGCTCTCTTTCAATCATAGCCCAGGTGTAGGGTGGAAATTCAAGATGATTCTGATTCCACGCACACCACCACTGATAACCCAGAAAGTTATTGGCAATTGATGATAAAATCTGAATTCTCATAAAATCGGCCGACATCTGGT
This sequence comes from Clostridia bacterium, assembly GCA_045590195.1. Taxonomy (GTDB): domain Bacteria; phylum Bacillota; class Clostridia; order UMGS1883; family UMGS1540; genus JAZNQN01. The sequence continues at coordinate 75,762 of JAZNQN010000039.1, read as the reverse complement.
CGCTGCCAATAGTCTGCGAAAATGTTCCACTTTCCTGAATGTAAGCAGGTTTGCCCGAAACGCCTGCATAATAAAGCGTTTGAGCAGTAGGAAGACAGGTTGTTCTCAGGCGTGTGTAAGGCTCAACATCTCCGCCAACTGTTGGAGAAGGATAAGGATGTGTACACAAAGCATCGCAAAGCTCGCCCTGATGCTCCAAAAACCATGTGTTTCCTTCATCGTTGTCGCTTATACCCGAAGCAAGGCCATGCATACCGCTGTCAATAGGTCTTGAATTATCCTCTGTGCGAATTGCATCAACAACAGTTGCAGTCCACTGATATGCCTCAAACATTGTGTTGGCAGGGCTTAAGCAGTTACATTCGTTACCAAGGCCCCATTCAACAATTGCTTTTTCGTTTTTAACTTCTCTTACGAATTTTTTTATGTATCTTCTCATCCACATAAGCGCTTCGGGGTCGTTTATAAGGTTTTTTCCGTTTAAAACAGGAGGTGTAAAAAGCTTACCGCTCATCCAGCCTGTTACAATAGAAACAGAAAGCTCAATTCCCACCTCTTCTGCCGCCTGACAAAAATCGTGAAAATTTTCAATCATTTTCATGTCAACGCCATCATCGTATACAGGCTCGCCTGTATTGGCATTTACATATTCGCCGTGTTTGCCGCGCCATGCATAGGCTCTTTCAACGGGCTGAAAATCGCGCCAGTTAGGGAATACACGCAAATTTTTAACACCATACTGTGCAAGAGTTTTCATATCCTCGCGGATAGACTCGCTGTCATATTTTTTCCACATATCTGTTGCCCACTTACTGCCCCAGTAGTTGGCACCAAGCATAAATTTTACATTTCTGAAATCCATTATAACCCCTCCTTAGTATTGACAATTTATATGTCTAATGATAAAATAACATTAAAAATTTACTTTTTCAACTCATATACCGACAAATTATTCTCAAATATTTACATTTATGGTGATTTTATGTCCAAAGCCTCGTATGAGTCGCTTAAAGATACAAGCGGCTCAATTTTTGCCGAAAAACAAAATGAATATCCCGTAAGCCTTCACTTTCATCGTGCCTTTGAAATAGCATATATTTTAGAGGGCGTTTCTCATTATACCATTGAAGGCGAAGAATTTGAAGCCCGCCCCGGCGACATTGTGTTTGCCCATTGTTGCTATCGCCACAGGTCGCTGCCCACTCCGACACACACTAAATATGTTGTTGCCGTTCCGGAAAATATTACAAGCGATATTTCAAAGCTTTTTAAAAATAATACTCTGCCTCCGCTTTTAAACGATAAAGAATTTAATAAAACCCTTCTGCCTTATTTTGAAGCACTTGTAAATGGTAAAAATAATATGCTTAAAATTCTTGCAAAAGGGTATTCAAATATAATTTTCGGCTCACTTGCCGCCCACTATGAAAAAACTGAAATAAAACAGAAGAATAAAAATGTTTCAATAATTGAAGATATTCTTAACTTTATCGACGAACACTACTGCGAGCCAATAACCCTCGAAAGCATTTCGAAAGAATTTGGCTACAACAAAACATATTTTTCAAGGCTTTTCAACGGCCATATTGGTATGACGCTTAATAATTATATAAATATGGTGCGATACGATAAGTTTGACAGTATGATTAAAAACCCTGAAAATTCAACCGTTACCGAGCTTATATTCAAATGCGGTTTCCCGTCGCTATCAACCTTTTACCGAATTCGCAAATATCACGAAACTCAAAAATCTGATTTATAATTTTTCATATATTCAACAAATTTTTTAACAGTTGCAAAGTTTCTGCAGCTGTTTTTGTATATCAGCCCTAATTTTCTCTCAAGGGGCCTGCAAAGAGGAACTGTTTTTACGCCCTCTCCGCAGTTTATAAGCGACATTTTAGGCAAAACCGAAATTGCGCCTTCCGCTTCAACCATTCTTATAATAAGCCCGTCATCGTGGGAATTAACCTCTATTGTTTCAGTAAAATTACTCCTTTTTATGTATTCCTTGGTTTTTTTATCGTTTGGAACAACAAATGGCATATTGTATTTTTCAGAGGCAGAAAATATATTTTGCTTTGCATCTTTCGGGAACACCGCCATGTATGGGTCAGTAAAAATTTCAGTCCATACCAGGTCTTTGTTTTTGGGATATTCTCCAAAGTAAATATCAGCACCGCTCTGCTCCATAAATTCTGACAAATTGTCAATAACAGTAACATTTATGTGAACGCCTTTGTTTTCACTTCGAAAGCCTTTAATAATTTCAGGCAAAACGTTTTTAGCAATACTTGCATATGTGCCGATTGTAAGCTGTTTTTCGCCCGTTGCCTCTCCGGTCATTTCCAAAATTTCGTTTTTTAAATCGCATATTTGCTGAAGCTTTTTTACAATTTCACTGTTTTCAACCTCAATGCCCGAATGATTTCTCTTTATAATTTTTGCCCCTATTTCTTTTTCCACCGAACTTGCCAAATGCGAAAAAGCCGACGGCGTATATAAATATTCACTTGCCGCCTTTGAAAGCGAGCCAAGTTCTATGGCACGAAGCAACATTTCAATTTTTTGTATATCCATGGCTTTGTCTCCCGTTGTTAAAATTTTTCACACCCATATTATAAATCTGATATTTACATTTGTCAAGAAAAAGCATACTATAAAATGCGAGGTGTTTTTAATGAATAAACTTTTGTCAAATAAAAAGGTGCTGTCATATATAGGCATATTTGTTGTTGTGTTTGTGTGGGGTATTTCTCCTCTTGTTACATACGAGCTGAACCGCCACTATTCGCCAACATTTAAAGTTGCAATATCGGAGATAATATTGGTTTTAACATATCTTGCAGTATCAGGCAAAAAAATAAAAGCCCTTGATATTAGCTATATAAAACCCGGCCTTGTTACCGGAATTTTTCTCGCCCTTGCAAATATCAGCCAGAAAATAGGCCTTTTATACACAACTCCTGCAAAATACGCTTTTTTCGAAAACCTTTCGTGTATAGCCGTTCCTGTGGTTTTATATTTTCTCATAAGAAAAAAACCAACTGTTTTCACATATTTATCAAGCATAATCTGTCTGGCGGGCGTTTTTATATTAAATGGCATCTCTCTTGATGGCAGCTTAGGCATTGGCGAACTTCTCTGTGCCGCCGCAGGTATATTTTATGGCTTTAATATTGCAGGAACAGCCTGCTATGCAAAAAAGCTTTATGCTCCCCTTTACCTTGCGGTGCAAAGTGCAGTAGGTTTTGTAATTTCGCTTATATTTGCCATTATTTTAAATTTCTGGCCTGCAGGCGATGGCGGCGTAATTGAAAAAATAGTTTTTTCTCCCGATATAAAGCTTTTTGTGTTTATGATTTTTTATGTTGTAATTACATCTGCTTTTTGCTGGATAATCCGCACCAACAGCTTAAAATATATCCCTGCCAGCGCCGTTTCGGTTATTATGCCATTTTCGGCAGTAGTAACCGCCATAGCCTCTATTCTCGCAGGAACAGATACTCTTTCTTTAAATATTGCTTTGGGCGGATTTTTAGCCGTTGCAGCAATTATAATATCCTCGTTTGATAAATAAAAAAAGAGATGCATTGGCCTTATAGCCTTTGCATCTCTTTTTTTGTTTATTTCTTTTTTGAAAGTTTTCCAATCAGCGCAAAAATTCTGTCAACTATAATGCCAATTACAATGGCAACAACAAGGTCAAACACAACTGTGAAAATAAATGTTATCATAAGAACAATAATGTTTGTTACTTTTTTTGTTTTGAATATTGCAACAAATTCACGCCATTCACTCATATTGTATGCCACAACGAACAAAATTGCCGCAATTGCAGGCATTGGAATAAGCGAAGCGTAAGGCATTAAAACAACTAAAATTACAAGAAGTACAATGGCGTGAACCATACCAGAAATTGGTGTTCTGCCGCCGTTTTTAATGTTTGCCGCAGTTCTTGCAATAGCGCCTGTTGCAGGAATACCACCAAAAAGCGCCGATGCAACGTTACCTGCACCCTGTGCCACAAGTTCCATGTTGGAGTTATGTTTGTCGCCAATCATTCCGTCGGCAACAACGCAGGACAAAAGCGATTCAACCCCTGCAAGTACTGCAATAGTAATTGCATCAGGCAAAAGCTTAATCATCATATCTACTGAAAATGCAGGAATTGTAAGTTTTGGAAGCGAAGATGAAATTGTATAAAGGTCGCCAATTGTATTAACATTTAATTTGAAAACACCTACAACCAATGCACTTACTATAACCGCAATAAGTGATGGCGGAAACTTTTTCAAAAATTTAGGAACTACTATTAAAATTAAAAGGGAAAGCATCCCAACGCCGAAGGCCCAAACATTGAAAGTTCCTATACTTTCAATAACTGCGGCCGCTTTTTCCATTGTTTCAACGGGGGAATGTGAAAAAGTAAGCCCCATAAAATCCTTAATCTGGCCAATTGCAATTGTAACCGCAATACCGCCTGTAAAACCTGTTGTAATGGTGTGTGGTATGTATTTTATAAGTGTTCCAAGCCGGAAAACGCCCATAAGTACAAGTAAAATACCTGCCATTACAGTAGCTATTGCAAGCCCTTCCATTCCGTTTAGGGCAACAATTCCTGCAACAGTTGTTGCAAAAGCCGCAGTAGGCCCCGCAATTTGCACCCTGCTTCCGCCTAAAAACGAAATTACAAAACCTGCAATTATAGCAGTATAAAGCCCTTCTTCAGGCCCAACTCCCGATGCAAGCGCCAACGCAATTGACAAAGGAAGCGCAATTATTGCAACAATTATTCCTGCAATAACATCTTTAAAAAGCTGGTCCTTCGAGTAGTCTTTCATACAGGAAAACAGCTTCGGACATAAACCTTTCACCTAAATAACCTCTTTTCATAAGTAAAATTTAAACCTTGAATATTATACTCCTTAAAGAGCAAATAATCAAGGTTTATTTTAATTTTGTATCAATAAATTTCTGAAGTTTCTTTAAAACTTCGGAGTCAAGGCCTTTTTTGCCTGCAAGAGGGTTTTTTATTTCAAGGCCTTCGTATTTGTGAAAGCCCATAGTGTGAAACGCCAGAAGCTCATATTTTTTCACACAGGTTTTACCCTTCACATGACCAATATATTTTTCAAGCACTTCTTCTCTGTCGTTTATTTCCGGCACTATAACCGTTCTTATACGGGTTTTTATATCATTTTCTTCAAGAAACTCAAGTGTTTCCAAAGTATTTTTTATATCTCTGCCCGTATATTTTATGTAGCTTTCGCTATCCCAAAACTTAAGGTCTAAAATAACCTCCTGAGCCCCTTTTAAAACCTCTCGTGCAGTATCGTTAAGCTTAACAGCTCCCGAAGTATCAATTACATATCCAATGTGCTGCTCTTTTAAAAAAGCAGCACATTCCTTTATAAACTCCGCCTGAAGTAGCGGCTCTCCCCCGCTGAAGGTTACGCCGCCGTTATCTCCAAAATAAGGCTTGTACCTTGAAATTTTTCGAACTAGGTCTGGCGCCTCGGTTTCTTTTCCTGCCCCTTCCCAGGTATCGGGGTTGTGGCAATAAGCACACCTGAGCGGACACCCCATAAGAAAAACTGCACACCTCAGCCCCTCTCCGTCAAGAGCGGCAAGGCTTTCAAAAGAATGAACATATCCTTTCATATCTTTTCTTCCTTACATTTTTTCGTGGAAAGTACGGGAAATAACTTCAAGCTGTTTGTCACGTGTAAGCTTGTTGAAGTTTACCGCATATCCGCTTACCCTTATTGTAAGTGAAGGATATTTTTCAGGGTTTTCCATAGCGTCAATAAGCTTTTCGCGGTTTAAAACATTAACGTTAAGATGATGCGCATTCTGAACAAAATAACCATCTAAAATTGCAACAAGCTTTTCTACTCTGTCATCTTCGTCTTTACCGAGAGTTTCGGGGGTAATTGAAAATGTATTTGAAATACCGTCACGGCAGCAATCGTAGCTTATTTTCGCAACCGAGTTAAGAGAAGCAAGAGCCCCTTCGCAATCTCTTCCGTGCATTGGGTTTGCCCCAGGTGCAAAAGGCTCGCCTGCGGCTCTGCCATCAGGTGTTGCACCTGTTTTTTTGCCGTACATTACATTTGATGTGATAGTAAGAACAGAAAGAGTGTGTACCGCATTTCTGTATGTAGGAGTTTTGCAAAGTTCGCCATAAAAATACTCTGTAATCCACTTTGCAATATCATCTGCTCTGTCATCGTCGTTTCCGTATTTAGGAAATTCGCCTTCAACTTTAAAGTCGGTTATAAGTCCGCGCTCATCTTTAACAGGTGTAACCTTTGCATATTTTATAGCACTTAAACTGTCAGCCAGAACGCTGAAACCACTAATGCCAAATGCCATAAGGCGCTGAGGCTCAACATCGTGAAGTGCCATCATAAGTCTTTCATAAGCATAGCGGTCGTGCATAAAGTGAATTATATTCATTGTGCTTACATAAAGCTTCGCCATCCACGCAGCATATTCTTTAAACGATTCAATTACTTCGTCGTAATTTAAAACCTTTTCATCAAAAACTTTGCCCTCGGGCGCAATCTGGTCGCCATAAACTTCGTCCCTGCCGCCGTTTAAGGCCATTAAAAGAACTTTTGCAATATTGCATCTTGCGCCGAAAAACTGCATCTGTTTGCCGGTTTTCATTGCCGATACACAGCAAGCGATTGAATAGTCATCGCCGTAATCCACTCTCATAACATCATCGTTTTCATACTGAATCGAATCTGTATCAATAGAAACCTTTGCGCAAAATTCTTTAAAAGCTTTTGGCAATTTCTGTGCCCACAAAACTGTAATGTTAGGCTCTGCCGAAGGGCCAAGGTTGTAAAGCGTCTGCAAAAAGCGGAAGTCGGTTTTCGTGGTCATGGGAACCCCTTCTTCAGTTACACCTGCCAAAGAACAGGTTACCCAAACCGGATCTCCTGCAAAAATTTCATTGTAATCAGGTGTTCTAAGGTGACGAACAAGGCGCATTTTAAGTACAAGGTCGTCAATAAGCTCCTGCGCACCCTTTTCATCAAGTGTACCTTCAGCTAAATCTCTTTCGATATATATGTCAATAAACGCCGAAATCCTGCCTATACTGTTAGCGGCGCCATTTTGTTCTTTAACTGCTCCAAGATAACCAAAATAAAGCCACTGAATAGCCTCTTTTGCATTTTCTGCGGGACGCGAAATATCGCAGCCATATTTTTTTGCCAGAGCAATAAGACGCCCCATAAAGTCGAGCTGTTTCTGAATTTCTTCTAAAAGCTGAATAGTTTCAGCACACATAACCCTTTCGCCAATTCGCTTTTTGTCTTTTTTTCTTTCTTCTATAAGATAATCCATTCCGTAAAGGGCAACTCTGCGGTAATCGCCAATAATTCTGCCCCTTGCATAAGCATCGGGAAGGCCTGTTAAAATGCCGGCATGTCTGGCTTTTCTCATAGTGTCGGTATATGCTCTGAAAACACCGGTGTTGTGGGTTGTTCTGTATTCAAACTGGTCAATAACCTTCTGGCTGAGTTTGTAGCCATAAGCCTCACAAGCCTGCTGAGCATTACGAAGCCCCGCAAAAGGATTAACTCCTCTTTTAAGTGGCTCGTCAGTTTGAAGTCCAACAATTATATCTTTTCCTTCTATTATGTAGCCGGGTTCGTATGTAAGAATAGACAAAACTTTTTCAGTATCAATATCTAAAACTCCGCCTTTTTTGTTTTCCTCTATCAAAAGCTCGTCAACTTTTGCTCTTACCTCGTCTGTTCTCTCTGTTGTACCCTGAAGAAAAGATGCATCGCCCTCGTAAGACGCATAATTTAACTTTATAAAATCGCGTACATCAATGGTTTTGTTCCAGTTTCCCTGCTTAAAATTTCTGTAACATGTCATTTTCTTTTCCTCCTTTTTTGTGTAATCCAAACAAAAAGAGCACCCTCTCTCTGAAAGGATGCCCAGACGGTCGGCAATTAAACTCCCTACTCCCCCATAGTTATCTATGTTCCGTCAGTTGTAGAGATGCTTTTATTATACATTACAATTTTTAATTTGTCAATTTATTTCGACATAATTTTTATATTTTTTCAAGTAGCAACAAACAGATAATCAGCTCAGCTTTTGCAAAGTATATTTGTCTTAATATAAAGCTAAATTATTGCTCCGCAACAGCTAAATAACCTCTTCGAAGTAGCTAAATTAAATTCGCCGCTAGCTGACCGCAGGTCAATTTAGCTACGAAGTAATTTAGCGTGCAACAGCACATTTAGCTCGCTGTCAGGCGAATTTAGCTGAAAAAAAGACATTTTTCTTTGTCGAAAAATGTCTTTTTTCTGGTAGCGGCTAGTGGACTTGAACCACCGACCTAACGGGTATGAACCGTTTGCTCTAGCCAACTGAGCTAAACCGCCATATTAAGTTACGCGCCTTCAAAACGCAATAATTATTATACCTTCTATTTTTTAATTTGTCAAGCATTTTTTAGAAAAATATTTCTGTTTTTCATATTTACAAAATTTTAATAACTTTGTAATATAAATACTATTGCAAAGTGACAAAATTTGGGGTATTATATGTATAGTGAATATTTTATATTCGCAGAAGGAGTGATATTATGGAAAACAATACTATGAAATATAACGCCAATCTCGATCGTTCAACTCAGATACTTGATATAATTTCAACTGTTTATGAAGCACTTGTTGAAAAGGGATATGATCCCACAAGTCAGATAGTTGGATATCTTCTTTCGGGCGACCCAACATATATCACCAGCCATAATAACGCCCGCGGCCTTTTAAACAGGGTTGAACGCGATGAAATAATTGAGCTTTTGGTTAAACAATGCCTTAAAGAACTTGGTAAACAGTAATTAAATGGAGATGTAAAAAAGTCCAGACCGCAAAAAGGCAAAAAATAAAATAATTCCAGTTGATGAAAATTGCAATATATACTTGCATAGTAGAAAAACCGCCAAACGGCGGTTTTTCAAATATTTAAAGCCTTTTGCTACGAACAAACTTCACCTCTCGGCGTATAACATACGCCTTCGGGTACCCCCTGCGGGCTCAGTTTGTCCGTTCTGAAACATTTTTCCTATCCCCATTTTTTCTTTTAAAGCATTGTAGCTCGTATTTCTTCTCCGCTCTTTGGCGATAAAAGCGCAGGTGGAACATCAAAAACAGTTTTAGCTCCGCTCATTCCTTCTTTTGCCATTTTGTATGCCGCTCTGGCATAACAAATCAAAACGCTTGAAGTAAATTCAGGGTTTGACTCAAGCTTTAATGAATACTCAATAATGTGACTGTTTCCGCCAAGGGTTTTTCCGCTTCGTATAACAAATCCGCCGTGAGGCATTGCGCTGTGGTTTGCTTTTAATTCTTCTGCCGAAATAAAGTGTACAACAGTATCGTAATCAGCAAAATAGTTTGGCATTTCTTTAATTTCTTTTTCTATTTTAGCTTTGTCAGCCCCCTCTGCCGCAACAACAAAACATTCGCGAAGGTGTTTATCTCTTGTGGTAAGCTGTGGGTTTTCGCCGCTTCTAGCACGATTTACCGCTTCTTCAACGGGTATTGTATACTGAATTGCATTTTCAACGCCTTCAATTCTTCTTATGGCATCAGAATGACCCTGGCTTACGCCTTTTCCCCAGAAAGTATAATTCTCTCCGTCAGGAAGTATGCTTTCAGCATAAAGACGGTTACTGGAAAACATTCCCGGATCCCAACCAACAGAAATAATCGAAACTTTTCCGCTTTCTTTGGAAGCTTTGTTCATCTTCTCATAATATTCAGGAATTTTTGCGTGTGTATCGAAACTGTCAATAGTATTAAAGTTTTTGGCAAACTGCGGGCCCTGAACCTGAAGGTCGGTAGCGCTTCCGCCACAAAGAATTAACACATCAATTTTGTCTTTCATTTTCAAAGCATCATCACAGCTGTAAACCGGAACATCAGCATCTATTTTAAGGCTTTTCGGGTCTCTTCTGGTAAATACTGCGCAAAGCTCAATATCTTCGTTTTGCATTGCCGCTTTTATCGCGCCTCTGCCAAGATTTCCGTAACCTACAATTCCAATTCTTATTTTTTCCATAAAACAACCTCCTATTGCAATTTATACCAATTTTTTTGGTTCAAAGGCAAGATAATCTGCCGAAACCAAAAAATAATTTTCATAATCAAGTTTTTTTGCAAAACCGCCCGCAGTATGCAAATGCCCGTAAATACACATTTTTGCATCAAATTCAGAAATAATTTCCATAACTGCATAGTCAGGCGGAAAATGAAGCATAACAATTATATCATCAGAAAGCTTTTTTCCGCTTTCAAGGGAAAGCCTGAGGCGTATAAGCTCTCTTTCGTATATTTTTTCGTCTTCGCTGTTAAAATCTTTTTCAAAGGGCGATTTCCACCCTCTTGCTCCGCAAATAGCAATGCCATCTGCCAAAACGGAATTGTTGTGAAGAAATGTTACATCGCTGTAACCATTTTCTTCTTTAAATTTTTCAAGTTTTGCCGCCGTTGTCCACCAATAATCGTGGTTTCCCTTAGACAAAACCTTTTTCCCCGGCAAAGCGTGTAAAAAATCAAAATCAGCAACGGCCTGTTCTAAATATGTTGCCCAGGAAAAATCTCCGCAAAGGAGTACAGTATCTTCTTCTTTTATGCACGAGAGCCAGTTTTCGCGAATTCTGTCCACATAATTTTCCCACATGGAGCCAAAGATATTCATTGGCTTATCAATGCCAAGTGGCAAGTGCAAATCGGATATTGCGTATATTGACATAAATCCTCCTTTGAGGTATAAAAAAAGTTTTTAAGGCCAAAATAGTTTTAAGACAATTTGTCTTATCGTTCTGTGTGCCCACCGCAGACGCTATATTGCCAAGTGGGCAGAAAGGTAAGGAATTTAAAATGAATAAACCTGAAAAAACAAATCAGAATTTAAGCGGAGTTAAGTGCGACGTTAAGGAATGCTACTATAACTCAAACAGTAATGGCTGCCAGGCTGAAAAAATTCACGTTTCAACTTGCCAGACATGTGACGGTGTTAAAACCGACTGTGCAACATTTACACAGAAATAAATTTCTTAAACCGGCAGCGAAAAGTATTTTGCTGCCGGTTCTTTTTTATTTCAAAAATCCTAAAACTACATCTTCCATTTCTGCCGGCTTGCACTCATCAGTAAATCTTACTTTCTTTTCCGAAAGCTCTGCAAGTGATGCAGGAACCGAAAGCCCCGAAATTTCTTTAAGGCTTTTAATTATTTCAAATTCATCATCGCAAAGCCTTTCACTGTCAACAGCTTCCAGAACGCTTTTGCTGAATTTATAAGGGCTTGCAGTTGATGCGATAACTGTTTTTGTTTTGTCCCCTGTTTCGCTTTTGTATTCATTGTAAGCCGCAATTGCAACAGCAGTATGAGTATCGGCAACGTAAGAATATTTTTCAAAAACTTCTTTAATTGTTTCAACAGTTTTCTTGTCGTCGCAGCATTTGCCTGTTAAAATAGCGCCGATTTTCTTAAGCATATCAGCTCCAACATCATACTTACCTTCTTTTGAAAGCTCTGCCATAAGTGCAGAAATCTTTTCAGAATCTTCTCCCGAAATATCAAACAAAAATCTTTCGAGGTTGCTTGAAATAAGAATATCCATTGAAGGCGAAATAGTTGTTTTAAACTCACGTTTTCTGTTATATACACCTGTGTTTATAAAATCGGTTAAAACGTTGTTTTCGTTTGAAGCGCAAATGAAACGCTTTACAGGAAGCCCCATTTTCATTGCGTAATAAGCCGCCAAAATGTTGCCAAAATTACCTGTTGGAACAACAATGTTTATTTTTTCGCCGTTTGTAATTTCGCCATCTTTCAAAAGGTCGGCATAGGCAGAAAAATAGTAAACAATCTGCGGAAGAAGTCTACCCCAGTTAATTGAGTTTGCGCTCGAAAGCGAAACGCCTCTTTCTGCCAGTTTTTTCTCCATTTCATCGCTTGTAAAAATTCTTTTAACGCCGTTTTGAGCATCGTCAAAGTTGCCTTCAACTGCAAAAACACCAACATTTTCGCCCTTCTGGGTCACCATCTGAAGTTTCTGAATTTTACTTACGCCGTCTTTAGGATAGAAAACGGCAATTTTTGTTTTAGGCACATCGCAAAAGCCTTCAAGCGCTGCTTTTCCAGTATCGCCGCTTGTTGCAACCAAAATTGCAATTTCGTTTTCGTTGCCTTCTTTTTCCGAAGATTTCGTAAGAAGATGCGGCAAAATCTGAAGAGCCATATCTTTAAATGCACAAGTTGGCCCGTGCCACAATTCTAAAATATATGTTCCGTCGCCAAAAGAGTGAAGCGGAGCAATTTCTTCGCTTTCAAATTTTTCTTTTGTGTAAGCGCTGTTTACACAGTCTTTAATTTCTTCAGGAGTAAAATCGGTTAAAAATTTTGAAAGGATAAACTCAGCCCTTTCATTGTATGACATTTTTGCCATATTTTCGAGGCAACCGCTGCAAAGCGCAGGAAAACTTTCAGGCACAAAAAGCCCGCCATCGGGCGCCAAGCCTTTAACAATTGCCCCTGCCGCAGTTACCTTTGTATTTTTATTTCGAGTACTGTAATAGTTCATTATAAGCCTCCGACATCAAATAAATCGCTCCCGCAAACATACGGGAGCGATTTTTATTTCACAGCCTATGCCATGTATTTTTTAATTCCCTCTCCTGCCGCATCTGCACTTTTGCTGAGAGTCATAAGTATTTCAATATTGTTCTTTTCGGAAAGAGCCGCCGCTTTATCCAAAAATGCAGCAATTTCTTCGTCGCTGCCATCAGCAATCTTTGTAATACTGTCAACAAAGATATCAGTTGTATCATAATCCTGAGAAACAACACCGCACAAAAGTCCGTAAAGTTCATCATAAGTTGAAATTGCAAACTCCGATGTGTCAATCATTCTTATTTTGTAGTTTAAATCAAGAACGTGTCTTTTGTTGTTGTTGATAAACACAACAGAACCGTGGTCCTTTTCCCAGGCAGCTTTAACGCTGTCAAGAAGTGTTTTTGTTTTACCGCTACCTTTTTCACCAACAATAACTTTAATCATTCTAATGCATCTCCCTTCAGTTTTTGGTTTCTATATATATAATACTATATATTTGAAATAATTTCAACTATAATATTACATTTTTTCGAAAAAATTTTTTAACCGAGTCGTTCCAAAAGCTCTTTTGAAAGCTCTTCATAGCCTTTTTTGCCAAGCAGAGCAAACATATTTTTCTTGTAAGCTTCAACCCCTGGCTGGTTAAATGGGTTAACGCCGAGAATATAACCGCTTATGCCGCAGGCTTTTTCAAAGAAATAAACAATGTTTCCAAGGCAGTATTCGTCAATCTTTTCAACTTCCAGCAAAAGGTTTGGAACGCCACCGTCACAGTGAGCTAAAACTGTTCCGAGGAACGCCTTTCCGTTTACATAGTCAACGCTTTTGCCTGCAAGATAGTTAAGCCCGTCAAGGTCGGCGCTGTCGCTGATAATTGTAACATCCTTCATTGGGTTTTTAACAGAAATTACTGTTTCAAAAAGGTTTCTTCTGCCGTCCTGAATATACTGACCCATGGAGTGAAGGTCAGTTGAAAAGTCAACCGCAGCAGGGAAAATACCTTTTTTGTCTTTTCCTTCGCTTTCGCCGTAAAGCTGTTTCCACCATTCGCCAAGGTAGTGAAGATTGCTTTCGTAATTTACAAGTATTTCAGTTGTATATCCTTTTGCATAAAGAGCATTTCTTACAGCCGCATAAGCATAACAGTCGTTTGATGCAATATTTTTGTTGTCGTAAAGATTCATAGCATCAACCGCACCCTGCATAAGAGCATCAATGTCAGCTCCCATAACGGCAATTGGCAAAAGGCCAACAGCTGTTAAAACAGAGTATCTGCCGCCAACATCATCAGGAATAACAAATGTTTCGTATCCTTCCTCTTTAGCCATGGTAAAAAGTGCACCTCTGGCTTTGTCGGTTGTAGCAACAATACGGTTTTTAGCATCTGCGCCGTATTTTTTCTCCATAATTTCTTTAAATGCGCGGAAAGCAATTGCAGGCTCTGTGGTTGTGCCTGATTTTGAAATAACGTTAACGGAAATTTCTTTGCCTTCAACAAGGTCGATAAGCTCTGCAAGATATGTTGAGCTTATGGAGTTACCTGCAAAATAAATCTGCGGACCGCCACGTTTTTCGGCAGGTTTGTCGTTATAAAAAGTTGTGCCGAGCATATCCATTGCCGCTTTTGCGCCAAGGTAAGAGCCACCGATGCCGATAACTACCAAAACCTCTGAATTTGATCTTATTTTTTCAGCCGCAGCCTTAATTCTTTTAAATTCTTCCTTGTCGTAATTTTTAGGAAGGTCGAGCCAGCCTGTAAAATCGCTTCCTGCACCGCTTTTCTGGTGAAGTGCATCGTGAGCCGCATTTACGCTGCCCTGAAGATTAAAAATTTCTTCCTCGCTCATAAAAGAGAGCGCGTTTTTGTAACTGAATGATATTTTTGTCATTTTCTTTGCCTTTCCCTCACACCCGTGAGCTTTATTTATTTTAAAAGACAAACTGCGAGGGCTGATATACCTTCGCCTCTGCCTTCGTATCCCATTTTTTCGGTGGTGGTAGCCTTAACACTTACCGCTCCCATATCTATTTTGCACACATTCGCAATATTCTCTCTCATTTTTTCAATGTGAGGCGACATTTTTGGTTTTTGTGCAACAATAGTAGAATCAATATTTTCTATTTCAAAGCCGTTTGCTCTTATTTCTTTAACTGTTTCAGAGAGCAAAATCATACTGTCAATACCCTTATATTTTTCATCGCTTGGCGGAAAATGGCTTCCAATATCGCCAAGTGCCGCCGCGCCAAAAAGCGCATCTATAATGGCATGAACCAAAACGTCGGCATCAGAAACGCCTTCAAGCCCCAGCTCGTACGGGATATTAACCCCACCGAGTATAAGCTTTTTTCCTTCTTTTAGTTTGTGGGCATCGTGCCCTATTCCAACGCGCATTTAATTGCCCCCTTTTATAATGGCAACGCCCATAGATAAATCCTGTTTCGTTGTAATTTTTATGTTTTCCCTGCTTCCCATAACTGTGTAAACAGGGTGAACTTTTGATACCATAAGGCTTTCGTCAGTTTCACTGCCATCGGCTTTTTCGTAAGCCTCAAGTAAAATTTCTTTTTTAAAGCACTGCGGCGTTTGAATGCTTTTAACTTCGCTTCTCTCAACCTTTTGCTTTAAAATATCGCCATCAAAAACCCTTAAAGTGTCAACAACATCTATGGCCACCGTGCAAGCGCCTTTTTCTTTTGCACAGGCTACTGCATTTTCAATTATACTCTCCGACACAAAACACCTTGCGCCATCGTGAACACATAATATGTCACACTCTCCTGCTGCCTCAATTCCGCAAAGAACCGATTTTTGCCTTGTATCGCCACCCTTTACAACTGCCGAAACCTTGCCATAATCTTTTGCAATTTCTGCAATCTGCTCATCGCCCGTTACAATAATAATTTTGTCAACAGTGCCGCAGTTTTCAAAAGTGTCAAGCGTTCTTTCAATTACTGACTTACCCTCTATTTCAATGAGAAGTTTATTTATATTAAGTCCCATTCTGCTGCCGCTTCCCGCAGCGGCAATTATAGCTGCAACTTTCATTTTTTCTCCTTAAAATATATGCCGCAGCGGCGCTGCGGCACAAAAGTTACCCTTCGGCAATCATATTTTCAATAATTTCTTCAATATCTTTCTGGCAACTGCCTTTAGCGAGCACAAGCTCGCTGATTAAAATCTGTTTTGCGTTTGTAAGCATTTTTCTCTCGCCCGTTGAAAGCCCTTTTTCTTTATCTCTGCACATAAGCGCCTTAACAACGCGGGCAACCTCGTAAATGTTTCCGCTTTTGATTTTAACCATATTTTCTCTGTAACGCTTGTTCCAGTTTTGTGTACAGTCAGACGAATATTCCTGGAAAGATTTTAAAACCTTGTCAGCTTCTTTCCCGTCGATAATATCACGAATACCGATACCGTCAGTATTTGACATAGGAATCATAACCTTCATGTCGCCAAGAGGCATCTTCATTACATAGTACTTCTGCAATTTTCCAAGGATTTCCTTCTCTTCAATATCCTCTATAACTCCGGCTCCATGCATCGGGTAAACTACTTTGTCGCCTATACTATACATTTTGCGTTCCCCCTATATCGGTTAACATTATCAGTATAATATAATTATACAACATTTTTTTCGGTTTGTCAAAAAGAAAAGAGGAAATTTTTTAATTTTTTTCACAAAAAAACAGCCACAGATATACTGTAGCTGTTTAAAATTTAAAAATTATTTAGGCTGTTTTCCGATGTAAGCCAAAATACCACCGTCAACATAAAGAATGTGACCGTTTACAGCATTTGAAGCCTCGGATGCAAGGAATATTGCAGGGCCTGTAAGTTCATCAGCTTCAAGCCATCTGCCTGCAGGAGTTTTTGCACAGATGAACTGGTCGAATGGGTGACGTGAGCCGTCAGGCTGAACCTCACGAAGTGGAGCAGTCTGAGGAGTTGCAATGTAACCGGGTCCAATGCCGTTACACTGAATGTTGTATTCGCCATATTCTGAACAAATGTTTCTTGTAAGCATTTTAAGGCCGCCCTTTGCAGCTGCGTATGCAGAAACAGTTTCTCTGCCAAGTTCGCTCATCATTGAGCAAATGTTTATAATTTTGCCGTGGCCTTTCTTCATCATTGAAGGAAGAACAGCTTTTGATACGATAAATGGAGCGTTAAGGTCAACATCAATAACCTGTCTGAACTCGTCAGCTGTCATTTCGTGCATAGGAATTCTTTTAATAATACCTGCATTGTTAACCAAAATATCGATAACGCCAACTTCTGCTTCGATTTTCTTAACCATTTCCTGAACCATATCTTCGTTAGTTACGTCACAAACATAACCTTTTGCTTCAATGCCGTCAGCTTCGTAAGCAGCAAGGCCTTTGTCAACAAATTCCTGTTTAATGTCACAGAATGTAATTTTTGCACCTGCTTTAGCATAAGCAGAAGCGATAGCATAACCTATTCCGTAAGAAGCACCTGTTACAAGAGCAACTTTACCTTCAAGGCTGAAATCTTTCAAAGTCATTTGTAATACCTCCAAAAAATAATTTTATGTATTCTTTATAAATATTCTACAATTTACATAAAAATCCTTCACGAAAATAATATTTTTTGAAAATTTAAAAGTTTTTAAGGCATACTATAAAAAAGGAGGTGCTTATTTTGAAAAAAACATCAAAAGGAAAAGATCCCAGAAACATAAATCTGCCGTCGTTTAATAACCCCGAAATAGTTCCCGAAACGCGTGACCTGTCCCACGCTGCAAAGCTTGACAGCATTTGGGACGGCGAAAGTATTGACGAAGAAAAGGAAACAGAAGTAAATAAGTTTTTTTAGTAGAATTACACCCTGAAAGCTGAGGTTTCGGGGTGTAATTCATTGTTGACTTTTTTACAGCCCTATGCTATAATTTTTTACCGTAAAAACTAATCATTTCGAGGTTTAAACTTATGACAAAAAATTTAAAAGGCTCTTTAATATTATTGCTCACTGCAATAATATGGGGAACATCGTTTGTTTCGCAAAAACTTGGTATGAATTCCGTAGGCCCGCTTACATTTATCGGCCTTCGTACCCTTTTGGGCTCTGTGGTTTTACTTCCTTTTATATTTGTAGCCGACCGCGGAAAAGAGCAAAAAATGAGCTTTAAAAACAAAACCTTGCTTAAAGGCGGCCTTGTATGCGGAATTTTCCTCTGCATAGCAAGCTCACTTCAAACCTTTGGTATGGTTTACATAGATGCCGGAAAATCAGGTTTTTTAACCTCTCTTTATATGATTTTTGTTCCCATTGTGGGAATATTTTTAGGCAAAGGCATAAAGGGGCAAACAATTATTTCTGTTCTTCTCGCCCTTTTTGGAATGTATCTTCTTTGTATGCAGGAAGGCTTTACTTCCATATCAAAAGGCGACATTTTAGTTTTGCTTTGTGCCGTAGTTTTCGCATTTCATATTCTGGCAATCGATAATTATTCGCCAAAGGTTGACCCTGTAAAGCTTTCGTGCCTGCAGTTTGCAGTTGCGGGAATTATTGCAACAATTGGTATGTTTATTTTTGAAAAACCGCCGCTTGATGCAGTACTCAAAAGCCTTGGCCCCATAATGTATTCGGGCATTATGTCCTGCGGAATTGCATATACCTTGCAGGTTGTAGGCCAGAAATATGCCGAGCCTACGGTTGCAAGTATTATTATGAGTCTCGAATCTGTTTTTGCGGCTTTGTCAGGCCTCTTGTTTTTGAATGAAATGATGACACTTCGTGAATTTTTAGGCTGCGCCGTTGTGTTTGCGGCAGTAATATATATTCAGCTCCCACCGCTTAAAAGGAGGAAATAGTATGGATTTTAAAAATGTAGACAAAAAGTTTCGCCCCATCCCTTTCTGGTCGTGGAACGATAAACTCGAAACAAAAGAAACCTCACGCCAGATAAATGAAATGAACGGCGTTGGTATCGGCGGCTTTTTTATGCACGCCAGAGGTGGCCTTCAAACAGAATATATGGGCGAAGAATGGTTTGAAAATGTTGAAGAAAGCATAAAAACCGCCAAAGAATGCGGTATGCACGCCTGGGCATACGATGAAAACGGCTGGCCAAGCGGTTTTGGCGGCGGCATAGTAAACGGAAAAGGCATAAAATACCAGCAAAAATATCTCCGTTATGAACTGGGCGAAAAAGAAACCGAAAACACTATTACAAATATTTCGGGATATCATTTTTATTATGAAGTTAATCCTTTTTATGTTGACACTCTCGATAAAGAGGTTGTAAAAGATTTTATTGATAATATTTATCAGCCTTACTACGATAAATTCGGCAAAGACCTTGACGGATTTTTTACCGACGAGCCTCAGATTTCCCGCAAGGGTATTCCCTGGAGCTTTATTCTCCCCGATGAATTCAAAAAGGAATACGGCGAAAATCTTCTGGAAAAACTGCCTGAGCTTTTCTTAAATGTAGGCGACTATAAAAATACAAGAATAAAATTCTGGCGCCTTGTAACTATGCTCTTTTCCGAAAACTTTATGAAGCAAATTTATGATTGGTGTCAGGAACACGGCTTAAAGCTTACAGGTCACCTGGTTTGCGAAGATGATTTGTATCTTCAACTTACCTCGAACGGCGCTTGTATGCCACATTACGAATATATGTCAATCCCCGGTATGGACTGGCTTGTTCGCCGAAACGATGACGATTTAACCCCTCATCAGGTAGGCTCTGCAGCAAGGCAGTTTGGCAAAAAACAGGTGCTTTCCGAAACCTTTGCCCTTTGCGGCCATAACGTTGGCCACGATGAGCTTAAATGGATTTACGAGCATCAGATGGTGCGTGGAATAAACCTTCTTTGTCAGCATCTTCAGGGCTATACAAACCGAGGCCTTAGAAAAAGAGATTATCCGCCGGCAATGTATATCCAGCAGCCCTGGTGGAAAGATTATAAAATGTTTAACGATTCTATGAGCCGTATCGGTATGCTTTTAACCGAGGGCGACGACGGGGTTGACACCCTTGTAATTCATCCTCAAACCGCCGCATGGACAATGTATAAAGACGGCGAACAGTACGGCGATAATAGCGACCAGACTGCTATAATGGCACTTAACGATGAATTTAAAAATATGCTCGTAGCCCTTGAAAGAAAACATATTAACTTCCACCTGGGCGACGAAATTCTTATGGAGCGCCACGGCAAAATTGAAAACGGACAAATCGTAATAGGCGAGAAGAAGTATTCAAAAGTTATTCTTCCTCCCTGCGATGCATTTTTTGATAACACTCTCCGCCTTTTAACAGAGTTTACCGAAAACGGCGGCAAAATAGTAACAGTAGAGGAACTTGAGAATAACGATATTATAAACATTCCCGAAATTACATACTGCCAGCGCAAATGTAAAGATTATAACCTTTATTACTTTGTAAACAGCACCGAAGAAACTTTTGATGCTTTTATTTCAAAAGGCAACAAAGTTATGAACATAAAAACAGGCGAGCTTTCAGATTTTGACGGTCATCACACATTCCATAAATACGAATCTCTTGTGGTTATCGATGATTTTGGCATGAGATGCGAAAAGGCTGAAAAACCCAATCTTTCACCTATCGACCTTGGTGGTAAATGGAATATTAAATCGTGCACAGAAAATGTTTATACTCTCGACTACTGCGATTATTATTTCGACAGTGTTTTAGAGGAAGAAAAAGGTTATGTTTTAAACGCAATGTATAGGGCTCTTGACAAAGAAAAACCCATCGATATAAAGCTTGACTATAAGTTTTATTCGGAGTTTGTTCCCGAAAAGCTTTATCTTGTTTGCGAAACCCCCGAAATTTTTGAAATATCGGTAAACGGCGAAAAAGCAGATAAATGCGACTTGGGATATTTTGCCGACAAGGCTTTTCGCAAAATTGATATTGCAAAACAGGTTAAAGTAGGCGAAAACGTTATAAGCTTCAGCGTAAACTTTACCCAGAGCGAAAAGACATATCAAAGCCTTAAAAACAGTTATATTTTCGAATCGGAAAAAAATAAACTTACATTTGATATGGAAATTGAGCAAATTTATCTTGTTGGCGATTTCTCGGTAAAATGCAGCGGCAAATGGGAAGAACTTCCTAAAAATGCCTGCCGCTACGAGGGCGATTTTGCTATTACAAAACCCGAAACAGAAATCACTCTTTTGGGCATACAAAAACAGGGCTTCCCCTTCTTTGCAGGGGAAATAACCCTTTCAAAAACATTTACAAAAGGCGAAAAGCTTTCATTTGTGAAAAATGGAATAAATGTAGTAAAAGCAAAAATAAACGGCACTGAAATTGAGCCGTTTATGTGGGAGCCTTACGAAGCAGATGTACGCCACCTTTTAAAAGAAGGCGAAAATGAAATTGAACTTACTTTAGTTAATAATCTTCGTAATATGCAAGGGCCTTTGCACCTTTCTGAAGGCGAAAGCTACAGGGTTGTTCCCTCAAGCTTTTTAAAAGAAAAATGCGTATGGTACAGTAAACAGGTATATAACCCCGATAAATGGAACGATAATTATTGTTTTGCAGATGTAAGCCTCATTAGCAGATAAAAAAACATCCCGCGTGTGCGGGATGTTTTTTATTTAAATATTCTCAAAGCATTCAAAACTGCTATAATGCAAACTCCAACATCGGCGAAAACAGAAATCCATAAATTAGATATTCCCAAAAGCGCCGCTATCATAATAAGAACCTTTATTCCAATTGAAATTACTATATTTTCAGCGGCTATGCGCCTTGCCTTTTTCGAAATTTTCATAGCTTTCGGCAACGCAAACAAATTGTCGCCCGAAAGCACTATATCGGCGCTTTCAATTGCCACATCGCTTCCAAGGGCTCCCATTGCCACCCCCACATCAGCCCTCATTATAGAAGGCGCATCGTTAATTCCATCGCCCAAAAATAAAACTTTTCCTTCTTTTGTAAGCTCTTCAATTTTTAAAACCTTACCTTCCGGTAAAAGCGAATGATAAAACCCGTCAAGCTCCGCCCTTTTTGCAACATTTTCTGCCGCAAAAGCGGTATCTCCCGTAAGCATCACGCATTTCTTAATTCCGCTTTTTCTAAGCTCTTTTATGGCTTTTTCTGCCCCGCTTCTTACTTTGTCCGAAATTTTTATATAACCTTCATATACGCCGTCAACCGATACATAAATTACACAACCTTCAGCTTTTTCGAAAGTAATTCCCTTTTCTTTCATTAAAGCGGCGTTACCCGAAATAATTTCTTTTCCTTTAAAATTTGCCAAAACGCCTCTGCCTGCAATTTCTTCAAAACCTTTGATATTTTCAGGGTTTATTTCTCCTGCGTATTTCTTTAAAAACTGCGCTATCGGATGTGCGCTTAAAAATTCAGCCGCCGCACAAAGGGTTAAAAGCTCTTCTTTTTCCATATTAACCGAACAAATTTCTATAGCTTCAAATTCTCCGTTAGTAAGTGTTCCGGTTTTGTCAAATACGGCTATTTCAGCTTTTGCAAGAGCATCTAAAACGGTGCTCCCCTTAATTAGTGCACCACCTTTTGCCGCCGCTCCAATAGCCCCGAAATACGCAACCGGCACCGACACCACCAGCGCACACGGGCAGGAAACTACAAGAAAAGATATAGCTCTGTATATGCTTTCATTTGCTCCCATCATTCCTAAAATCGGCGGTAAAATTGCCAAAATTGCCGCCAAAGTTACAACAATAGGGGTATAAACTTTGGCAAATGATGTTATAAATTTTTCTGTTTTCGATTTTTTCTCGCGGCTTTCCTCTGTAAGCTTTAAAATTTTTGAAACAGCAGAATTTTCATAGCTTTTTTCCACTCTTACCGAAACTGCCGCCTCGGCGCATACAAATCCACTTAAAACACTGTCGCCTTCGCCTAAATCTTTTGGCAAAACCTCTCCTGTAAGAGAAGAAGTATCAAAAGCGGCTTTCCCCTTTACAATAACGCCGTCAAGGGGAACTCTCTGTCCCGGCGAAACAACAATTATTTCGCCTATTCCCACTTCTTCGGGAGATACTTTCAAAAGGCGGCCACCGCGCTCTACAAAAGCCTCTTCGCTTTGCAGTTTCATAAGCTCTTTTATGGAATTTCGTGAGTTTTCCCCTGCGTGATGGCAGAAAAGTTCGCCAACCTGATAAAAAAGCATAATCGCCACGCCTTCGTGATGCTCGCCTATTACAAATGCACTGATAGCCGCAAGTGACATAAGAAAACACTCGTCAAAAATTTCGCCTTTACGAATTCCTTCAACACATTCTTTTAAAACATCACGTCCCGACAGGTAAAGCGCTATAAAACACAGCAAAACCGCAATTATGCCCTTTGAGAGCATTCCAAGCACCAATAAAATAAGCGATATTGCCAGAATAATAATTTGTTTTTTCATTTTTCTACTCCCTTATATGCTCAAGCCCAAGCTCAAAAACCTTTTTAACGTGCTCATCAGCAGGAGAATAAAAAACATTTTTCCCGTCTTTTCTGCTTTTAACAAGCTTTGCATCTTTAAGGGATTTAAGCTGATGCGAAATTGCCGACTTTGTCATACCAAGCACCGATGCAATATCGCAAACACAAAGCTCGCCACCTTCCAGAGCCGACATAATTTTAATTCTTGTACTGTCGCCAAAAACCTTAAAAAATTCTGACAAAAGAAACATTTCCTCCTCTGTTGGCATATGAGAAACCGTTTCTCTTACTGCGCTTTCGTGAACATAGTCACACTGACAAAAATCCATATAAACACCTCCAATAGTTGAATAGTTGTTCAATCGTTTAACTATATTATAGTTGAACAGCCATTCAACTGTCAAGTGTTTTTTTAACAAATTTTAAATTTTTACAAGAAAGGGGCCAAAAGGCGGCCAATAACTTCAAAAACACTTGACAGAAAGGCACAGAATAAGATAAAATAATAAAATATATAAATATGTAATTTTTTAGTTTAAAGGAGGATTCGGTATGCTTACAAAAGCCCCAAGAGGAACTGCAGATATTCTGCCCGATGATTCATATAAATGGCGCTATCTTCGTGAAACCGCCAAAGAAACAGCGAGAGTTTTCGGCTTTTCCGAAATTCAAACACCTGTGTTTGAACATACAGAATTGTTTTTAAGAGGCGTTGGCGACACTACCGACGTTGTTCAGAAAGAAATGTACACCTTTGAAGACAAAGGTGGAAGAAGCATAACACTTCGCCCCGAAGGAACTGCTTCAGCCGCAAGGGCGTATCTCGAGCATTCGCTTTATGCCCTTCCATCTCCCGTAAAGCTCTTTTACGATATTACCTGCTATCGCTACGAAAAACCACAGGCAGGCAGACTGAGAGAGTTTCATCAGTTTGGAGTTGAGGCATACGGAAGCGATTCCCCTGCTCTCGATGCTGAAATAATTGCAGTTGCAAACGCAATTTTTGAAAATCTCGGCATTCGTGGCTTAACCCTTAATATAAACAGCATCGGCTGCCCCCAGTGCAGAAAAGAATATAACGAGGCATTGGTTAAATACTTTACCCAAAACCTTGATTCTCTCTGCCCCACCTGCCACGACAGGCTTCATAAAAACCCCATGCGCATAATCGACTGCAAGTGTCCGGAATGTAAAAAGGTTGCCGCAGGCGCACCTTCAATTCTTGACAGTATTTGCCCTGATTGTAGTGACCACTTTGAAAAAACCAAAAAATATCTCGACGATATGGGCATTAAATATAATATCGACCCTTCAATCGTAAGAGGACTTGACTATTATACAAAAACCGTTTTTGAATTTGTTTCAACAGATATCGGCGCACAGGGAACTGTTTGCGGCGGTGGAAGATACAACGGCCTTATCGAAACCCTTGGCGGCTCTCCAACACCTGGTATCGGCTTTGCAACAGGCCTCGAAAGAATACTTCTCGTAATGCAGGCGCAGGGAGTAGAAATTCCCGCAGCACCAACACCTGACATTTACGTAGCTTCAATGGGCGAGAGCGATTTTGTTATTTCCCTTACTCATGCCCTTCGCCGAAACGGCCTTCACGCAATGTGCGATCTTGACGGCAAGAGCCTTAAAGCACAAATGAAAAATGCCGACAGAATGGGCGCAAAATATTCGGTTGTAATCGGTGGCGACGAGGTTTTGTCAGGTAAAGTTAAAATAAAAAATATGGAAAGCGGCGAAAGTGAAGAAATCGAATTAACTGCTGAAAATATTACCCTTTTTATAAACAAGGAGGATAAATAATGAATACACTTAAAGGACTTAAAAGAACACATCTTTGTACTGAAATTTCGGAAAGCGATGTATCAAAAGAAATTGTTGTAATGGGCTGGGTTCAGCGCGCAAGAAACCTTGGCGCACTTATATTTGTAAGCCTTCGTGACAAATCGGGCCTTCTTCAGTTGGTTGTTGACGAAAACGATAAAGAAAACTATGCTCTTGCAGAAAAACTCCGTAACGAGTTTGTTATTGCCGCAAGAGGTACTTTGGTAAAAAGAGAGCCTGATATGGTAAACCCTGATATGAAAACAGGTGCTTTCGAGGTAAAGGTTTCCGAGCTTCGTATACTTTCACAGTCAGAAACACCTCCCTTTGCTATTTCTGATGATGTAAATGTTCGTGACGAGATTCGCCTTAAACACCGCTATCTTGATTTGCGCCGTCCTTCTGTTCAGCAGAATATGCTTATCAGACACAAAATTGCAAAAATCGCCCGCGATTTTTACGACCAGAACGGCTTTGCAGAAATTGAAACACCAATTCTTCAGAAGAGCACCCCTGAAGGCGCAAGAGATTACCTTGTTCCAAGCCGTGTTCACAATGGCTGTTTTTATGCACTTCCACAGTCACCACAGCTTTATAAACAAATTCTTATGGTTTCGGGTTTTGACAGATATATGCAGATTGCACGTTGCTTCCGTGATGAGGATTTAAGAGCAGACCGTCAGCCTGAGTTTACTCAGATTGACCTTGAAATGAGCTTTGTTGATGCTGACGATGTAATGGAAGTAAACGAAAGATTTATTCAGAGGGTATTTAAAGAAATCAAAGGCATTGACATTACTGTTCCGTTCCCAAGAATGCCATATAAAGAAGCTATGGAGCGTTACGGTAGTGACAAACCTGATACACGTTTTGAAATGGAAATCTGCAATCTTTCCGATGCAGTTAAAGATTGCGGCTTTAAAGTATTTTCCGATGCAGTAGCTGCAGGCGGCTCTGTTCGCTGCATAGTTGCAAAAGGCGGAGCAGATAAATATACTCGCCGCGAAATTGATGCTCTGGGCGAATTTGTAAAAACATACAGAGCAAAAGGCCTTGCTTGGATTTCTTTGCAGGAAGAAATAAAAAGCCCAATTGCTAAATTCTTCTCTGAAGATGAAATGGCAGCTCTTCTTAAAGCGGCCGGTGCAGAAAAAGGCGACCTTGTTTTAATTGTTGCTGATAAAGACAAAGTTGTTTTCGATTCACTTGGAAATCTGCGTCTTCACGTTGCTGAAAAGCTCGGCCTTATTGATGAGAATAAATTCAACCTTCTCTGGGTTACCGACTTCCCTCTCTTTGAATATGACGAAGAGGAAGAACGTTTTGTTGCAATGCACCACCCCTTCACATCACCACGCGATGAGGATATGGAGCTTATTGAAACTGCTCCCGAAAAGGCGCTTGCAAAAGCTTACGATATTATCTTAAACGGTACCGAGCTTGGTGGCGGAAGTATTCGTATTCATAATCAGGAACTTCAGACAAAAATGTTCAAAGCCATCGGCATGAGTGAAGAAGAAGCTTATAGCCGCTTTGGATTCCTTCTTGATGCATTTAAATACGGAACACCTCCTCACGGCGGTATGGCTTACGGGCTCGATCGTTTTGTAATGCTCCTTTGCGGATGCAAATCTATTCGCGATGTTATTGCATTCCCTAAAGTTCAGAACGCTTCCGAGCTTATGACAAATGCCCCTGACATTGTTGACGAAAAACAGCTTGATGAGCTTGGCATTAAAGTAGTTAAGGCAGAGGAAAAATAATTTTACAGGAGGGCAAACCCCGTGATTGAAGTTAAAAACTTATCTAAACATTACCGCGGTAAAAACGGCGTTAAAAAAGCTGTTGATAATATAAGCTTTACCGTTGGCGATAACGAAATTGTAGGTCTTTTAGGCCCTAACGGCGCCGGCAAAAGTACCACAATGAATATGATTTGCGGATATATATCATCAACCGACGGCGAAATTTTAATCGACGGTAAAAATATTCTTGATATGGGAGCAGAGGCAAGAAGCGATATTGGTTATCTGCCTGAAATCCCGCCCCTTTATCTTGATATGACAGTTGAGGAATACCTTTCATTTGTTTTCGACCTTAAGGGCGCAAAACAGGAAAAAAGCGAACACCTCAAGGAAATTTGCGACAAGGTTAAAATTTTTGATGTATATAAAAGGCTTATCAAAAACCTTTCCAAAGGTTATAAACAGCGTGTAGGCCTTGCGGCAGCTTTAATAGGAGATCCTAAAATTTTAATTCTGGATGAACCTACTGTTGGCCTTGACCCCGCGCAGATTATTGATATAAGAAACGTAATAAAAAAACTCGGCCGTGGCCACAGCGTTATTTTAAGCTCACATATTTTAAGCGAAATTGATGCAGTATGCAGCAAAATTATAATTATAAACGAAGGCAAAATTGTAGCCGAGGATAAAACCGAAAATCTTTCAATGGCAAAAAGCAAGGCTCACAGATACATTGCCCGCATAAAGGGTAATAAAGATGATATTGTTGCCGCTTTCCGAGGCGTTGAAGGAATTTCCCGTATTAATCCACGCACCAGCGACGAAGCCGGCGTGCTTGACTATGGCATCGAGGCTTCACGGGATGTTCGCGAAGATGTTTTCTTTGCAATGTCAAAAATAAATGCTCCTATTTTGGGCCTTCGCCCGAGAGAAACCTCTCTGGAGGAAACATTTATTAAAATAACATCTGACAAAAAGGAGGTAAAATAATATGAAAGCCATATTTAAAAGAGAACTTCAGGCTTATTTTAAAACTCCTGTGGGTTATATATTTATAGGAATGTTCCTTTTAGTTGCGGCATTTTTCTTTATAATGTACACCCTGCTTTCAGGAATTCCTACAGTTGATTCAATTTTTTATAACCTTTTGTCGATATTTATGTTTCTCATTCCAATTCTTACTATGAGGCTTTTAAGTGAAGAGAAAAACAAGAAAACCGACCAAATTCTTTTAACCTCGCCAATATCCACAACCTCCATAGTGCTTGGTAAGTTTTTTGCGGCGTGTGTTGTTTATTTTGCGGCTCTCGTATTTACTCTTTTGTTCCTTGTAGTTATTGCATTTCATGGAGAAATAGTATATCTGCAAACCCTTTGCACATATCTTGGCTTTATTTTACTTGGAATGGCGCTTATAGCAATCGGCCTTTTCATTTCTTCTCTTACTGAAAACCAGATTGTTGCGGCAGTTATAACATTTGTTGTTTTTATGCTTATATATCTTTTCGATTCGTTGAAAGATTTAATTACAGCGCCTTTTATATCTGCTCTTTTATCGGCAACCTCGGTAATGAGCCGCTTTGATGAATTTAACCTTGGCATATTAAGCCTTGGCGGCCTTGTTTACTACATCAGTATAATTGCCATTTTTATAACCTTAACATGTCACGCACTTGAAAGCCGTCGCTTTAAATAGGCACAGAAAGGATGATTTAATATGAAAGAAAAATTTAAATTAAAAACATACCGCCGTGCCATTGCAGTGGCTGTTATAGTAGTTGCAGTTTTGTTAAACCTTATTGTTGGCGCTCTTTCTGATAAACTGCCCTTAGAGTTTGACCTTACTGCAAACAAAGTTTTTTCATTAACCGAAGAAACAGTAGCTATTCTTAAAAATATGGATGAAGATGTTAACCTTTATTACCTTGTAACCAAAGGAAATGAAGACCTTTATATCGAGCAGACAATCGATATGTATAAAGGCCACACTGGCAAACTGCATTTCTCACAAATTGATCCCTCACAGGACCCTGTGTTTGTAAATAGTTTGGGAATAGATAATCTTACAGATAATACTATTATAGTAAAATGCGGCGACAGAGTAAGAACCGTTGACCCTTCAAAGCTCTATGATACAACTCTTCAGCAGCAGAATATCGTAGCCTATGAGCTTGAAACAAAGCTTACATCAGCTATCGATTATGTTTTAAACGATACTGATATAAATATTGTGTTTACCAAAGGCCACGAAGAAGTTGGCAAAGAGCTTTTCAGCGATGCTCTTTACGCACAAAACGCAACTATTTCCGAAGTTGACCTTAAAACTGAAGAAATCCCTGCAGATACAGCGGCCCTTTATGTTATCGGCCCAAGACGTGATTTCTCTGCCGACGAACTTCAGAAAATTGCGGCCTATGTAAACGGCGGTGGCTCGCTCAATATTTCTCTTGACTACGGAAACGATTTGCCACTTGTAAATCAATTTATGACAGAATACTACGGCATTACATTTGATAATAACATTGTAATGGAAACAGAATCACTTCATATTTTGATGAACAATCCGTTCTATATTGTTCCACAACCTACAGACCACGAATTAACTGCATCAATGCTCGAAAAAGAAGTGGGTATGATCTGGCCTAACACAAGAAGTATTCAGCTTTCTGATAAACCCGGTGTTTTGAGCCGCGTTCTCTTTAAATCAAGCGACAGTGCAGTTGCACAGGCGGCATCGGGCGATCAGGTTACCCCTGATGCCGATAAAGGCGTAAAAGGCACATATGCATTTGCCGCAGCCGCAACAGTTGAAAGCGACTCGGGTAAAGTAGGCAAAGTCGTGGCAACAGGTACATCTCTTTATGCAGCCGATATGTTTACAAGCGACCAAAGCGTTGCAAACTCCGATTTTGTTTTAAGTACCTACTCTTACCTTCACGGCAAATCAGATACCTCAACCCTTTCAATTACTCCTAAAAACGTTGCAGTAAATTACCTTGCATTAACACAAAGTGATATTATTTTCTACGCAATTGTTTTTGGTATATTGCCCCCTGTTCTCATTCTTGTAGCCGGTGTATTCGTTTGGTATAAGAGGAGGCGCCTGTAATGAGAAAGCGCAACATTTTAATAATTGCCGCAGTTATAGTTTTGCTTTTGGCAGCCTATGTTTTTGCGGTAAATTATACTCCTGCCGAAGATACTACACCATCGCCAACACCTGCGGCAGAAAATATAGTAGTATTTGAAACAGACAGTGCTCAGATTACTAAAATTGCTTTCGATTCTCCTACTCCATTTGCCCTTGTAAAAAATGGCGACACTTGGTACATTGAAGGCAATAGCGCTGAAATAGTTCAGTCGAGCGCATTCAGTATTTTGTATAATGCGGCGTATATTTCGGCTACAACTGAAATTAAAAAAGCCGAAAACCTTGCCGACTTTGGCCTTGATAAGCCATCTGCTTCGGTAACTGTTTATCACGGCGACAGTATAACAAAATTACTCCTTGGAAGTAAAACTCCAACGGATAATTATTACTACTTTAAACTTGATGGCGACAGTAAGGTTTACACAATTTCAGCATATACGGCCGATTTGTTCTTCAAAACTCCGTCGTCTGTGCGTGATTTAAACATTCTTTCGCTTTCAACCGATGAAATTGCCGGCATTGAAATTTCATCGCCTTCAAACACTTTGAAGGTTGTTAAAAATACTGATGCCGCAAAAGCCGATGAAAAATCTTATTCATCTCTTGCAAAATGGATGGTAACATCTCCCGTTTCACAAATTGCGGCAGAGGAAAGAGTAAATGAAAAACTTTTAACTCCTTTGTCCAGCATAAATGCCGAATCAGTTGCGGCAGACGGGGCGGCATCGCTTGCAAATTATAACCTTAACACAACTGTTAAAATTCAGGCGGCCGACAAAACATATTCTTTAAAAATTGGTCAGGCAGATGGCGTAAATTACGTATATAGCCCCGAAAAGAATATTGTTTACGTTGTTTTGAAAACAAACCTTTCGTTTTTAAATGTTAAAGCTTTCGATGTAATTCAAAGGCTTATCACTTTCCCGAATATTTCCGACCTGAAATCTGTAGAAGTTAAAATAAACAGCTTCTCCGCATTGCTGGAAAGAGAGGAAAAAAGCGAAAATAATATTGTTTATTCCATAAACGGAGAAAACTCATCTGAAGAACTTTTCAAATCAACCTATCAGTCAATTATGGGTCTTTCGGTTGACGGCGTTCTTTCAGGCAGCTTTAATAAGTCAAAACCATTTGCAACAATTTTGTATACAATGGAAAACGGCTCTACCGAAAAAATTGAGCTTTGCGATTATGACCAGTTCAGCGCCGCTGTAATATTAAATGGCAAAGCACAGTTTTATATCAAAAAAACAAAAATAACCGAGCTTGAATACGTTTTGGAAAAGCTTTAATTGGGTAACAAGTTTTAAGGCATATTAATACACTGTAATATAAGGAGTGTGTTAATATGCCTTTTGTTATGGAATATAACCGCCGCCGTGCAGTAGCCTATGCCAATCGCTGGGCATATGAAAGAAACCCCGCTTATTACGACTTTTCTTCTATCGGCGGCGACTGTACAAATTTTGTTTCTCAGTGTCTTTATGCCGGTAGCGGCGTTATGAATTATACTCCCGAAACAGGCTGGTATTATATAAATGTAAACGAGCGTTCCCCTTCCTGGACAGGGGTTGAGTTTCTGTATGAATTTCTTGTAAATAACAAAACCCGCGGGCCATTTGGTACGCTTATTCCTTTGTCACAAGTGCAGCCGGGCGATGTAATTCAGCTTGCAAATTCCGAAAGATTTTACCACTCTCTTTTTGTTGTAGAGGTTTCTGGCGATGAAATTTTCGTAAATGCTCATACTTTAAATGCCTCCCGCCGTCCCCTTTCAAGTTATAACTATGAAAACCTTCGTGCAATAGGCATTTTGGGCGTTTATTTATAAATTTGTTGACAATTCAACAAATTCGTGCTATAATCTAGTTATTAAAACTAGATGAGGTGATGTGTTGAACAAATTACAAACATTATATCCTGCTAAAGAATATGTCACATTTCGTCAGCTTCTCGATGAAATTGTGGCGCGTTTTTCTGAAAACAATGCTTTTATTGTTAAAAAGGATAAATCAAAAAAAGAGTATACAAACATAACATATAAAAGGTTTTACGGCGAAGTTGAATGTATGGGAACAGCTCTTCTGTCGCGTTTTGGCAAAAATGCCCGTATCGCAATAATTTCTGAAAACCGATACGAATGGATGGTTACCCATTTCGCCGCTCTTCTGGGCGCAGGCTTAAGTGTTCCGCTTGATAAAGGCCTTTCAAAAGCAGAAATCGCTTCTCTCCTTCAGCGAAGCGGTGCAAACTGCATAGTTTTCAGTGCTTCTTATGCCGAAATGATTAAAGAAATTTCCGAAAGCGGCAACTGCAGCGTTGAAGAATTTATCTGTATGGATGAAGGTACTTCCTTTAAAAGCTTTAAATCTTTCATAGCAGAAGGGCAATCTCTAATTGAAACGGGCAATACTTCTTTTAAAGAAGTAAAAACCAACCCCGATGAACTTGCAGTTATGCTTTTTACTTCGGGAACAACTTCCCGCTCGAAAGCAGTAATGCTCTCACAGCATAACTTCCTTTCAAATATTTATGGAATGTGCCGCTGCCAGAAGTTTTACGAAACAGATGTTAATATGGCTTTTCTGCCATTTCATCACACTTTTGGCTCTATGGCAGTTATTATGTTTCTGGTTCACGGCGCAACAAATGTTTTCTGCGACGGAATAAGATATGTATCGCAAAACCTTGCAGAATATGGCGTAACAGTATTTGTTTGTGTTCCGCTTATTATCGAATCAATTCATAAAAAAATAATGCAAACAGTTAAAAAACAGGGCAAAGAAAAAACTCTCAAAATCGGCCTTGTGCTCAGCAAAATTCTTTTAAAATTCGGCATCGATGTACGCCGCAAGCTTTTTAAAGATATCCACGCAGGCCTTGGCGGCAAAATGCGTTATGTTATAAGCGGTGCATCTGCTATCGACCCTAAGGTTCCCAAAGCTTTCAATGCTTTCGGCATTACAACCGTTCAGGGCTATGGCCTTACCGAAACATCGCCTGTTCTGGCCGCTGAAAATCCAAAAGTTATAAGAGAAGGCTCTGTTGGTCTTCCGCTTTGTAACGTTGAGGCTAAAATCGACAGCCCCGATGAACGCGGCATAGGCGAAATTGTTGTGAAAGGCCCCAATGTAATGCTTGGCTACTACGAAGACGAAGAAGCTACTAATGCAGTTATTAAAGATGGCTGGTTTTACACAGGCGACCTTGGTAAAATGGATAAAGACGGCGTAATTTATATAACCGGCAGAAAGAAAAATGTTATTGTACTTAAAAACGGCAAAAACGTTTACCCTGAAGAAATCGAAGCCGTTATAAACGACCTTCCCTTTGTTGATGAATCAATCGTTTACGGAACTCCTAAAGGCGAAGACGACCTTATAATTTCAACAAATGTTGTTTATAACGAAGATTACTTTGCCGGCAAAGAATTTGACGAAATTGATAAAACTGTTCGCGCCGCAATCGCCGAAATTAACGCCAATATGGCAAAACATCAGTACATTAAAATTATAAATGTAACTAATGTTCCAATGGAAAAAACAACAACGGCGAAAATAAAACGATATACTGTAACACAAAATAATAAATAAGATTTATAGGCAGAAGCAAAATTGCTTCTGCCTATTTTATTTAAAAATTTCAAAAAAATATATTGACAAATGTAGCTACACTTGTTATACTGAAGGTGTAGCTACAAGTGTAATTATACTTAAATCGTTTTTTGTACATAAGGAGGACTGCTAAATGTCAACTATTAAACACACTATTACCGATTCAGAATACCAGATTATGCAAATACTTTGGAAAGCCAATAAACGAATGACCGTTTCCGATGTTGTAAAAGAGCTTAACGGAAACGACTGGACAGCTTCAACTGTATCAACATTTTTACAAAGGCTTTTAAAAAAAGAGGTTGTTGCTTGTGATAAAAAGGGTAAAACCAATTTATATTATCCAAAGCTTGAAAGGAGCGAATACGATTTAAGCGAAACAGAAAGCTTTTTATCAAAAATTTATAAGGGTTCTGTTAAAAATCTTGTTGCAGCACTCTATGAAAACAAAAAACTTTCAAGCGAGGATATGTCGGAACTTAAAAAAATGTTTGAACTGGAGTGATATTATGTTGGAGCTTTTTAAAACAGTTCTTATATTAAGTCTTTTTGGTTTTGGGTTAACGGCTCTGCTGCTTTGTTTAAAGCCTATTACCGCAAAAAAATTCCCTGCAAAATGGCAATATTATGTATGGATTGCAGTGCTTTTATCAATGATTGTTCCTGCATATAGGCTAATACCGGTAAAAAAAGTTGCAAAACTTCCGATTGTACCTCAAATTGAGATTACACAACATGAAACAGTTGAGGAAATGCCGAAAACAGTTGAAACCGAAGAAACTCCTGCCTTGTATAAAAATGTAAACATTGCCCCCAGGCTTAATTTAAAGTTGATTGATTTGTTATCTTATATTTGGCTTACCGGTGTGTTTGTTTATCTAACCATAGTTATAGCCAGTTATATTGTTTATACCATCCGCAAACGAAATAAATCTGTTTTAATACCTGAAAATGATATACTAAATGAAGTTAAAACAGAATTAAAAATCAAACGCCATATCAAGGTACGAATATCGGGAGATTTAGAATCGCCCATGCTTATAGGCGTAGTGCGGCCGGTAATATATATTCCATGCAAAGAAATCCCTCACGAGCATATGCGAATGGTATTTTTGCACGAGTTGACACATTATAAAAGAAAAGATTTGCTTATAAAATGGCTTTCTCTCTTTGTAAATGCTGTGCATTGGTTCAACCCATTTGCATATCTTCTATGCGCAAATATAAGCGAATCTTGTGAGATTTTATGCGATATGGAAGTTACAAAAAATATGTCTGACACACATCAAAAAATTTATATGAAAACAATTCTTGATTTGGCTCAGTAAGGAGGCGAATTTTATATGCTGGAAAACTTATACACAACTAAAATGAGTATGGATAAGAAAAAACTTCAAAACAGATTTACAAAAATCCGTTCAAAAAGCGGGCGTATTTCTAAACTTATGGCTTTTGTTATTTTTGCCATCATTCTTCTTATTATAGTATGCATTACAATAGCTATTGCCGCTCGCGTTAACCACGACGATTATACTATGACAGAAAATGAATTTTCCGATTATGTCAACGCTCCGGTTGGTGCAGTAATGGCTGATATTTATTATGCGGATAACAGTAAAATAGTTTTTCATTACGGAGAAGGCTTTTTCATCATTCACAACCAAAACCCGAACCTTGACCAAAATTTACGTTCCGAGCTTGATATTATGATAAATCTTAAAAAGCTTAATATCGCTTATGGGCAACAAGGCGATAGTGTTCTTGATGTTAAAATAAGCCATGATGGAAGCTTTGCATACCTCTCAAGTGTTGGCCCTGACGATATAGTTAAAGATTACGATAAATATATTGTATCGCTTGACAACGGCGGTGTTAAAAAAGGTTCAATGCCCAAAAACACAGAACTGTTTACAGGAATTGGCGACACCTTCTCAGCCGTTCAAAATCCCGTTGGCTGGTATAGTGACAACTGCATTGTAAGTGAAGATAAAACGTATTATTTAACTTCAACAACAGGAACTGTAAACGATATTCAACTTATCTCAGTCAATAACAAAAATAATGAAATTGATGTGAAATATTTATTCAGTGGTAACTCCGCAGGCGAAATGCAACAAATTAAAATATACACCCCTGATGATATAAGAGATCTTGCGAATGTTGAGCTTGTTATAAAAAACATCAAATATCCTCTTGTAAACAAAGATGCTCTTAAAGAAATAGAAAAAGCCTTTTCAACCGCCACAAAAATTAAAATGGGCGGAACAGGCTGTCCCTTAGGTGCAGAACTCTTATTTACCAGAAAAGATGGCGAAAAAGGCAAGGTTTTTATTGCAACAGATTCTTGCGATGTTTTTTTAAGTAATGTTTATTACGACTATGGCAACGATGATAATTCTGCCCTACTGGGCTATTTCGGGCTTGATGCCGATTCGTTCTATGATATTCTGTATAACGGCAAATCATACATAGAAAATTCTGAAATGGCATTGCAAAATTTTTTCAATGCATTTGATAAGTCAGACCTTGAAACAATGAAAACACTTGTTACAAATGACTTTATCAATGCCGGATATATCGGCGATTATGGAATGTGTTATGGTATGACAAGAGCAACGCTTGAAATTTTTTCAGGAGCTAATGTTGATGAATTTTTGAAAAATTATTTTTCAAAACAGAAACATGAACAAATTGAGCTTTCTGAAAACGACATTAAGCTGTTAAAAGAAAAATCCGACGAACTTGTGGTGTACACTGTTGTTGTAACGGCAGAAAGCAATATAAAAGGAAATATCAAGCCACCATTCAGAAGATTTCTTAATGTAATATGTAAAAAACAAGATAACGGACGTTACTTGGTTCATAAATTAGTTTAAAAAAGGGGATTTTTTATGCTTAAAAACATCTATACAACAAAGATGAGTGCAAATAAGAAACAGTTGCAAACCAGATTTTCAAAAATTTGTTCTTCAAGTGGAAAGCTTTCAAGAATACTGTCCTTAATAATAGCTTTGATAATTTCTATGGCTTTTGTAAGTGCAACTGTTGTTATAGCCGCAGTAGTTAATGAAGATAATAAAATATTTGTAAAATGTAATGATGAAGTTATAAAACTTAATAATAAACCTTTTGTATATGATAATGCAGTATATGTACCTTTACGAGAACTGTTTGAAAAAGTCGGACTTTTGGATTGTGATAACACCTATATAAATTGGAATAACGGAAAAATAGAAATGGTGTTAACTGAAAAAAATGTAAACTCAGATATTGAAAATAGTGAAATTAGGTATTTAAGTTACAGTTACGGAATAGAAATTGGTAAAATGGAGTATACACTTAATCCGGGTTTCGAAAAAATGTATCAGCAAAAATGGAATATATCAAACAAAAAACAAATGAGCCATTCGCCCATACTTAAAAACGGCGTAACATACATTCCATTTGAATTTGTTGAGTACCTTGTAAACAGGTCAATGACTTCGCTTCATATATCATATACTAATTAATAACATATTCACAAAAAGTCCTCACCGAAAATTTTCGGCGAGGACTTTTTTATTATTTACCTGCAAGCGATTTTCTATATTTTTCGCTTTCCCAGTTAGCAATAAAATGTTTAGCGGCGTCGCCCATAGTTGAAAGGGTGTATCCGCATTTTTTTATCTGTTCCGAAATAAACAAAACAGCAGTAATTGTTTGCGCTACTGTAAGCGCTTTTTTCTCGTTCATTTTAAGAGTAAGCTCGCCCGAATTTGTGTCTACCGAGCATTCGCCCTCCTCAAGGTCTTCCTTGTTTTCAAAAAGTGAGCCAATAAGAAATACCATCTGGTCAGGGTAAAGTGGGCTTTCAATAAGTGTTTTAACTGTGTACTCGCCCCTCTTTAAAAGCTCACGCATCATAGGAACATCGGCAACATTGTCTTTTAAAAGTACCTCAGGGAACGAATCTCCCTTTACGCCAAAAGCATTTGCAAGGCGTTCATTGGCATCGGCGTGAATTTTCAAAACTTCGTTTTCATCATCGCCGTGAACAATAATGCCGTGGTTTTGCATAAGAATAACCGAAGGCTCCTTGCCTGTTTCCTTCTTCACTCTTGCAATTTCAGCCTGGATTGCAAATGTAAGGTTTGCACCGGGATCAGTATAAGGAACGCTTCCCCATCCGTAATCTGCGCCGGCAAAAGCTTTTTCTGCAATTTCGTTCATTTCAGCCGAACAACAGCACATGTTTGCATAAACGCTGTGTGTGTGGCAAACAAATTTTTTAAGTATTGAGTGAAAACCTGCTTCAACAGAAGGGCGAAGCGGATTCATACCATCAAGCACAACAGTGTTTTCCTTTGTGCAGGCAGCGCCTTCTTTTTCAACATCCGAAAGGCTTTCGGGCGTGTTCTCTCTATAAAACTTCTGAAGGCCTTCAAGCTTTATAAGCGCATAGGCATTATCAATTTCAATATCTGAAAGACAAAAGCCCGATGCTTTTATTGCCATAAGCCCGCCACTGAGTTTAACCGAAGTATTTCCGCCGCCGCCCTGAACATAGTCGGCACGGCTGCCTGCATTTTTCGACATAGCAGAAAACGCAAGCAAATCAGCTTTGTTTTTTTCTATAAAATTTAGCATTTTTAACCTCTCACATTATTCTTTTCGTATTCTTTAACAGCAGTTATGTAGTCAGCTTCT
The DNA here is from genome assembly GCA_045590195.1 of Clostridia bacterium. GTDB lineage: Bacteria > Bacillota > Clostridia > UMGS1883 > UMGS1540 > JAZNQN01. Next base: position 37,648 of record JAZNQN010000039.1, on the reverse strand, counting down.
ACGCCTTCACGGCTTAAATACTCGTTCCATATATCGCCAAACGGCAATTCTTTCACTTCTTCGCTAAGTACCATCAAAGCAGTAGTGTCACCTGTGTTCTGAAGCTCTTTCATTTTATCCGCAGGCATCAAAAGTGCATAAAGAAATGCTTTCTGAACACTGCGAAGGCCTGTAATCCATGCAGAAATTCTGTTGATTGATGCATCAAAATAGTCAGTTGCCAAAAATACTCTGTCAAGGGCATTAGCAAAAACAATTTCTTTGGCAATTTCTTTGGTTTCGTCGTCAAAAATAACAACGTGGTCACTATCCCAGCGAACGCCTCTTGTAATGTGAAGTGCAACATTTTCGTGGAATGCGAGCATTGCCGAAATTTTGTCAGAAACAACCTCAGTTGGATGATAATGTCCGTTGTCCATAAGAGGTGTAATTTTTCTTGAAGTTACATAATTCATACAAAATTCCGATGAACCAACCGTGTAAGATTCCATACCGATACCAAACACTTTTGATTCAAGACATACGAAAACTTTTGATTTATCGTAGTTAATGAAAAGGATTTCGTCGAGGGAATTTTTAAATCTTTCACGAGGGCCAAGTCTGTCGGCAGGAATGTCTTTGTATCCGTCAGGAATCCAGATGTTCATAACACAGGGAACGCCTGTTTCCTCTGCAAAGTACTGGGAAATTTCAATACATCTTTTGCCGTGTTCAATCCAGAATTTTCTAACGTTTTCATCAGGAGATGAAAGTGTAAGGTTATCCTTAACCATGTTGTGCGAGAAAAATGTTGGGTTAAAATCTATTCCCATGTTTCTCTCTTTTGCAAATTTAACCCAAGGCGCAAAATGCTCAGGTTTAAGCTTATCTCTGTCAACCCAGTTGCCGTCAAAAATTGCATAGCAAGCGTGAAGGTTTAATTTTTTCTTACCGGGAACAAATTTTGCAGCCATATCAAAATCAGCCATAAGTTCCTCGGGTGTTCTCGCTCTGCCGGGGTAATTACCTGTTGTCTGAATACCGCCGGAAAGTTCTTCTTCGCTGTCGAAACCTTTTACGTCGTCCCCCTGCCAGCAATGAACTGAAACAGGAACATTTTTTAAAATGTTAATTGCTTTTTCTGCATCTACGCCATATTTTGCATATATGCTTTTTGCTTCATCAAATCTGCTCATTTTATTTTACCTCCTCTATATCAAACGATTTCATAACCGCTTCTCTCATTTCAGAAAGTGTATATCCTTCGCTTGCCATAAGCTGCGAAATAATGTTTCCAAGTGCTGTGCACTCAACAGGTCCTGCATAAACTTTTTTGCCGGTGTATTCTGCAGTGAGCCTGTTTAAATATTTATCTTTGCTGCCGCCGCCTACAATTCTTATGGCGTTTGCTTTTATTCCGGAAAGCCTTTCAACTTCCTCAATTGCGCTTTTATAAGATTTTGCCAGCGAATGATAAACGCTGTTTATAACCTCGCCAAGTGGCATATCTTCGTTGCCAAGATATTTTCTAATTGCGTCAATCATATTTTCCGGTGCAACAAATTCCTGTGCGTTTACATCTATGTAGCTGTATTTGCCGCTTTCTATAGCCAAATTCATCATCTCGTCATATGTCATAGATTTATTGAGATTTTTGCGTATATTCTGGAAAAGCCACATGCCCATATAGTTTTTAAGAAAACGGAAACGTTTTTCAATGCCGCCTTCGTTTGCAAAGTTTGCTTCACGGGCTTCTTTTGATAAAACGGCTGTTTTAATTTCTGTTCCTATAAGGCTCCATGTCCCCGATGAAATGTATATATCGTTGTCGCAAACAGGACAAGCCGCAACTGCACTTGCAGTATCGTGGCTCGGGCAGAAAATAACCTTTGCGTTAAAGCCTGCATAGCTTTTCATTTCTTCGGTAAAACTGCCAACCTCATCGCCAGGATTTGAAAGCGTACCCAAAAGCTCTGCGCTTACGCCAAGTTTTTCTAAAATTTCGCTGTCCCACTGAAAAGTTTTTGCATTTACCATACCCGAAGTAGAAGCTTCTGTATATTCATTTTTAATAACACCTGTAAGCTTATATGAAAGGTATGCAGGCATCATCATAAAATATTTTGCCTTGTCAAGCCTGCCCGAAACTTTGTCGGCATAAAGCTGATAAACAGTATTAAAATTAAGCTTTGGAATTCCGCATCTTTCATATAAAAAATCTATTGGAACAATTTTTTCGGCATCTTCTGCTGCTTTAATTGTTCGCCCGTCACGATAGCCGTAAGCCGGCAAAATTTCGTTTTTGTTTTCATCAAGCAATAAATAGTCAACACCCCATGTGTCAATTGCCACAGTTTCAGGAATTTTTCCTATTTCGCCACATTTTTTTATTCCGGCTTTTACGCTTTTAACAAGATTGTCAATATCCCATACAAGGGAGTCACCCTCATTTACAAGATAATTTTCAAAGCGGTAAACTTCTTCAAGGCAAATCTTTCCGTTTTTAAAACTTCCAAGAATATGCCTTCCCGAAGAAGCACCTATATCGATTGCAAGACAGTATTTCATAGGTTTCTCTCCTTTTATTTAATTATTTTACTGAAATTACAACTATATAGTTGCATTATATCACAAGTATTTTAATAAGTCTATATACGAAATGAATTTTTTGGGTTAAAAAAGTGCTAAAAAAGGTACTATCGCAGTGTCGGCATATATCAAAAAAATAAAAGGAACTTATATCGTAAAAAAACAAACCATAGATATGTTTATAATTTGTTTTGCATAGCAAAATTTCTTTTCTCTATTCTTTGGGAACGACAATTCTTAGTGAATAGTGAAGATAGAATAACGAGTAGCTAATAGTACAAAAAAACGACAGCTTTCGACAGAAAATTGTCGTTTCTTTCTGACAAAGGAGAACAATAATGATACACCTTTAATTATTGTTTTTCTTTGCGGTATTTATTGATGAAATAAGTATCTTCTTTAATTCAACACAATTCTCAAGTATAATCTTATCATCATAATATCCACTTTCTATGAGAAGTTCAATCCAGTATTCACTTTCAGAACATTCTTTTAGTGCTATTTGAAGTTTTGAAATAAAATCGTTTTTACCGTGTCCATAAAATGCTTCTCTTATATTCGCACCGATGCTTGTGCCACTGCGGATAAGCTGACTAGTGAGCACACTTTCTCTTTTTTCACTTTTCACTTTATTACAAACTTTAATTATATCTAATGCAAACTGTTTAGATTTCACAAGTAACGGACTTTCCATAAGCATTCTCCTCTTTAATCAAACTCGCTTTTGCGAGTTTGCACCTTACTTCTTCCCTTTTCACTATTACTTATTACTTCAAAATCGACAAGAGCGATTTTCAGGGAATAGTGAAAAGGGAATAGGTAATAAGCAAAATCGACATCCTTCTGTCGAAGAATGTCGATTTTTGGTGACCCCGGGGGGAATCGAACCCCCGTTTTAGCCGTGAGAGGGCCACGTCCTAGGCCGCTAGACGACGGGGCCATATTAAAAATAAAATCCCCTCTCACAACGAAAAATATTATAACACATAAATTATTTAAAAGCAAGTATTTTTTATAAAAATTTTGAATTTACTTACCTTCTGTATAGCGAAAAGAAAAAATACTGATTAGTACCGAAAAAACAAATGCTCCGCATTTCGGTACCCGCCTTCGCACCACTCCGCTAAAAACGATTATCAATCGTTTTTTTACGCTCCGTGCCCTCCCAGGGTTCGAATCCCTTTTATTTTACACAAACAAAAAAGATACCCTTTCGGATATCTTCTTTGTTTGGCGGAGAGAGAGGGATACTTCTGCTTCGCATCCTGTCTGCTTGCCGACCCAAATGCTCCGCATTTCGGTACCCGTCTTCGCACCACTCCGCTAAAAACGATTATCAATCGTTTTTTTACGCTCCGTGCCCTCTCAGGGTTCGAATCCCTTTTATTTTTTTCAAACAAAAAAGATATCCTTTCGGATATCTTCTTTGTTTGGCGGAGAGAGAGGGATTCGAACCCTCGAACGGGTATTAGCCGTTACACGATTTCCAATCGTGCGCCTTCGACCAGCTCAGCCATCTCTCCAAGCACCTAAATATTATAATATATTTCAGGCAGTTTGTCAAGTGCTTTGGCAAAAAAAGAGTTGCGAATTGCCGCAACTCTTAATTATTAATCTAAAATGCAGTTATGATATACGTTCTGTACATCATCGTTATCATCGAGCATGTCGATAAGCTTATTCATATTCTTAATATCAAGCTCATCAGAAAGTTCAACAGTTGTCTGAGGAATTTTCATAACCTCTGCCGATTCAAAGGAATAACCCTTTCCTTCAAGCGCCTCTCTCACTTCGCTGAAAGTTTGAGGCGAGGTTGTAATTTCATAAAAATCATCTTCCTCTGCGCTGAAATCATCAGCTCCTGCATCGAGAGCATCCATCATAACGCTGTCTTCGTCGGCGCTGTTTTTATCTATTAGAATAACGCCTTTTTCATCGAACATAAATGTTACACAGCCGTTCTGGCCAAGGTTTCCGCCACATTTGTCAAAGTAGTGACGCATATCGCCTGCGGTACGGTTTCTGTTATCTGTAAGAGTTTCAACGATAACCGCAACGCCGGCCGGGCCGTAACCTTCGTAAATAATTTCTTCGTAGTTATCAGATGTCATTTCACCCGATGCCTTTTTAATACAACGCATGATATTATCATTTGGCATATTGTTGCTTCTTGCTTTTGCAATAACATCTTTAAGCTTTGAATTTACCTCAGGATCAGGGCCGCCTGCTTTAACTATAACCGAAATTTCACGGCCGATTTTTGTAAAAATTTTAGCTCTCTGGCTGTCACTTTTTTCTTTTTTATGCTTAATATTGCTCCATTTGGAATGTCCTGACACTAAAATGTCCTCCCTTGTTATTTAACGATTTTTGCGTTTGAAATAGCCTTTTCGTTGAATTTAAATCCAACTTCTTCTGCCCATTTTTCAACCATTTCTTCAAGTTTATCCTGAAGGATGGTAGCTTCAACGCTGCTATATGCAGCATCGTATTCTTCGCCTTCTGTTGGATTTGCCATTTTCAAAATAATGTGGTAACCATAATCGGTTGCAACAGGTGCTGCGGAATATTTTCCAACTTCAAGGGCAAATGCTTCTTTTTCAAATGGTTCAACCATCTGGCCTTTTGTAAAGAAATATCCGTTCGCGCCGTTGATTTCGCCTGTTTCGCCATTTTTATCTTCGGTATTCTCTTTCATAAGTGAATCAAAGTTTGCACCGCCATCAAGCTTCTTAATAAGCTCTTCAGCTTTAGCCTTTGCAGCAGCATCAGCTTCTTCGGCTGTCAAAGCTTTTTCGCCTTCTGCTACAGCAGGAACTTCATTTTTGATAAGAATGTGTTTTGCCATTACATATTCGTCCTGCAAAACCTTTTTGATGTCTTCTTCATCGGCTTTAAATTCGCCTTCAGCAGTACCATCGCCAAAATATTTTGCCATAATTTTCTGAGCATAAGTTTCAGCTTCGATAATTTTTTCAATGTCTTCCAGTGTAAATCCACCTTCAACGAAGTACTGCTCGTAATTATATCTGCCGCCAAACTGTTCAATCATGCTGTTTCTCTGGGCAGCCATATTCTCTTTGTCTTCTTCGGTAAGAGTAATGCCTTCTTTAATTGCCAAAGCTTTCATAACATATGTTGTTTTGATAGCTTTTTTTGTTTCTTCAAGAGCATATTCTTTTGCAGAAATTTCGCCAATTTTAGTTTCTTTCCATGCTTTTTCATCAGAATCAGCACTAAGAGCATTTCCCGATGCAGACATAGCCGCACTCATACCCTGCTGAAGATAGAAATTGAAAACACCTTTTTCAACTGCTTCATCGCCAACAGTTGCCATTTTTGTAACATCTTTAATGTTGCACGCAGAAAGCGCAAAGAGTAACGATAAAACCAAAATAATTGATAAAAACTTTTTCATATTACTTCTCCTTTTGTTTTTAATATAACATTATTATAATACACTAATCCAAAGAAACTTTCAAGTCTTTTAACAAATTTTTTATATTATTAACCAAATCTTTTCCGTTTTCTCCTTCGTTTTTCAAAGTTAGGTACGGATTTTCGCCTGCGCTGAACAAAATTTTCTTTCTATATTTTGTTACAATATGAGAAATCGCCTCAGGCATGGGAAGATTTTTTTCATCGAACTTAAATATTGTTTTAAGCTTGTTGCCCGATATTTCTTTAACGCCTGCTTCCGATGCCAAAACCCTCAGCATTGCAACTTCTATAAGCATATTGGTTTCATCAGGAATATCGCCAAAGCGGTCTAAAAGCTCGTCAACAACAGAAAGCCTGTCGTCTTCGTTTTCAATGCCGGCAATAAGCCTGTAAGCTTCAAGTCGGCTTCTGGTATCTCCGATATATTCTTCCGGAATACCTGCTGAAACCGCAATATCTATTACGCTTTCAGTTTTGTAAGGCTTATCCTCGCCGCCCATTTCCTCAACAACTTCGCTTAAAAGCTTAAGGTACATATCGTAACCAACGCTTGACATAAAGCCGTGTTGTTCTGGACCCAAAACATCGCCCGCACCTCTTATTTCAAGGTCGCGCAAAGCAATTTTAAAGCCTGCGCCAAGCTCGGTAAATTCTTTAATTGCCATAAGACGTTTTTCAGCAATTTCAGAAAGCGACTTGTCTCTTCTGAATGTAAAATATGCATACGCCACACGATTCGACCTTCCAATTCTTCCCCTCAGCTGATAAAGCTGAGAAAGGCCCATACAATCGGCATTTTCTACAATCATAGTGTTAACATTTGGTATGTCAATTCCTGTTTCAATAATGGTAGTGCACACTAAAACATCAATCTCGCCATCTAAAACGCGCATCATAATGTCTTCAAGTTCACGCTCGTTCATCTGCCCGTGCGCCACAGCAACATTTGCATCGGGAACCATTTCTTTTATTTTTGCCGCCTTGTTGTAAATATTTGCAACACGGTTGTAAACATAGTAAACCTGGCCGCCTCTTGCCATTTCCCTTTCAATGGCGTCTTTCGAAACAAAGTCGCTGTGTTCCATTACATAGGTCTGGATAGGTTGCCTTTCTTTGGGCGGCATTGATATAATGCTCATGTCCCTGATGCCCGTCATAGCCATATTAAGAGTTCTGGGAATAGGTGTTGCAGTAAGAGTTAAAACATCTATTCCTCTTTTCATGTTTTTAATTTTTTCTTTGTGGCCAACACCAAAACGCTGTTCTTCGTCAATAACCAAAAGTCCAAGCTTTTTAAACTCAACATCGTCTGCCAAAAGCCTGTGAGTTCCCACAATTATATCAATTTCGCCCTTTTTCAGGGATTTTATAATTTGCTCCTGCTGCTTTCTTGTGCGAAATCGTGAAAGCATTTCAACTTTTATGGGAAAAGATTTAAGCCTGTCAATAAAATGATTAAAATGCTGCGATGCCAAAATTGTAGTTGGCACAAGGTAGGCACACTGATACCCGTCCATAACACATTTAAAGGCCGCTCTTACAGCCACCTCGGTTTTCCCGTAACCAACATCGCCGCAAAGAAGGCGGTCCATTGGTCGGCTTTTTTCCATATCAGCTTTAATTTCCTCAATGCTTTTTATCTGGTCTGGGGTTTCTTCGTATATAAATTCTTCTTCAAATTGTTGTTGCCACAATGAATCAGGCGAGAAAGCATGGCCCTGCATTTTGTTTCTTTCGGCATAAAGCTCTATAAGCTTTATAGCCAATTCTTTTGCACTTTTCTTAACTCGGTTTTTGGTGTTTTGCCACTGCGCCGTTCCGAGTTTGTTCATTTTAGGTGCAGGTGTATCCTCGCCTGCGTGAGAATATTTGTAAAGCATATTAAGCTGGTTTACAGGTACATATAAAACATCTGTTCCCTTGTAGCGAAGCTTCAAATAATCTCTTTTAACCCCTGCCACTTCCATAGTTACAAGCTCTTCAAACTGGCCAATACCATGAGCTCTGTGAACAACATAATCAGAAATTGCAAGCTCATCAAAGCTTCTTATAGCGTCGCCCGCATCTTTGGGCTTTCTCTTTTTTCGTTCTTTTAAAAATACGTCGCCACCGCTTACAAAAACTGTTTTAATTTTCGGATATTCAAAGCTTTTTTCAAGAGGCTTTGTACTTATTTCTATGTTTTCTATGCCCCTCTCCTGAAAAGCAGATTTAATGCCATCTGCCTTTGCCGCAGAACCTGCCATAACCAGAATATTGTAATTTTTACTTTTCCAGTACTCAACATCCTGCACAAGAATATCTATTTTTCCTGAATAAGCCGACAAAATTTTAACTGTAAACGAAAGTGTGCTTTCGGGTACAAAATAAGGTGTTGCCGCAGAAATTGCGCTCATTCCCAAAAGCTTTTTCCTTGCCATCATTTCAACCGAGCTTTGATAGCTTAAAATTGGAAACGCAGTTATTTTTTCGCCGTTTAATGTGTGCTCGGCAATTCTTTGCTCAATGTTCTGAGCAAAACTTTGCGCACCTTCAGATGCCTTTAAAGGCTCTTCAATTACAAATATTGTGTCATCGCCAAAATATTCTAAAACTGTGCCTTCGCCCATATCTGCATTGGCAGGAATTATTTCGGCACTTTCCGCCCTTTCTGTTGAAAGCTGAGTTTTAACATCAAAAAAGCGGATACTGTCAACCTCATCATCGAAAAATTCAATTCTCAACGCTTCTTCGTAAGATGGCGGAAAAATGTCAACAATTCCGCCACGAACTGCGAACTGCCCCGCTCCGCTTACTTCATAGGCTCTTTCGTAACCCATTTCAACAAGGTTTTTTGATATATCTTCAAAAACTTTTTCAACTTCTATTTTCAAAGTTTTTTCATCAAATTCTTTTTTTGGCATAACAAAGCAGAGCAGTGCCGCCGCACTCATTACGGCATTTGCTCCGTTTTTTATCATATTTAAGGCCTCAACTCTGCCGCCGCGTATATCATAGCTGGCTTTCAGAGTGTTCCCGAAATCAATTTCCGCAGGCAATAATCGGGCAACATCTTCATCAAGAAAACATTCCATATTCTTTTGCATAGCCGCCGCCATAGGCTCGTTCTGGCAAATTATGCAAACTTTTTTGCCTGTATCTTTGCATAGCGCCGCAAGAATATGTGCCTTTGAACATTCGGGCACTCCTGAAACGCTTATGCATTTTCTCGGGCTTTCAATTTCGCCTTTCAGCCTTTTGTATTCATCAGAAGAATACAGCTTTTCAAACAAATCATTCATCAAATGTCATCCCGTTATATTTATTCATTGCGCTTGCGGCGCCGTTTTTAATTATTTCTTCAACAATACCATCACAGGCCTTAATGCATTTTGTAACCTTAACGCCTTCTTCTTTTGAAAAAGTTCCAAGCACGTGGTTTACCATTTCGCCTTTGGCCTTGCCAATTCCAACTCTTACCCTCGGAAAAGCATCGCTGTTTAAAAGGTAAATAATCGATTTCATTCCGTTGTGTCCGCCATCACTTCCTGAAGGCCTTATCCTGAGCCTTCCAACCTCAATAGCACTGTCGTCGTATATAATAATTATATTTTCAGGCGGCAATTTATAGTACTTTGCAATTTCAATAATGCTTTCGCCGCTTGCATTCATAAAAGTAGAAGGCTTTGCCAGAATAACCCTTTCATTGCCAATTTTTCCTTCGCCTATAAGCGCTTTAAATTTAATCTTTTTAACGCTTATTCCGTATTTTTCCGCAAGATAATCTATGGCAACAAAGCCCACATTGTGCCTTGTTTTTTCATATTTTTCTCCGCAATTTCCAAGTCCTGCTATTAAAAACATTTTTTACACCTCTTAAAGCATAGCAACCAGCATTTTTATAATTGTTTCGCTGTCGCCTACGCCTATTTTCATATCATAATCAGCTTTTTTTATAAGATTTATCGCTCTTTTCAGTTTGGGCGCTGTAAGCTTTCTGGCAAAATCCATATATTTTTTTGCCAGAAAATCTCTCGGCAGAGAAAGCGCTCTCATAATCTGCGCCGCATTTGCCCCTTCGTCCATTAAAATTTTGGCCTTAAAAGTAGAAATATATCCCGAAGATATAATATAAAGCAGCATTATAGGGTCGCTTCGCATTTGCAAAAGCTCATCAAGAGCTTTCATTGCACCCTTTTTGTCGCCACCGATAAGTGCATCGGTAAGAACATATTCCTTTGTGAAAAATTCTTTTTTTACTACATTTTCAACATCTTCGCGTTCAATTAAATCGCGCTCGCCCATATAGGAAATAAGCTTGTTTACATCGGTTAAAACGCCGTACATATCAACGCCAACATAGTCGAGGAAACATTCCATCGCATCAAGAGAAATTCGTTTTCTTCCTTTTTTCAAAAGGTTTATAACCCAGGCCTTAATATCCGCCCTGCCCCTTCTTTCAAAGTCAACGCTTAAACATTTTGCAGCAAAGGCCTTATAGGCAGCATTTCTCTTGTCAAATTCATCATCATAAACTATAACATAAAGATAATCCGCAGCATTTTCAACTGCATCTTTAAATGCATCTTTGCATTTTGAACTCGCCTTAAAAATTCCGGTATCTTTAAAAATAACAAGCTTTTTGTCGCTCATCATAGGCGGAGTATTAAAGCTTACATCTATATCCTGCTGAGAAACCTCGCCTTCAAACTCAATAAGATTAAATTCAGGAAAATCTCCCGAAAGTTTTTCTTTTAAAATGCCAAGATAATGTTGCTTTAAATATACCTCTTCGCCGAAAAAGTGGAACATATTCTGCAATTTGTCGCTTTTAACCTGTTTTTTTAAAATTTCGTAACTCATAAAAACTATTCCTTCCAAAGCGGATTTTTGATTTTCCGCTTTTTGATAAGGTTATTCGTATGCTTCCGCAATCATTTGTGGAAAAACATTTTATGCCTGCGTTTTTGTAAAGTCTTGCACTTTCTTCGTTTGGATATTTGTTGTCCCCACGTAAAATTATACCATATTCAGGCGAAACTGCCTTCAAAAATTCTTCACTTCCCGAAGTATCGGAACCGTGATGCGGAATTTTTAAAATATCACTTTTTACATTTACTCCGCTTTCAAGCAATGCTTTTTCGCCATTTTTATGCACATCACCCGAAATACATATACGGCTGTTTCCGTAAGACACAAAATAAACAAATCCGTTATTCTCTTCTATTCCGTCAAAAGTATTATAAGCCTCTATATAAATATCTCCAATTTTAATTTTATCAGAATTTCCAACATAATGCAAGGGTATACCTGCCTTTTTGGCTTCAGTTGCAATTTCAAAATCTTCTTTGTAAATTCCTGCAGGTATCACAACCCTTTTTATGCGCCCTGCCTTTATAAGTTCTGCAATCCCTCCGGCATGATCCGTGTGGTAATGCGTCATAAAAGCAACGTCAATTTTATCTATTCTTTCTTTTCTCATATATGGTATAACCGTGCTTTCTGCCACACTGTAATTATCGCTTCCGCCACCGTCTATTAAAATTGATGTGGATTTATTTTCAATTATTATGCAGTCGCTGTTGCCGGTATCAAGAAAAGTAATGTGAGTGTGCCCGAAAAATGTATTCACACAAACTGCCGCACATAGCAAAACCAATGTAACACCTGCGCATTTTGCGGCTATATCCTTCTTTTTTAGAAACCATAGTTTAACGGCCGCAAAATACATTACATATATAACTGCACCAATGCCGCTTATACTTCCCAAATCTTTTACAGAGTGCGGCAACATGGCTACAAATCTGGCAATCCCCATAATTCCTTTTATTGTAAGATGAGTAAATATAACAAGTAAATCTCCGATAAATGGAACACTTCCCAAAAACAACGCGGCAATTACAATTGCAGTAATAGCCGTAAGTACGGGGCACACAATAACATTTGCCAATGCGCCAAATATTCCAATATTTCCAAAGCTTTGTGAAATAATGGGTACAATGCCAAATTGCGCCGCCGCTGTAACCGCCGCATATTCGCCTAAAGAACCTCGGGTAATTTTAAATTTTTCAATTATATCATTTGTAAATATTAAAATTGTTCCTGTTGATAAAAAAGACAACCTGAATCCTAAATTAAAATAAGTTTCCGGGTTTATAATAAGTGCAACCGTGGCCACAACACCCAGCGAATTAAGCGGATCGGCCTCTCTGCTTATAAATTGCCCCAAATATAGCAGCGTAACAACAGCCGCGGCTCTGATTGCCGAAATTCCTGCTCCTGTTACAAAAGTAAAAAACCATATTATAATAAGCTGAATTATCATACTGGCTTTGCCTTTTGTAACTTTGAACATCATAAGAACAATCATTGATATGGTTATAAGTATATTTACATGCATTCCCGAAACCACAAGAATATGGCTTATGCCGCTTGTTCTGAATATATTTTCTGTTTCTTTTGAAATATCGTCGTCAACACCGGCAATAATGCCTTTTATAATACCTGCTGTATCTCCGCTAAATAAAGTGTCAATTCTTCTGCAAATATATTCCCGTGCACAGTATGCAATATCGAAAATATTAAACATACTTATCTGCGTTCCTGAAACTGAAATATTTTTAATTTCTCCGCTGCTTTCCAGTAAAATTCCTTCAGAACGCAAATTCATCTGCTTGTCATAGCTTCCAAATCCGCTGGTGCCATCGGGCATTTTTAAGTTTGCCGAAAAAGAAATAACATCGCCATATTTCACACTAATGGCTTTGTTATTTAAATATACTTTAATTTTTACAAATTTTTCTTTCCCGTTTTTGTTTGTGTACCTATGTTTTACATATGCGGCCTCGCCATAATCGGTTTTAAAAATTTCTGTAACTTTTCCGGTTATTTTTACTTCTTTTCCATCAAACAATTTTGCCTCTTGCATAGCTTTGCTGTTTGAAACATTAATTGCCACAAACCCGCATATAACCGATATAATGCATATTGCCACAGCCAGAAAATTTCTGTTTTTTAAACACCAAATACAATAAATCGCCACTATGCAGATAGCCAGGCCTATTGAAAAAATGTTGAAATTATTCCAAATATAAATACCCAAACTCAAAAACAATGCTGTTGCCAGCATATTTCGTTTCATCAGCAACACTCCTGCATACAAAAAAGGCTATAATAATAAGTTCATAAAACAAATTATTACAACCTTTCAGTAATCTTAGACAATTATTTAAACTTGCGTTTTCTTGCAGCCTCTGATTTCTTTTTGCGCTTCACGCTGGGTTTTTCATAGTGCTCTCTTTTTCTGATTTCGGATAAAACACCTGATTTTGCGCACTGACGCTTAAAACGTCTCAAAGCGCTATCTAAAGACTCATTGTCCTTTATTCTGATTTCTGACATTTTGTTTCCCTCCCCTCAGCAAATGGAATGTGAAAAACACATATAGATAATTATAACTTAACTTAGCAGATATGTCAAGCAAAAAATTTACAAATACTCAAAAAGTTCAAAATTTGTACATATATCTTAATTATCTGCCAAAAGCTTTTTCAAAATAATTTTTAGCTCTGCCACATTTTTCGCAGTATTTTCGGGCTTTGAAATACAAATTTCTTCTTCTGTTCCATATCCGTATGTTACTGCAACTGCTCCAATATCATTTTTATGTGCCGCCTCTATGTCATATTTTGTATCGCCAATCATTACGGCTTTTTTGCCTTTTTCCTTCTCAATAACTTCGCCGATTATTATTTTTTTATCATCTCTCGACTTGTCAAAGGAAGCTCCGATAACCTCTTTAAAATATTTTAAAAGGTCCCATCTTTCAAGCATTTTCACTGCATACTTCTGCGGCTTTGCAGTTGCAACATAAATTGTGCTTCCACATTCCTTAAGAAATATAAGTAAATCTTCAATCCCCTCGTAAGGCCTGCACTCAAAAAGCCCACGGTCGCCATAGTACTCTCTGTAAAGCACAAGCATTTCTTCGGCATCTTTACTTGTAACGGAGCAATATTTCATGAAAGATTCCCTAAGCGGTGGCCCAACAAATCTTTTTCTTGTTTCAAGCGGAAGCGGCTCATTTCCGAACTTTTCAATTGCATACGCAACTGCATTTGTAATTCCCTCGCCACTGTCTAAAAGCGTACCGTCCAAATCAAAAAGTACACAAAAATTTTTCATCAGTCACAAACTCTTTCCTTGCTTTTTTCAGCTTCGTATTTTATTTTTTCAAAGTCGGCGGTTTTAAACTCGCCGTTTTGATAAATAATTTTTCCGTCAACCATTGTAAGATAAACGTCATCGCCACCGGCAGAATAAACCATATTTGCTCTTATGTCGTGCATTGGATAAAAATGCGGCTTATCGGTATCAATAACTATAAGGTCAGCAATTTCGCCCTCTTTAATTTCTCCGCTTCCAATCCCAAGCGCCTTGGCTCCTGAAACCGTTGCCATTTTAAAGGCAGTTTTGCTGTCAACTCCCGAAAGTAATGCTCCTATATGAAGCTCTTCAAGCATATTTAAATTATTGTTAGATGAAGCCCCGTCTGTACCAAGGGCAACATTTATTCCATGGTTTATAAGCTTTTCAATGGGAGCAATTCCGCTTCTCAGTTTCAAATTGCTTGAAGGATTGAACGCCACAGAAACATTATTTTCTCTCAAAATTTCTATATCTTCATCATTTAGATGCACACAATGTGCCGCAGTACACGGAGAGTTAAACACGCCCACATCATACATAAGCTTAGTAGGTGTTTTCCCGTATGAAGCAATACAGTTATCCCTTTCTGTTTCGGTTTCAGATAAATGAATGTGAGCTGAAGCCCCAATCTCTTTCACAGCATCGGCACAGTATTTAAGATACTGTGGCGAACAGGTATAAACAGAATGCATACCAAACCCAACAGTTATTCTCCCGTGGCAGCTGCCATTATATTTATGGTAAAAATCAATATTCCCGTAAAGCCTTTCATCGTTTTCAAAACCGGAAGTGCTGCCGTTTACAAGTCCGCGGCATATTTTCGCACGCATACCTGTTTCTTCGGCTGCTCTGGCAATATCTTCGGTAAAGAAATACATATCATGAAAGGCGGTACAACCACCTCTCATCATTTCAAGCATAGCAAGTGCAGTGCCGCTGTATACATCTTCGCCCGTCAATTTGTCCTCGGCAGGAAATATTTTTTTATAAAGCCAGTCTTCAAGGTTCATTCCGTCGGCATATGAGCGAAAAAGCGTCATAGCCGCGTGAGTGTGGGCATTTACAAATCCCGGGCATAATAATTTTTTACTGCCGTCAATTACAATATCCCCATCAGATATTTCAATGTCCCCAATGCTTTTAATCGTGTTGCCTTCAACGGAAACATCGGTGTTTTTTACATATGTATCCCATGTTAAAATATCAATATTTTTAAAAATAATTGCCATAAAATTATTTCCTTACATTATTTTTTTGCTTCGCTTCTTAATATGTATCTCCAGTCAAGGTCGCCCCTCTCAATTCCGAGAACCAGCATTTCAGCCGAAGCAAGATTTGTTGCCAAAGGAATGTTATGTACATCGCAAAGGCGCATTATTGTATCAACCTCCGGCTCATACCCTTGCTTTGCAAGCGGATCGCCAAAGAAGAAAACTGCATCTATTTCGTTGTAGGCAATTCGTGCCCCAATTTGCTGATCGCCACCTTGTACCCCGGACAAAAATTTCTGTACCGGAAGGCCTGTAGCCTCAGCCACCAATGTACCGGTATGAGCCGTTGCGCAAAGATTGTGTTTTTGCAAAAGCCCTTTGTATGCAATACAAAACTGAACCATCAATTCTTTTTTCTTGTCGTGAGCTAATAAAGCGATATTCATTTGCGTTCTTCTCCTTCCCAAGATGTTAATTTATGCAAAATAAATGATGCCAAGCGGAAAATTATAAAGTAACACATCCTCCGCGTTTCTTTTTCCCAAAAATTCTTTTAATTTTATACCACAAGCCGCCATTGTCATCAAGATCGCTCAGCGGCACGGTTTCTCCCATAATTCTTTTTGCAATATTCATATACGCGTTACAAGCGGCTCCTTTTGCGTTTGAAACTGCAATTTCGCCTTTATTTGCCGATATAATAACTTCATCGTCATCGGGAACAATTCCCACAAGCTCCGTTGCAAGATATTCAATAATTTCATCAGCACCGGGCGCCTGTCCGCGCCTTATCATATCAGGCTTAACTTTATTTATAACAAGCTGAATTTTTTCTATTCCCGCTTCTTCAAGTTTGCCTAAAACCCTGTCGGCATCGCGGATTGATGTATATTCAGGAACTGCCACAACGATAGCTCTTTCAGCGGCAGCAATTGCGTTTTTAAATCCATTTTCAACCCCTGCAGGGCAATCTATAATAACATAATCGTAAATTTCAGAAAGCTCGCCGCAAAGCTTTTTCATCTGTTCTTCGCCAACATCGCTTTTGTCCCTTGTCTGCGATGCAGGTATCATATAAAGGCCGCTGTTTCTTTTGTCTTCAATTGTTGCCTGTCTCAGGCGGCATCTTCCCTCAATTACGTCAAGAAAATCGTAAACAACGTTATTTTCAAGCCCCATAACAACATCAAGATTTCTCAGCCCGATGTCAGCATCAAGAAGAACAACTTTTTTGCCACACATTGTAAGTGCACAGCCAACATTAACAGCAGTAGTTGTTTTGCCAACACCGCCTTTGCCTGATGTTACTACGATAACCTCTCCCATTTTTGCCTCCCGAATATTACTTTTTACTGTCTTTCCAAACAGATTTAGTATATTGTTTTCCGCAACGTCTGCACAAATATGTCATATTGTAAAACAGTCTTTTCCCCGGAACCAATCTTTCAACTTTTGTATTTATTTCTCCTCTGAATCCGGGTTCTGTAAGAGTTTCAACCATTTTAATATTTTCTTCTCTTACAAATTCTTTTCCAATTTTCTTCGCAAAAGATAATCTGTTGCACAGTGGACACTTTCTAAGCATTTGGCATTCTCCTTCTTCAGAAACTTCCAATTTTGATTATAGCATATTTTTGTTAAATAGTCTATATTTTTTTATCTGGTGAGAATATTTTTCTTGTTTATCTTAACCTGACCACCGGGAGCATTTAGATATTCGTCGATAACATCTCTTACAACATATGCCGCATTTGCGCCGTGAACGCCGTGTTCAATAACAGCACAAACTGCAATTTTCGGGTTGTCAAATGGAGCAAACCCTACAAAAAGTGCATTATCAGAGCCTTGCGATACCTCTGCCGTTCCGGTTTTTCCGCCAACGGCTACATTAAAGTCGGTAAAAACATCGCTTGCAGTACCAAGCTCTGTAACATTTTTCATTCCGTTTAATACAGCTTTTAAATTTTCAGGCAAAATGGCAAGCTTGTGATCAACCTGAGGCTGAGCCTCGTAAACAATTTCGCCGGTTTGAGGATTTCTTATGTTTTTAACAAGATGAGCACGGTATCTTGTTCCGCCGTTTGCAAGCGTTGCAATGTAATTTGCCATTTGAAGAGGCGTAAACATATTGTCTGACTGACCGATTGCTACCTGCAAAGTATCGCCCGGTTGCCATGTGCTGCCGTTTTTTTCTCTTTCCGCAGGCGAAGTAAGCCGGCCCGGGTTTTCCTCGTTTTCAAGCTCAATACCTGTGCTTTCGCCAAGTCCAAACGCCTTGGCATATTTGTTTATAGCTTCAATGCCAACCCTTCTGCCAACATCGTAAAAATAATAGTTGCAGCTGTTTTCAAGCGCCTGAGTAATATTCTGATACCCGTGAGTTTCGCCTTTGCTTCTGTAAATCCAGCAGGCAGGGGTGTAATCTTTGTAATGCTTGTAAACACCGAGATCCTCAATGTAATCGCCGGGTTTTACTATATTTTCTTCAAGCGCCGCAACCGCTGTTATCATTTTAAAGGTTGAACCCGGCTCGTATGCTCCGCCAATTGCTCTGTTGAACATCGGCAAATTTTTGTCGTTATATAAACGGTTGTAATCATCGTTAAAGGTAACAGGATTAAAACTCGGATATGATGCCAAAGCAAGAATTTCGCCTGTGTTTACATCAATTGCCGCCAAAGCACCCGATGCCGCATCAAGCCCTGCATTTTCAGGTTCATATTCACTAAGCTCGTGAACTCTTTCTATTCCCCTTGCCAAAGCCTCTTCGGCAACCTTCTGCAAATTGGCATCAATGGTAAGAATAACATTGTTGCCCGCAACAGGTGCAACGCTTTCAACTATTTCCGCTCTTTTTCCGTCAACGCTTTGCTCAATGCCGCTTATGCCGTCATCTCCGCGTAAATACTCTTCAAAATACTTTTCTATGCCCTGTTTTCCTATTACATCGTTCATAGAATAATCTTTGTCTTTAAGAAGCTCGTATTCTTCTTTGTAAATTTTTCCAACTCTGCCGAGAATGTGTGCTCCAACTGTTCCCTGAGCATATTCTCTTACAGGCACAACCGACACTACAATTCCAACAAAGGTGTCGCTTTTTTCTTTAACTGCAGTAACAACCTCCTGCGATACATCGCTTGCAACAGTATATGGATTGTTCGAAGAAAACGCCGTTCTCTCCATTTCGTATCTCACGCCAACAATTGCCCTTTTCTGTGCAGGCGTATAAAAATTTTCAATAGAATAAAGTTTTTCATAATGCCCCATTACATCAGAAACCGTGGCATTTTCTTTAATTCCGTTTTTCTTTTTCCATTCTTTTATTTCTTTTTCGCTTATTACAAAGCTCTTTCCGTCAGCAGAAACAGGAAAGCTGTCGTAAATTTTCTGTCCCGCTCCGGCAATAACATTGTAAAGCCTTGCAATAACAAGATTTCTCTCGTTGTTACTCTGGTTTTTAACATAATGAATTTCAATTGAAAAGCCTGTTTTGTTTTTTACAAAAGCCTGGCCGTTTCTGTCAAGAATTTCGCCTCTGGGCGCAGGAATTATTGATGTTTTTGTAACCTTCTGCCTGCTTTGTTCTCTGTATTGCTGGCCGTGAACCAGTTGCATATCAACAAGCCTTGATACCGCTGCAAGGCAAAATAAAGCTATAAGAAAATAAATTATTTTATACCTCATAATGCCTCACTCCTTTTTTTCTCCGGTATATATTTTAAAATCCAGCCGTTGAAAAGCAGCTGTAAAATAGCATTGTAAGCTCCTGCGGGGATAATAGTTCTGAAAAGCATATACACAAATCCCGTGTTACCAAAAAGTGTAAAATTTGCAAGATAAAATGCAGATTCTATAAAAATTGTTGCCGCAAAAGTTATAAATGCGGCTTTAACGGCAGTATTTTTGTAAAAATACTCTCCTGCAAAATAAACCATAACGCCAGCATACATAAAAAGCACAGTCCACAGCCCGAAAACTCTTCCCCATACAATGTCCATAAGAACGCCGATAACTACTGAATATATAAGGCTTTCAACCTCATTTTCAGCACTGAGAGAATATGCCACCGCCAAAACAATCATAAGAGATGGCGCAATGCCCAAAATTTCAATATGTGAAGTTATAATATTGTAAATCATAAACACGGCCGCCACTATGGCGCCTTTAATAATGTGTCTCATCAATTTTCTCCTACAATTACAATTACTTCTCTGAGCTTTCTGAAATCAACTGCAGTTTTAACGGTTGCTTTGTTGTAAAAGCCCTGACTGTCCGGCATAACTGCACTAACTTTTCCAATTAAAATCCCTGAGGGATAAATGCTGCTTATAGCCGAAGTTTCAACACTGTCGCCAACGGCTAGAGTAGCATCTTTTGTAATATAATTCATAGCACATTCGCCGCTGTCGGCAAGAATTTCGTCGCCTTCGCAAACAGCAACATCGCCATTTCTGGGAACTATGCAACCAACCGAAGAGCTTGTGTCTAAAATTGTAATAACCTTGCTCCAGTTTACCCCAACCTCGCCGATGTGTCCAACAAGCCCGTCGGTACTGATAACGGTGCTTCCAATTGTTATCCCGTCGGCCGAGCCTTTGTTTATAGTAACATCTTCATACCAGTTTGTAGGATTTACCGAAACCACCGCAGCGGCAATTTTACTGCCGGGTGTTTCGCCATTTTTAAGGTCTAAAAGCTTTTTAAGCCTTTCGTTTTCGCTTTTAAGATTATCGTATTCTCTTGTTTTTTCTTCAAGAGCTTTGTTGTCGGCAACAATTTTTTCGTATCCGTTTTTGTATTCGCCAAAGTTTGCAATATCGCTGAAAAAGCCGCCAATCCCATTACCAATATAAGTAAAAAATCTTGACACAGGAGTTGTAACAACCCCGATGGCATTTGTTATGGGATTAGTGCCTATCACTCCCATAGTTGATACCGCCATTAAAATTCCTGCTGTTACCGTGATTATAATTATTGCAATAAAAAGTTTGCTCTTAAAAAATTTGCTCATATTATATCATTCCTTCAAACTTAAAATCTTTTTTCAAAACGCCATAAAGCCTTGAAAGCGGAAGGCCTACAATGTTTAAATAATCGCCTTCAATTTTTTCTATCAAAAGAGCGCCAAGGCCCTGAATTGCATAAGCTCCCGCCTTGCCAAAAGGCTCGCCCGATGCAATATAGCTTTTTATTTCAGCTTCATCTATTTTCTTAAAATAAACATCGCTCTTCTCGCAAAAAGAAACTTCTTTTTCGCCTTGCTTTACAAAAACCCCTGTGTAAACCGAATGTTTTTTGCCCGACAAAAGTGAAAGCATTTTGAAAGCATCGTCGGCATCCTGCGGTTTCCCCAGTATTTTATCATCAATTGCAACAGCGGTATCTGCCGCAATAATAATATCTTCTTTTCTGTCTATGGCCAAAGCTTTGCGCCGTGCAATTTCCGAAACGTAAACCTGCGGCCTTGTTTCGTTTATATTTTCATCGGCATCAGATACTATTATTTCAAAATCAATATTAACTTTTTTAAGGATTTCTCTGCGCCTTGGCGATGCCGAGGCTAAAATTATTCCCATTACCATTTTCCTCCGTTTTGGTGGCCTCTTGTAAATTCTCCCTCAGGGGCTTTTTCGTTTATAATATCATCAATAATTTTTCTACATTCCATAGGGCTTTCAACCGAAAAATATACTAACGCACTTTTAAGTTTTTCGTTTTTAAAACCCTTGTCAGCAAGATACAGCGGCCTCGAATTGTAAATAACATTTCTGCAAGCCTCGCCATCTTTTCTTATTGGGAACGAAATTCCCATTCTGTCAGTAATTTCGCCCTTGCAAACACCGCATTTTTTATTTCTCATTACGCAGTGGCGTGTTATCATAAGCGGCATTCTGCCATAAATTACCGCGCCGCAGGAAACAGAAGTTTTTTCAGAAATTTTAATTGTTTCCGAAAAAGGTATTTCGCAGGATAAAATAACCTCATCTGCCCCAATTTTGCCGCATTCATCTGCTGCTTCAAAATTTGAACAGTTTACAGAAAAACCTGCTATTATCCGCGCTCCGTCTCCCTTTGCCATAGCTATAGCATCAAGGCTCTGGCAGAAAAATTCAGTTGTTCCGTTTTCTTTTGCTTTTTTTATAAGTTCTTTAATTCGTGGCGCATCTTCAAGGGTTATAATTGTAGGAATTTCCGCCACAAAATTTCCGCCTTCCGCCGCAAGATGCAGGGGAAGAATTACTTTGTCGGCCGCAATACACTCTGCCGCCTGTTCTTTTGTTAAAACCCTTGCTAAAATTCGTGTTTCTTCACTTTTCTTATATGTATCGCCCGAAATGTATTCTTTAATTGGCAAAACATGAGAATTTATTATTTCTTCGCCCAAGGCGTCAATAACGCCCCTTCTCATTGCATTAAGAGCAGAAATTCTGAGCGCCACATCGCCCGAAACAGCGCAGCTTCTTACTTTAAAGCTTGTACCACCTGTTTTCGAAAGAGCGGCAATTACTCTATCCTCATCAATGGGTGGCATATCTTCATTTTGCTCTTCACAACTTGCCAAAAAGTTGCCGTAAGTTGCAGAAAGTTTTGTTTTTTTGCCGTCGCTTTCAATTTTCATATCTATGTTCAGAAAGCGTGATTCTTTGCTATATATTTGTGCCGCACTTTTTAAAAGTTCGGCGGGTACATCTTTTCCCGCATTGTCATTTGAGCCGCTGTATATAAGCTTTTCTTTTCCTTTGCCGGTAAAATAATAATCGGTAAATTCGCCGCCACGGGAAAAAATATTTTTCAAATCCAATAAATCCTGTTTTGTAATTTCGGCGCCATCGATTGCCTTTCTGTAAATGCGGCAAACAGTTGCCACATACTCAGGGCTTTTCATTCTGCCTTCAATTTTCAAAGAGCAAACGCCCATATTACAAAGAGCAGAAATATGGTTTATAAGACACATATCCTTAGGGCTTAAAATGTTGCCGCCCTTGCCTTCGAATTTATAAGGAAGCCTGCAAGGCTGAGCACATTTTCCGCGATTGCCGCTTCGCCCGCCAACCAGAGAGCTGAAAAGGCATTTTCCCGAATAGGAAATACAAATTGCGCCGTGAACAAAAACTTCTATTTCGCATTTTGTGTTTTTGCATATATATTCAATTTCTTCTTTTGAAAGTTCACGGGAGAGAACAACCCTTTCAATGCCCTCTTTATACAAAAGCTCTACGCCTTCCAGGGAATGAACTGTCATTTGTGTGCTCGCGTAAATTTTCATTTCGGGGCAAACTTTTTTAATTATGCGGCAAACGCCTAAATCCTGAACGATTACAGCATCAACACCTGCCGCCGCAGCTGTTTTTATAAGGCTTATAAGCAGATTATATTGCCTTTCAAGACACAATGTATTTACCGCAAGGTAAACCTTAACCCCACGAAGGTGACAATATTTTACTGCCTCAAAAAGCTCATCGTCGCCAAAATTTGCCGCACTGCTTCGTGCACTGAAATTTTTGTGGCCAAGATAAACTGCATCGCAGCCACCCTGCACCGCCGCCACCAAAGCCTCGGGCGAGCCCGCAGGAGCTAAAAGTTCTGATTTAAAATTTTGCTCGTTCATAATTTTTGTCCGCCCGACTTAAAAAATTTAGTGATAACTTCCCAATTTACAATTATACATTTTCTATTATACACTACTTTTTGTAAAATGCATAGGGGTTTTTAAAAAAAATTATAAATTAAAGGGAATGTAAAAAAAGTCCAGATCGCAAAAAGATGAAAAATAAAAGCTCCACTGTGTAAGTGGAACTATCACGAAGTGACTGAGAGGTTTTTATGTAGAAAAAACTCATTATATTCGTTTTTTCAAAGAATTTGTATCTTTTTGCTACAAACAAACTTCACCTCTCGGCGTACATCGTACGCCTTCGGGTACCCCCTGCGGGTTCAGTTTGTCCGTTCTGAAACATTTTTTTCTATTCCCACGAGTAAGGCGCTGTAAAAAACAAAGTTTTTTACAGCGCCTTACTTTTAGATTTATTATATTTACATTCAAACTCACAACACTTTGTACAATGTTTTTCAAAATTCTCGTCTATACAGCATAAATAATAATCACATTCATCACATTGACATTCAATTGTATTTCCAAAAGCATCTTTATGTTCCCCATTACAGGGGCAATCTTTTCCGCCATTTCCTGGGATATATTTAACCCCTAGTTCCAAATTATACATACTTTTTCTCCATTCCAAAATATATTCCTATTTTATCCTACTTACTCCTACTTGTCAACACTTTTGTTTATTGTATAGTATAATTTCGTATGAGGTGATATTTTTTATGCGACCATTAAAAGAAAAAATAAGTATAACAATAGATAATGATTTACTTGAAGAACTTCGTGCTCTTGCAGAAGAGGACGACCGTTCTTTATCTCAGCTTATAAACCGAATACTTAAAGCTTATGTAACAAAATTAAATGACGACAAAAAATAAAGGGACGAAACGTCCCTTTATTTTTTATTATTACCCTTGTGTGCTCTGGCCATTTTATCAAGCCTTACCAATTCGTCTTTTATAGGAAGTTACAGCGTTTTTCATAAGCATTGCAATCGTCATAGGGCCTACGCCGCCCGGAACAGGAGTTATTGCTCCCGCAATTTTTGAAACATTTTCAAAATCAACATCGCCACAAAGTTTGCCTTCGTTTCTGTTCATGCCAACATCAATTACAACTGCACCTTCTTTAACCATATCGGCAGTTACAAAGTTTGCTATGCCAACAGCCGCAACAACAATATCGGCATTTTTAACTTTTTCTTTAAGGTTTTGTGTTTTGGAGTGGCAAATTGTAACTGTTCCGTTTGCGTGGAGCAAAAGCATTGCCTGAGGTTTGCCAACAATGTTGCTTCTGCCAATTACAACGCAGTCTTTTCCGGCTACATCAATGCCGCTTTCTTTTATAAGCTCCATAACACCTGCAGGTGTGCATGGAAGAAAATCGTAATTACCAATCATAATTTTACCTGTGTTTACAGGATGGAATGCATCAACATCTTTCTCAGGTTTAATTGCAAGTAAAATTTTCTCTTCATCAATATGTTTAGGAAGGGGAAGCTGACAGAGGATTCCGTCGATATCTTCTCTTTCATTAAGTTCCTCAATAAGTGCAAGAAGTTTTTCCTCTGTTACATCGTTTGGAAGAGCATATTCTTCTGAATGAATTCCAACCTCTTCGCAAGCTTTTTTCTTTGAATTTACATAAATTCTTGAAGCAGGGTCACCCTCTACGATTATCACTGCGAGCCCCGGCACTTTTCCGCACTTTATAAGTTCTGCCACTTCCTCTCGAAGTTCCCCCTTTATTCTTGCTGATACCATCTTTCCGTCTAAAATCTTTGCCATCATAAGTCCTCCTTTTAGGTTTTATCAAACAGTTTTCCGAAAAACCGATTAAATCTTCTCTGCCGGCCTTTTTCAGCGCCTTTTCAACTATATCATAGTTTTCGGGCTTTGTAAACTGCAAAAGCGCTCTTTGCATTGCTTTTTCCTCAGGTGTTTTCGGCACATATATTTTTTTCATTGTAAAGGGGTCAATCCCCGTATAAAACATTGTTGTTGAAATAGTTCCCGGTGTTGGGTAAAAATCCTGAACCTGCTGTGGGCGAAGATGATTTTTCTTTAAAAAGAGCGCAAGTTCAATTGCATCGGCAAACTCACTTCCCGGGTGGCTTGACATAAGATAAGGCACTAAAAACTGCTTTTTGCCTATTTTTTCATTTATTTCGTAAAATTTCTTTGCAAACCTTTCGTAAACCTTTGCCGAAGGCTTGCCCATAGCACGAAGAACTCTTTCAGAAACGTGTTCGGGCGCAACTTTCAGCTGACCGCTTACATGGTGTTGACACAAATCGTAGAAAAAGCTGTCGTCTTTATCGTTTATAAGGTAATCGTATCTTATTCCCGAGCGAACAAAAACCTGTTTAATTCCGTCGATTTCACGTATTTTTGAAAGCAGTTCTCTGTAGTCTCTGTGGTTTATTTCAAGGTTTTTACAAGGCCCGGGGAACAGACATTGTTTATTTTTACAAGCGCCAACCTTAAGCTGATTTTTGCAGGCAGGGGCGCGGAAATTTGCCGTAGGGCCGCCAACATCGTGAATATAACCTTTAAAATCTTTTTCATAGGTCATATTTCTTGCTTCGTTTAAAATTGATGCGTGGCTTCTGCTTTGAATTATTCTGCCCTGATGAAACGAAAGAGCACAAAAATTGCAGTTTCCATAGCAGCCTCGAACAGAGGTTATGCTAAATTTTACCTCGGCAATAGCGGGTATGCCGCCATCTTTTTCATACATGGGATGATAGTCGCGCACATAAGGCAGGGAATAAACTCTGTCCATCTCGCTTTGAGAAAGAGGCTGAGATGGTCTATTTTGCACAATATATCTGTCGCCATGTTTTTGACAAACGGCTTTTCCTCTTATGGGGTCCTGCTCATCATACTGCATTTTTGCCGCAACGGCATATTTTTCTTTATCAGCCACTACTTCCTCGTGAGAAGGAATTTCAATGGCATCTTCAGGTTTTTCTTTTGTTTTATAAACTGTGCCATCAAGCCAGGTAATATCTTTTACATCAATTCCGCCCTCTAAAGCTTCGGCAATTTTAACTATTGAATTTTCGCCCATACCATAAGAAATTAAATCGGCACGGCTATCAAGCAAAATTGAGCGCCTTACTTTATTATCCCAATAATCGTAGTGTGCAAAGCGGCGAAGGCTTGCCTCAAGGCCGCCGATTATTATAGGAACATCGTGAAAGGCTTCTCTGGCTCTGTTTGAATAAACAATTGTGCATCTGTCAGGGCGCATATTGGCTTTGCCGCCGGGGGAATACAAATCTTCGCTTCTTGGCTTTTTAGCGGCGGTATAGTGATTTACCATTGAATCAATATTTCCGCCCGAAATAAGCACGCCAAGCCTTGGTTTACCAAACTTTAAAAAGTCTGATTTATCACGCCAGTCAGGCTGAGGGAGTATCATAACTCGATAACCCGCCGCCGACAAAACGCGCGAAATTATTGCATGGCCGAAAGAAGGGTGGTCAACATAGGCATCGCCCGATACAAGCAAAAAATCGTACTCATCCCACCCTAGCTTTTCTTTTTCTTCAATTGTTGTAGGCAGAAAGCCTAAATCAATTCCAAGCATTTATTCCTCTTCTCCGCTACCCTCATCATCTTTTTGCATCATCATTTCATAAAACTGCGCTTTTGTAATAAGCACCTGCCTTGGCTTTGAGCCTTCGTGAGGGCCGATTATTCCTCTGGTTTCCATCTGGTCAATAATTCTGCCGGCTCTTGCGTAACCAACTTTAAACTTTCTCTGAACCAAAGATACAGAAGCTTGTCCGCAGTCAACTACCATTTCGATTGCCTGATTCAAAAGTTCATCGCAATCGCCACCATCGTCTTCTTCGGCATCGGTTTTCTCGCCGTTTTCTATTTTTTCAAGAATATCTTCGTCATAGTCAGGCTCGTAGTCGCCTTTAATAAACTCAACTATATGTTCAACCTCTTTATCTGAAACAAACGCCCCCTGAATACGGGTTGGTTTTGATGCGCCAACAGGCAAAAACAGCATATCGCCACGGCCAAGAAGTTTTTCCGCTCCCATCATATCAAGAATAGTTCTTGAATCTATCTGATTTGAAACGGTAAATGCAATTCTCGAAGGTACGTTTGCTTTAATAAGACCTGTAATAACATCAACCGACGGACGCTGCGTTGCAATAACAAGGTGCATACCTGCTGCTCTGGCCATTTGGGCAAGGCGGCAAATGGCATCCTCAACATCGTGAGGCGCAACCATCATAAGGTCGGATAATTCGTCTATAATAATAACAATTTTTTCAAGCTTTCTAAGGCCTTCGGTTTCGGCATATTCGTTGTAGCCGGCTATATCACGAACGTTGCAATCGGCAAAGGTTTTATACCTTTTAACCATTTCGCTTACCGCCCAGTTAAGCGCACCTGCGGCTTTTCTAGGGTCGGTTACAACAGGTATCAAAAGATGTGGAATACCGTTATAAACACCAAGCTCAACAACCTTGGGGTCAATCATCAAAAGCTTAACCTCGTCAGGCGATGCCTTGTAAATAATACTTGTAATAAGCGTATTTATGCATACGCTCTTACCGGAGCCGGTAGTACCCGCAATAAGCAGGTGGGGCATTTTTGAAATATCAGAAATAATCGGTGTTCCCGAAATATCTTTACCAAGTGCAAACGCCGTTTTCGACTTGAAGTTTTGGAATTCTTTAGAGCCAATAACCTCTTTAAGCGAAACCATTGAAACAGCTTTATTTGGAATTTCAATACCAACAGCCGCTTTACCGGGAATTGGCGCTTCAATTCTAACACCATATGCCGCAAGATTTAAAGCAATATCATCGGCCAGGTTTACAATTTTGCTAACCTTTACGCCTGCGCTTGGCTGAATTTCAAACCTTGTAACCGCAGGGCCGCGGCTAACTTCCAAAACTTTTGCCTCAACGCCAAAGCTTTTAAGTGTTTCAATAAGTTTTTTGGCGCTTTCTCTTAAATCTTCAGTTTTTGTTGAAGTTCCGGCCTCGCCCTTCTTCTCGGTAAGCATTTCAATGGGAGGGAACTTATATTCGAAGTGAGGCTTAGCCTCTTCAATTTCTTTTTCAATTTCCTCAGTTGAAACAGGCGGGCCTTCTTCTACTTCTTTCTTAGCTTCGGGAGCAGTTTCTTTTTGCGCCTTTTTAGTTTCTCTCAAATTGCCGCCCATTTCAGCTTTCATAAGCTCTTCAGCCGTAACATTTTCAATTCCTTCGGGCTTTTCGTCTTTCTGTTCATGAGTGAAAATTTTAAAATCTATCTCTTCAGGTTCAGCCTCTTTTTCTTCGGGCTCTGCTTCTTTTTTCTTTTTAATTTTTACAGGTTTATCCTCTTCAGTTTTTTCTTCTTTTACAGCTTTCTTTTCTTCGTATTTTTCCTCTCTTTTTGCCTGTATGTAATTTCTCAGGCTGTCAACAGGGGTTATTCCTGTAAACAATACAACAAATATAAGTGTAGCCGCCAAAAATACAACGCCTGTTCCTATTTTACCTATAAACGAAAGGGCTAAAACCAAAAGTCCGCCAACAATTCCGCCGCCTTTGCCTTCAAGGCCATATGAAAAAAGCTCTGTAAAATGTGCATCTGAAACCGATGAAATCAGATGTACAAATCCGTTTATTGACAAGAATATTCCCAAAATATACCATGCTTTTTTTCTTTTGTTTACGTTTCTGAACAAAAAGAAAATTCCGAACATAATAAAGGCTACAGGCAACACATAACACCAAACGCCAAAAAGCCCTAATGCCGCTTTTTTAAGATATTCGCCAAAAACGCCAAGAGCATTAAAATAAAAGCCCAATATAAAAAGAATACCGGCCGCTATTACTACAATGGCACTAACTTCGCGTATTGCCATTTTTTCCTGCTCTGTTCTAACCTTTTTTTCTTTTGGCTCGGCCTTTTTCTTCGGCTCTGCTTTTTTATTTTCTTTCTGGGCAGATTGTTTCATTCTTCTTCTTTCCGCCATATATCAAAATCTCCTTTTCAGATAAAATACTGAATTTTAACCTATACAAAGTTAATTATACCACACTTTGTCCCCGAAATCAACCAATAAATTTCGTATAACGCCGCTATTTGTGGCGTAAAATATAAAAAATTGAAAGGCGGATTTCAAAATGACAGTTGCAGTTCAAACGGGGCTTACAAATTTAAAAAATTATCTTACAAGACAGGGGTTTAATGTTGTGACTTTTGGCAATTATCCATACAAAATAGATGCCGTTGTATACAAAGGGCTAACTGCCACTTTAATGATGAGTTGTTCTCCTTCCCACGGCGGCAGCATTTTGTTTGTGGATTGCAGCGGCAAAACACCCTTTCAGGTGGCCGAAATTTTGCGAAACAAACTATATTCTCCTCTCTTTTAAAACTTTAAAAAAACTGTTGAAATTATACTGTAAAAGGTGTATAATATTTTGAAGAGGTGATACTTGATGATATATTTTGACAATGCAGCTACAACCTTTGTTAAACCCGAAGTTATTTCTGCAATGCTCCCCTATTTTGGCGAGGTTTATGGAAATGCTTCTTCAAAATTTTATTCTTTCGGCCGCAGCGCAGGCGAAGCTTTGCAAAATGCCCGCGAAACTGTTGCCGCTTGCCTTTCCTGCAGCGCAGGCGAAGTTTACTTTACATCCTGCGGAAGCGAAGCTGACAACTGGGCGCTTAAAGGCATAGCCGATGCTTTAGAGCCAAAGGGTAAAAATAAAATTATTACATCGGCAATAGAACACCACGCAATACTTAACACCTGTAAATATCTAGAGAAAAAGGGCTTTGAAGTTATTTATCTTCCTGTTGACGAATTTGGAATGGTTTCTGTTTCAGACCTTGAAGAGGCTCTTGATGATAAAGTTGCCTTAGTTTCAATTATGTATGCCAACAACGAGGTTGGTACAATTCAGCCTATCAAAGAGCTGGCAGAAGCGGCTCATAAAGCCGGCGCACTTTTTCATACCGATGCCGTACAGGCAGCAGGAATACTTGACATAAGCGTTAAAAACCTCGGGGTTGACCTTTTGAGTATTTCCGCTCACAAGTTCCACGGCCCCAAAGGCGTTGGCGCACTTTACGTTAAAAAAGGCGTGAAAATTACAAATCTCATTCACGGCGGCGGCCAGGAAAAACACAAAAGAGCCGGAACAGAAAACGTTCCTTACATTGTTGCAATGGCAACAGCTCTTAAAATTGCCTGTGACGAGCGCGAGGAAAATGCCGCTCGCATAAGTGCACTCCGTGATAAAATTATTGCAGGAATTCAGGAAAAAATTCCATTTGTAAAGCTTAACGGCCACCCTGAAAAACGTTTGCCGGGTAATGTTAATTTTTCTTTTAAATTTATTGAAGGCGAGTCGCTTTTATTGTGGCTTGATATAAACGAAATTGCAGTTTCCAGCGGAAGCGCCTGCGCATCAGGCTCGCTTGACCCTTCTCACGTGCTTTTGGCTATGGGCCTTGACCACGGAACTGCTCACGGTTCCCTTCGCATAAGTTTAGGCGATCAGAACACCGAAGAAGAGGCTGATAAGCTTCTCGAAGTTTTGCCACCGATTGTTGAAAAACTTCGTGCAATGTCGCCCCTTTACGAAGATATATTAAAAAATAATTAGAACGAGAGGATAAGCTATGTATACAGATAAAGTAATGGACCATTTTACAAACCCAAGAAATGTGGGTGAAATTGAAAATGCCGACGGTGTTGGTACAGTTGGCAACGCCAAATGCGGCGATATTATGAAAATTTATCTTAAAATTGAAAACGATATTATAGAAGACATTAAATTCAAAACCTTTGGTTGCGGTGCCGCAGTTGCAACTAGTTCAATGGCAACTGAACTTATTAAAGGAAAAAGCGTAAACGAGGCGCTTGAGCTTACAAACAAAGCCGTAATCGATGCCCTTGGTGGGCTTCCTCCTGCAAAGGTACACTGCTCTGTTTTAGCAGAAGAAGCCGTTCGTGCCGCACTTCTTGACTGGGCAGAGAAAAACGGCAGAGAAATTCCGGGCAGCAAATGTCAGGGCTGCAGTGGTTGCTGCAGTGCTCACTCACACGGCCACGAAGAGGAAGAAGATGAATAATATCTTTTCAAGAAGCAGCCTGCTGCTTTCAGAAGAAGGAATGAATAAACTAAAAAACAGCCATGTGGCTGTTTTTGGTATAGGCGGAGTTGGCGGCCATATATGTGAAGCCCTCACACGATGCGGCGTTGGCGAAATAACTATAGTTGATGCCGACACTGTTTCAGAAAGCAATATAAACAGGCAGATTGTTGCCCTTCACAGCACAGTTGGAAGGCTTAAAACTGAAGTTTTTAAAGAACGTGCTCTCGATATTAACCCGAATATAAAAATTAACGACAGAGCAGTTTTTTTTGAAGAAAAAACTCTTGATTTGTTTGATTTTTCTGCCTTCGACTACGTTGCCGATGCAATTGATACTGTAACTTCAAAGTTATTGCTGGCAAAAATTTGCAGCGAGAAAAGTATTCCGATAATTAGTTCAATGGGCACAGGGAACAAATTAAACCCTGCTCTTTTTGAAATATGTGATATTTCAAAAACTTCGGTTTGCCCTCTGGCGAGAGTTATGCGAAGCGAACTTCGAAAGGCGGGAATAAAACACCTGAAAGTTCTCTATTCAAAAGAAGAACCCATAAAGGTTTACGAAAGCGAAGCCCGCCACAGCGGAAGGCCTTCTCCCGGCTCAGTTTCGTTTGTTCCGTCGGTTGCAGGGCTTATGATTGCCGGAGAAATAATAAAAGATTTGTGTAAGGAGAAATAAAATGGATATTTTTTGCGAATATCTTGTAAAAAGAAAAAAATCATCTTCGGAAAAAATTATGATAGCTGTTATAATTATTTTGGGCGTATTGTTTACACTTGGCTCACTTCTTTTTCTTTTTCCAATTCTTTCAACCCTTATTTCTTCTTTGGGGGCTGTTGTTTTCCCTCTTGTTGTAGTTATATGGTATCTGGTTATTTCGTACATAAAAATGTATTCTGTTGAATATGAATACTCAATTACCGATGGCGAAATAGATGTTGATAAAATTGTAAACAAAAGCAAAAGAGTTAAAATTCTTACTATGCGCCTTCGAAATTTTGAAATAATTGCACCCATACTTTCGGATAAATATACAAATGAATTTAAAGCTTTAAAAACGGCTGATTGCTCGGCAAACACAAAGGCTTCGGCTACATATTTTGCAGTTTATTCAGATGACGAGGGCAGAAAGTGTTTGCTTTTTGACCCAAGCGATAAAATGATAGAAATTACTCAAAAATATTGCCCTGATAAATTTTTCAGAGCATAGAGGTGATAATATGTTTTTGCTTTCCGCAGAAGAAATGCGAAAAATCGATGCGCTTGCAGTATCCTCAGGTATTCCATCTGAGGTTTTAATGGAAAATGCTGCAACTGCTACAGTTTGTGAAATTTTAAAACAAAATCCACAGAAGGTTATAATTTTTGCGGGCAAAGGACAAAATGCGGGTGATGGCTTTGCCATTGCCCGCCGTTTATTTGTTAAAAAAGTTCCCGTAGAAGTTGTTACTCTTTTTGACGAGGCGGCTCTATCAGGCGCTGCGGCAGTAAATTTTGCTGCAATCAAGTCAATTGGTGTTACCATAAAACCCTTTTCAAAAAGCGATGACTATTCCTGCACTGTTGCGGTTGACTGCATTCTCGGAACAGGGGCAAGGGGCGAGGTTTCGGGCATAGTTGCCGATGCAATAAACACTATAAACAACCTTTCAACTTTTATAGTTTCCGCCGATATTCCAAGTGGTATTTCCGCTACTTCCGGCGAAGTTTTGGGCAGGGCAGTAAAAGCTGACAAAACCGTAACCTATGGTTTTTTAAAGGCGGGACTATATTCTCCCCTTTCTGCTGACTATATTGGCGAAATTATTTTAGATGATGTGTCAATCCCCGAAAATTCTGACGTTTTACAAAATGTAACCACACATCTTTTAACAAAAGAAGATGTATTTTTCCCAAATACAATACCCTCTTCCCACAAAGGAACGAACGGCCGCATTTTAATTGCAGGCGGAAGCGAAGGTATGTGTGGTGCAGTGTTTATGGCGGCCGATGCAGCAATTAAAACGGGTGGCGGTCTTATAACCTGTGCCGCCGAAAAAGAGCTTTTGCCAATATTTATGTCGCGCCTTTACAGTGCTATGTGTACCGACATTGAAAAAGTTGATTTTTCACTTTATGACACAGTTTTAATCGGCAACGGCATGGGACAAAGCGATAAAAAGTATGATATTTTGGAAAAAGCCCTTCTTGATGCTTCGGGCAATCTTATAATTGATGCTGACGGATTAAACCTTTTATCAAAAAATATAAATCTGTTAAAAAAGAAAAAAAGCAATGTTTTTCTCACTCCGCACATTGTTGAATTTTCGCGCCTTTCAGGCATTTCAAAAGAAGAAATATTAAAAAACAGAATTGAACTTGCAAAAGAATTTGCCAGGGAATATGGCATACAGCTTATACTTAAAAGCGCTTATACTACAGTAGCCACACCGAAAGGTGATGCATATATTATTAGTGCAGGAAATGAAGGTATGGCAAAAGGCGGAAGCGGCGATGTTTTAGCTGGTATGCTTGCAGGCGCTGTACGCAAATATGAAAATGCCACCGATGCCTCAAAAAGCATTTGTTTTATTCATTCTCTTGCCGGCGATTTTGCCGCAGAAAGGCAGGGCAAAGTTTCTATGTCACCCTGTGATATAATAGAAAACATTCCATCTGCCATTAAATTTTTAAAATAATGTATTAAGTGGCGATTTTTGGTTTAAAATATAAATGACGGTAATCAAGGAACACATATACTCTTGACTGCGACGCGTAATCAATATATAATTTATATATATATTATTGATGCGCAGAACAGAAAGGATTGATTGCTTTGTCAAAACACAAAAAAATCCTTTTAACTCTTCCCGAAGATTTACTTTCTGAAATAGATAACCTTATTGATGGTGTTTCTATAAGCAGAAGCGAGTTCATTCGCGAGGGACTTCGCTTTTATGTTCAGAATAAGAAAAAAGAAAATATACGGAAGCTGCTTGAAAAAGGATACAAGGAGACCGGAGAGCTTAATCTTCAGATTGCAGAAGATTGTTTGCCATCCGACAACCTTCAACTTGAAAATTATCTGGAAATGCTATCGGAGTGTGAAAAATGATCATCAGAAGAGGCGACATTTATTACGCGGATTTAAGCCCCGTAATAGGCTCTGAGCAAGGCGGAGTTCGGCCTGTTTTGGTTGTGCAAAACGATGTTGGAAACAAATACAGCCCAACCGTTATAACCGCAGCCATAACAAGCCAGATAAACAAAGCAAAAATGCCAACTCATATAGAGGTTGATGCTTTGCAATACGGTCTTTCAAAGGACTCTGTTATTTTGCTGGAGCAGGTTCGTACGATAGACAAAAAACGTCTGAAAGAAAAGGTGGGCCACTTAGAGGGCGACCTTATGAGCAAAGTCAACGATGCACTCAGCATAAGTTTCGGACTTTTTGAATCATAACAAAAGATAACTCTGAAAGGATAAACAATATGTCAATTTTTAGTGAAACCTTAATATATTTAAGGTATAGGGAATCGCTTTCCCGCGAAGATCTGGCCGAAGCTATAGGTGTTTCTGCAACACATATTAAAAGGCTTGAAACAGAGTACATTACGCCCTCGCAGGATATGCTCAACACTCTTGCCAAATATTTTTCCGTAACAACCTCTTATTTGATTGGCACTTCTCCCCATTTGCCATCAACAAGCGAGCCATCCTTTGACCTGACCGGAAAATTTACTTCTGTTCCCGTTTTAGACACTAAAAATGCAATAAAAACAAAAATACGTGAATCTGAAATTATTGAACATATTATAATACCAACACCCAACAACAGGCGCTGTGACTATATTGCTATTTTAATTGATGACGATAAAATCTGTTGCGGAAGAATGCAAAAAGGCGATGTGGCAATTGTAGAGCTTTCAAATCAGCTTGCCAAAGGCAGCCTTGTAGCTGTAAGCTATAAAAACGGCCCTGTATTTTTCAGATACTATGCCCGCCTTGGGCCAACTGTTATTCTTTCATCTGACATAAGCTATGAAAACATAACCTACGATATTAGCTGTGAAGATTACAAAATTTTGGGCAAGGTAATTTCTTTCAACGCTAAAATTTAATTCTTAATAAGCGATACTATACACTCTCCTACAAGCCGTGCACATTTTATGGCCTGGGGGAGTGTATTTCCGTTTGAGCCTATTTCTATTATCATAGCTCCATCTCCCATATGCCCGTTATATCTTTCATTGCACAAATGCAAATCTCTTGCAAGTGGCGGATATTTTTCTTTCATAATTTTTTGAAGATTAAGAGCCGTTTTTAAATTATTTTTCCAATCAGGATGTTCGAGCCCTCCGCCGTTTGTTCCTATTACCAAAAGTGCCTGTGCCATTTCTTCTCCGTTTATTTTTGCCATAGTTTTCATATATTCCCCGTTTTCATTTAAAAGGGCATCTCGGTGTATGTCAAGTATAAGCGAAAAACCGCCCTTTTCAGAAATGTTTTTTTGTGCCGTTTCCAGTGCTCTTCTGTAAGAGCCGGTATACGAAGGGTAATCGTGATAAGTTTCATCGTGAACCACTTCAATTCCGTTTTCCCTGAGCACATCTGCTATCTCGCGCCCAACGGCAACAATGTTTTTTTCGCTTTCCTGTGTTCTGTAAGGGTCACTTTCAGCATAGTCGGCGTCGGCCGTTTTTGTATATGCCTCTGAAGTATGAGTGTGAAGTATCAAAACCTTGCCTCCCTTTATCTCAAATGGTTCAGCGAGTATTTCATCTGTATTTATCTCATACGACGTATCGTTTTTTATTCTTATCTTTTCATCGCTATTGCTTGCCAAAATGGGTGCATTTGTGTTATACTGAGGCAAAGGGGAGCTTGATGGTTGCCCCTCGGTTGTCTCTTTTACAACGGGCAACACAAGCGAAAGTGTTTTTATGTTTTTGTTTTGCTTTTTTTGCGGCTCTATTTCAACATCGATTATTGCATTTGCGCTTAAATCGGCAACAATTCCGCTTGGTGCGGCCATAATTGTTCCGGCAAAAAAGCCAAAGATAAATAATAATGAAAATAAGATATTCCATAACGGAATTTTAATTGTTTTTTTACGCATATTACACTTGTCCTTTTCCCGTTTGTTTAATTTTATTATTAGGAGTGAATTTTTATGTTAATTTACGGCGAAAAAGTATTTTTACCTGAAAAAGGCTTTAAAAGTGCTTACATAAATACAGAAGGCGGAAAAATAATTTCAATTTCAGAAAAGTGCGACAAAACGCCTGATATTTCTGCGCACTATGTTTTTCCGGGCTTTATCGATATTCATACCCACGGCGCTATGGGCGGCGATACTATTGACTGCGATTATAACGCTTTGGTTGAAATGAAAAAATATATGGCAAACCACGGCACAACTGCATTTATGCCAACTGCCCTTTCTGCCACTATTGATACCATTGTTTCATCAATAGAAAATGCCAAAAAAGTTAAAAACACCATTTCTGACGGTGCTGATATTGCCGGAATGTATATTGAAGGGCCTTATTTCACAGAAAAATTCAAAGGTGCTCATCTGGCTCACTTTTTGAAAGCGCCTTCAAATGAAGAACTTGATAGAATGATAGAAGCAGGCGAAGGTTTAGTTCGCGTTATCTGCCTTGCTCCTGAATACGAAAACGCCAAAGAATTTATAGAATATGCAACTTCTAAAGGGCTGGTGGTTTCAATTGCACACACAGCCGCAAAATTTGAAGAGGTTATGGCGGCAATAGATGCCGGTGCTACCAATATTACTCATCTTTACAACGCAATGTCACCATTTACTCACAGAGAGCCTGGTACAGTAGGCGCTGCATTTGCATCTGATACTACTGCAGAAATTATTTGTGATGGATTTCACGTTCATCCTGCCGCCGCTAAAATTGCAATAAAACAAAAGGGCTACAAAAATATGGCTCTTATAAGCGACTCATTAGCTCCTGCCGGCTTGCCAGATGGAAATTATAAACTTGGTGACCAGGATGTAATTGTTAAAGGCGGAAAAGCTACAATTCCCGCCGGAAACCTTGCCGGAAGCACAACAAATATTTTGCAGTGCTTTAAAAATATTATAGAGTGGGGCATCCCAATTGAAGAAGCCGCAGTTATGGCAAGCGAGGTGCCTGCCCGTGTTGCAGGCCTTAAAACGAAAGGCAAAATTTCAGAAGGCTTTGATGCCGACTTTACTGTTTTAAATAGCGACCTTTCGCTTTCCAAAACAATAGTTGGCGGAGAAATTAAATATGAGAATTAAGAACCCGACCCGATAACGCAATCAAAGATTGCGGTCGGGTACCCCCGGAACCTTGATGTTTTCACATTAAAAAAGAGGCAAAGCCGCTCACTCATAAGGAATATTCGCCTTAAAATATACGATTTTGGCGCCTAACTGCATAAAAAATGCTTATAATCCGTCAAGGATTAATGCACATTTTTTCTTTGTTATGCATCCAAACTTATAAATTTTAAGGTG